>JAZRYG010000018.1:0-4985 GCA_045600605.1 Bacteroidales bacterium
GATTGTCCGTATTTTGAGTTTGCTCCACTCTAAAGACTAGGAACTAAAAACTAAAAACTCGAAAAAAGGGCCCGCCGCTCCCACCAAACGGCAGGCCGTGCTATGATAAAGTGATCGGCGGATGGCTCCGCCGGTGCGATGATATGTGATGGTGGGATACATGTATGTCGTAACAGACACGCGGAAACACGAAAAGCCACCGGTCATCGACCGACGGCTGCTATATTTCCACAAATTTGTGCTAACTAATTGATTTTCAACGACTTGCGCAACGGGGGGGTAATGAATGAGTTCATGGACGCATTTTCATGCGTCACCAAAGCCACACTATTATATGTCATTACCATTCTGTCGTTATATGCCATTTTGATGTCCTCCATCGCGGCGGCAAAAATAATACATTTTTCGATACGGCGAGAAAAAAGTTGGAAAAAAATTTCGGGCATAAAAAAGAGAGACTAAATCACTGTCTCTCGTACATCTGCACCTCTTCCGAGAAATATTCGAGTTTGATGCCGGCGGTGCGTAGCATCTCTTCCGACTCGGCGCCGTCGTGGTATTTCCTTTGGCACACCACACGCACTATCCCGCAGTTGATGATGAGCATGGCGCAGGTGCGGCACGGTGTCATCCTGCAATAGAGCGTGCTGCCTTCGAGGGCTATGCCTCTCCTCGCGGCCTGCGCGATGGCGTTCTGTTCGGCGTGTACGGTGCGCACGCAGTGTTCGGTGATGCGTCCGTCTTCGTGAATCATCTTCCTGAACAGGTGCCCTACCTCGTCGCAATGCGGCAGTCCGGTCGGCGAGCCGACGTAGCCGGTAACTAAAATCTGCCGGTCTTTGACGATGACGCAGCCGCTGCGTCCGCGGTCGCATGTGGCGCGTTCGGCCACAGTGTCGGCCATGTTCATGAAATACTCGTCCCACGACGGGCGCTTGTATTTCCTGCTTTCTATATCCTGAAGCACCTTCTCCACCTCTCTGTTGAGGTCGTCGATGCTGCCGTTGTTTTGGAACACATAATCGGCCTGCCTGATACATTCGGCGAGGTTCTGTTTGTTCGGGTCGTCGGATGTCATCTCGCGCTCCTCGTTGGCCACGAAGGTCTCGAAGCTCACCGCATCGGTCTCCGACTTACGTTCCGTGATGCGTTCGTAGCGTGTCATGCGGTCGGCATCGACGGCGAAGAGGTGGAAGTTGCCCTTTGCGCGAAGTGCCGTTATCTCGCCAGGTGTGCGCACGCTCTCGATGACAGCGTCTTTGCCCGCCGAATACGCACGATCGTAAAGCTGTTCTACAATATAACTCGGCGAGTGTTTCGCGCGTAACTCATTGGCTGTCACGGTCAACGTGTCGCGGTTCACCTCCAATCCGCGGCGTTTTATCTCCTCCGCTATGAACGCTCGCACCGAATAATGAACGTAACCTTTTTTCTCAATCAGATATTCAACGATGGTGCCTTTGCCCGCACCCAACGTCCCTGTTATCCCTATTATATTCATAATGTTATATTTTCATAAACAACGTGACAAATCATCCATATCCGTGGAACCGCCGACGCGGTTCTCTTACCTGTTTTCTGTCTCTTCTTTTATGTCTTTAATCCATTTGTCGATTTTCACAGGATTATATTCTTTCATCTTTTCAAAAAGAACAACCGGATCATCGCTGACAATCAGGTTGTTATAATGGTCTTTACGGATGAAGCCGTCTCTCACTCCGCGGTCGATCCACTGCACGAGGCCGTCGTAATAGCCGAGGGTGTTATACAACGCCATCGGTTTCTCCATGAGATGAAGTTGGTCGGCGACGACGACTTCCGAAAGCTCGTCGAGGGTGCCGAAACCGCCCGCCAACGCGATGAAAGCATCTGACTCCCTCAGCAGTATCTCTTTCCTCTCGGCCATTGTCTTTGTCGGAATCATCTCCGTAATCCCCTGATGACCTATCTCATGACCCAACAGGAAATCCGGCATCACGCCGATGACCTTCTTGCCGCGCTCGAGCATACGATCGGCGATGACCTTCATGATGCCCACATTGCCGCCGCCATAATACAGAACGCATTCATTATCAGCGAGAACGTCAGCAAGCCGCCGCGCCGCCTCAGCGTAACGCCGGTCGAAGCCCATGCTGCTTCCGCAGAAAACACATATATTTCTCATTCGCAAAATTTTTGCAAAAATAATGTTTTTTCATATTCAGCATATTATCGCGTTTTCAAAAAAAATAATTATTTTTGCGCCATGCAGAAAAACGAATACACGACAGAAGAAATCGCCAAAATCATTGATGGCGAAATAATTGGTAATCAACACAATAGCATTGTCATAAAGAACATTCTTTTCGACAGCAGGCTGTTGGTTGAGCCAAGCAACACATTGTTTTTCGCACTTCCGAGCGAGAGAAACGACGGGCACAGATACATCGACGACCTATATAATAAAGGTGTACGTGCATTCGTGGTCAGCCATTCTGTCGCGGCAAACGACGATGCCGTCTGTATCAAAGTCAAAGACACCTTGACGGCGTTGCAGCTGCTCGCGGCGCATCATCGCGGACGGTTCGACATACCTGTCATCGGCATCACCGGCAGCAACGGCAAGACGAGTGTAAAGGAATGGATATACCAGATACTCTGTCCGTCACAGCAGGTGACGCGCTCTCCACGCAGTTACAACTCGCAGATCGGCGTACCGCTCTCAGTGTGGCTCTTAGGCGACCAGACTCGAGTGGGTATCTTCGAGGCGGGCATATCACAATGCGGCGAAATGCCTGGGCTGCGCGCCATCATCCAACCGACCATCGGCGTGATGACCAACATCGGGGCTGCGCATCAGGAGAATTTTGCCACGATGGAGGAAAAGTGCATGGAGAAACTCTCGCTCTTCGACGACTCGGAGGTGCTCATCTATGATGCTGACGATAGCATCATCGGCCGATGCCTGAAGCAGAGCCGCTTCCACGGCAAGCACTTCGGGTGGTCGCTGACCGACGAGAAGGCTCCGCTGTACATCTCAAAAATCGAGAAACATGAGGATCACACGGCACTCACGTTCAACGGGGTGCACGCCACCCTGCCCTTTACAAGCAATGCTTCCGTACAGAACGCCATACATACCATAGCCACGGCTCTGGTGCTCGGTGAGAAACCGGAGACGATAGCCGAACGTCTGTCCAAGCTGACCCCGGTGGCAATGCGCCTCGAAGTGAAGGAGGGCGTAAGAGGTCTGACGCTCATCAACGACTCGTACAATTCGGACCTGACGAGTCTCGACATTGCCCTCGACTTCCTGAACCGTCGCGCCGAAAACCGCCGCAGCATTCTTATAATCAGCGATTTGGAGCAGACGGGACTAAACGACCAGGCTCTGTACCAGAGAGTGGCCGACATGGTCCATACGCGCGGCATCGATGTCATCGTGGGCATCGGTCCACACATCGCAGCAGCCCATTCGCGCTTTCAGGTGGAAAAACACTTCTTCGAATCGACCGAGGATCTTCTCGACAGCCATCTGATAGAGCGCTTCAAGGACGACATCATCCTCTTGAAGGGAGCGCGCCGGTTCCACTTCGACCAGATAGCCGAACAACTGGAACTTAAGGTGCATGAGACCGTGCTGGAGGTCAATCTCGGTGCGCTGGCTGAGAATGTGCGCCACTACCGTTCGTTCATGCAGCCTGACACGAAACTGGTGTGCATGGTAAAAGCAAGCGCTTATGGCAGCGGCAGCATAGAAGTGGCGCGCACGCTCCAGGATCTCGGTGTGGACTATCTGGCGGTAGCAGTGGCCGATGAAGGTGCCGAACTGCGCAAAGCCGGCATCACGATGGGTATCATCATCATGAATCCCGAGATGTCATCATTCCCTACCCTGTTCAAGTACCGCCTCGAACCCGAGATCTACTCCTTCCGACTCCTCGACGCCCTGGTCATAGCAGCCCGGAAGGAGGGTATCACCAACTTCCCGGTCCACGTCAAACTCGACACCGGTATGTGCCGACTGGGCTTCAATCCTGACAAGGATATTCCCATGCTTACCGACCGTCTGGAGCATCAGCAGGCACTGAGGGTGAGGAGCGTGTTCTCACACTTCGTGGGCAGCGACAGCACAGACTTCAATGCTTTCTCACAAGCACAGTTTGAACGATTCGACCGCGCTTCGCTCCAACTGCAGAATGCTCTGCCCTACAGCATACTACGCCATATCTGCAACTCGGCGGGTATAGAGCGATTTCCAGAATATCACCTCGACATGTGCCGCCTCGGCATCGGCCTGTATGGAGTGGACCCCGTGAGCAATGCTGCCATCAACAATGTGGCCACCCTACGCACCACGATCCTTCAGATACGCGAGGTGGAAGCGGGCACGAGCATCGGCTACAGCCGCCGCACGGTGATGGAGCGTCCGTCACGCATCGCCGCCATTCCCATAGGATATGCTGACGGACTCGACCGCCATCTCGGCAACCGCAAAGGTTATGCGCTCGTCGGCGGCAAGAAGGCGCCTTACGTGGGCAACATCTGTATGGACGTGTGTATGCTTGACGTGACGGACATAGACTGCCGCGAGGGTGACACTGTCGAAATCTTCGGCGACAATCTGCCCGTATCCGTGCTCTCCGACCTCCTCGGCACAATTCCCTACGAGGTGCTTACCAGCGTCAGCGAACGCGTGAAACGTGTGTATTTCCAATGATTGAGGCCCTCTGGTTTTCCTGAAGGAACACGTAAAGACGTAAGAAAATCAGCACGCAAGACTTTTGCTCGATTTTCCTTTACAAAAGTTGCATTTTGTTACTTTTCGTGACAAAATGCAACTTTTTGTTTACATTTTGACAGCAACATCCAATAAATATATAATTTTTTTTCTATTTTTCTTTGCCAACAGTCAACCAGTCGCTAACTTTGCAGATGTAAACGAAACCAACACAAAAACTAACAAAACGACACAATTACGCCTTATACAGGCTACAAGACTTTAC
>JAZRYG010000019.1:0-74507 GCA_045600605.1 Bacteroidales bacterium
TTTTTGGTTTTCACTTCATTCAAAAGAGACTCATATTTAGCTTTCAATGCCTTTTCATCTACTTCTGTTTTGCCACTTGCCAAACTTTTGCTTGCTTTCGACAACTCTTTTTCCAAACTTTTCACCTTTTCATTGGCCTCAGCCAATTCTGCCTTGTACTTAGCAACCTGTTCGTTGTCTCCACCAAATAACCGACTAAATAATCCCATAACTTATCTGTTTTTCAAGTTAGCGATTTCGTTTTCATAGCTATCGCAAGCCAACTTATACTCTTGGATTTTTCTCAAAAGTTCATCGTTTTGCTGACGAAGTTTTTTAGCTTCTGATTTAGCCTTGTCAAGTTCATCTTCAAGATCGTCATGGTCATCGTCTTTTTCCTTATACTGACGACGCAATTTTTGGTTTTCAGCCAGAAGGTCTTCTATCTGCCTTTCAGCTTCCTTGTTGCGTTTACGGAGCTTTTCATTTTCGTCGCTTAAAGCATCCGATTCGTTTTTAGCATTCTGAGAGGTAACATTTTCCTTGCCATCAAAAAATTTTTCCTTGGCCATCATGCCGCCTATTCCGATAGCAGCACCTATAATTAATCCTGTCATTCCTTCCATAATATTAAAGTGTTAAAAGTTCGTTTTTATAATCTCTGAATTGATTGATTTTCTGTTCGTATGCTGATTTCTGTTCTTTCCTGTCATGTTGAAGTTGTTCCAAAGCCGAAGTCATTTCTTCAATAGTCTGAGCTGCTTCTGCATGTAATGAATCATTAACCAAATTGACAAGTTGTTGTGAAACGCTATTAATCCCTGACTTGAACGATGGAATCAAGCTGCTATCCATATAATCATGAATGGCACGACGACGCTGTGGTTTTCCCATTGTTTTATCTGTTATAAGTCCGACGATTGATTGTACAAGCCCCTGACTTTGTTTTTTACCGTCATCCAATTTAGAGGCGATTTCATTTGCAACAGAACTTCCATCACATGTAACATCAGTAATCGTATCGGCAGCATCCAAGGCTTCACCAGCACCTGCTACTGAATATCCAAAATAAGTAGCTCCTGTAACAGCAACCACCTCTAATCCTACAGCAATCATTCCATCATACTCATGCCCCATTGTATTCAAGTTCAAATTATAATTCAAACCTTGAACCGATAATCCCGACATATCAAGATTTTCGATGGAACGAAGATTCACCGCTCCATCTGTGTTGCGCTTTTCACGAGCACTTTTTGCCAAAATTTCACGGACAGACATTTTATAATCATTCAACAAAAGACTATTTGTATTGTTGATGATAGATACGGCTTCAGCATCGAAATTCGGGCTTTTGCCGGCAGCCAATGCATCCAGTTTGTCAAAAACGATGTCTTCAAATTGGCGAATCGTGTTTTTTTCACAAACACTGACATCTTCACGAATATGTTCTATCAAACCGTCAATATTGCGGTTCAATTTGTCCAATTCATGCTTTTTCTGCCGGATGGCTTCTTCAATTCCGTTATCAGATTTTGTTGATGTCAATAGGTCGTCTATTCTACGCACCAACAAATCAACGATATTCTTCAATCTTTGATTATCAACCTGTTTCAATATTTCATTCTTATCCTTTTGAATGGCATCCAATAAAGAATAGATTTCTTGTAAATTGCCAGTTTTAGCCGAAACGCAACAAACTTGTTTCAAAGGAATTTGTGTGTTTTCACAGATGTATTTCTTTTGACTTTCAACTTCCGCATCCGATTTCATATCGCAATATGTCAGCACAAGATAGATTGGACGCTTCGACAAACTTATGGTCTGAATGAAATCCGTCAACGATTTTGTAAGCGATTGATTGACATCAACAACTACCAAAACGCCATCAGCTAAAGGCATGAAATCAACCAATGTCTGTTTGTGACGAGGGTCAGGCGATGACAAACCGGGAGTGTCAACAATAATCGTTGATGACGGCACTTTCTTAGAAGTATCATAAACATTCACGACCTTAGCATCTGCCAATTCAGCATTTTTCAAATCGGCAATGTTCTCAACCTCAGTTCTTTTGCCTTTTTCATCAATGACAACAGCATGGCAACGGTCGCAACCGAAATGTACTTCATAAATGGTTGCTGTTGTTGGTTTTGTTGCCGTTTCAAGCTGTTTGCTATCCGTCAAGGCATTAATAAGTGTGGTTTTGCCCGCACTAAATTCACCGACTAAAGGCAACACCAAAGGACAATTCGGCTGATTCATTCTGTTGATGATTCTTTGTAATTCAGCCACTACATCTTCAAAGCCAAGGCTATGAGCAATTTCAAGCACTCTATTTGCATTCATATATATGTTTTTATAATTTTCTATTCCACTCTTTCCACATCCAACCACGCCATACTCAAGCAGCCGGCCTTTTTGATGTCTATTCCGTAAATGCGCATGAATGCGTTCGCGACCTCTATTCCGCCGTTGGTGCAGACCGGGTTGCTCATCGATGCGGTCACCACTTCAACGGTCATGCCGGGTTCTATCCTTATGCCGTTGCTCTGTTTCCTGACTTTCGTCGTAATTCTGAATCTTGCCATATTGTTAAATTTATGTTATTTATTTCGTTTTCCCCAAAGCATAAAAAAAGCGTGAAACCTTTCCTTTCATCTGCGCCGAAGGCTCTGGACTGCCCAAACCGAAAGATAAATAGGAAAAGTTCACGCTCGATACGTGAACTCCCGCTACTTATTCTCCTCGATTTAGAAAATTGTCCAGATTTTCGGCCGCGAGAACAAAAGCTAAGCTCTAAGAATTATTTCTATTCTTCTTTTTCTACATTTTGTTACTTTTTCAAAGTGGCAAAAATAGCAATAATTTCTTTTGTTCATACTTTTTTGTTAATTTTTTTCGTCCAAAAATTGATTCAACGCCGCAAAATTAACACTCACACAAATGCCGAAGAAAAATTATCGCCACTTTTTTACACTCTATTACTAAATATTACCGTGTTTCGTATTATAATACGGAACACAAACATTTTTCAGATGACCAGTTGGCGAAAAAATCCGCTTTGAGTTTTTCACAGAAAACGGACGTAGCCACGTCTTTTCTGATTTTTCACAGAAAATGGACGTGGCTACGTCTTTTTTATGTTATTTCGTCGCTTTTTACGGTTTGCGACTCCTCTTACTTATTCGTCTTATCCGGATACTCCGGTATCGCGGGCTGCTGCGGCCAGCCTTTCATCTGCTCCATGATGACCTCGATGGCCTTGTCAAGCTGCGCGTCGATGCCGTTGAACTCATCGTACGGGTTGTTGTCGATCACGATGTCGGGGTCAACGCCGTGGCCTTCGATGATCCAGTTGCCGTCGGTGTCGAACGGCGCGAACTCCGGACGGTTCAGCGTGCCGCCGTCGATGAACGGCAGGCTGCCTCTGATGCCTACCACGCCGCCCCATGAACGCGTGCCGATGGTCGTCCCTAACTTATAATGCTTGAACTGCCACGGGAACAGGTCGCCGTCGGATGCCGAGTATTTGTTGAACAACAACACCTTAGGGCCGTTCATCATCTGGAAAGGCTTTATCTCCGCGCCGCTGTTGCGCGTCATCGTGTACATCGCCACCTCACGGCGCAGACGCTCGATGATCATCGGCGAGACGTTGCCGCCGCCGTTGCCGCGGTCGTCGATAATCAACGCCTTCTT
Source organism: Bacteroidales bacterium (assembly GCA_045600605.1). Lineage (GTDB taxonomy): Bacteria > Bacteroidota > Bacteroidia > Bacteroidales > F082 > Limimorpha. The sequence goes on from JAZRYG010000019.1 coordinate 3,676, forward strand.
CGTCAGCTGCGGATAGAAATATTTCACGAACTCGTTCAGGCCGTCAACGCCCATGTCGGGGATGTGGATGTAACCGACCTGCCCGCCGGTCGCCTCGTTGACCTTGCGGATGTTTTCCTGAACCATGTTATAATAATATAAGGAGTTCTCGCTGCCTATCGGCTTCACCACCACGTCGCGTGCGCCGCCTTCCGACGCGCTGCTGTTCAACGAGAGCATCACCGCCTTGCCGGCCTTGCCCACCAACGCCTCATAGATGTTCGTCATCTCCTTCGTGGAGACGCCGTCAACGGCCACGATGTAGTCGCCCTCCTTCGCATTGACGCCGATCTCCGCCAGCGGCGATGTCGTCGCCTTGTTCCAGCTCTCGCCTTTCAATATCTTGACAATCTGGTAGTAGCCGCTGTCGTCGCGTCTGAGCTGTGCGCCGAGCAGACCTTGCTTGATGCGGTCGGCCTCCACCCTGTCGCCGCCGCCGGTGTAAGCGTGTCCGATGTTGAGCTCGCCGATCATCTCGCCGATGAGATAGTTGACGTCGTTGCGGTCGCCGCAGTAAGGGATCAAAACCGCGTATTTCTCGTATATCGCCGGCCAGTCGTTGCCGTGCATGTTCGGCGCATAGAAGAAGTCGCGCATCTGACGCCACGCCTCGCGGTAGATCTGCGCCCATTCCTCGTGGAGGTTCACCCATTTCTTCATGCCGGAGAGGTCAGCGCCGTCATCAGGAAGTTTCGTCTCACCCTTCGGAGCATTTATCAATGAATACTTCCCGCGGTTCATGACAACCATCTTCGAGCCGTCAGGCAACAGGTCGTAGGCGACGCCTTTGCAAATCTTCTTGGCTTCCTTCCCGCTCATGTCGAAATAATACAGCCCGTTGTTGTCGCCCCAAGCGCAATAATAAACGCCGTTCTCAACCGCCTTAACATTGTAATAATATGTGGTCTTAAGTCCCGGAAGCGGAATGATTCTGTCGATAATTCCCTCAAAATCAATGCTTATCGGCTTCGTGTCTTCGGCTTTGGCCTCTTCTTTCTTATTCGACTTTTTCTTTGAGTCTTTCTCTTCCTTCACTTCGGCTTTCTCGACTTTCACCTCGTCGTTTTCCGTAAGGAACGGCGACGGCGTGTCTTTCTGCAAGGTGACGAAATAGACGCGTGCCATCTCCTGGTATGCGTGATTCCATTCGGTGTTGCTGTAAATCGGGTTGAAGTCGCGCTCCGAAACGAAATACAGATACTTGCCGTTCTTGTCGAAAGAAGGATTCAGAGAGTTGAACCATGTGTCGGTGACAGCTTCAGTCTTCTGTGTATCAATGTTATAGACGAAAATCTGGCTGTGTTCCGAAATTTTTCTGTCGGAATAAGCCACCCACCTGCTGTCGGGTGATATGGTGTAATCGCCGATTTCGCCGGCCTCGCTTCTCGCAATCTCGGTGATTTTCTTTGAGGCGACGTCAATCATCATGAGGCGGTTCTCCTTGTCGTACCAGAAGATTTTCTTGCTGTCGGGCGACCATTTGGGAGAATATTTATAAGTCAGGGAAACGGTTTCCGGTGACGTGAGCTGTATCGCCTCTACCCTGCCGTCTTGGTTTTGGATGAAAAGCTCGTCGTTGCCAGTCCTGTCGGAGATGTAAGCGATGTATTTACCGTCGGGTGACCAGACTGCGCCGCGGTCGTGGACGCCGTCGGATTTCGTGAGGTTGCGTGTGACACCCGACTCGAACGGCACCGTCCAGATGTCGCCGCGTCCGTTGACAACCAAGCGTTTGCCGTCGGGAGAGACGTTGACGGAAGTGATGTTCTTCGATGCATCGACGTATTTTGTCCTTGAAGTGATTCCGTCGTTGTTGATTTGCACCGGAATGGCGTGTATCGAATTGTCTTTCAAGCTCATGCGGAACAGTTCGCCGCCGTTTTCAAAGATGATGTCGTTGTCGCCGAGCGACGGGAACTTCACGTCGTAATATGTGTAGTTCGTCACTTTTTCGGTCTTTTCGGTGGCGATGTCGTAGCAGAAGATGTTCATCGTGCGGTCGCGGTCGGAGCAGAAATAAATCTTGTCGCCGGCCCACATCGGGAAGATGTCCTGCGAGTCGTTGTTTGTGATGTTTTTGAGTTCTTTTGTGTTGAAATCGAAAATCCAGATGTCGTCAGCCATGCCGCCTTTGTAGTATTTCCATGTGCGGAACTCGCGCATGACGCGATTGAACGCAATTTTTGTGCCATCTGGCGAAAAGCTAATCCAACCGCCTTCATTGAAAGGCAGTTGCTCGCCCAAGCCGCCGTTGACGTTCGCAACAAAAAGCTGGCCGACGAAGTCGTCCCAAGTGATTGCGCGGGTGCGGTAAACGATGTTCTCGTTGTCTTTCCAAGTCATGACGATGTTGTTAGGTCCCATGCGGTCCGACAGGTCGTCACGGTCGAGTGTCGAGGTGTAAGTGAGACGTTGCGGAACGCCGCCTTGCGATGGCATGACATAGACCTCGGTGTTTCCATCGTACTGACCCGTGAACGCGATGTTTTTTCCGTCGGGCGAGAAACGCGCGAAGATCTCGAAGCCGTCGGCGTCGTTTGTAAGTTGTTGTGCCACACCGCCTTTGGCATCGACGGTATAGATGTCACCGGCATAGCTGAACACGACCTGATTGCCGTGAATCGCCGGAAAACGAAGCATCTTGGCCTCGTCCTGCGCCTGCATCGACAATGCGCCGAATGCAAGCAATAAGCTGATAATCAAAGTTTTTGTTTTCATATCATTAATTTAAAATAATCTGTCCAGTCTTACTTCCTCAACATCAATTTCATCGCCAAGATAAACGAGATACGCCTTAATGTCTTGATTTCCATTCATTTCACGAAGCGCAATCATGTAATCCTGAAGCTGCTGATGATATTTCTCGTTGTGTTTTCCGGTCTTGTAATCAATGAGAATTGTGCCTTTGTCGGTTATCGCGTACCTGTCGGGGCGCATCACATGCCCTGACGATGTGTGGATGTCCATCTCGTTCATTATCACTGCGTCGGCTGAATATGCCGGCTTAAGACATTCAATCTCAATGACTTTGTTGAATTTTTGCTTGAGTGCTTCGGCTTGTTTCTCATCAATGGTGCCGTCGTTGACATATTGTCTCAATGCCCTGTCAACATCATTTTTCGTCTTGATTTTTGAGAAAATTTCGTGCACCAACGAGCCCCATTCATCGGGCATGAATGTCTCTTTCGAGGCCCAGACCACCGTCGGATCGGGCTCAACCGAAAGCTTCTCGAACCAATTCAGCGAACATGGGGCTTTCACATTTTCGTCAAGTTCAAGAATATCAACGTCTTTTTTGTCTTTCGATTTGACATCCGACCCCGACTCACAACATGCTGCATCTCCGAAAATGAAGACCTTGCTGTTCTCCGTCTCTTGCTCGGTTATTTCTTCTCTTTTCAAAAAATAATCGTCAAAAACAACATCTTCGTTTTCTTTCTTATAATGTTGAATATCAGCATAATTCGCATTTTTGTTCAAGAAATCATTGAAGATATTATAACCCGTCTTTGAGCATTTGTCGTTAGTGTAAATGAACAGCATCTCCTTGGCACGCGTCATCGAAACATACATCGTGTCGAGGTTGTCGAGCTTGGTCTTTTGTTCTTCGCGTCGCAAAATGTCGGCGAAATCAGTGTCTTTGAGCTTCTCTTTGCTTATCGGCAGCAGAAAAGCGTCGAGATACGGAATGCCTTTGGTAATCTCACTATCAGAACATTGAATCCAGATTTCCTTTTGCGTAAACCCTGCACTCGTGTCAAGTTTCGTTTCGGCAAACGGATACATCACAACGCGAAATTCAAGACCTTTCGACTTATGTATTGTCATGATATTCACGCAGTTAAGCTCACCTGTTATCTGAACGTTGAGATTGTTTTTCTTCTTTTCCCAATACTCAACAAAAACATCGACGCCCGCGCTATGGCTCGACTGCCAGTCGTACAACATATTCATGAAATACTGCACAAAGACATCTTCAAGAATGTTGAACTCGTAGAACTTGCAAAGCTGAATACATAAATCATACAAGCTATATGCTTGGTTATAAATCGTTTGCAGACTGTTTTCAAACGATTTTTCAAACCTTATGCCATGATTGTCTTTACACAAAGTCAGCGGTTTTCCTGAATGCGTCTTTTCATAAAAATAGGAAACCGTCTTAAGAATAACAGGATTCTTATCGTTGACCAAATAATGCAAAGTATTGACAATCAGCTGCACTTTGTCCGATGACTGAAGCTGTATCGAATCGGCCGAGATGACATCGATGCCGTTGCCGACAAGATAATCAGCTATCTCGGTGCCTTCGCCATTTGAACGGACTTGTATCGTAATATCTTTATATTCAATGCCTTCAGAATGTAATTCTTTGATTTTGTCAAGCATTGACTCAAGGACTTTCTCGTGATATGTTTTGGTGTCAAGCAATCCTGAAAAGACCTCGAGCGAAACCAATCCTCCTTCTTTTGAGTTGTAAATCTGTTCGGTATCATCGAAAACTCGGCTGAGTCCCATCGCATCTCCGTCTTCAAGATATTTCTGCGCAAAACGGAAAAACGTGTTGTTGAACTTGATGATATTCTTGCAGGAACGGAAATTGGTGTCAAGCGACTTCTTCTCCGCCGAGGCCACGAAATTCTGCTGGCAACTCGCTGAAAACGCATTGTCCGGACAATTGTAAATCTCAGGAAGATTGATAATCTGCTCGACCTCGCCGCCACGGAACCTGTAAATCGACTGTTTCGCGTCACCGACAATCATGTTCATGTTGCCCTGCGACAGGCTGTTATCAACCAAAGGCAGGAAATTCTGCCACTGAAGCACCGATGTGTCCTGAAACTCATCGATGAAATAATGCTTGTACCTCTCGCCTATCCTCTCATAGATGAACGGCACCGAACAGTCGCCGAGAACATCCGAAATCCTCTTGTTAAACTCCGAAATATGCACCTGCGAACTGTCTTCGATAAACTCATTTATCAACTCAAAGATATGATTTCTAAGCACATACAGATACAAATCTTTCTCAATGATTGACAGGATAAAATGTTTTTTGATCAACTTGGGATAGTTTTCAAGAGCGTTCCTGTAACATTCAAGAATGTCGTCGTTGTCTATCGCACTCGTCTTCGATTTCCATTTCGAGTTTCCGCAAATCATGTCACGCGACCTGTTCGATGCGATGCTGCTCTTGCGAATCCTCATGTTTCTCACGACCGAAGGAAGCCCGTTTTCCTTGTATGAATAATCGTCAACCTCAATGCCAAGTTCTACTTCTTTATCCGTTATATCATTGATTAACTTATCGATAGCCCCATTGCAAGTCTTTATTTCACCTTTGAGATATTTCTTTATCTCATCAAACTTCGCCTCGTCAATCTCGACTATCTCTTTTTTCTCGCCTTTTTTATACGCGTCTTCCTTAAGTAATTTTTTGATGAAATCGCCGATGAAAGTCTTCACATTCCACGATGTCTCCTCCGACAGATTATATTCAACATAATCAGACAACATCTTGGTAATGAATTTGTTATTGCCGATTTCATCTGAAAGAAGTTGGATTATTTCGTCGATAAGGTCGTCTTGGTCGAGAATGACGCTGTATTGACTTGGCAGGTTGAGTTCCCTTGCGAAGCTACGCGACAGCTGCTGCACGAATTTGTCGATTGTGGTGACAGCCATATCGCTGTAGTTATGTATAATCTTGGTGTATAATACTTTACAACGTTCAACAATGACATTTTCATCAACGCCGGTTTTCTCGATGATGTAATTTTTCATCAGTTGGATGTCATTTTCGCCGGAATTATCGGCGATACCAAGGAGGAAACGTAGAATCTTCGCTTTCATCTCATTGGCCGCCTTGTTGGTGAACGTGACGGCAAGAATCTCGCGGTAAGCATCGGAATCGTTGCCGAGACATAACGTAAGATATTCTTTTACAATGGTAAACGTTTTACCTGAACCTGCCGACGCCGTGTAAATCTTAAAAGGCTTGTCACTTGTTTTCATCATTTTTTTCGTTCTTTCTATGTTTTTTCTCTTTTTTGTCTTTCTTTTTGTCCTTATGTTTGTCCTTGTTGTGTCTTGAGAAAATCTCACTGAACTTGTCGAAACTTTGCGAAAGTGAGATGCCCAGCCCCTGCGTGTAGTCCGACATGCTCTCGAACAGGTTGTATGTCGCGTAGTTGTTGTTCACATTTGTATGGTTGTACGCTTTGACACTCAATCTGTTAGTCAGTTTAAACGAAACATCGACGTCGCCCACGATATTGTTCACGTTGTTAGTGACATTGTTGTTTCCGCGAACCACGCCGAAGTCGCCTTCAATGGTAAGGCGGTCGTCGAACAGCTGTGTTGACATCGCCACTTCGATTTCCTCGTTTGTCATGGTGCTGTTCGGTCTGTAGTTCACGCCGATGTCTAAGTTCTTGGAAAGTGACGACAGCCAGCTGTTCAGTTGGCTTGTTATCACGCCGTAGTAGGCCGTGGAGCCGAAGTCGTTGAAATTTGTGGGTTCGGTGTTTGCGAACGATCCGAGGACCATCAGCGAAAGCACCTGCTGCGCCATGACCGCCTGATTAGTGGTATCGACAACCGAAAAGACCGCGCTCTTGATGTCGTCTTTTGCGTTGGGCAGTTCAAGCCCGAACGTTATTGTCGGATTCATCAGCTTGTCGCGAAGACGCAGGATGCAGTCAACGTTGATGGTGTTGTTTATCGTCGTGTCGACAGCGATGTTACTGCCGAGTGTCTTCAGCGAAACCTTTGTCCTGTAAGTGCTTGCGATGTCAATATCGGCGTCGGTCGGGTCGCCGTTGAAATGGATTGTCCCGCCGTTGCGGATATTGAAGTTGCGGCTCACGACTTGCAGACTGAAAGCGAACTGCCCGCTGTTTATGGTGTAATTGCCGTTCAACGTCATATCGCCCGACTTAAGTCCGAGATTCACATTGCCGGTGCCTGTGGCCTGAATCACGCCCATGTTCGACGGGAGGAAGATCCGCAAGGTGGCGTCAGGATTGACATCCGCCTTGAGGTCCATAGTCAGGCTGCTCGTTTCCTTGACCGGCGGCACAAACTCCTCCACTGTGTCAATGGCCGAGTTTTTCTGGACGAAAACAATGAAATTATTGTCCACCGAACTCGTTGACGAAATCGGGATGTTTATCTCAGTGCCTTTCCGTGACCTGACATCAATATTCAGCGCAATATCGTTTATCGGGCCTTTGATGACGACGTCGCCATCCGCAACGGCTGAGCCGTAAAATCCATTGGCATTCTCGACCGGAATATTCATCGCGACAAAGTCGCTGCATCTCAATCTTATGTCGAAATCAAAATCACGCAGATAGTTGTGCCTAATCTCTCCGTTTGCAAAGGCGACGTGTCCTAATGTATCCGTAAATTGCAGATTATCAACATTTATCTTGTTTTCGTCAAGATGTACGGTGTTATTGATTTTGTAATATGTGTTCAGATAATTGATTTTACAGCCGGCGTCTTTGAACATCACATCGCCGTCGAGGACAGGGTTCTTCAGAGAGCCGACGACATCGATATTTCCGACTATCTCTCCATCAATCCTTTCAATCACCGATGAAACGAACGGCGAAATCGAATTTAGCTTGAAGCCGTTCACGGCAAGTTTGAAATCCAAGTTGTCATCTTTCAACATAGGATAATACTTACCGTTGAAATCAAAAGTCTTAAACCCTTGGCTTTCAGTATTATTGCTATAAATCGCCGACTCAACGTATATCGAATTGTCGGAATTGAGCCAGTCGGCGTTAATGACGACATCGCCGACATCGTTGTCATTTATGAACAAGTCTGAAATTTCAAGGTTGGAGTCAAACATCGGATGTCCTTTCAGTCCGCAGACGTGGAAGTCACCGTTGATGTCTCCGGCGAAACTCAGATCTTTGTCGGCAAACAAGAAGTCGATGTCCGACAGGTCAAGGTTTTTGAGTGAGACGCAGAGCGTGTCGTTATCGTACCTCGGATAAAGTCCATTGACCGTCAGCTTCTGTGATTTTGAATGGAATCCGATATTATGAACAAAGGTTTTCTCTTTCGTGAAATTCACGAATGCGTCATTGTTTAGTTCAAGCATGGTGTCGCGCAGAATAATCGTGTCTGATTCAAAAGCGTACAGTCCGCCACCCTTCTCATACGGCACGAATCTCGATTTTATGTCCGCTTTGTTGTGATTCACCTGCCGGTCATCGTTCCACTTCAGCCTGAAATCAACGGTATCGTTACTGGCTTTGGTGATAAGCGCAAAATTCTCCAGACCCATCACGTTTGGATTTGTTTCGGTCGAATCTTTGAAAATGACATCACCGACATACAAATCGCAGGATATTCCGTCCGATTCCATGGTATTTCTGACCTCTATATCTCTGAAAATAAAGTTGTTAAATCGAACTTCCGGACTTTCGAGAGTCTGCCCGTGGTTTGAATCACCGGTAGTATATGTCGCCGTGAGCGATGTGCCCGAAGCGATGTGAAGCTGTGGCATGAAAAACCTCGACAACATTTCGGTGTCTTTCAGGTCAAGTTTAAGCGCAAACTCCTGTTTCTCAACATTATACAAGTCTTTCGACTTTTTTATCTCGTAAATATGGACGTGTTTTAGCAGTGAGTTTTTCATTGCGTTGATGAAGCTATTGTGGTGGATTATCCCATCTGCCTGAAAATCAAAGAAATCGCATGAGATGTCAGCTGATTTGAAGCCGAGGTCTTCGGTCAGCGAGGCGTTGAAATGGTCCATGTAATAGTCATCAGCACCTTTCTTGACCGTTGTGCTGTCAAGTTTTAGATTAGCCGTCAAGTCGTCAAGATTGAATCCCGAGAAACTGCCGTCAAGGTTTGTGCTGACAATTATAACAGAGTCTGTATCAATAAGATGAAGATTATTCAGGTTTGCATCGTTAATATCAGCAACTGCGCTGATCAGGGGTTTTTTGTATCTGAAATCAGAACTTGCAGTCAGTTTAAGGTTCACGTCTTTGTTTGCAATGTCGGTGCTGGCTCTCAAAATTTCATCTTTCATCGAGGCATCGATGACGAAATTTTTAAATTCATTATCGTTGTATTTCAATGACTTGAATTTAAATGTGCTCAAGAAATCAGCGGTATTTTCATTAAATCCCTCGCCGTTGATGTCAGCCGACATCGTCACTTTGAAAGGTGTTGATGAGGCGAGCATCTCTGCAACATCAACATTATCAGCGACAACCGTTGCACAATATTGAGGTTTTTCGTAGTCATACGCACGCATCAGCAAGTCGGCTTTCACTTTTCCAATCTCAGTATTAGCCTCGGCTTTGAAATCAAAATTCTTCGGAGTACCTCTGTAATCAACTGACGCCGTGAAATTTCCGATTGGCCTTAGCATTTCCGGCAAGGGGATTGTGACGGTACGCGAAGGAATGTAGAAGTTGACAAGGTCATCGTATGAGGTCTTAACCGTCGGGAAATCCATGACCCAATAAGAATCGCCGGTTTTGTTGCAAATTCCTTGCATTGACATGAATCCCTGAATGTTGGTGCATTCGCCGATACTTAAGTCTAAGTTGTTGAGTTTAAAATCATTAACAGGTCCAAAGAAATCAGTGTTAAGGATGACGTCATTGGGCATTTTATGCATTACGTAAGCCCAATATTTGATGTCATCAAGTCGCAGGTGCGTTTTTCTTATATTGCTGATAATCACGACAGAATCTTCAAATGAATTGAAATCAGCCAAGTCGTTGACTTTGAATTCAAGGTTCAAGTCGAGGTGTGAATTATTGAGGTCGATTAGAGCGTTAGCGAAATTCAAGTCCGTTGGGCAGAATAAAACACTGGCAGTAAACGACTTAATGTCAGCACCGCAGCGTTCGTCAGCTTTTAGGTTCTTGATGAAACCGGTAATGGTGTCGCTCCTGTATTCAAAATTATGAATTTCCAAGAAGATACTGTCCAAGTCTATGTGCTTGTAATCCATGCTTTTACGTTCCGGATTGTCTTTGTTTTGATTCCACAGGACGAAATGAGCGTTGTCAACCAATATTTTATCGACAACAAGATTCAGTTCATTGTCAAAGTTTTTTGCGTTCTGATTTTCAGGAAGTTGCGAGAGCATTTCGGCGAGATTCGACATCTCATTGCCCTCGTATGTGACAAGTTTGAACATGGCGTTTTTCAGGAAAACCTCTTTCAGACGTATCCTATCAAACGGAAAATTAAAGGCGATGCTCGTCTTGAATTCGTCGATTTTCAGCATCGGATATTGTTCCAAGTCGTTGATTTGCAAATCACTGAAATGTAATTCCAAATCGGGTGTAACGTAGAACGTGTTGATTTTTACATCGGTATTAAATGATTTTGAGACGAAACCGGCAGCTGAACGCGCGATGATGCTCTGCACGGAGACGTCACGGATGGCGGCGTACAAACTCGCAAGCAAGGCTAAAATTACCGTGAAGATAATTAATACGCCATGAAATGCTTTCGTTAGTTTATTTTTTGTACTTTTGCGCATTCTTTTTCAGTTATGAACGAATATATTTTAGCCATCGAATCATCGTGCGACGACACTTCCGCAGCTGTCCTCAGAGGTACGACAGTATTGTCGAATGTCATTGCTAATCAAGAGGTTCACCGCCAATACGGAGGTGTCATCCCTGAACTCGCATCACGTGCCCACCAGCAGAATATCATACCTGTTGTTGACGCTGCGATAAAACAAGCAAAAATACAAAAAAATCAAATAAGTGCAATAGCTTTTACACGCGGACCCGGACTTTTAGGTTCGTTACTTGTAGGAACTTCATTTTCAAAGGCTTACGCTCTCGCAATGGACATTCCTTTGATAGAAGTCAACCATACAAACGGCCACGTTTTGGCACTTTTCGCCCAAGACCCCGACAATCCGTCGCCGATTCCGCAGTTTCCTTTCCTTTGTCTGACGGTTTCCGGCGGTCACACGCAAATCATGAAAGTCAATGATTATTTTGACCTTGAGATACTCGGAAAGACCATCGACGACGCTGCCGGCGAGGCGTTCGACAAGACCGCTAAAATCATGGGATTAGGCTATCCGGGCGGCCCAATCATCAACCGCTTGGCTAAAGAAGGCAACCCAGATGCATTTAAGTTCAGCAAACCGCACATCCCAGGCTACGACTACAGCTTCAGCGGCTTGAAAACCAGCTTCTTATATTTCCTTCGCGACAAGCTCAAAGAGAACGAGAACTTCATTGAGGAAAACAAAGCCAACCTCTGCGCTTCGATTCAGAAAGACATCATCGACACCTTGATGAAAAAGTTAATCAAGGCGGCGAAAGACACTGGTATAAAGCAAGTTGCGATTGCGGGAGGCGTCTCCGCGAACACCGGTCTTCAAGACGCGATGATAGCCGCGGGGAAAAAATATCACTGGGACGTCTTCATCCCGAAATTCAAGTTCAGCACCGACAACGCAGCGATGATCGGCGTCGCCGGCTACCTGAAATTCCAACGCGGCGAGTTCGCAACGCAAGACCTGACACCTTACGCGAGAACGGTTTACAGGTAATTAGGTAGTTAGGTAATAGGTAATTAGGTGGATAGGTAAAAAGTTTGCGAGTCAAAAAAAACTTGTGCAACTTGTGTAATAAACTCGTGCAACTTGTGTTTCAAAAAAAAACTTGTGTTTCAAAAAAAACTTGTGCAAAATGAATTGGAAATCATTACTTTCAGCGAATCGTGACGCTCGTGCGCAGAGTGTCGCCGACATCCGCAACGAGTTTCAGCGCGACTACGACAGAATAATATTCTCGAACGTTTTCCGCCGTTTGCAGAACAAGACGCAGGTCTTCCCTCTTCCTGGCAGCCAGATGGTGCATAACCGACTGACGCACAGCCTTGAAGTGGCCAGCGTCGGGCGTTCCATAGCGCGTAAGGTTTCCAAGCAACTCGCTGAGAGATTCGGCAACGAAATCCTCAACGACATCTACGACATCGACACGATAGTCACAACCGCCTGCCTTGCCCACGACCTCGGCAACCCACCGTTCGGACATTCCGGCGAGGAAACGATAAGCAGCTATTTCAAACACGGTGAAGGCAAGTCGCTCGAAGGCTTAATCCCTGAATATCAATGGACCGACCTCATCTCGTTTGAGGGCAACGCCAACGCTTTCCGCCAGCTGACACATCAGTTCAGAGGCCGTCGTGAAGGCGGGCTGTCGCTCACATACGCCTCGCTTGCGACATTGATAAAATATCCGTATCCGTCGTTCGACAAAGGCAACCGCAAGAAATACAACGTCTTCAACTCCGAAATCGAGACGTTTGAAAAGGTGATGAACGGCTGCGGCATCCCGCGTCTCGACGAGAAAATGCCCGTCTATGCCCGCCATCCGCTTTCGTATATGATGGAAGCCGCCGACGACATCTGCTATCTCATCTTAGACATGGAAGACGCCCACAAACGCGGCATAATTCAAACAAAATCAATAGAAGAACACTTCATCGCATTCATGAACGAAGACGCTGACAGATGGTTCTTCGAGAGGAAGGAACAGATTTATAAGACCGTCACCGACGCCAACGAGCGCATGGCGTTTTTGCGGGCGACCGTCATCAACAAGTTGGTCGATTGCGTGTCGAAAGTCTTCATTGACCATTATGACGAGATTATGGAAGGCACGTTCAAGAAGAGCCTGATTTCGCATCTTCCAGAGTACGAAAACAACGCTTTGGAGAGTTGCAGAAATTTCTCAATTTCAAATATTTACAAGCATCCGTCTGTAGTAAAGATTGAAGTTACCGGTTTCAACATCATCGGCAATCTGCTGAACGAATTTGTCCATGCGATGCTCCATCAGGAAAGCGCGTACAGCAAGAAACTGCTCTCGTTGATACCTGAGCAGTTCATGACCGACAAAACGGATTTATATTCAAAAATCCAGGTCGTATTGGACTACATCTCGAACATGACAGATTTGTACGCGGTGCAGCTGTACAAGGATTTGAGAGGGATAGAGTGAAGATTTTCTTCGCCCTGCTCCACGTTCTCACGGTTACCGCAAAAGCGGATGAAGGTTTTCATTTCAATCTACATTTATTTAGCATTTTGGCGTTAGGATTATATTGTCTATCGGACGTTATCTTTTTTATATTCCCCATTTGCTTGATATTTCGCGACAGTACTCTTCATGTTGTTGTATGACAGTTGTGTTATCACCATTTGCAACAGCTTTTTCCAATTCGCAAATTATTTCCATTTTATCGCCGTAGGCAGCGGATCTCTCCGTTTGCAAGGAATCTAAAATGGAGACAACTTGATTTGGGTAGATGACAAACGTATTTTCGGGGATATTGCTGACATCCCGCAACATTGAAGTTCCGTAAAATACGACAACTGAATAAAATGGGACATCTTTGTTTTTGGTGAAACGTTGCTTCAATGCTTGTATATGCCCATCGTTCTGTTTGACGGGATTGTAAAACCGGTGTTTTTCCCGCCCGTATGCCAGAACCTGAGTCCATTGTTCCTGATTCCCTTCCCCAAATATCCATCCGCTGTAATCTTTCACCTCAAAAACAATGATGCCTGCTTTTGTGGCGACAACAACATCTATTTGAGAATATTTTCCTTCAGTTTTTTTTACATACAGGTCGTGATAAATTGCCTTTGGATGAATCCCATGTTTCAACAATTGTAAAACCAAATCCCGCTCCGACCAAGTCCCTCTATCCAAGCGGGTGACAGTTGCGAGTAATTTTCTGTCTTCCCTTTTTTGCTTTATCGTAAGATATATCTTGAAAGATACAGCGATAAGGAGTGCGACAACCGCTACTGTTATTATAATGTCTGTCATGCTGCAATTTGTGTTTTATAATGTTCAACGTTTTGCTTTCCTGATCTTTCCCAATATTTTAAAGATTGGAAAGAAATTTATTTGAAAAATACCTCTTGAACAACTCCGCCACGCATTCGCTTTCGGTCATTTTGGCGGGGAAATTCATTGTTCTTGTTCTATTATTGTTTGATAGAGTCTGAATAATTCAGCAACAATTTGAGATTCATTGTTAGAGGATAGAATTGTTGCATTGAAACCATAAGCGGCCATAACGGCACTGTCGTTTTCCTTATGGGCTTTGCGCAGTTCTGGTGGCATTGTGACATCATCGTACAAGTCAGCAAGACTGCTCTCTGGATATTTGGCTCTCACATCCAAAATTGCCTGGGCCGTTTGCTCAATTTTAGCTTTTTGCTCATCGGTTGGCATAGGCCACGGGAAGTTGTTATAGACAATGTCTTTTGAATAGCGGTAATCCGATTTCAATCTTCCGCAAACCACACACATCCACGCCATGTGAACGTTTGAAGTCAAAACACCAAAATGATAGAGCGTAGCATTGGGAATGATTTGAACAGCATCGCTTGCTATTATTTCACAGTCAAGGAAACCCAATGGCACATATTTGCGTCTTTCCGATGAGACACGTGGAACAAGCAAATAATGGCCGTTTTCAGGTTGCCTGATTTCACCAAAAAGAGTCGGAATGTCGGCCAGTTTCCTTGTAGCTTCCCTTTTGCTTTCCAAGCGGAGATTGCGAACGTTTTCAATACGTTTCAGCAAGTCGGGATTTCTGCGGATTTCAGACGGAGAGGCATCGGCAAGCCACAGGCAATATCTTTCCTTTTTATTAATGAATTCGTCTGCACCTAAGAATAATCTGATGAATCTTGCAGCGTTTAGGTCTTTTCTAATCAGCTCGTCTTTTTCTTGCCGTGTCAGGATGAAATTGCCGCCGTCGTTCGGCATGCTGCCGAACAGCATTTCAGGAACATCGGAAACGGACTTTTTCCTGCTTTCAATCCAAACCGATTCAGCGTCAATCAAATACGGATTTATGTTTTGCGCTTGTATGGGTGTCGCCGATTCGGTATAAATTGTTTTTTGTTTGTTTCCGCAAGCCGAAAAGCCGACAATCACGCAATGCACGTGGGCTTTGAGGCTGGCTTCGCTGTCCCAACGGAACGTGCGGTAGGCAAAATCAATCTGGATGCCGTAATATTCAAACAAAGGCCTCCAAAGATTTGCCACCTGTTCGCCTTGAGTGATTGAATTTGTGGAAACCAAAGCTGTGCGGGTATTGGTACCTCTCATCAGTTTCGCAGCCTTCAAATACCATCCCGATACATAATCCATGTTGCCAATATTTTTCCACTTCGCACCAAAGACTTCTATCATATCTTGCTTTTGACTTTCATTCATCAGTCTTGCGCCCACAAACGGAGGGTTGCCAATAATATAATCGAAATCAACATGGTAAGTTTCAGCCTCTTTCCGTTTTGTGTGAAGATTGATTTCGTCGCTGTACAAATCCACTTTCGCATATTTTACAACTGGTTCGTTGGCAATCTTCATAGGAGCCTCGTACATGGGATATATGTTTGTCTGTCCCGCTATCACAATAGGATTTTCTTCATACACAGTCCATTTCGTCCACGATTCACGCAGGGCATTGCCTTCTTTTATGTTGTGGTAAGTCTTCAACGGCAACATATCAAGGTCGAACTGAATGATTTTCGATGTTTCCTTCAACATTTGGCTTTCGGCAATCCAAAGGGCGGTTGTTGCGGTGGAAACGGCAAAATCGTTAATCTCAATTCCGTAAAACTGGTGGATGGTAACTTTTATCGGGTTCGTTTCTTCAAAACCCATCTGCATCTGTCCTTTGGTTTGCAGCAGAATTGCCTCGTTTTCCAATCGGCGCAAACTCAAATACGATTCTGTCAAAAAATTTCCGCTGCCGCACGCTGGGTCAAGAAATTTAAGAGAAGCCAATTTGTTTTGAAATTCATTGGCTCGTTTTAGCTGTGTTTTTGCAATCGGCTCAGCTTTAATGTTTTCCAACTCGTCGCGCAAATCGTTCAAAAACAACGGGTCAATTACTTTGTGAATGTTTTCAATGCTGGTGTAGTGCATTCCGCCCGAGCGTCGGGTTTCGGGATTCAACGTGCTTTCGAACACAGCACCAAAAATGGTTGGCGAAATTTCGCTCCAATCAAAGCCTTCGCTTGCTTTGTCAAGTATCAGTTTGCGAAGTTCATCGGTAAATTGTGGTATTTCAATGTCGCTTTTTGAGAACAAACCGCCGTTCACGTATGGAAATTGAGCCAAATCGGCATCAAGATAGGCATCTCTGTCTTCTTTCTTCGTATCAAGAACTTGGAACAAGTCAATCAAGGCGCGTCTGAAATCTCTTGCTTGGAAACGCACCATATAGTCGTAAAACATATTCTTTACGCCAAAAATCCCGGCATCTTCGGCATAAAGCAAAAACACCAAACGGACACAAAGCACGTTCAAACTTTTTAGCGTTTCAGCGCTTGTTGCGTCTTTGTATTGAGCAAGTAGCGCATCATAAATTTTACCAACTAATTCCCCAGCCTTAATACTGACTTCCATTTCTTTTTTCAAATGGATATTTCCCGTATCGGTCAGAATCGAAAGACGATAGTATTCTTTTTCAAGGTTTTCCAAAAGAATTTCAAATGGTTCTCCATTGGGATTTTCCATGTCGTAAACCAAAAACGACTGGAAATTGCAGACAACAACCCAACGCGGACGAGTTGAATAAGGCATTTCATTGGCATATCGTTTCGCTTGTTGGAACGGTGTAAGTATGGAACCGTCGCTTTGTTTGTAACCCTTGTGCAAATCTACATCTGAACTTTTTTGCTCAACCAACACCTTGGTTGATTCAATGTACGCATCAATAAAACTCACGTGAGTAAGTTGCACACGTTTTTCAAATTCGATGAATTTCTGAGGCTCCGATATTCCAAATACCGAAGAAAGCAAACTCATCCAAAATTGTTGTGTTTCGCTTTTCTCGTCGCCACGATTTTTCCATTCCTCAGAAAAATATTTAGCTGCTGCCCGTTGTTCCTGTATTGTCATAGAGTACGCGTTATTGTTTTTATTGAGATATTTTTGATGTTTTTTTATTCGTTTTCAAAATTCTTTTCATACTTCTGCTCGCCATTCAACGTAAAATCAAGGCCAGCATTTGTAAGCAATTATGCCACAATGTTCTTCAACTTACGCAACTTGACCGCAAATTTCGTAAAAATTCCTGACATCCGTAAAAAAATTCTCCGAAAATCTTATCAACAAATTGGCTTCAATCCTTCAGGCAGCCTATTTCGCTTGAAGTCTTTTAGTCAATTTGGCGAAAATCTTTTAGTCAATTTGGCGAAATAGAAGTTTACAAATCAACTTATTTATTTAATAAGGCAACGTAACCTATTTCTTATTTCCGAGCAGCACCCCCGAAACCATCCAATGCGAGAAACTACCGCCTTCGTCGGCACCTTGCGGGATGGCGACAGTCATTGTGTGATGCCCTGGTTTTAAATGACTTAAGTCGAAATACACAGGGTTCGTGGCTGTTCCCGGACACCAGCCTGAACGCGAATAGTCGGACGACGATACACCGTTCCAGAAGTTGCCGGAGACAGGGTTCAGTTCGCGGTAAGTGCCGCAGTCGCAACGCCAAGGTGTGAAAGTGAACGTCGTCTCGCCGTCGATGATGATAGTGTTCTCCTTCGGGTTGAACTCATCGCCGCCGCCCCAGCCGCCGTGACCTGTCGTGATATACCTAAGACGCAGATTTTCAACGTTTTCAGGAATGTCAAACTCAACGGTCAAGCTGTCGGTTTGGAACAATCTTCCGTAATTCTGCCCGGCCATCTCCATCACGTTGCACGTGTTGAAAAGCGGAAGGCTCCAGCGGCAGTTTCCGTCGGTGTCGCCGCTGTAACCCTGCGGGTACGCGACAATGTCCAACGAGACCTTATGTCCGCCATCGTCGTAATTGCCGATGAACGCGCCAATCAGCACATCGCCCGAAAGACGGTCGGAAAGCTCGCTGACCTCCATCTTATAATACGCCTCGTCTTCCCATTCGAGCCCGTCAATCTTGACGCGGTCGTTGAAATGATTCACGCCAAAAGGAGTGAAAAACCTCATCAGCTCGACGACTGGCATATAGTCGTTTTCAAGACGTATTCCCTCATACTTTCTTCCGTTTCTATCATATTGATATGGAATGACTTCTATACTGTCAATTAAAGCATCACGCAAAGACAGTTTCCTGTCCAACGGAATCACGAAAACGGAGCCTGTGCGGTCGTAGGCGTCGCCGTTCGACTTCTGATGAAGCTCCGCGAAAAGCTGATAATGTTCGGGCAAAACAGGAAGTTTCACACGTTTCAAGACGATGGTTCCGAACGAAAAATGAATCACCGAATCGAACGGAATCTCACCTTTGAACTTCTCAATATTCGCAAAATTGATCTGGTCATCATCGAAAATTCTGAAACGTTTTATAAGTTTCTCCTTATTGATTTTGTTAAGTTCCCTCCCACTCTTTCGCATTCCTAAATCATTAGGTATCAACTCTTTCTTGATGCTTTTATCTTTCTTTATTGATTTCAATTCCAGAATCCTGTTTCCGTTTATCGCCTGACGAATCATCACGCCTTTGAGGTAGCCGCGCGATGTTGTCGGAGTTGCGTCGTAGCCGAGTTTCTCGGTCATCCAGACCTCAATCGTATTTGAGTTTATCGAAGTCTTATATTTTACGCAATCGTAGCCGTTAACCTTTTCAGTTCCAACGTTTTCAAATGTCACATCATTGTTTTTCAATTGATTAGCAGAATAAAATGACTCGCCGTCCTGATAGTTCATTTGGTAAAATACCGAATCCAAATCATAATTAACGTAAGTGAAATCCGTTGAGACTCCGTCAATCAACTTGCCTGAAAAATCCTGTCGGTCATAAATTTTCAATTGGTTTTTGTAACGAATGACTTCACGAAAAGTGGTGTCACCATCGTTAGAGCCTAACGCATACGATTGATATACAAGATGTTGCTGTGAAAAAGAAGTGATTGCGGTGAGAATCACACCGAGAAATAATATTACACGTTTCATCGAAAAAATTTTCTGCAAATATAAAAAAAATTGTAGTTTTGCAAGTCGTAATCACCAAACATTAAAAGTTGTCAAATCAACGGATTTGATGATTAGGTGAACTTTTATGCATTTATAATTGTTTGAAAATCAATCATAAAAATAATAAAATGAAGAAATTACTTATTCCAATCGCAATGCTGCTGTTATTCTTGCAGGGCTGCGAAAAGCCGAAGCAGGTCGCACCTCTTCGCGAGACAATCAAACTTGAGTCTGACATTCTGACGCCTGAAGTTCTCTGGACTATGGGTCGCATCGGCGAGTTTGCAGTTTCGCCGGACGGTTCACAGGTTGTTTACAGCGTCACCGACTACACAATCGACGCAAACAAAGGATTTTCAAGACTTTACGTCATGGATACCGACGGGAGCAACCTCAAATGTATCACCAACGGCGAGTGCAGCCAGTACAGCCCGACGTGGACAACGGGAGGAAACATCGCGTACATGACAGCCGAGAGCGGCGACATGCAGCTTTGGGAGATGGATGCCAACGGCATGAACAACCGGCAGATCAGCGTCATTGACGGCGGGATCACGGGGTATCTCCTCAGCCCCGACGAGAAGATGCTCGTCTATACGGCGGAGGTCAAGCTCAAGGACCAGGTCGCCGACATCTACCGTGACCTGCCTCTTTCTTCGGGAAGGATTAACAACGACTTGATGTACCGCCACTGGGACCAGTGGGTTGACACGTACAGCCACATCTTCGTCGCCGACATGCAGAAGGGCGTGGTCAGGAATGGCAAGGACATCATGGAGGGCGAAATGTGGGAGTCGCCCGTGAGACCGTTCGGCGGGATGGAACAGGTCGCGTGGACCGCCGACGGCGAGAACATCCTTTACTGCTGCCGCAAGAAGGTCGGCAAGGAATATGCAACGTCAACAAACACTGACATTTACAGATACAATGTCGCTTCGGGCAACACGGTGAACCTCACCGAGGGGATGATGGGCTACGACCTCAACATCGCGGTGTCGCCGAAGGGGAACAAAATGGCATGGGAGAGCATGGAGCGTGACGGCTACGAGGCTGACAAACAGCGTCTTTTCGTCATGGACCTTACGACGGGCGAGAAGAAAGACTACACGTCGGGCTTCGACCAGAACGCCACCTCGCTGACGTGGTCGGCCGACGGCAACACCATTTATTTCATCAGCGACAAGAACGCCACCGACCAGATCTACGCGCTGAGTCTCGGCACCGGCAGCATCACCAAGATCACGGAAGGCAAGCACAACTTCGTGTCGGTCGCCGTCGCCGGCAAGAACCTCATCGGCGGGATGCAGTCGATGAGCCGTCCGACGGAACTCTATTCCGTTGACACCGACAACGGCGAATTCAAAGCCATAACGCATGTCAACGACAACATTTTCAATCAGTTGAAGACTGGGAACGTCGAGGAGAGATGGATCAGGACCACCGACGGCAAGATGATGCTGACGTGGGTCATCTATCCGCCGCATTTCGACAGGAACAAGAAATACCCCACGTTGCTTTACTGCGAGGGCGGCCCGCAGAGCACGGTGAGCCAGTTCTGGTCATACCGCTGGAACTTCCAGATGATGGCCGCCAACGGATATGTCATCGTGGCGCCCAACAGACGCGGGCTGCCGGGCTTCGGGCAGGAATGGAACGAGGCCATCAGCGGCGACTACGGCGGGCAGTGCATGAAGGACTACCTCACCGCCATCGACGTGATGTCGGAGGAGCCTTTCGTGAACAAGGACAAGCTCGGTGCCGTCGGCGCAAGCTTCGGCGGTTTCTCCGTGTATTGGCTCGCCGGCCACCACGACGGACGCTTCAAGGCCCTGATCGCGCACGACGGCATGTTTAACCTTGATGCCCAATATCTTGAGACCGAAGAGATGTGGTTCGTGAACTGGGACCTCGGCGGTCCGTTCTGGGACAAGGAGAACCCTGTCGTACAGTGGTCATACGCCAACTCCCCTCACCTCTTCGTTGACAAATGGACCGCACCGATTCTCGTCATCCACGGCGGCCTCGACTACAGAATCTGCTTCACGCAAGGGATGCAGGCTTACAACGCGGCGGTCTTGCGCGGCATTCCTGCGGAGTTCCTCTACTTCCCCGACGAGAACCACTGGGTGCTCAAGCCGCAGAATGGCATTTTATGGCAGAGACGTTTCGCCAACTGGCTCGACACATATATTAAATAACAAATCAGCGATTCGTCTTTTTCTAAATTGCCACACTCCAACAGGCTGTTACACTGAAATAAACATTCACTTATTGTCGTCTTACTCTTTTCACAATCACCCATGGCATCATATATTGCAGCCCTTGCAAATATGGCTTCAGGATTGTTATGTGATATTTTTAAAAGCACGTCATTTTCAGATAGTGCTTCTTCATAACAATGTTTGAAAATATAAATCATACACTTCAAACTGTGAATCTCCATGTTGTCAGAATCAATTGTCAATCCTTTATTCAACAAATCCAACGACTTATCCAATATTAGAGTGTCGTTGAATAACGAATCGCCAACAATGAAAAATCTACTATATAAACTATACGCGCCCATATAGTAACAATTTAATGAATCCTCTGCGATTTTTGTTTCATCTGCATATTTTTCACCACTCAAACTTGAACAGCTAAACGGCATTGGTGATAACATTGAAATTAAGACAATTAGATATAATATTCTTTTAGTTTTCATACATGTCATGTTTAAGGTTTAATATGATAATTCTAACTCATATCGGATGTTGTATGCAAACTTCCTCTCCATGTTGTTGATGCTGTCTTTCCGAGCCGCTGAATTAGAATTTATCGTAACGATAGACAAAAATCCTTCAAACTTCTCGGTGAAAAGGTTGATGAATACGACCTTAGGAGACGATATGTCTTCGCGTTACTTGTTTTTCAATTCATCAATCTCATTCTGCTGAATGTCAATCTGTTTCTGCAGTTCGATGACGTGGAGTGTGAGTTCCTCGACTTTCTGCAGCAGTATGGCGTTCATCTCGCCGAGGTCGATGCCTTGTTCCGACACCTCTTCGGCTGACGGCACCTCGGGGAGGTGGTGGTTGAGGTCAATGTATTCCTCGAGCTCGTAGAGGCTCATGCGGTGGTAGTCTCCGCCGAACACGTAGTCGGGCCACCCATCGACGTCCATCACCGACACGCGCGTGCTCATCACGCCGCCGTTCACCGCAAGCGCGTAGCCTTCCGCAGTGTTCTCGCACCCGATGCCCACCTTGCCGGTGGTGAAGCTGAAACCTCCGGCCGTGAAGTTCATGATGTTGCTGCCGGTAGCAACGGAAATTTTATTATTTTTATTTTGGAAACATACCGCCGCCTCGAAACCCGCCTGCGACTGGAGCAGTATGTCTGCGTCCTCGCCAAAGCCATTGTATTTGTCAGCCTTGATGTGAAGTTTCGCACTCGGCTCGATGCCCGTGACATTGCCTATCGCCACCTTGCCTGTTCTGTTCTTCCCTGGGGCGGAGAAAACAGTCATTGTCGGCAGGTTGCTGTCGAATCCGAGAGCTATGACCCTTGTCCTGTCAACTACCATCCTGTCGGTGTTGTCATAGCCTCTTCCGATGGCGACACTACCACCAGAAACAGTTAAATATGTGCCGATTGCTGTCGAACCGCCACCCTGTGCTGTAACACAATATCCCAATGCCCAAGAATGATTGCCGCTAGCGATGCAGTTTTGACCGTAGGAGAACGCCGACCTCGCATTGGATTCTGTGCGCGAGTACCAACCTCCGGCAAAAGAATAATCACCTTTCGATATTCAGCTGTCACCGACGGCTGATGAGTACAAACCACTGGCTTGACAATTCTGGCTGTTATAGTTTATCTGTGCTTGCACCGCACTTCCGGCAGCCAACAATGCTGCCACTGCGATTGATTTTAATATGTTCTTTTTCATGATTTTTACTTTTTAATGAATTTGCCTGTCTTGTTTTCTGAATTGCTTCCGCTGACCTGATAGATGTACATCCCGCTTCTTAATTCTGAAATGTCAATCTTGTTGTCGCCATCGGAAACGTTTTTCTCGAGGAGTCTCCTCCCTTGGATGTCCGTAATGGACAGTGTGGCGTCACCATCAATATTGAGGTGAAGTGCGTTTGTCGCAGGGTTCGGATAAACCTTCGACACTTGGTTGTCGATTCCAATCTCATCGACCGACCAGTTCTGAACAAAATCAGTAATCGGAAATTTGAGAATATGGTAAGTACAGTTTCCCGATGAACCACCATCATAACTGATACCAACCAAGCACCCTCCATCTGCTGTAGAGACGATGCAATTTGCGAAATCCATGGAATTTATAAGTGGCAGTATCTTATAGCCAATGACATTCAAATCAGTATCCATAAAATATATCTGTGGGTATTTCGGACCGCAACTCCAGATTTCTTCTGTTGTCAACACATAATACAAACAGACACCCTGTCGTTTGATGAACTTGTTCCTGCCGAGTCGGAAAATATCTGGGCGTTTCTTATCGTGGCGGGAGTATGGCGTTCCCACCTTCGCTATGATAATCAGTGGTTTATATGACAAATCAGTGGTCGTCATGGCATTTCAATTTTGAAAGGTCAAAATTAAAAAGAGATTTTTTGAATGTCAATGGATTTTTGAAAAAAAACATATAAAGCGGACTATGAATATTAATAGCATAGCTATCAATCAATACCCGTATTTTTCCTTCCATTTCGCCTTCAGCGAACGGCGCAGCTCAAGCTCCTTCGGGTTTTCCTGTGGGGAGTATAAGCGAGTGCCGGAAATCTCCTCAGGCAGAAACTCCTGCTCAACGAAATTGCCAGGGTAACTGTGTGCGTATTTGTAGCCATCGCTGTAACCGATGTCTTTCATCAATTTCGTCGGTGCGTTGCGCAGATGCAATGGCACGCTGAGGTTTCCGGTCTTGTGCACCAAAGCCTGTGCCGAGTCTATCGCCACGACAGCAGCGTTGCTCTTGGCCGAAGATGCAAGGTAAGTCGCTGTCTGTGAAAGTATTATGCGGCTCTCCGGCCAACCGATCTTACTCACGGCATCGAAGCAGGCGTTGGCGAGCAGAAGCGCGTTCGGGTTGGCGTTTCCGATGTCTTCCGATGAAAGTATCAACATACGCCGCGCGATGAAAAGCGGGTCCTCCCCTGCCTCAAACATTCGTGCGAGGTAATAAACCGCCGCGTTCGGATCGCTGCCACGGATCGACTTGATGAAAGCGGAGATGATGTCGTAGTGCATCTCCCCCATCCTGTCGTATTTCAACAGATTGCTCTGAATGTATTTCGTCGTCACCTCGTTATCGACAACGAGCCTTTCCGCGTCCTGGTTTTCATCGTCCAACATACTGACAACCAAGTCGATGGCATTCAGAAGTTTACGTGCATCGCCGCCGCTGATCTGCATCAACGCCTCGTCCTTCTCAATGACAATCTCTTTTTTATAGTCATCTTTCAATGTCTCGACCGCATTGACAATCAGTTGTTTAAGGTCATCTTTCTCAAGACTTTTCAGGATATAGACCTGGCAGCGTGAAAGCAAAGGCGAGATCACCTCAAAACTCGGATTCTCCGTCGTCGCGCCGATGAGTGTGACGAGGCCTTTTTCTACCGCGCCGAGCAGAGAGTCTTGCTGCGCCTTCGAGAAACGATGTATTTCATCGATGAAAAGAATCGGTGCTTCAGGAGCCATCCGCGCACGGTCGTATATCTCGCGCACGTCTTTCACGCCGCTGCTCACCGCGCTCAACACGAAAAACTGCCGTTTCACCTGCTTCGAGATGATATATGCCAAAGTAGTTTTCCCGACGCCCGGAGGTCCCCAGAAAATCATCGACGGGATGTGACCGCTCTCGATGGCGCGGCGCAGCACCGCATTTTCGCCAATCAGATGTTTTTGACCGATATATTGGTCAAGCGATGTCGGACGGAGCCGTTCCGCCAAAGGCTTTGTGTTCTTCATGATACATTATCTCTTAAATCTGTCTCCGTTTTCTTCAATCACGGCTTTTTTCCATGAATCCGGATAGCCGGGCTGCTGCGGACGAGCCGGATAACCCCACGGATTGCGTTTGAACTCACCATTTTCTTCTTGTTTCACATTGCTGTCCAAATATTTGACTAACAAATAGTTGTCAAGCTCCTTCCATCGTGCCACGGTGTTTGCGCCGGCTTTCGATGAAAAATCCGTCAGCATTGCTACCGTTTCATCAACCTTTTTGTTTTTCAAAAGCTCCAATGCTTGATTGTCAATTATTTTGACTTGATTCTGATATGAATTTTCAAGTTCGTTCTGAACCTTTTGAATATCACCAATCACACGGTTGTAGAACAGATATTTGAAATGAGCGAGACGGTTGAAGACCCAGAAAGCGGCGTTGTCGGAATATGTCAGCATGTCGCCATTCCCTTGACGGAATTCAATCGGCACTTCAGCGATGGAGCAATAGAACGGCGTGTAAACCGTTGAGTTTGTGTCATCTACGCCGAACCAGATGATTCCGCCGATCTGATTCGGAAGCCAGTTTCTTGTCTGTGCGATGAACGAGAAACCTGTTTGCAGGGCGACGGTGCTTCTCTCGTTGAAATATTTTTCGCCGTCGTATTCCCAATAAAGCGGGTTCATCCGGTAAGGCGAGCCGCACGATCCGGCACCGACACCTTGCGATTTGTCGAGTTCGGTTCCCTGATAATAATTTCGCATGAAATACATCATGTCGCTCAGAGAAATCTTTCGGTTCGGCTTGACATACAACGGCATACGTCCGTGTCCGAGGTCTTTTCCTGTCACGTAATCCCAATATTGATCCATGTCGTCGCACACCTCGTTGAACATCGCCCAGACGCGGAGGTCGCAGATGCGGGCGGCGGAGAAATCAACCGGCGCGTATGCAGCACTGAAATCAAAGTCGGAATCCTTGCCGCTGAAATAGCCTTTCTTACGCGCGAAAGTGATGACATCATGTTTATAAATCACTTCAACGTCTTGATTATAAAGTCGTTTCCAGTCTTTATCAGTGATTGATTTCTTGCCGTCTCTTAACGAGAAAGTCTGAATACGAGCCGCATTAGCATGGCCGGAGACGTAGCCATCGGGTATGCGGATCGCGACCCACACACAACCTCTCTCCTCGCCTTTCCCGATGATTTCCATATACCAGACCTCGTCTTTGTCGGAGATTGAGAACGACTCGCCGTCGCTTGCGTAGCCGTATTTCTCCACGAGGTCAGCCATGATTTTTATCGCCTCACGTGCCGAGGTGCTGCGTTCGAGTGCCATGAACATCAGGCTGCCGTAGTCGATGAGTCCGTTTTTATCGATGAGTTCTTCACGGCCTCCGAAAGTAGTTTCACCCATAGCCACTTGATTTTCATTGATATAACCCACGACCTGATAGGTATGAGCGGGCTGCGGCACCTGTCCGCGCGGCTCGGCTGTACCGCGGTCGTAAATCGTCCTCATGCTTCCTTCCGGCCAATCGGCGGCGGGAGTGAAATACAGCTCGCCGTAACGGATATGCGAATCGGCGGCGTAGGTTATGAAATTAGAACCGTCAACGGATGCGCCTTTTGTCACAAGAAAATTCGTGCAGGCGAAAGAATCGAGACCTGCAAAAAGCAATAATGTCGTGAGAAACCTCGTTAGTTTATTCATATTCAAAGATTTAAAGATTCAAAGATTTAAAGATTCAAAGATTTAAAGATTCAAAGATTCAATTATTCAAAGATTTATTTGTGTAATTTCAGAATACACCTTATCATATATGGCTTCTGCGTCGAGGCCGAAGTGGTGCATCAGTTCGCCAGCTTTCCCCGACTCGCCAAAACGGTCATTGACGCCGATTCTGACAATTTTTGTCGGCATTTTTTCAGAGAGAAACTCCGCCACCGCACCGCCAAGTCCACCTATAACTTGATGTTCCTCAACGGTATATATCGTTTTGAAACGCTGCGCGACATCAAGCAGAAGCTCCTCGTCGAGCGGCTTTATCGTATGCATATTGACGACCGTGGCATGAAATCCGTTTTCTTCGAGTTTGTCAGCGGCTTTCAACGACTCCCACACTTCATGTCCTGTCGCGATGATACAGACATCTTCGCCGTCCTTCATTATCTGGCCTTTCCCTATCGTAAACTCTTGATTTTCAGATGTAAAGTCGGCCACTGGTTCACGACCGAAGCGAATATAGACGGGACCATCAAGTTCGAGAATCGCCTTTTCGGTTGCGATGCGTGCCTGTGTCGCGTCGCATGGCGAGATGACTGTCATTCTCGGAAGCACGCGCATCGTGGCGATGTCTTCAAGTGCCTGATGCGTTGCGCCGTCTGGACCGACAGAGACACCGGCGTGTGCGCCTCCTATTATCGCATGTAAATTATTATAACACAACGAAATGCGAATCTGGTCGTTGGCGCGGTGTGCAGCGAAGACTCCGTAAGTGCTGAAGACAGGAATCTTGCCAGAGAGCGCGAGACCTGCTGCCGTCGCGACGCAGTTCTGTTCGGCTATCCCCAACGAAATGAAACGTTCCGGGAACGCTTCAGAGAAAATATTCATCCCGACCGACGCGGTGATGTCGGCACCGATGCCGATGACGTTTTCGTTTTTCATCGCCGCATCGCGGACACCCTCGCCGAAACCCGTTTTGGTCGGTTTATCACCTTTATTAATATACTTCATAATTTTCTATTTAGTCCATTCAACAGCCTGTTCCTTCGTCGGCACTTTTCCGTGCCATTTGTTGTTATTCTCGATTTCGGGAACGCCTTTCCCCATAATCGTATGTGCGATGATTATAGAGGGTTTTCCTTTGCAATTCTCAGCTTTAACCAAGGCATCTTTTATCTCAAAATGATTATGTCCGTCAATCTCGATGACGTTCCATCCAAAAGCGTGCCATTTGTCGGCAAGCGGCTCAAGTGCCATCACGTTTTCAGTGTTTCCGTCAATTTGAAGGCGGTTTCTGTCGAGGATTGCACATACGTTGTCAAGCTTGTAATGTGCCGCAGCCATTGCAGCTTCATAGACACTGCCTTCTTGAATCTCACCGTCGCCCATCACGCAATAGACACGATAATCTTTCTTGTCAAATTTCGCCGCAAAAGCCATGCCATTGGAAATTGACAAGCCTTGTCCGAGCGAACCCGCCGATGTCTCAACACCAGGCAGTTGGGAGTCAAGACTCGGATGTCCCTGCAACCTGCTTCCGAACTTACGGAGCGTCATCATCTCTTCTTCAGGGAAAAATCCTGCCGCTGCCAATGTCGCGTAAAGCACTGGCGCGGTATGTCCAATTGAAAGCACCACCCTGTCACGGTCTTTCCATTTCGGGTTTTTAGCATCATAGCGTAAATGATTGAAATACAACACCGTGAAAATATCCACCAGATCCAAGGAGCCGCCGGTATGCCCGGAGCCGGCTTCCGCCAAGGCCTTGATTATCAAAGTCTTGATATGTTTCGACTTTTCTTCTAAATTCATATTGTATTAAATATCAATTGAATATCAATAAAATTAATTCCTTAATCATGAAGAAGCCAACAACAAGTGTATAAACGATTTTCATCAGCGTGCCTGTTATAAAACCGATGAACGACCCAAACGCCGAACGCCAAGCTATCGTATCATCATTTCCGGCTCTTTTTTCAGCAATATATGCGCCGACGAAAGGTCCGCCAAGCAATCCGATTATCCCAAACGGCCCTATGACAATTCCGAGCAATGGAAGAACTATCACACTGACAATCAACCCGATAGTACTCCCACGTACACCGGCCTTTGTGCCTCCGAATTTTTTTGTCCCCCAAACAGGCACTACATAATCAAGAACCGTGATTGCAAGAGCAATCAAGCCCGTTACAACCAAAAATTGTGTTGAGAAACTGATTTTATCAGTCCAATGAACAAGAAGAAGCGCGAGATACGATACCGGAGTGCCCGGAATGCCAGGCAGAACATCACCTATCAAACCTAAAACAAGCACAATAAATGCTGCAATAACGAGAATAATATCCATATCAAAAAATTTGCACAAATTTACACAAAATAATTGACATTTCAGAAAAAATATGTATTTTTGCAACACATTTTACAGACGAAAATCGTCTGGCATTTTTTTAAATAAAAAACCAAAAACCATGAAAAGAAACCTTTTGGTAATAGGCATTTGCCTATTGTGCCCCCATTGTTTGGCATGGGGGTTAGTCAGCCCGACTGGCAGTCGCAGCTCATCTTTGGGAAACTGTTCGGCAGCACTCCACGATTTCTGGAGTTGCCTCAACAATCCTGCCGGAATGGCGGATTGGAATGATTTGGCAATCGGCCTATCGTATGAGAACCGGTTTTCCATGAAGGAATTGTCGTTTATCAATTCTGCTTTTGCATTGCCTGTCAATAAAATCGGTTGCTTTGGCGTAACATTCAGCCGTTTCGGATTCACAGACTATTCTGAAAACAAAATCGGCATCGCCTACGCACGTTGTCTCGGTCCACATCTGAAATTGGGCTTACAGATTGATTATCTTTACTTTAACTTTTCAGATAAATATGAGAAACGACGAGCCGCAACATTTGAATTAGGAGTTCAATCAGACATAAACGACAAACTATGCATTGGCGCATATATCTTTAATCCTATCAATGTAAACATCAACACCACTATAAAGGAGAAGATTCCTATAGTGTTCAGGCTTGGCTTGTCGTATAAAATCACTAACGATTTCTTGGGGACGACAGAGTTGGAATACAACTCCGACAAAAACATGGATTATCGTATTGGATTGGAATACAATGTGTTAAAAGGTTTTTCCATAAGAGCGGGCGTTTATACAAACCCAGCCACCGCGTGTTTTGGCATCGGGTATTCAATCAAATGGTTCGTCATTGACATCAGCGCAAAAATGAACCAACACACAGGTGTCTCATTTCAAAGCAGCTTGATTTTCAGACTATGAAAAAGATTTTTTTGACCTTATTTTTATTCTCTCCATTTGCCGTTTTGTGCCAAAACAACATCACGGAAAGCCTGATTATCAATCAGATAGAACGTATGACCGAAAACAGCGAGGAAGAGACCGACTATAACGAGTTGATTGATGCGTATTGGGATTTGTACAATAATAAAATCAACATCAATGATAACGAAGATTTATCACAACTGATTGAGTTTCATTTGATTAGTATATACGCAATAGAATGCATCAACGATTACAGAAAGAATTTTGGTGACATTCGCATCTTTGACGAACTGAAGCTGATTGACGGAATTGACGAGCTGACTCTCACCATTTTAGAACCTCTCGTCTGCTTCGACAAACCAACACTTTCTAACAATAAAAAAATCAAAGACATATTTAAATATGCGAAACATCAAGTCGCATTTGAAATAGATCATAATTTCAACAAGAAAGCTGGTTATCAAGATGTTAGCGATTCCATTCTGTTAGAGAATCCAAATAAAAAATATTTGGGAAGCCCACAGAGATTGTTCATCAGATATAATTTTTCATATCGCGACAAAATCGAAGCGGGTTTCGCGCTTGAGAAAGATGCCGGAGAGTATCTTTTCACTCCAAAGATCAATGATTCAATAAAGAAATTATTGGGCGGTCATCTTTATTCAGCAATTGATTTCTGGTCGTTTCATTTTTTAATCCGCGACATAAAAATTTGCAATAAGCTAAAAATCATGGCATTAGCCATTGGCGACTATCAAGTCGGGTTCGGGCAGGGCGTTACGATGGGGTCTGGTGTAGCATTCACAAGCAGTGGCGGCTCTCTTCTGCGCAAAGCCAAAAACATACGTGCATCGAAATCGGCAAACGAAGCGAGTCACTTGAGAGGCGCAGCGGCAACATTCAGACTGTATGGCCTCGACATTACAGCGTTCTATTCCAACACAAAAGCCGACGCCAACGTCAGTGCCGTTGACAGCCTCGGCACCCCAACGCAGATTACCACTCTTCAACAGACAGGCTTGCACAGAACGTATGGTGAACTCATTGACAGACATGTCATTACGAAAGAGCTGTTCGGCGGAAACATCAGTTTCAGAACAAGTCATTTTCAAATCGGATACACCATTCACAAAACAAATCTGAGTTGTGAATTAAGCCCCGAGCCGAGACTGTACAACGCATTCTATTTTAAAGGCAAGTCACTTGTAAATCAAGGCATTGACTTCTATTATATCTTGAAAAAAATCTCATTTTACGGAGAGGCGGCCATGAGCGACAACAAAGCGCCGGCGGTTCTCGTTGCGACAACATTTCAGCCGACCGGTTATGTCGATTTTACAATTTTATATAGGAATTATGACAAGAAATATCAGAATTTTTACAGCAACTCCTTTGCGTCAGGAAGCGGGACGCGCAATGAGAAAGGACTGTATCTTTCCACATCATTTTCCTTTGCGCCAAGGTGGAAACTGACCGCCACCGCCGATTTTCCGCAGTCAGACTGGATTAAAACCACAGCCTATTCTCCAAGCAGAAGTCAATCATACGACATGCAAATCAACCATCAAATAAACAGCAAAGCATTGTTTTTCATAGAATTAAAGCACAAAGACAAAGAAGTGAACGGCAGCAGCGAAATGACGTATATGCGCAAGTTGGTTCACGAGAGAAAAACAATGTTTAGATTCCACATCACCTACCCTATCGGCGAATCTTTCACATTGAAAAACAGAGCTGAATATCACATTATCAAAACAGATTTAGAGCAAACAACAAAATTATACTTGATTTATCAAGATATAGTTTACAATCCGCCGGAAAAGCCAGTCAATCTATCTTTCAGATATGCTTTGTTCGACAGCCCCGTGGGAGCGGTTTACGCATACGAGAATGATGTACTTTACTCATTTTCAATTGGTTCTATGTATCATAAAGGAATGAGAATGTACTTGGTCGCAAAATATAAGTTCTCAAAGATCGCTTCATTAAACGCTAAAATCGGATGCACAATTTACAGCGACATTGACGAAATAAGCAGCGGGCTGGAAAAAATCGAAGGTAATGTGAAGACCGACGGCAAATTGCAGGTGATTCTGAAACTTTAACGAAGTTTCTCGCGTTTAATCAGATACGACGTAAGCACTTGGTCGTACAATTTATTGATGTCGGCTTCGATGTAATCAACCTGATATTGATAGCAGTGACGCAGCAGGTTATCTTTCCGCTGTTTCATGATTTCTTCGTATTTTTCTTTGACATCCAATGGGTTAAGTTTCACGACATCACCTGATTCAAGGTCAACGAAACGATACGGACGATTGTCGTATTCAAGTTTCTGTTCAAGAAGTCCGTCATGAACATGGAAAAGTACAACCTCATGCTTGTTGTAGCGAAGATGCTCAAGTGCGGCGAACAGCTCATTATACGAGTCAAGATTTTGGATCATATCGCTGAAAATAATCACCAACGAGCGTTGATGCGTCATCTCGGCGATTTTGTGGATGCACGATATAGCGTCGGTCGTTGTCTTCTCCGCTTTGTCATACGGCAGAAGAAGTCTTTCCAACTTGCTGTATATCAGATTGATATGTATTGGAGAGAGTTTTGCATCAACATGAAAGTCAACATCTTTATCGAACAAACTGAGACCCACGGCATCACGTTGTCTGCGCATCAATTCAATAAGAGCGGCGGCACTGTAAACCGAGAACCAAAGTTTGTTAGGATGTTGGTTATCAAGGTTTTGTCTTACCGGAAAGAACATACTTGAGCTCGTATCAATCACAAGCTGGCAGCGGAGGTTAGTCTCCTCTTCGTAGCGTTTGACGAACAGTTTTTCGGTTCTTCCATACAGTTTCCAGTCAATGTTTCTTATTGGCTCGCCAGTATTATAGAGACGATGTTCGGCAAACTCGACAGAAAAGCCATGAAACGGACTCTTGTGGAGGCCGGTGATGAAGCCTTCGACAATCTGCTTGGCGAGGAACTCGAGGTTCCCTAAATCAACTATGTTATTCCTTTGAATTGGCAAAACGAAACATGTTTAATAAAAAGATAAAGGTTAAAGAACATCAGTCCTTTAACCCCTAACTTTTATCATTTCAAAATTAGATAATCTTTTTCAGTTTGTCTTCAAACACCGACTTTGCTGCGCCGCCGACGTTTTTATCAACCACCTGACCGCCCTTGAAATACAAGACTGTAGGGACGTTTCTGATTCCGAATTTCGCTGCAAGGCCTGGGCAGTCATCGACATCAGCCTTGAAAACC
The DNA here is from genome assembly GCA_045600605.1 of Bacteroidales bacterium. Classification (GTDB taxonomy): domain Bacteria; phylum Bacteroidota; class Bacteroidia; order Bacteroidales; family F082; genus Limimorpha. The sequence goes on from JAZRYG010000019.1 coordinate 36,968, forward strand.
AATGCCTTACCAGCATATTCTTCACTCAATTGTTCCATATAAGGGGCAATCATTTTGCAAGGTCCGCACCATGTTGCGCCGAAATCAACCATAACCGGGAGTTCTGCCTTGAGAACATCCTGCTCAAATGTTTCTTCTGAAATCTGTTTAGCCATAACTATTTATTATTTAAAGTTTGTATTTTCAAGTTGCAAAAATAATCATTTCAGCAAATCATAGCTCACCAAATCGGCATAATCGCTATTTTTTTTCTTGAGCTCGTCAATTTTATTGAAAACAGCCTCAATATCAATCTTGTTTTTCTCCGGATGAAGCGAACACGTCATCTCGTGTTCATTATCAACAAGTAAAACAGAGAAATGTTGTTCACCTTTATTTGACGTAATGACATCAATCATCTCCTTAACGTTTTTACTGTTAAGATTGTTCACTTTGAAGGTGAACTTCGCCTCACGTTTGGTTTTCGGCAAAACGTTCTCAAGAAGTTCAACATCGATGATTTTCAACTCATTAGGCCGCTTCCCTTCCTCCGGCATATTTCTGTTGTAAAAAGGTTCCTGGACAATTCCGGTGATAAACAACGGAGTCCCGACAACAAACAGATAGTTGAACTTCATGTAATCTTTTGAGAACAGCGGGAAGTCGTAGCTTCCGCTCATGTCTTCAATGGTGTATTTCCCGAATTTATTCCCGCTCGACTTGGCTGTCATCTCGATGCTTGAAGTCACTATTCCAGCAAAATGCACCGTTGTGTCTTTCTTGGTTCGAATGGTTTCTTGAATATTTTCAAGGTTTACATCAACGAAGAAATCGAGTGCATGTCTGTATGTTTCAAGCGGATGCGAGCTGAGATAGAACCCGATGACCTCCTTCTCTTCGTCAAGCATCTTTATGTTCGACCAGCGTTCGCAGACAGGAATATCGAGTTGGAACATGCTTTCACCTTGAGCTTCCAGTTCGCCGAAGAGATCGATTTGCGCGTTGTTCTTCCGTTCATTGCTCGCATTTACCATGCGTATTGATTTCTCGATAAATGTTGCCTTCTCGCCTGGCGCGACATAGAAATAAGCGGCTCGGTGAAGCTCGGTGAAATCGCTGAAGGCACCAGCTTTGGCCAACGACTCCAACATTTTGCGGTTAAGGTTCTTCGCCCCCACCCTCGCCATGAAATCAGCGAAACTTGTATAACGCCCGTTCAATTCACGCTCTTCACTGATGACATTCGCCGCCTCTCCAACGCCTTTTATCCCGCCGAATCCGTAATAGATATTTCCATTAGTGTCAACCGTGAACTTATAATCAGACTTATTGACATTTGGCGGCAAAACGTTGATTTTCATCCTCTTGCATTCATCCATCATAAACACCACCTCCTTCGAGTCATTGATACTGCTGTTTAAGACGGCAGCCATGAACTCGGCCGGATAATGTGCTTTCAGATATGCCGTCTGATATGCGACCCAAGAATAACATGTGGCGTGAGATTTGTTGAACGCATACGATGCGAACTTTTCCCAGTCGGCCCATATCTTCTCCAAAATCGTGGCATCATGTCCAAGTTCCTGACCTTGTTTCATGAACTTGTCCTTGAGCTCCATCATCTTGGCTATCTGCTTCTTACCCATTGCTTTACGCAAAGTATCAGATTCGCCGCGGGTGAAATTCGCAAGTTGACGCGACAGAAGCATCACCTGTTCCTGATACACCGTAACGCCATACGTGTCTTTCAGGTATTTTTCCATTTCCGGAAAATCGTACTCGATGGGCTCCCTGCCTTGTTTACGCGCAATGAATGTCGGAATATAATCCATCGGACCAGGACGATACAGCGCGTTCATTGCTATAAGGTCTTCAAAGACAGTGGGTTGCAATTCCCGCAGATACTTCTGCATACCCGGCGACTCAAACTGGAACGTGCCGATTGTGTTGCCCGAACTGTAAAGTTTATAAGTCTCAGGGTCATCAATCGGAATGTTGTCAATGTCCAAATCGATGCCTCGGGTCTTCTTGATATTTGCAAGAGCGTCCTTAATCTGAGTCAAGGTTTTCAGTCCGAGGAAGTCCATCTTGATAAGACCAACGCTTTCAACGACATGTCCATCATATTGAGTAACAAGCACATCCTCATTGGTATCCTTGTCTTTGATGGTACAGACCGGAGCGAATTTTGTGAGGTCGTCAGCCCCAATGATAACGCCGCAGGCGTGAATGCCGATCTGTCGGTTTGTGTCTTCAAGTTCTTGGGCATACGTAAGCATCGAAGAGATATTGTCGTCTTCGCCCTCGACGAGTGCCTTCAGTTCAGGGATGTATTTATAGCAGTTCTTAAGGTTCACCTTTGGCGCTTTCCCGTTTTCGTCTTTGACATTGTCGGGGAAAGCCTTATCCGGGATGAAGCTTTTTATCCCGACAACAGTCTGCAACGGAATCTTCTGGACGCGGCTCACATCCTGAATTGCCGACTTTGCCGCCATCGTGCCGTAAGTGATGATATGAGCGACTTTCTCCTTGCCGTACTTACGTGTAATCCAGTCGAGGACTTTGCCGCGTCCGTCATCATCGAAATCAACATCGATATCAGGCAGTGAGATTCGGTCCGGATTGAGGAAACGTTCAAACAGCAGGTCATATTTCAGCGGGTCAACATCGGTGATTTTCAAGCAGTAAGCCACCACGGAGCCTGCCGCCGAGCCACGGCCAGGGCCGACGCTCACGCCGAGTTCCTCGCGTGCGCCGCGGATGTAATCCTGAACTATCAAGAAGTAACCAGGGAAACCCATTGTCTTCATTATATGTAATTCAAAGACAATGCGTTCGTGCTGTTCTTCGGTCAGATTTTCGCCATAGCGCATCTTCGCGCCTTCCCACGCGAGCTTCGCCAAATAGTCGGCTTCCAACTTGATTCTGTACAACTTATCGTATCCACCGAGTTTCTTGATTTTCTTCTCGGCCTCATCCTGACTCATGACCACCTCGCCATGCTCGTTGCGTGTGAACTCATTGAACAGGTCTTCTTCTGTATATTTCTGACGGTATTCCTCAACAGTCCCGAACTCCGCTGGAATATCAAACGCCGGCATAATCGGGTCAGAATCAAGACTATACGATTCAACTTTATCGGCTATTTCCATGGTATTCGCCAACGCTTCAGGGACATCGCTGAAAATCTTCCACATCTCTTCCGGCGATTTCAGCCATTCCTGTTTCGTGTAGTGCATACGCGACGGGTCGTCAACGTCCTTGCCCGTGCTGAGGCAGATAAGCCTGTCGTGCGCCTCGCCGTGTTCTTCCTCAACGAAATGCGCGTCATTAGTGGCAATGACCTTGGTATTGGTCTTTTTCGCAAGTTCAAGAATCACCTTGTTCACCTCAACCTGACGTTCATAAACATCTCTGTCACCTCCTGGTTTGTCGGTCTTATGTCGTTGAATCTCAAGATAATAATCTTCTCCAAAAACACTCTTGAACCATAATATCGTCTCTTCGGCGCCTTTGATGTCGCCATTCATTATCTTCTGAGGCACCTCACCGCCGAGGCAGGCCGAACTGCAAATCAGGCCTTCATGATATTTCTCAATCAGCGAATGGTCGATACGCGGGTTATAGTAAAAGCCATCGGTGTATGCGATTGAGGCGAGTTTGCAGAGATTCTTGTAACCGGTTTTGTTCTTCGCCAACAAGATAAGATGCCAGCCGCGGTCCTGACGCCCGTCGCGTTTTGAAATTTCAACGGGGGCGCAATAAGCCTCCGTTCCGAATATCGGCTTGAAAAACTGACCTTTCAGTTTCTCAATCTCAGCAGTGGCGTCATTCTTCTCCTCCTCGGTCGCATCTTCCTTTTTTAAAATGGCTTCCTTTTCTTTTATCTTATCTTTTATCTTCCCGTTCACCTTGCCGGAATAATCGGCCAACTCTTTGATACCGAACATATTACCATGATCAGTGAGGGCCATCGCATACATTCCGCAACGTTTGCATTTGTCAACGAGGTCAGATACTTTCGACATTCCGTCGAGGATGGAAAAATGCGAGTGGACATGAAGATGCGTGAAGTTGATCTTTTCAGGCGCAGCAACTCTTTTCGCAACTTGTTGTTGTTCAACGGTTTCGGTCGATGATGTTTCATCAGAATTGGAAACCACTTCAATATCGGCAGATTTGATTGTTTCGGGATTAGCATTTTTGAAATTCACGAAGAACTCCTCGTTTTCAGGAATGTCGTCATGATTCAGTTCGCCGATTCTTACAAGTTCAAGGAAGACACGTGCTGTGGCCGTCACATCCGCCATGGCGTTATGAGCAGAGTCAAAGTCGTTTCCAAACAGCAGTTTATAGAAATTTGTCAGCTTCGGAAATCTGAAACCGCCGTGTGTGCCGCCTGGTATCTTGCAGAACATAGCAGTCTTTTCCGAACATGTATCAATCTTTTTCCAGTTTGGCAACGGGTTCTCGCCGCGATTTCGCAGAAACTCACACCCGAGGACCGCGAGGTCGAAACCGATGTTATGCCCGACAAAATACTTAGCTTTTTCCGCGGACCCCATGAAAATATCGAGAACCTCTCCAAGCGGCTTCCCGACTTTCAACGCATGTTCTGTTGAAATTCCGTGCACCATTTTAGCATTAATCGGAATTTCAAAGCCGTCAGGACGAATGATATAATTCTGAGATTCAACAAGTTGACCAACTTCATCATACACCTGCCAAGCAAGTTGCACAGCTCTCGGCCAGTTGCCAAAATCCGTCAACGGCGCATCTTTTCTCAGTGGAAGACCTGTCGTCTCAGTATCAAAAACCAAAAACATATCAATAAATCTTTACGCCCAAACCGACTTGAACATGAAACATATTTTGATCGATATTTTCAAATACACTCATCAATTCCATAATGGTCCTGACATTCACTGTGAAAACGACGTTGGAAATTCTGAAGTCACAGCCGATGCCGGCTGTCGCACCATAATTCAAAGCATTGTATGAAGATTTTTTTGTTTCCGGTTTTCCGTTCCCAGAATCACGGGTCATGATATAGTTTACCTTATAATTTAAAATCGGGCCAATCTCAATCACCGGGCCTAAACCATTCTTCAAAAAATAGAATTTAGCCAGAACAGGAATGTCGATGGCGTTGATTTTAAAATTATCAACATATTGATAATCATCGACAACGTACGAGTTTTTATAACCAGTCCTCGAATAAATAAGATCTGCTCCAAGTCCAAAGAATCTGTTGAATCTGTATGAATATTGCATTCCAGCGTGGAATGTCGGGAATTTCATTGAATATTCGCCGGAAGTGCTGGTTTCGTCCAAATTCCAGATGCCAGACATTCCGGAACCGACTTTAAGCCACACCGCATGTCCAAACTCATTCTTTTTTTTCGGTTGCGTTTTCCTTTCATTAGAAGTCACCGCTCTCTTACCATTAGATTTCTCAACTCTGCTGTTTTTATGTCGAACTTCACCGTCAGCATCATCGATTTGAGACGCAATATAATCCGACGCAAGCATCATTGTCAACTTTGCGGTGTCAGCGTAAAGCTGGTTGAGATACTCCAACACGTTCATATTCTTGCTCAAATCCAATTTCACCATATCGGCGTGAAGTCTGCTGACTGAATTCTCCTTGACATCAATAATAGTATCAAATGTCTGATAATCAGTCAATTTAAATGAAATTTTAGTTTGACCTGGACTAATTTTACCTGTCATGCAAGGAGTCATCAACGAAGTCTCTTCATCGTTTATATAAACCATGGCTCCCACTGGTGTTGAGGAAATTTTAACGTAACCAAACATAAGATCAAGTCTCACCTTCTTAACCATTTTAGCATCCGACATCGTTATGACCTCGTTATAATCGTAATAATGTTCTTTTCTCACACAAAGCCTGTGTTCCCCAACAGCTATTTTTTTCAGGAATGGAGTGTATCCGACTAACACATCATCAATATACACCGACGCTTCGTCCTCGGGTTCAGAGAGGATATTCAGCAGTCCGACATCAACATATCCATCAACAGCCTTTCTTTTGCCAACTATCGAATCATTCTGCGAATTAACAATAGAAGGTATTAGCAATAACACCAGCAGCAACAACATTTCTAAATGTCTATATATCAACATGATTTGTTTATTCATGACTTAATATTTTGAAATGCAAATTTAACATTTTTTTTCAAATACGCCGAAATAATCCAACACAAAAAAATTTAAATAAAACACGTCTCATCAAAAGAAATTTTTTGTACTTTTGCAGCCGCAAACCTCGGGTAGGTTTGAATTAACTAATTATAAATCAATTAAACAAAAACATTTAATTTTATGCCAGCAAAAATCAGATTACAGAGACACGGTAAGAAGGGTCAGCCTTTCTATCACATTGTAATTGCAGACGGTCGTGCACCTCGTGATGGTAGATTTATTGAAAAGATCGGAACCTACAATCCTATCACGGTTCCAGCTGAGATCAGCCTCAATTTTGAGAAAGCCCTTGAATGGTTAGACAAGGGTGCTCAGCCGACAGACACAGTGCGTTCAATCCTTTCGCACAAGGGCGTATTGCTCAAGAAACACCTTCTCATCGGTGTTAAGAAAGGTGCTTTGACAGCAGAACAGGCCGAAGTCAAATTCCAGGCTTGGATGAAGGAAAAAGAAGCCAAGGCCGCTCAGGAAAACAAGATTTCAGCAGAAAAGAAGAGAGCCGATAACAAGGCAAGAATGGAAGCTGAAAGCAAGGTCAACGCAGCACGCGCTGAAGTGATTGCCCAGAAGAAGGCTGAACTCGCAGCAAAGGCAGCTGAGGAAGCAGCAGCAAAAGCGGCTGAAGAGACAGCAACAGAAGCTCCAGCCGAAGAGCCGGCAGCAGAAGCATAAGCGTAAACGTTTAAGCAACAAAAAAGGAGTCCGTTTGGATTCCTTTTTTTGTTGTCTATGTATAAATTCTTTATTTCACAATTTCAAGCAATTTCCTCTTTATATCGGTATTGTCGATGATTCCGCTGAAATTTTCAGCGCCGGGGCCGCATGCGAAGATAGGCACAAAAACAGGAGTGTGACCTTTTGTGCTGAACCTGAATTCAGTCTTTGCATATTTCCTGTCAGGGTCAATGATGGTCAGTCCGCCGGTCTCGTGGTCGGCGGTGACAATCACCAAAGTGTTCGGATTCTTCTCGGCGAAATCAAGCACGACGTTGACTGTTTTGTCAAAATCCTTCATCTCTTCCACAAAATAAGTGGAGTCGTTGTTATGACAGGCCATGTCAATCTGCGAGCCTTCAACCATGAGGAAGAAACCGTTTTCACCTTTATTGAGGATTTCGAGTGCTTTCGCCGTTGCGTCAGGGAGAAAATCGCCTCTCCTTGGTGCTTTCGGCAGATGTTTCCTCGACGGAATCACTGCTGTTCTAACCTCATTATCAGTGATTTGAGATAGTGAATCATGAACCGACCAATCGGAACGCCTCATGACTTCAATCAAGTCGCCGTTGTCTTTCCTTTCATTGAAATACTTTTTGCCGCCGGCGATGAGCAAGTCAAGGTCTTCCCTATTCGCAATCTCCGATGTGATTTCCTCATATTTATTTCTGTCAATGTTATGCGCAAGGAAAGCAGCAGGCGTGGCATGAGAGGCGTAACACGTCACCACGACACCTGTCTTCTTTCCTTTTTCAGCTAATATTTCGAGGAGACTTGGGACGGGGATGCTGTCGGCCGACATTCCAATCATGTGATTTCTTGTTTTTTGACCGGTAGCGATGGCTGTTCCGGCGGCGGCGGAATCGGTGATTTTATTTGAGAAAGAGCGTGTAATTACGAATCCCGAATACGGAAAACGCTCAAAAGAAGTGCGATTTTCACTAACGAGAAGCAACGAATAGACCTGTGCGAGCCCCATACCGTCACCTATCATCAGCACAACATTCTTCGGCGAATCATTGTCATGCGCAGCGATTTCGCCATCGTGATAATCATCGTAAGATATTAGTAATAAAGCAATTACAGCAGCAAGCAGAAGCATGAATTTACTTATTTTCATGACGTTTTATTTTCTGCAAATCTAACAAAAAAAACGTTTAAAATACCGCGTTAAATTTTTTAAAAAAATTGTTGTACATAATGAAAATAGATGTATCTTTGCACTCGCAAAACCACAGGACACGGAGAGGTGGGTGAGTGGCTGAAACCAACAGTTTGCTAAACTGTCGTAGCCCCTAAGGCTACCGGGGGTTCGAATCCCCCCTTCTCCGCCCAGTTTCGGGGCATAGCGCAGTCCGGCTAGCGCACCTGCTTTGGGAGCAGGGGGTCGCAGGTTCGAATCCTGCTACCCCGACAGTGGAACACAAAAAAAGGAGTCGAATGGATAAAACCTATCGACTCCATTTTTTTTGCGTATTTCAGCAACACGCTATTTTCTTGCAACAGCCCTCTTTGCCGCTTCCACAATATCTTGTGTGTCAAGATGATAAAACTTCATCAGTTCATCTGGCGTGCCACTCTGTCCGAAAACATCGTTTATTGCAACCATCTCAACCGGCTTAGGAGTATTCGTCGAAAGCAGCTGCGAGATGCTGTCGCCGAGACCACCGTTGCGCATGTGTTCCTCCGCCGTCACGACACAGCCTGTCTTTGCAACGGATTTAAGCACCGCTTCTTTATCCAACGGCTTGATTGTGTGGATGTTAATCAATTCAGCATTGATGCCCATTTCTTTTAATATCGGAAGAGCCTGAATTGCTTTCCATACAAGATGACCACATGCGAAAATCGAAACATCTGTCCCCTCCTCTATCATCTGAGCCTTGCCGATGATGAATTTCTCGTCAGGCAGCGTGAAGTTGGCCACTTTCGGACGCCCGAAGCGAAGATAGACCGGCCCTTCATATTCAGCGCAAGCTATCGTGGCGTTTTTAGTCTGATTGAAATCGCATGGGACGATGACTGTCATGTTAGGCAGCATTTTCATCATCCCGACATCCTCAAGGGTCTGGTGTGTTGCGCCGTCTTCACCGAGAGTTATGCCGGCATGTGATGCGCAGACTTTCACGTTTTTGTTTGAATATGCGACGACCTGACGGATTTGGTCATATACGCGGGCTGTGGAGAAGTTGGCGAATGTGCCAGTGAAAGGGATATATCCTCCGATGGCGAGACCGGCGGCCATGCCAATCATGTTAGCCTCGGCTATACCCATCTGGAAAAACCTTTCAGGAAATGCCTTCTGGAAATCGCCCATCTTCAATGAACCGGTGAGGTCGGCGCAGAGGCCAACCACCTTCGGGTTGCGTTTGCCGGCTTCGAGCAGACCTTCGCCGAAACCGCTTCTTGTGTCTTTATAATTTTGAACTTCAAATTTCATGATTCATTATTTTTATGAGATTTCTCACTTCGTTGAAAATGACGGTTTTATGTTATTAATAATCGCCTAATGTCTCTTTGAGTTGTGACAATGCGCAAGCCGCCTGTTCGTCATTCGGGGCGCTGCCGTGCCATTTATGAGTGCCCATCATGAAATCGACGCCCATACCCATTTCTGTGTGTGCAAGCAGGAGTTGAGGCTGGCCTTTATGTGCATTCCTACGAGCAACATTAAGAGTATCAACAACTTGCTGCATATCATTTCCGTTAAGCTCATAAACCATCCATCCGAAAGCCTCATATTTCGCTTTCATGTCGCCGAGGTTGAGGACATCGTCAGTACTTCCGTCAATCTGTTTTTTGTTATAATCTATTATTGCCACAAGGTTATCGACATGCTTTGCCGGTGCATACATTGCCGTTTCCCAGATCTGGCCTTCTTCCTGTTCGCCATCGCCCATGAGACAGAACACGAGATGGTTGTCACCGCTGAGTTTCTTTGCCTGTGCAGCACCGCAAGCCACGGAAAGACCTTGTCCGAGAGAGCCGGAAGCGACTCTTACGCCAGGAAGTCCTTCAGCTGTCGTAGGGTGCCCCTGAAGACGGGTGCCCAAACGACGGAATGTAGCGAGTTCGGCAACAGGAAAGAATCCGCGATGTGCCAAAATACTGTAAAACATCGGGCTGATGTGACCATTTGAAAGGAAAAACATGTCTTCCCCTGCCCCATCCATACGGAAATTTTTCGGATCGATCTGCATTTGGTCAAAGTACAATGCCGTCACGATGTCGGTCGCGCCAAGTGAGCCACCAGGATGCCCCGACTGACATGCATGAACCATTCTGATAATATCGCGTCGAACCTGCGATGCAACATCTTTTAATTCATTGATAGTCATTATTTAATAGTGTAGTTTGTTCATATTTTTAACTCCTGCAAATTTATGCAAATTTATTCTGAAAACAATTATTTTTATTACTTTTGCCGAAAATATTAAAAAATAATTTTCCAAGATGAATAACCCTAATGAAAAGAAATATAACAATTTGGTTTTCAAGGTATTGGAAAGCGATGAGCTTTTACCGTTCATAATGAAAAAGATGAACGGCATAAGTCGCACAAAGGCAAAGAGCATTCTTTCAAGCGGAACTGTATGCGTGAACGGCAAGTCAATAACGCGGCACAACTTCTTGCTTGAGCCCGAGATGACGGTTGAGATAATCCGCAACGGTGGCGGCAATGTCTTTAAAAGTCATTGGTTAAAAATAGTTTACGAGGACAAATACCTTTTTGTAATTGAGAAAAGGAATGGTATTTTGTGCAATTCTCCGCACCCTGGCGACGAGACGGTTCAGAGCATCTTGAACGATTACCTTGAAAACAAGCATCAGCGTTGTCATGCGCACACCGTTCACCGTCTTGACAGAGATACTTCCGGACTGATGCTTTTTGCGAAGGACAAGAAAATCGCGCTGAAATTTGAGGAGAACTGGAAGCAGACTGTTTACGACCGCCGTTATATCGCGTTGGTTCACGGTGAGATGAGAAAAGAAAGCGGAACCATCAGCTCGTGGTTGAAGGACAACAGTCAGTTTGTGACATTCTCGAGCAAATACGACAACGGTGGCAAATACGCTGTCACACATTATAGATTACTGAAGGCGTCAGGCGGATACTCGTTGGTTGAGCTTCAGTTGGAGACAGGCCGCAAGAATCAGATCCGCGTTCACATGCAGGACATCGGTTTCCCTGTCGTCGGTGACCCCAAATACGGTGATGGCGACAACTCCATCGGCCGTCTCGGACTGCACGCGTACAAGCTTTGTTTCATCCATCCGATTACCGGTGAAGACTTGAAATTCGAGACTCCATTCCCGAAGGAATTCAAGATATAAAAAAACTTGCCCCGAAACACGAGGCAAGTTTTTTATTTGAAAGATGCTTCCAACATTATTTCTGTTTTTCAGAATGACGTTGAAGTATTCTAATCACGTTATCATTCTTTTCAACAACAAGTGTCATGCGATTCATATAATCCGGCTCGTAATGATCGATGCCTCCAATTGGATACTTTTCAAGCCTATCTGGGTTGACACCATATTTATCGACCAAGATGTTGTAAACTGCGTCACAACGTTTCTGGGTGAGGGCGATATTGCTTTCAGGTGTACCGGTTGCCTTATCCGCAGAACTGATAATCATGAATTTGACATCATCCGTCCCTCTATTAATTTTTTCTGCAAATATCATAAGTGATGTCTCATTCGTTTGTTCAACAGTGGCTTCACCAATTCTGAAATGCACTTCGACATATTTAAGATTATCATCAACCATAACGTCCAAAATCTGCATCGGGATTGGATCTCTATCTTTGAGTCTATCTACAACATTGTTGAGTGAATCAATTTTAGCTTCTTTTTCCGCTGCTGAAATCTTGTTATCTTGCTCAAGTTTATCGTAATCTTTCTGAATCTTTCTGATTTCATCTACTCCGACTACTGCCAGCAACGAAACTGTGTCTTGATTTCTTGCCAAGCCAAAATTTCGCACCTATGGAAAGTGATATCATATAATCCATCTTGCCCCTTGTATTTGACATTGGAGAACAATCCCAAGTGCCTTTAATCAAAGTCAATTTCGGTTCGATGAAAAGATTCACCCTGTTATTCAATCTGATATCATTGTTAAAACCAAAATGGAATGACATCTCATAGTTGCTTACATTACCTTTTCTATCAGGGTTGCCAGCCTTTCCTGTCTGCCATGCATAACCCATTCCTATGGTGTTTTGCAAATGATACTTCATACGACTACTACGTGCATAGTTAGTGGTAAGACTCATCCAGTCTAAAGTAACCTCACCATACAAGTCATAATAGAAGAATGCAAAACTGTTGTACTGGCCATTCTTATTTGGTACGTACACATTATTCGAGCTTTGTCCTTTTGCATAACCGAGATCCAAATCGGCGGATAAAGCGATGCTAGGGGTAAGCCATTTACCAAACTTCAGCCCTAATTGTGGCGTAATCGGGTTAATTCTCGCTGAAGAGACCTTCTCATTACCAGAGAACATGTGAACACCGGCGCTGACGCCAAAATACCAGTTATCGTTATGATTTCCAACAAGAACAGCAGTCGAATCACCCGTAAACAAATAATTTTCATTAGAGTTTTCTTCGGTGTCTTTTATAGACTTCCTTGCTTTGGCACCGTTTTTTTGGTTTTTCATTTTTTTTGAGTTAACTGGGTTAACCTGCGCTATCGCGCCAACTGAAAAAATCATTAGCATCACAAATGCTAATATCTTACCTTTTTTCATCATAGTTAATTTTAAGTTAAGTAATTGTTTAGTTATTTATTTAGTTTGAATATTCTATTATTTTTTTTTTCATCTTCATTACCATATCCATATCCGTATCCGTATCCGTAACCATATCCATATCCATATCCGTAACCGTAACCATATCCATAACCGTATCCATAACCGTATCCATTGCCATAGCCAGGTAGCTTTTTATACTCTGTTGCATTAACAACAACATACATATTAGGCAATATTTTCTCTTTATGAATCCTGTCAAGTTCAGGAAGCATCCTCTTGTCAATTCTCCCGGAACGAATGACGAAGACTGTTGCATCAGCAACGTGTTTTATGATATCAACATCGGCAACGTAACCGGCAGGTACACAGTCGAGAATTACATAATCATACTTTTCCCTCAACTGATTAATCATATCATCGAGACGCTTTGAGCTTAGAAGTTCGGCTGGATTTGGCGGAACCGGACCCGAAAACACAATGTCAAACCCGTTTGTCATGACATCTTTCTGTATAATATCATTTACATCCGTCAGACGACCTGTCAAATAGTTGGTGACACCGCCGACACCCTTTCTGTCAAGACGTTTCGCCAACGTTCCTTTACGAATGTCAAGGTCAATGATCACAACTTTCTTTGATGCCAACGCGAGGCTGACTGCAAGATTCGATGATACAAATGTTTTGCCAGACCCTTCGCCAAATGATGTGAACATCAGAACTTTAGCATGTTGTCCGTTTCCACAAATCATGAAATCCAAGTTCGACCTCAGCATTCTGAATGCTTCTGTGATTTGGTCACGTTTGTTATCCAGAACGACTATATTTCTCTTGTCGTTAGATGGCTTGACGGGCAATTCACTTAGAATTGGCACCGAAGTCGCTTTCTTAATCTCCGAACTGAACCTGACTTTTGTATCGAGTGTTCTAACCAAGAAATATATCGCCACAGGAATCGCAAGACCTATCAGAAGGCCAATTAAGACGACTTTAGGCTCATTCGGCGAAATTGGTGTTGCATTCACACGCGCCTCATCAACAATCTTCGCATTTCCGTCAATCTGCGGCTGGCTGATGAGAAGCTCTTCACGTCTCGTCAAAAGATTAACATAAATAGACTCCTTGATTTTTTGGATACGCCCGACATTAGTGAGGTAAATCTGTTGCTCCGGAACATCATTCATAGCCAACGTCGCTTCCCTTTCCTTATTCGTCGCAGCATCTATCTTTCCTTCTATGCCTTCAACATATGCACCTATAAGCATCTTGATATTGCTTTTGAGAACCTCCTGCTCCTCTTTCTTGGAAATGACGTATGGGTTCTCAGATGTGCCGTTATTCTGATATTTCTCAAGTTTCAGGACTGATTCATTAAACTTCGCAACAACACCTTGGATGATATCATCATCTATATCAGTAAGGATAGGAATCAGCTTGTTATCAACGTCATTATCGACGTAGTTGTACAAATAGTTCGCGAGAGACTTGCGTTCCTCCAACTTTATTATTTCCTCCGACGACTCAATACTTGTCCGGAGATACGACTGACCGTATTCATTAATATTAAGCAGGGAGTGTTCTTTTTTGAAAACAGCAAGTTCCGTCTCCTTGTCACCAAGATCCTTGTCAATGGCATCAAGGCGGCTGTTGATATACGAATACGTATTCTCAATTATCCTTTTCTTGTCATTTTTTGCGTCGTCATTATAGACATCAATCAAAGTATTGATAATGTCACACGCACGAATTGGCGACACATCCGTAGTGTATATGCTCACCAACGAGTTTTTATCGCTATTTCTGTATATCTGCAAACGCGACCTGAAGACATCTGCGATATTAGACCTATTGACATGACGAACCTCTATGGGATCATTTATTGACGAATTGCTGAAATTCCATGTCTTATTTACAACAATCCTCCCTTCCGGACTATAAACCGTATCACCAAACGCAGCATTAACAACACCCAATGATGAATTTGATATTGTAAACGAATCATAACTTGTGGGTGTCACGACCATGCCAACATTTTGATTTTCTTGTACGTCTGGCAAAACAACCTCTATTGGTGAATTTCTATATAAATCGTTAGTTCTTCGGACAATTTTTGTCTGATGAGTATAAAACATATCAAGATTAAGTCTCTTAACGACCTCTAACATTGTCGTTTTGGAACCCATAATCATCATTTCATTGTTTATGGAACTCGCCAAGACGTAGCCTGTCCTTGAATACTCCGAAATCAACGCTGTTTCTCTTGTCATCCCATCCGTCAATTTCGAGTTATTGAACTTCAGCATGACCTTAGCGCTGCTTTCGTATATCCTGTCTTTTTTTCTGACATTATATCCGGCAATAAACGCGCCGACGAACCCGCACAGAACCAACCAATGCAGATTCCTCAGTATCTCAAAAAGCAAGTCCTTGATATGGAAAGACGGTCTGTTCTCCTCTTCAAGGAAGTCTTTGTTCTCGTTTTCTTGATTATTCGCCATAGACTAATTATCTCTTCACTAACACAGCTACCATTGTAATGATTGACGAAATCGACGTGACAAACGCCAACCACGACATCCAATAGCTCAACTCATCCTTATAGTATTTCGACTTGATTGATTCTGTTATAATGAAATCATTCTGTTGAAGCAGGAAAAACGGGTCGTTGAATATCTCAGCCGAGCGTGGATCCATATAATGGATGACCATTTTCCCATCAACATTTCTCAACACCCCTATCCTGTCACGACGGGTATATTTATCAATTCCTCCCGACAAGGCAAGAGCTTCAAGAAAAGTACAACGTTCATTGCCGATAGTTATCGAACTTCCGCCTTCGGGGCTGAGAAAGAAAATCTTGAAATTATTGAACCTCACATACACAAACGGATTCTGAATATATTCGCCTGTTTCAAGAACGTTTTTGATATAATTCTGAAGTTGCAGACGCGTCATCCCCGCCACATGAATCTGACCGATTTCCGGGAAAGTGATATTACCATTTACATCCACAAGGTAACCCTTGTTATAGTTGTTGCTGTTTGTTTGCAGGCCGCCAAATACGTTGAACGCTTCTGCAAGTTCCTTTTCAGAACTCGAAACACCAATCATAAGTTCATCATACGGACTTATCACCGCCTCAAATCTGTTTTCAAGCTCAATTTGTGTCGCATCATCCATGTCTTGAAGGTATAAAACCTTCTTCGGTGTTATGCACGATGACATAACGCAGACCGAAAGCAATGTGATAATCAACAACTTAACCTTCATATAAGATTTCCTTTCCTACAAAAAATCAAGCTGCAAAGATAGTGATTTTTTTTGAAATAAAACTATTTTATGAAAAAGTTTTCAACTTTTTCTGATGAAATCCGGTGTCGGTCAGATAGGGCTTCTGAACAAGCAATCTATTTTTTCCAATATAGTTTCACCAAACCATTATACGCCCTCGCTACAATTCCATTTTTTTGCGCCATCCGTTTCACATTATTTCTCAAAAACTCACGGGTATGAAGTCCAATCCATTGGAACAAATTATCACTCCAAAGTGTATGAGCCAATATCATGGATTGTGCAGGAAAACTCCCAGATTTTATGCAGTCAATGACTTGTTTTGTGGAATGAAAATGCAGTTCGTGGTTGTTTACCACGACATCACGAATGGCATATTTTCCACCATCCCAAGCATAGCCGGTGTCTGTCATATAGAAAATTTCATCGAAATTGAGCGACAAATAGGGTTCCCCTATTAGCCCGAAATCCGACAAATCATATCTTTTCCACAATAAGCGATTATCATAATTTGACGAGGAACTGCCATGCATGCAAACCACTTTTACGGGATAATACTGACGGAAATACGACAGATTTTTTTCAAACGATTCACGCGCTTTTTCAAAATCGCCTTCAGCCAATGAAAGATCTTCGTAATGATAGCCAACTGCATGACCCATGCTAACAATTTTCCGAATCACTTCAGGTTTGTTACTTTGTTTCACTATTCGGAAAAAATATGTTGACACAATTCCCATGGCATGTTCTACTTTTGCCATTTTCAGGGCATTGTCAGCAAGTTCATCAACATCATGACGCAATATGACGACCTTGTCATCCAACGGATTTGAAAGATAATCTTCAAACTTCTGGAACTGAAAACCTGCATAGACAAATGCTTGCAACAGTGACTTATATGCTTTTATCGTATGATCCAACATGAAATCAATTCGTCTGATTATCTTTATCAAAAACTTCTAATAAAGGATTCAAATCCTTTACAATTCTGGCAGGCACACCTGCGACAAGCACTCTTGAAGGGACATCCTTCGTGACGACTGATCCTGTCGCCACAACAGCCTCATCACCAATCGTGACCCCTGGAATTACAGTCACATTCGGCATAATCCAAACGCCCTTCCCTATCACCGTTTTTTTTACACTTCGTGGATACAATTTCTTTAAAACCGTATCAGACGGAATATTTGCATGAGCCGTAATAATCGCTCTATCTCCGATAGATGAATTATCTCCAATATAAATCTGATCAGCAAACACTCTATCAAATATCACCTCATGGCCAATATATACTCCTTTGCCAATATTGATTCCGCGCCACCGTTGCATCACTGTCCGCCACGATTTAACAGGAGTGATAAAAATGAGTTTATCAAGGAAAAAACGCCATAAGAATTTTATCGCGTACCATATTTTCCCCAAAAAACTATCCAAGCCATAAAACTGAAGTACTTCTTTTGCTGGCATAACTATTTTGTTTTTAGATTATACAAATCCTTACAAGTCAAGAAATCGAACTCCTTCTTCTTAAAGAATTCTAATTCCCGTTCAAAGATAGGCAATGCTTTCTCGCCCAAGTTCTTCACCTTGAGTTTGTGACGCAGCACATCGCCCATCAGATAGGAAAAATAATTGCTGGCTCGACGCTGAATCTTGCCGCCTTCCCAATCTTCATCAATGAATTCATTCGGATGCGTCAGGAAGACGAATTGTCGTCCGTTGCACAAGGTTTCCAAATACAGCAGCCGACGTGTAATCCTGTTCAATATGGGAGCGATGCGCATGAATGTTCCGATATACGGAAATCCCATAGCTGAAATCGGCACTTCCATCACTTCGGAATCGCCTTTTTTGAAAATATTCTCTTCATTCACCAAATAAGCTTTTCTCGGTGCCGTAATCCAATGGAGTTTCTTTAGAGCACCAAACGAGAAAAACATATCCAAACGCTGGGAAGCCACGGAACTATCGACCTTAAAGCCAGCCTCTTTCATAATCTGCGGAAACTTCTCATCCACTCTTGCGGCTGGCGCACGGAATGAAATCACTTCGTCGCCGATAAGGTCCTCCAAAATCTGCTTGGATTGTCTTAAATGGCTCAATTGTTCATCAGGTGTAAGCACATCGAAAGCCTGACTCACCTCATGGGTAAGTCCATGAGAACCGACTTCATGACCTCTTTCGTAGGCCATCTTCACTACTTGAGGATACAAGGTTGCAATGTATCCCGTGAAGAAAAACGTAGCTTTCACGCCATACTTGTCATACAAATCAAGCAGGCGAGGCATACCTTGATTCAAGACATACTCGCCAGTCTTATCCCTCAACTTGTGATTGAGAATAGAGGTCGTCTCAACATCGTTAGTAATTAGGCATAACTTATCTTTTGACATTATTTAGTCCTATTAAAGATTCAATCCATATGAAAGGTGAGGCACGCAACTTTTCGCCTGTCAATCCACTGAAGACGACCAACCTCTTCACCCCACAGCATCACTTTCAGCACATTGTCTCTCATGGCTTTTTATGTCTTACGCGTTGCATTTTCTCTTTCTTGTCGTTGAGCAAATAAGGCGATGGCGGCAATTCCGGAAGCAATTCATCCACATTTTCCAACATCCCAATTGCGCGCAATAACGAAATGATGGTGCTTAAAGCAATATTAGTCGCGGCTCCCGACTCAAAGCGGTGAATGGTCATCACGGAGACATTCGTCTTTTCCGAAATTTCCTTCTGCGTCAAGCCGACCCGCACACGGTATTCCTTGTAGCGTTCTCCCAACAACTGCACAATCTCCGAATTCGAATATTCATCAAGTTTCATAACGTTCTCAGAAAAACGCTGCAAATATACAAATATTTTAATTTATCGGCTTATTTTATGGTTAAAATAACACAAATTATGATTTATATTTACAAAAAAGGAGTCATGTAAAGCGGCAAATAGACAATTCCATCTTTCTCGGCATAATCAGCCGAATGAAGAACGTATGGCGTGGCTATCTGTTCGGCGAATTTTTTGCCGAACTTATGGATGGATGAAAGCGTATATCGCGCTCCCGACTTAACTTCCAACGGGCAAATGTTATGGCGCGAAGTCACCGAAGGCTTGCGCACCAAAAAATCGACTTCCATATTATTCTCCGCGTCAACGACATCTGATTTTGAATAAAAATACAGTTTTTTCCCAGTAGAACGGAGCATTTGCGCCACCAGATTCTCCACCAGCATCCCCTGATTGATTTCAAGTTTTCCAAGCATAAGCTTGCGATACAGCGACTCGCTTTCAATATCGTTTTCATCGAAAGCATGGGATATAAGAAGGCCCGTATCGCCCATGTATAGTTTATACTTTGCTTCGTCGCGGTTGAGTTTCAGTCCTATGCTCGGTTCAGTGGCAGCATAGCAGACATTGACGACACGCGACTCATCAAGCCAGAAAAAAGCATCGGCATAATCCCTTGTCCGGGCACCTTTTTGCAGCGAGCCGATTCGGAAACGCTTCTCGTGACGCTGCAGCTGGCTTGGAATCTCGTCAAAAATCCGCACTACCTTATCAGCACAATGCGATGCGTAATGGAATATATCCTGTCGATACAAGTCAAGGATGTTGCGTTTTGTCCTATCGACTTCGGCGAAATCTTTGGTGCCTACATATTCCAAGACAGCCTGCGGCATTCCGCCCACAATCATGTAAAGGCGAAGATAATCCATCATTTTGCGATGCAATGCTGCTCCCAACGGGCAATGCCGTTCAAAACAATCACGCGCAAAATCCATCATCATGTCGTCACCCAAAGCCCACAGGAACTCTTCAAAATCCATGGGATACATGTCAATGCGACGTTCTTCGGACGGGATGACAATGCCTTCAACATTTTTATTTATGCTGACCAAGGAGCCTGTTTCGATGAAATCATAGCGGCCATCGGCCACAAAATGCTTTACCGCCTCACGAGCCTTTGGATAGCATTGAACCTCATCGAATATAATAAGTGACTCGCGAGGATAAAGTTTCACACCTGTCAGGAGACTCAGCCTGAGAAAAAACTCATCCAAATAAGGCAAATAATTATCGAACAAGTCCCTAAACTCACCGGTAAGGTTGCTGAAATTAATTAAAATGTACGATTTATACTCATTTCTGGCAAATTCCTCAACAATAAAACTTTTCCCCACACGACGCGCCCCATCAATCAAGAGAGCCTCCTTTGTGGAACGCTCCTGCTTCCATTCAAGCAACCTATTGTAAATCTTGCGTTTCATACACTACAATACACCAATTAGCAATTTGCAAAAGTACAAAATTTACACCAAACAGCAATTAACAAAATGCGAAATTTACACCAAACAGCAATTATCAGCTAATCTTCATGAAATTCGGACGTGCGCCCGCTATGAGCGTGATATGTTGCATGGTAAAATATTTCGTTATAAAATTTGTTCTCAATAGAACTCACAAAAAAGGAGTCATGTAAAGCGGCAAATAGACAATTCCTTCTTTCTCGGCATAATCAGCCGAATGAAGAACGTATGACTCCATTATAATTCAGTACCGTGTTGATTCAGAAAAAACTGTTTCTGCTGTTCTATTTCATGGCGCAATTCCTCTTCCGTTGGCATATAAGCCATGTATTTGGCAGCGAAAAGTTGTTCGCTTTCGTGCAATACGGAATAGCGAGCAATAGTATTATCGGTATCGGTACAAAGCAATACGCCAACAGTAGGATTGTCGTCATCTCCTTTCACCAAGTCATCGTACATCCTCACATACATATCCAACTGTCCCACATCCTGATGTGTTAGTTTGTGTGTTTTGAGTTCAAATAAGACGAAGCGTTTCATACGGTAGTTATAGAACACAAGGTCAATATAGAAATCATCGGTATCGGTGGTAATATGTTTCTGGCGGTCGACAAAGGCAAATCCACGCCCCAATTCCATGATGAACTGCTGCAGATTATCAATCAAGGCCTGTTCAAGCTGCGATTCGTCGAATTTGGTGTCTTTGCGAAACCCCATGAATTCAGCCACAACAGGATTCTTGATATACTCCATTGGATTGTTTTCTTCTATTACAGGTTGAGGTAACGTTAATGCCTCCCGTTGCGATGCCAGCATACGGCCATAGTACTGCGTACTCACGTTACGGTCAAGCGTCCGGGTGCTCCACATCTGTTCTGACGCTTCCTTAACATACCACAAACGGCCTTCGGGAGTTGGTTCACGCATAATGATGCGAAAATGAGTCCAAGTGAGATTGCGTACGCACGCGTTCGCAATCTCCAAATCCTTAAAACTCAAATAAAAGCGACGGTATTGTTCCAAGCTCCTCTTATTGTACCCGGCTCCGAATTCACGCGTCAGTTCATTGGCAAGGTTGGCTATCAGCTTTGCACCGTATTGGGCACGATGCTCGCCATGCTGCTCCTCTTCCACTATTCGTCGGCCTACATTCCAATAAGTGACAATGAGAGCTTGCCCGACAGCAGCATAGGCCTGGCTTCTGCCACGCTCTATTATATTGCGGATGTCGGCAAGAATAACACTATCAGGAATAATTTCATTCATGATTCCGTTTCATCAGATTCAATTCATACGAATACGAGACTTCAATCGGTAAGGTTGCTGAAATTAATTAAAATGTAAATTTTTCCGCAACTTTATCGGATTTCATTCCGCAACTTTTTATCATTGCTCTTCTCAGCAATTATCAATCAATCTTCATGAAATTCGGGCGTGCGCCCGCTATGAGCGTGATATGTTGCATGGGTTATTTGAATCTATATTGATAATCAGGATTTTCTTTCATTATCCGTTTGCTTTCAGGATAGTTTTCGATGAACCAGGTAAAGAAAGCTGTCACGTCAATTTTGTCGGCAAGCATTTTCTGGCGGCGATGCTGAAACTCCTCCTGAAGATTCGGCAGTGACAGCAAATCTTGGATTTTGTCATATAACAAAGCTGGTTCTGAAGGCGGGATGCCAAATGTCAGTTTATATTTTTGTTCCAATTCCTCCAACACTCCTATCTTTCCTGCAAAATCGTTAAAACGAATGCTTGGCGTTCCAAGCATAGCAGCTTCAACCGCCATCGACTGGCTGTCTCCTATGTATAAATTTGCAGACGCCATCACATGGTGGATATCCAAAGGATTGATATTCAGTCGATATTTTTCAAATTGCGGTTCAAGTTTACGCTCCGAAGTAATATAAATATCGCCATGAGGTCTAAGAATATCAATCAGCCTTTGAGCGATTGCCGGATTGATGCCATGTGCATTCGCATCCAAATCATGGTATGCTTTCAGTTGAGCAAATCTCAACAAGAAGTATGGTTTATCTGGATCAAAGTATTTCTCAACAACTTTCTTATCTGGAGTGAAGTGATTAGGATGCAGATAGGCAAGTTTATGGAAACCAGCATAATGCACAGATTTAGATTCAAATTTCCCATTATTGCAAGTCATTGGCGAAAGCAAAGTTTGCATTGTCGGCCCTACCGCTTTTACGAAAGCCGGCACAATGGCCATATCGTCTTCGCCTGTGTTAACAGAATGCTTTCGAAGCAGCCAAGACACATGTGCCACTTCCACTGTTGACCCCGTCAACAGGTCTATTTTGTGTTTCTTCGCAAAACACAAAATACGCCAATCTCTCAAGACCATATCCCATAAAAGCCCAAATTTGCTTTTTCGGTGTGCAATTGGCAAAACATTGTAATATTCAATTCCTGATTCCTTTAACAAATCTTCAAGAATATCCTTAGTTTTAATGAGAACAAACACCTCGTTGCCATCTTTCTTCCAGTTTCGGATGGCATTCTTGTAAAGATGGAACTGTGCTGGATGGGATAGTTGAACTAAGATTTTCATGGCAGTTTCACTAATGCTGTTCCGTCGATCAATTTTTCTCCTTTCTCATCGAAACATACCGTTCCGAGAAGTACCCGATTTTTTTCAGGATATAATTCTTTCACAGAGACAGAAGCCGTAACTACTTGATTTAAAAATACAGGCTTCAGAAAAATCATGTTCTGGTTCAGGTAAACCGAACCGATTCCCGGAAATTTTGTTCCGATGATTGCACTGAACATGGAACCGGTGAGGAAACCGGGAACTATCAGTTCTCCGAAACGACTGTTTCTTGCAAATTCAGCATCGATATGAATCGGATTCGTATCCCTTGAAAGTTCTGCAAACGCCCTCACTTCCGCCTCGGAAAACGAGCGTTTCATTTCATAGGACTGCCCGATTTTCAAATCACTACATTTCATATTCCGTATTTTTCCTTTCGTTCTTTCAATATTTTCTCAAACTCTTCATCAGAATAGTTGTCTTTCAATTTATCAGACAAATCCTTAATGAATTTGGCGGGTATTCCTCCACACAAGGTCAATGGAGGCACATCCTTGTTCACCAAACTATTCGATGCCACAATAGCACCTTCTCCAATCTCAACCCCAGGCAAAATAGTCACATTGACGGCTACCCAAGCATTCTTACGAACAACGACTGGAGCAATATATGAAGGGCTGCAATTCTGGTGATATTTCAACGGTTTATTATGAGTGAGAATGGTAATGCTTCCTGCCAACGAGACGCCATCTTCAACAGATATGAAATACGGATACGGCAAGTCCATATTGACGTATGTCCCGACATGGACATTCTTTCCAATATTCACTCCACGCTGACGTTGCATACGAATACGCAACTTGTTCCATGGTGTAGTCTGAGCCCACACATTCAGGACATGATCCTTAAATCGCACCCAACCGAAAACCAGAGCCGACTTATAGCCATGTTCTTTGGCCGAGAGACGCATCGTTTTCCACAATCCGTTAGCCTCATAATTCGGGACTGGCTGTTTTTTTATTTCAAGATATGCTTTCATTTTACAAAAACTGTTACTTCAATTTCATCTATTTGTATGGATCTACAATTCAACATCAAACTTCAACTTCGCCATTTGCGGGTCTTTAAAGGCATTGCATCGCCATTCCGCCGCAATTGCACATATCAGCCGCATGTATTTCCATTCACCTGCCAATGCCCACCCTTGTCCGGACCGATTGCGCGGCGTTTTTTTACTGTACGGTGGTTGTGCCATATTTCCACTGCAAATCCGCTTCGGAAAACATCATTTCCGGACGAATCCTGACAGCCAGCGGGCGAAGAAAGGATCTTCCAACTGATAACCGGCCTCCTTGATTACCAGACCGGACTTCAACAAACGTTTGATGGCACTGTATGTGGTGCTCGCCGGGTCGGTACGCTGAACCACCGGATTTCTGCCCAGAGCCAGTTCACGCAATACGCCCCGATCCGTCCGGTTCATCGAATTCCACAGACGTTCGTAATCCAGATCATGCTCCTGCACCAGCTGCAGGACGGCTTTTTCCACAACCCCGTCCCGGACGTGGTCGTAGGTCATCAGTTCCCATACCTGCGCCCCCAACTGCTGTGTATAATACGGATGACACTGCGTGAAAGCCAATATTCCATCCGCAACGAGACCGGCATCTTCCGTTTCCGGCAAACGCTCAAGTATATACCGCCGGAAATCGTCTTCCGGAATGCGGCTCAGATGCATCAACTGGCCGAAATGATAAAAAGGAGATTTTTTCTTTTCGAAAATTTCCGCCATCATGCTTTCCTGACTTCCCAGAAATATATAATTCAGCCCTTTCTGTTTCTGTATAATCGAACGCAACTGCTTGTCCAAACCTTTTTTGATGGCCAGGACTTCCTGAAATTCGTCCAGAACGACAATCAGACGATTCTCCGGTGTGCTCACCCTCTCCAACAATGCGAAAGTGTCTTCCAGTGCAGCCTCATCCTTTGCTCCCGGCAAAAGGCTCACCTCGAAAACACCGGTCATCGCATTGGTGGATATCTGGGGAAAAACACGGAAATGAGTCATCAGGTGACGGATCTTCTCCAACGGATACAAAGCAAATACCTCCTTGAGCAAAAGTGCAGAAAAATCCCGGACATCCAGCACCTGCTGCATATTCACCATGACATGCGGCCGCTTCATTTCCGACAATACCTTATGCACCAGACTGCTTTTGCCGAAACGGCGCGGGCTAATCAGCACCAGATGATTTTCACCATCCAGCTTGCGTTTCAACAGCTCCGTTTCCGATACGCGATCCGTAAAATACTCCTGTTCTACAATGGTACCGAATTTAAATGGGTTCATATCTTACTATTCGTCAGTTATTTATACTTGCGATTTTTTTCGTTGCGAAAATTTTCGCAACCTGCTGAATCAGCATATTCCGTCACAATTGCAAATATCAGCCATCTGCTCTCTCATTCACCTGCCAATGCCCGCCTTTGTCGGGACCGACACGGACAAGGACGCCTTTCTTTCTCAACTTCCCGATATATTCCCGAACGGTCACAAAGCCAATGCCAATTTCATCGGCCGCCTGCTTTTGCGGCCGGAAGTCTGGCCTTCGGGCTGCGTCGCCAATATATCAGGAGAAAGTTGATTCATGGTGTTTTACTGCAGGATGGTTGTACGATTGAGTTCATGTCACAAATGCAAGTTTTTGGATAAAGATTCCTTCGCATCATTCATTCCTTTTACATATCCTTCATTGACAATCCTTTGAGAGCGATTTCACGGCCTTTAAACAAGTGTTTCTGCATTTGTTCCACTTTTTCCCGCAAACGGGATTCACGATACTTATCTTCATTGCGTTTGACCTCGTACACCTCCACCTCGTCATCTACTCAGTTTTCTCTTGGCTATCTCAAGCAACATCTTGAACAGCATACGCTTGACGCTGCAATTCCTGCAATTGCATCATCTCTTGTTCTCTATCGTAAAAGCACTTCATATTCTTGATTTTTTATGTGTGTAAATTTTACCGTCATAAATTTTCAATCAATGCATATTCCATTCCGTCACAATTGCATGAATCATCCACACGTCTTTTCTTTCATTTTACGACCCAGCTGCCACCCTTGCGCCCGTCTTTTCTTTCTATCAAATTCAAATTGCGCAACGCATCCAACTCTCTGCTTACCGTGCGCGGACTAACTGCCATCTTTCTTGCCAAATCTGCAATATTTAATACTGGATTCTCCTTTAACAAAGTGTATATAATTAATTGTCTATCAGACAGTTCTTTCTTGCCATCTTTCTTGCCATCTTTCTTGCCATCAGCAATGGAAGCATCGCGCCAAATAATAGTGCAGAAATCCTCATCTTCAATGAACTCCGGAGCTTTCAAGCCTTTCGCCACGCAAGCCTCAACCAAGTCTTTCGTTCCTGTGCCAAGACGCTCTATATAGCCAGCGAGATAAGCAGGATATGCAAGAATAGGATTTACAGGGATCGACTTGTGCTTTAATTTAAGTTTTGCAACCGTAAGTCCTTCAGGCAATCGTCCCGGATTCCAAATCTCTAACCTGTCACGAAACAGCATAACCTGAACGCTGGCGTTACTCGTATAGTCTCTATGTACAATGGCATTCACAATAGCTTCGTGTACAGCTGTATCGGGAAGTTCATACTCCACTCCATTATCTTTTGAAGAATGATCTCCTATCCGGGCATCGATGTGTGACATCACGAAAGATACAGCCTGGTCGCACATTTCAAAAACATAACCATACTTTTCGCCGAAAATTCCGATATAGACTTCACTACGGGTAGCTTCCGACAGATAGGCTTCCCGAGCATTCTGGTCTTCGGCCGGTAGATCCTCAAACAAAAAAGGAACAAACAATCTGCCAAGTAAAGCATCCTGCCGGATGTAGTCACAGAGCATACGCCGCTCTATGGCGAGCTCTGATTGCACACTGCTTATGAAAAGTCTAAATCTTGCCATCTGCAATACGGTTTTTCTTATGTTTCACGCTTTTGCGGCCGGAAGTCTGGCCTTCGGGCTGCATCGCCAATATATCAAGAGAAAGTTGATACATGGTGTTTTAGTGCTCGATGGTTGGTTGGCATGATTCAATTCATAAAATACCGTCTCTTTCCATTCTTCGATGGCTCGAAATGGTCAACATAAACAATATCCAAAACGCAATCAGTTCCAATATATCCTGAAATCGTGTTTCTAATTTCATGCTCTTGTTTCTGATTATATTTCTCACAATCAATTTCAATCTTCAATTCCACATGGTTGTCTCCTATCAAATCCATTGAAAAAGCCTTAATATCAAAATTTTTCATTATCATAGCCATTCCTGTTGACGTCAACTTATGCCCGTTCGCCAATCTCATAACATCAGATGTTCTTCCTTCAACTTTTGTAATGACTTGTCCGTTGTATCTTTCTGATGCTTCCGCGAGTGTAACTTCGTCGCCGAATTGATAGCGTATCAAAGGGAATGAATAATTAACAAAATTAGTGGTCAGCAACGAGCCCGTATTATCACTTGTCGGATTAATGATTTCAGCAATCACATTATAACCGACACAATAATGATGATAACCTTGCTCGTATGCAGTTATTCCAGCATCCTTAGCCCCATAGCAGTCCATCACATCACAATCAAAAGTCTTTTTAATAAATTCACGATAATGGTCTGGAAGATTTTCCGATGTTGTAAACACTTGCTCAATTTGATGCAAATCAATATTATTATCGCTTACAAATTTTGAAAAGACATATATTGCGGCAGCATAGCCATATAAAAATCTGACACTCTTCTTCTTAATAATATCAATGTATCTCAAACATATCTCATCCGTAATATTCACGCAATTCATAGGAATTTCGTTACGCATCTTATCATAAATCCGACGTGGCAAAGAACTCTTTTTGCCAAACAACGACGAACTCCCCAAAGCGACAAACGCATCACCATAATTGAATTTTGTTTTTGTCCAATAATATATCTTTGCTGCCGTAACATAGCCCCATGTATTTTCATCACAATAATAATACATCGGCTCGCCCGTAGTTCCTCCTGTTCTTGATTCACGATATTTAAACTGTTTAAGGTTGTCTGGAACAATTTCATCAAAATGCTCGCGAACAATATCTTTATTGATAACAGGCAGCTTCTTCAAATCCTCAGCGCATTTGATATCCTCCGGTTTCAGCCTCAGCTCATCAAACACTTTTTTATAATATACAGTGTGATTGTATGCGTGTTGAACGAATGCCTGAAGCTGTTCGTTCTGCCAATTTGTAATCTCGTCTTTGCTCCACGTGTTCATCTTGCAAATCTGACGATACCATTTCATTGCACAAGTCCCCATCAACTTATCGGCCAACGGGAATGCAACATTCAGGATAAAAGACTCTTTTAATCTCGACATGACTTAAATGTTATATGCTTTAAATAATTTATCTCTCACTTTTCCCCAAGTATAATCGCCCACGCAACTCTTTGCTTTCCATATCATCTCCTTCGATTTCTCACCATTCTCGACAGCTTCAGCCATCTTCTCCGCCAGCATCTGATGATTGTTGCTTTCAAACAGCAATCCGTTCACCCCATCCTCAACCATGTATGGGACACCGCCCACATTGCTGGAAATTACAAGCAAGCCAGCATTGAAAGCCTCCAGCAATGACACCGGCATGTTGTCAATTTTCGGGGCGGAAAGCATGATGTCGGAACCATCCAAATGCTTGTATATGTCGCTGTTCGGCACCCTGCCGGTAAACGTCACATCCTTTATCCGCATGTCAGCGACCATTTTTTCAAGTTCAGCGCGGCTCGGCCCGTCACCGACAATTGTCAGCTTTGCCTCCGGCAACTTTGTTTTCACAATATCAAACGCTCTGATTATGCATTCAATATTATATAGAGACGACAGCGTCCTGATGCTGACGTAATTAGGATTTACAGTCTCCCTCTCCCGATAGGCATTGGCGTCCAACTCAACGATGTTCGGAATTATTGTATATGGAATATCATATTTATCAAAAACATTGGCAAGGAAGCCGGACAGCACTATATTCGCATCAGTTTTTGTCAGATATTTTTTCACGAGACGGGTGTGTTTCGCAAAGAAGTTGTCGGCACCGCCACCATGGTAAGTGGCGACAACTCTCTTTTTATTTATTCTTCCAGCAATGACACTAAAAATTATCGGTATCATACCTGCATTGGAGCACCCATTGGCATGAATGACATCATAACTTTTTGACAACTTCAGCAATTTGAATAAAATCGAAATTCTTTTTAAAACAGAACCTTTCGTGTCGAATATCGCAGTCTCAACGCCGTCTTCGTTGAGGTGCTTGTGAAGCAATTCAACTTGCACGGATATCCCTCCCCGACCTGGTTTGTAGTTTGTGACAAGTAATACTTTCATGACTTTTTACAATATTCCGCGGCTTCCCAACTTGAAATATGCCCATGCAAATTCCATCAGAAACACGACATAAAACCAATAATTGACAAACTTGATGTTTTTCTTGTTTAATTGTGAGACTCCGTAAGCTGCGAACATCAGCAGCAAAGGCAACGTCGGCATGTGAAACCGTTCCGCATTGGCATATCCTGAAAAAGCGATGACGCCTAAATATCCAATCACAAACGCGCCAAGCAATGCGTGGTCCCTCCATTTTTTATTTATGAAAAGCAAGTAAATCAGTGCAAACAATACAAAAACGCTTATTACATTCTTTACAAAATTTCCACTGTGGACCAATTGCTGTGAGTATTGTTCATCCACATCAACCATTGTCGCAAAAGGGACAATGAAAATCATCGGTGCCATGACACCGCCTGTTGCATATTTCGCCCACTGATTACCTCTTACAGTTTGTTGATAGCGTTTCATCTCCTGATTTTCACTTCTTGTGTTCCAAATTTCTTCAACTTCCGTGATTATTGTTCCCCCTGCCATAACCGCCACAAACAAAACTGAAAAGATTATAAGACCCACTTTCTTTGCCTTACTTACAACCTTGGTTGATGAAAACAGCAAACCAGCGAAAAACGACATGAAAGCGACGGCGCCAAGTACCGTCCTGAATAGAAACAACGACAGACCTATGGATGTTGGTATTAGAATGTTCCAAAAATTAAATTTGCGAGTCCTTAACAGATAATCTGACCTCTCAACAAATGCGGCCACAAGGAACACCATTTCTGTCTCCTTGACATGCAAGCCACAATAATATATTAAATTTGGCATGAACACACAAAAAAGTCCCGCCATCCGAGCCGTAGATTCCCCAAAATTTCTTTTGGCGACTTTATAAATCAGAACACATGTATATGCACTTATTAAAGCCTTACACAATCGCGTGACCACTATCTTCGGCCCGATGAGAGTATATAGCATAAAAAGATAGAAAGGATAGCCAGAGTCTGAATAGGAGTTCCTATCAACAAAAAAGTAATCCCATGCTGATTCCCATCCATACCTTGCAAACTCTTCGGCTTCATCATGATACCCGACCGAATCAGCAGCACTCCACTCAAACGGAATTCCGGTCTCTTTCATGTATAAATAGTAAGTGAAAATGACCCATACCGCCCGTAAGATAAAGGCCGTCCAAAAGATATTTTTTATGAATCTTTTTGGGCGATAATTCTTCCAACCGATTGAAAGTTTCGACGTTACCAAGAAGAATGTGCAGACAAAAACACTGCCGATAAGCATGAATTTGAAATCCATGGCATATCTGCTGTAAAAAATACTCACAGCTGCCAATGACACGAAATACGTTGCTATGGCCTTGTTTGCAACAACTTTTGGGAAAAACGGCAACATAAACTTTAGCCGAACAGTTTGCGTTTTATTTTTATCAGTTTGGTCATACAATCTTTCCCGACAACCTTTCTGATTGCGTGCTTCCATCCGCGCTTCCCTTCAGCCCAAGAGCACAAGCACATCGACTCACAATACGTGTTTTCGGTCTTTAAATACTCACCTGTAGTCTGTCTCGGGCAGAAATAATCGACAGGTAAAACAGTCAAATCTTTATATTTCTGCAATTTGCCATCCTGCACAAGACCATTAACGTGCATTATTCTTGTCAGATAGGTCACATTCGGAGTCATGTCCATCTTGCCATCAACGATGAAATGTCTGTCTCGGTATGAATCAAGCATTTCCTTAACCCACATTCCACCAGCCTTGCTTGCACAGACGCCCATCATTACAGGAAGA
The DNA here is from genome assembly GCA_045600605.1 of Bacteroidales bacterium. Lineage (GTDB taxonomy): Bacteria > Bacteroidota > Bacteroidia > Bacteroidales > F082 > Limimorpha. The sequence goes on from JAZRYG010000019.1 coordinate 68,045, forward strand.
TGCTTGCTGCCTTCAAATCCGGCAAACGCATCATTGTCATTCATCAAATCATCAAATGATTTATAAACTTCAAAGTCAACATCCAAATACAGTCCGCCCTCTTCACACAATGCCTTCAGCCTCACATAATCACTCACAAAAGCGTATTTCTTCGCTTCGTACGCCTCTTTAGTATATGGGGTAGAATTGACATCAAAATTGTCTTCATTCCACAACTTATACTCCCAATCAGGCATATACTTATGCCACGATTCTATACATTTTAATGCAAGTTCCGGCATTTGGCCACGTCCGAACCAGCAGTAATGGATTGTTTTGGATATCATAACAAAGTGCTTAACATTAAACTACATATCTTCCATTGAAAGCCCTTTGAGAACAATTTGATAGCCCCTGAAAGCGGCTGTTGCTTTCAGAAACACATCGGCTTTCTCTTTCAGAAGTTCTTCATCAATGCGACTTGCATTGCGCTTGATTTCAAAAATTTCCGCTTTCTTTTCCAATTCATCTTCACAAATCAGGTCAATTTCATTGAATCCCTTGCGGTCCCACCAACGCCCGATACGCGTATATTTGCCCGATTCAACTGCCTTTCTGTAAAAATACCGCTCGAGCATCATGCCGCTGAATGTTTCATAATCACGGAAGATAATCTCGCGCATCTTTGCAAAATTCTCAATTTCAATAATATAATTGTATTTAAACAGAAACCTGAACCAAAACGTGTAGAAGACATCGTCAATCTCATATCTCACATTCTTCGATGTCGTCTTTTCAAAAAGAGGCTGTGCCTTCCTGATAAGCTCGTAGTCTTTCTCAAGATTGGTAAGGTAGCCGCCGATTTCGCGCCCGACAACATCCTCAATGGCATTCCTTGTATTATATCCTCTTGATATACATGTCAATATAGAGAAATACACACCATAATCCCTGCCAAACTCTTCAACAAGATTATTTCTTCCTTCCGATAGGAAAAGAGAGTTTTCGCTCACAATGGCATCAATCATTTCATCCTTTGAAAACGCCTTGGCATCAACCAGCAGCTGCACATATTTGGCCACTCCGCCTGTAAACGAAAACAATGCCAGCAAATCTTCATGAGTATAATCAGGCTTCACGTCAGCCAGAATCTGATGAAGCACCGATGGACGGAAAGGCTGCACCTTCAACTCGCCTGTGCAACGGCCATACAGAGGTTCCTTGTTGTCCTTGAAAATCTTATGCATCATAGAATACACCGAACCACAAACCACCAGATTGATATGCGACTGTTTCTCATACAGATCCCAAGTCCGCTGCATATCGCTGAACACCGACTTGTTCACCTTGAAAAACTCCTGGAACTCATCGATGAAAAGAGTGAAATGACGCTGTGCGGAAAGTTTCATCAAGAACTCAAAGACTTCTGCAAAACTTTTGCATCTGCCCATCACCGGAATGCCCAAAACACGCGCTATTTCCTCAACATACGACTCACACAGGTCTGCCTCCGCCTTTCGTGCCACAAAAAAGTAAAGCATCGGCACATCTTCGTATGCTTTCAGAACAAGCGAAGTCTTGCCAATCCTGCGGCGGCCAGTCACCACCGTGAATTTCGCCACCGTTTCCGACTGCCGTTCCGTTTCTTGCAAGAAACTTATTTCATTATCCCTGTCGTAGAATTTCATTTCACGCTTGCTTTATTTTACAGTTCCGAAACCGCCATTTCGGGAACCGCCGTTTCGGATGCAAAAGTACAACTTTTTTTCAAATCATACGAGCCATCCGTCTCAATAAAATGTAATTGTCCCCATTCCACAACTTGTATTGCCAATCCGGCATATACTTATGCCAAGATTCTATACATTTTAATGCAAGTTCCGGCATTTGGCCACGTCCGAACCAGCAGTGATGGTATTATTTTGGGTATCATAACAAAGTGCTTAACATTAAACAGGAATTACCCCAAAAACATGACTGCATTGACAGCCGTAACATTATCACCAAAAATTTTCGTTTCGTTATCATTCGACAATACAAATGAATGCAGGAGCGGTTTGTCAAGAATCTGCTGCAAATCATGCAGATGCCTTGCATCGGATTTCGTCACGTGTTCCGCCATCTTTATTTCAAAGGCGAAATAACCTTCCGGCAGTTCCACGAGCAGGTCCACTTCCTTGCCGTCGTGCGTACGCAAATGGTAAAACGATGCCGCGGCTTGCATGTTTTTAGTCTGCTTATATATTTCAGAAACCACAAGGCTTTCAAACTCCGCTCCCGTCATGCCGCCACGCTTCTGCAACACGGCCTGCAACACGCCGTTATCAACATAATGAATTTTCGGCGCTTTTGCCAGACGTTTGCCTGCATTGCGTTCCCAAGCCTGCAAAGCGATAGTCTGAAAACTCAAGTCCAGATATTCCATATAGCGCATCACCGTCTTCGATGACATGCCGATTTGCGTGGCCAACGAAGACACATTGACAGTCTGAGCCGTCTGAAGGGCTAAAGCACGCTGCAATTTGACATACGGCTCCAGATCGCGAAACGAAGCCAAGTCCCTCACATCCCTCTCCAAATAGGTGTGCACATAATCCGTGAGCCACTGATAGCGTTCTTCATCTGTCATATCTTCATCAACCAGCGCAGGATAAGAGCCAAAACGCAAAAAATGCGACCATGCCTTTTGCTTTTCGGCCATACGCGGGTCGAAGCGGAAATCGGGCAGGAAATCCAAAAGTCCAGCAGGCGTTTTAAGAAGCTGCTGCCACAGCGAAATCCGTATTTCATCACACGGGACCTCAGCCTGCATTTCAGGCAAGGTCAAAGGATAAAGGACGAATATGACACAACGCCCTGCCAGACTTTCCTTCACTTTTTGCAGGAGGAGCAACTGGCTCGATCCGAGCAGGACATAACGCACTTCGGGAAACTGGTCGTATGCCGACTTAATGCTTTCAATCAAATCGGGGGCTTTCTGCACTTCATCCAAAGCGGCTTTCGGATACATGGCACGCCACTGCGTTGCCGAAAGTTGCAAATAGGACTGGCGCATCACCGGGTCTTCGATGGAAAGATACTGATATTCCTTCAACACATTCCTGACCAGCGTGGTCTTCCCCACCTGTCTTGCACCCGTAAAGACCATGATACGGCCGTTGTTCCGATTCTTGGTTGCATTCACAACCGACCCCATTTGTCGCTTCAGTTCCATTATCTATCTGTTTTTACGCGGCAAAAATAGTCATATTTTTATACAATTCCAAATTTTACGCCAAATTTTGGAATACAAGTCGCAATTTTACGCCAAATTTTGGAATATAAGTCATAATTTTACGTACCAACTATCATTGGGCACAATTTTCTTCATTCCACAGTTTATATTCCCAATCCGGCATATATTTATGCCACGAAGCAATGCAATCCTTGGCTAATTGAGGCATTTCGCCTCGTCCGAACCAGCAATAATGGATTACTTTTGGTATCATTTATTTCTTATTTTCAGCAACCTGCAAAACATCATCGGTGATAGATTAATGATTCTCAGTTTCCTCAATGCGCTTTTGGTCATGTGATAATCAGACAACGGGAAAACATCCAAGTCCTTTAATCTTTTTATATATTGGCGACTTTCACTATAAAAATCAGCGGTAACACATCCCAAAATTGAAATCACTGTCCCAGAAACCATCCCCTTAAACCATATTTCAGTCTCATTCGTCATCAGTTCGACCAAAAACATTTTATCTTCAACAATCTTTCTCTTCTTTTCAACAGTTTTCCCTTTGGTAATCGAACCTTCCCTGACAAGATAATCATACACCATCGTATTCACCGAAGTCACCCTGTCTGCCACTGTCAGAGCCCTTGGTGTCCATTCCACATCCTCAAAATAGATTCCTTCCTTGAACAATGGGATTGATTTCACCAAATCTGTCCTTAACATAAACTGCCAAGCGTAACAGGCATACCCAAGCCTTTCGTTCAGGAATGTTATGCCATCACAAACTTCATCGCGATAATCAACAAATGGCTTACCCGACTTATTTGGCTCAAACACCTCGTATTTCTCATTGACATTTTGATAATTAAAACGAAGAATGTCAAGATTGTCTTTCTCCATCTTCTCAACCAAGGCTTTCAGCACATTCGGCTCAAGAAAGTCATCGGAATCTACAAACTGTATGTATTTTCCTTGAGCAATTTCGATGCCGCTGTTGCGTGCCGCACTCAAGCCACCGTTTTCTCTATGGACGACCTTTATGTTACTATGTTTAACCGCATATTCATCACAAATCTCGCCACACCGGTCAGGTGAGCCATCGTCCACCAAGATGATTTCATAGTCTTCCTTGGGCAAGTCTTGATTGAGGAGACTATCGACACATTTACGAAGATACTGTTCAACATTATAGATTGGAACAACTATACTAAGCTTCATCATTTTATTTTTTCAAGATATGCCATTTTTCCAATTTGAACAATACACGTTCCACAAAACGCACCGCTCCATGCAGATGATGCCGGTTGATGCGGTCCATCATCAGCATATCATCCGCATAGCGGTCATAATCGGCCAAAATCATGGGCGGAATTTCCCGTTCCAATACGGGACGACGCTCGACTTTCCAATAAGCCGTATTGCTTTCGCTGACACCTGTCATGTCGAAAAAAGTCACATTCAAATTCACATACACAGGCTGAACACCACCCAATGGAATGACCTTGAGATACCATTCCCAATCACTGACAATTTTCAGGGTTTCATCATAATAGCCAAACTTCTCAAACAAGTTGCGCCGAATATAAGCGGGATTGTGATTGAGAGTGCCTCGATAAAAAGAAAGCATGGTGAGCTTGCCTCGTTCGCAGCCATCGCGATGCGTTCTGCCACCAGGCCACTGCTTGATCATATTGCCGTAAAGGATTTCAGGATACTCTTTCTCTTCAAGTGCCGACAACATCCGTTCCACCACATGCTCATCATACAGGCTGTCTCCTGAATTCAAAATCTCAATATATTCTCCACTCGCCATCCTGATGCCTTTGTTCATGGCATTGTAGATGCCCTTGTCTGGCTCCGAAATCCACTTTATTGAGTGTGAAGTTTTAAGAGTTGAGAGTGAAGTTTCGTATTTTTTTATTACATCGACGGAATTGTCGGTGCTTGCGCCATCGATGATGATGTGTTCGAAGTCCTTGCAGGTTTGCGACGCGACGCTCTTCAAAGTCTTCTCAAGGCCTGAGGCGTTGTTTCGGTTTATGGTGATGATGGAGAGTTTCATGATTTTTGTTTTTATTCTATTTCATCACTATTATCCTTGGTTTCAATCACCTGCCAATAGCCACCTTTATCGGGACCGATGCGACAAATTGCACCTTTGTTTCTCAAGCGCACAATATACTCCCTAACGGTTGTGTATCCTATGGATAACGCTTCAGCTATTTGCTTCTGAGTATATGCCGGATTATCTCGCAATACAAAAATGATTTTCTTTTCCAAATCGGATAGGTTTTCTGTAGGGTTTTCTGTAGGGTTTTCTGTAGGGTTTTCTGTAGGGTTTTTCTTCACAGTTTCTTGACCTGTTTCTTCCAACAAGGAATCAGCTTTCTTTTGCACTTCGTACGAAAACCCAGCCGAAAAACCATAGTTTTCATTATGGTAAAAGAACTGCATGGTAGGATAACCGGCAACCAGCCCACGAATACGCACAAAGCCACTACCATATTTCTCGATGTCCTTTGTCAAATAAAATGCTTCCGCAACCTGCCTGTTCCGTGTGCTTGCCTTATACGAATCCGTCTTCAGATCTTCTTCTGTAATGTTGCCGTAAAGTCCGCTCGGATTGAAGAAGACAATGCTGTTGTCGAAAATCTTTATCTGGACATCCGTAGGACTTTGGTAATCGCGATGCACGATGCAGTTCAGGAGCAGTTCCCTGATAGCTTCCAGCGGATATTCAGGTATTTCGATGCGCTGCGTATTTGTTCCAACAACACGAATATCAAAAGCGAATTTCAGATGGCTTACAATAGTCCTCATAGACTCCTCCACTACCTCAAACAAGGTCCCGCTTATCATCTTGTCGGCAATAATCAAAGTCGGTGACTTGAACCTGCCGATATGCACATTGTAATGTAAGTCTCTCTTTGCAAATAGCAACATGGCCGCATTTGTCGGCACGTCATCACGGAACATGTCAAGTTTTTCCAAAGCGTCCTTAGGATGGATCGGAAGTAAAAAACGTCCCGAAGCATTTGCCTTGCCGATAAATGTCCTGATTTTTCCTTCATCTAAATCGTTCCAAACCGCACCGACATACGGATAGGCATCCCATGAAACATTTCTCGTCTGCAAACTCAAATCCGCAATCTCAACGGCCGTCATCAAGTGGTTGCTGTTGGCTTGACGGCGATAATAGCGGCCTCGCGCCGACACTGGCTTCACCGGATATTCCTGAACAAACAGCTTGACGACCTGCTT
>JAZRYG010000020.1:0-10800 GCA_045600605.1 Bacteroidales bacterium
CGGGGGGGTAATGAGTGAGTTCATGGACGCATTTTCATGCGTCATCGGAACTGCATTGTTACACGTCATCATCATTCTGTTGCTGTATGTCATTTTCATTATCTTCATCGAGGCGGCAAAAATAAGACATTTTTCGATACGGCGAGAAAAAAGTTGAAAAAATTTTTTATAAAAAAAAGACGCGGCATGCCGCGTCTCTACGATTCTCCTAACCTAACTCTTTTAAACGTTTAACAATTCTTCAGCGGTTCCGCTATCTTCGCCGTAAGGAACTGTCTGTTCATCCTCGCGATGTTGGTGACGGAGATGCCTTTAGGGCATTCCGCCTCGCACGCGAAGGTGTTGGAGCAGTTGCCGAATCCGAGTTCGTCCATGCGTGCGACCATCTTCTGCACCCTGTCGCGTGCCTCGACCTGTCCCTGAGGCAACAGCGCTAATTGCGACACTTTCGCAGAGACGAAGAGCATCGCGCTGCCGTTCTTGCATGTCGCCACGCACGCTCCGCATCCGATGCATGCCGCCGCATCCATCGCGAGGTCGGCGCAGTGTTTGTTCACAGGTATAGCGTTGGCGTCGGGCACGCCGCCGGTGCGCACTGAGACGTAGCCGCCCGCCTGAATGAGTTTGTCCAACGACGAGCGGTCAACCATCAGGTCCTTGATGACGGGGAACGCCGCCGAGCGCCACGGCTCAACGGTGATCGTCGCGCCGTCGGCGAACTTGCGCATGTGCAGCTGACACGTCGTGGTGTTCTTGAACTTCCCGTGCGGATGTCCGTTGATATACAGACCGCAGGCGCCGCAGATGCCCTCGCGGCAGTCGTGGTCGAATGTCACGGGGTCCTCGCCTTTCATCACGAGCTGCTCGTTGAGGATGTCGAGCATCTCGAGGAACGACGCCTCCTTCGGTACGTTATCGAGATGATATTCAACAAATCTGCCTTTCGACTTATTATCTTTCTGTCTCCAAAGTTTTAGTATAAAGTTCATAAAGTTAAAAGTTTGTAAAGTTCATAAAGTTTAAAAGTCGGTCAGGTACTTTCTACTTTCTACTTTCTACTTTATAAACTTTTTATCAGTCCTGATAACATTCTAGAGATTTCTAATGATTTTGATACTGAATCCTTAAATTGTTCATCATTTATCATTTCCAATCTTTTTGCCACATATAACATTGATCTGACTTCTCCACATGATCCCTTGGAAATAAACAAAAACATTTTAAATTCATTATTTGTTTTTCTTTCAAATCCTTCAGCTATATTATTTGAAATAGATATTACAGCTCTTTCAATCTGATTTTTGAATCCAAAATCTTTTGTATCACCAAAAAGTTTATAAATCAATGTGGCAAAATCAACAGATTTCTGCCAGACAGCCAAATCCTCAAATCTATCAACCTTCATGTGGCCAGGTACTTTATAACTTTCTACTTTATAACTTTCTACTTATAATTTCTTTGTTTAACTTCCACATTTTCAAACTTAAGTTCTTCTTTATGAAGAGCCGGTTCGTTGTCAACGCCCTTGAACTCGTAGGCCGCCACGAAGCTGTAGTTGGCGTCGTCGCGCATGGCCTCGCCGTCGGGTGTCTGGTATTCGGCGCGGAAGTGACCGCCGCACGACTCGTTGCGCATCAAGGCGTCGCGTGCCATCAGCTCGCCCATCTCGAGGAAGTCGGCGACACGGAGCGCCTTCTCGAGTTCATTGTTCATGCCCTCCCGACGCGGAACCTTCACGTTTCGCCAGAACTCGGCGCGGAGTTTCTTTATCTCCTCGATGGCTTTCTCAAGACCTTCCTTCGTCCTCGACATCCCGACGTATTCCCACATGATATGGCCGAGACGTTTGTGGATTGAATCGACGGTCTCGTTGCCGTTCACGTTGAGAATCTTCTCGATACGTTCGCGCACCTCCTTCTCGGCCTGCTCGAACTCAGGCAGGTCGGTAGAGAAACGCGGCACGCCAATCTGGTCGGCGAGGTAGTTCTGCATGGTGTAAGGCAGGACGAAATATCCGTCCGACAGTCCCTGCATCAACGCTGAGGCGCCGAGGCGGTTTGCGCCGTGGTCGGAGAAGTTGGCTTCACCGGCGGCGAACAGTCCCTTGACGGTGGTCTGCAATTCGTAGTCAACCCAAAGGCCACCCATAGTGTAATGCACCGCCGGATAAATCATCATCGGGGTGACGTAAGGGTTCTCATCGACGATGCGTTCGTACATCTCGAAGAGGTTGCCGTATTTCTCTTCGACGGCTTTCCTGCCGAGACGTTGTATAGCTTCATTGAAGTCTAAATAGACGGCGCGGCCGGTGTTGTTCACGCCGTAGCCCGCGTCGCAGCGTTCCTTGCCGGCGCGTGAGGCGACGTCACGCGGCACGAGGTTGCCGAACGCCGGATAACGACGTTCGAGGTAATAGTCACGCTCCTCTTCAGGAATGTCTGTTGCTTTTATCTTGCCTTCACGGAGAAGGGCCGCTTTTTTCTCGTCTTTCGGCACCCAGATACGTCCGTCGTTGCGCAGCGACTCGCTCATCAGCGTGAGCTTCGACTGATAGTCGCCGTGGACGGGGATGCATGTCGGGTGTATCTGCGTGAAGCACGGGTTCGCCATCATCGCACCTCTCTTGTATGCGTGCCATGCCGCCGAGCCGTTCGACGACATCGCGTTTGTGGAGAGGAAGAACACGCGTCCGTAGCCGCCCGAGGCGATGACGACGGCGTGTGCCGCATGACGCTCCAGCTCGCCGGTGACGAGGTTGCGCACTATGACGCCACGTGCGCGGCCGTCAACGATGACGACATCGAGCATCTCGCGGCGTGCGTACATCTTCACCGTGCCTCTCTCAATCTCCTTGCTCATCGCGCCGTATGCGCCGAGGAGGAGCTGCTGTCCCGTCTGGCCCTTGGCATAGAAAGTGCGCGACACCTGCGCTCCGCCGAAAGAACGGTTGGCCAAGAGACCGCTGTATTCGCGTGCGAACGGGACGCCCTGCGCCACACACTGGTCGATGATGTTATTGCTGACTTCGGCGAGACGATAGACGTTGGCTTCGCGTGCGCGGTAGTCGCCGCCTTTGACGGTGTCGTGAAACAGTCGCCAGACGCTGTCGCCGTCGTTGGGGTAGTTCTTCGCGGCGTTGATGCCACCCTGCGCGGCGATGCTGTGGGCGCGGCGCGGGCTGTCTTGTATGCAGAACACCTTCACGTTGAAACCCATCTCGCCGAACGAGGCCGCAGCCGAAGCACCAGCCAAGCCCGTCCCGATGACGATGATGTCGAGCTTGCGTTTGTTGGCCGGATTCACCAATTTCTGGTTTGCCTTATAGCTTGTCCATTTTTCAGTCAATGGACCTTCTGGTATCCTTGAATTTAATTCCATAATTTTAAACATTTAAATTTGGAAAAATCAACCAATAATAGAGTACCACACTTGCGAACATGGCCACGATGACGATGGCGAAGAACCTGCCGAGCCATTCGATGCGGCGTTTCCAGACGTGGTTGCTCCACCCTATCGACTGCATCACCGAGGCGATGCCGTGCGAGAGATGGAACCACAGGAAAGCGAGCCACAAGAGGTACATTATGCTGAAATATGTGTTGCCGAACACCATTTTTATTCGCCCCACTCCATCGACAGGCGACAGTCCGTCGGACGGCGCGACGCCCTGAAGTTCAGCGAGTTGCATCTTCGCCCAGAAGTCATAGAGATGAAGGCCGAGGCCGAGGATGACGATGATGCCGATGACGAGCATGTTCTTCGACGCCCACGACACGCCATCCTGTCTCTCAGTCACGGCGTAGCGTTGGTTGCCGCGTGCCCTGTAATTCTGTAAAGAAAGTATGAATGCGTAGATGAAATGAATCGCGACCATGGCGGCGAGGCCGATGGTGCCGACGACGGCGTACCAGTTGGCGCCGAGGAACTCGCATATCCAGTTGTAGCCGCTCTCAGAGACGATTGACACGACGTTCATCGAGCCGTGGAACAGCAGGAAGAACACCAAGCAGCCGCCGGTGATCGCCATTATTAGTTTTTTCGTGATTGACGAAAGACCTTTACAGTTTCCCATTTTTCTTGAATTTTATATTAATGAACTATGCCCAATAGCCGGCTTTGCCGACGATGACGAGCATTCCGATTGCGAGCACAAGACCGAGGACGCCGATGATGACGCCGACTTTCTCCATGTCTCTGACCTTGATCATTCCGGTGCTGAACGCGATGGCGTTAGGCGGTGTGGAGATCGGGAGCGACATTCCCAACGAAGACGCGAGTGTGACGCTGAGTATCAGCGTGCCAGGGCCTCCCATGCCGTCGAGGCTGTGACCCATGCCCGTCGCCATTGTCACCATGACAGGGAGAAGCAGGTTCGCCGCCGCCGTGTGCGAGATGATGTTGGAGATGATCCAGCAGATGAGAGATGCGCCGATGATGATGACTATTGGCGACATCGTGTTGAACGGGAGTGCATCGACGAGGTCTTGCGCGAGGCCTGTCTCAAACAAGGCGGTGCCGAGTGCGAAGCCGCCGGCGACGAGCCACAGCACGCTCCAGTTGATGTCCTTGAGGTCGTCTTTGGTGAAGATGCCCGTCACGCAGAACACCGCTATCGGTATCATCGCCACGACATACGAGTTGAGGCCTGTCACCTTGTCGAGCATCCAAAGGAGGATCGTAAGGGCGATAGTGATGTATGTCACGGTGAGTTTCCAGCCTTTCTTCGTCTCGCTTTCGATATGTAATTCGATGCTTTTCTTTTTGAACGGGAAGAAAAGCAGGAGCAGTCCCCATGCGATGAGCAGCATCACGATGGTGTAAGGCAGCATCACTAAGAACCAGTCCTGGAAATGTATGTTCATGTTGAGGCCGTTCGGGTCGTTGAGGAATCCTAATGCGATGGCGTTTGGCGGCGTGCCGATGGGTGTCGCGAGGCCGCCGATGTTGGCGCCGATAGGTATTGCCATGGCGAGTGCGATCTTGCCTTTGCCGTCAACGGGCATCTGGCGGAGCACCGGTGCCATGAATGTGAGCATCATGGCCGCCGTCGCGGTGTTGCTGATGAACATCGAGAACAGGCCTGTGACCAGGAGGAAACCGAGAAGCACGAACTCCGAACGGTGGCCGAAGAGCTTCAGCAGTCCCTTGGCGAGACGTGCATCGACGCCCATCTTCGAGGCGATGGCAGCGATGACGAAGCCGCCGAGGAACAGCATGATGGTTCGGTCGGAGAAGTCTTCCATGAGGTGCTGGTACGCGATGAGGTCGCCCACCTCACGCACGCCGTCGCCTTCTTTAAGAAAGGCTATGGCGCCTGTCGAACAGGTGAGAAGCAGGATGACGACGATGAGCACCGACGTAGTCCACGACGGGATGGCTTCCGTCACCCACATCGCGAAGGCGAAGGCGAACACGGCGACGACACGCTGTTCGACGATAGAGATATCCGGAAGCCCGTACACGCTCGACGGGACAATCCAGAAGAAAAGCAGCAAGGCCACCGCAATGGCTATCTTGATGACCTTACCCGAGTTGTTGGTTTTTGTATTGTTATCTGACATGACACTGTGTTATTTCAATTTTCGCGGAAGGGACAAGGCATCGTCATTTCGGCATCTTCTTGCCTTTGGCGTATTCTTTCACTTTGCCCGAGACCTCGCCGTTTTTATACGCGGCCTCCCATTTTATGCTGCCGTCTTCATAATACTCTGCGGCGGGTCCGTCCTGCACATTGTCCTTGAACATCTTGCTTGTCTTGACGGTGCCGTTCTCGTAATACGTTTCCTGCACCCCGTCGAAAGCGCCGTCCTTATAGGTATAGAGTGCCATCTTATGGCCTTGTTCTTTCTCTTTGTAGGCATACCACACGGTCACGCCGTCGCGCTGTCCGTTTTTGTAATTCGACTCTTCCTTGACGGTGCCTCTGTCGTAGCAGAGTTTCACCGGCCCGTCCTTCACTCCGTCTTTATAGCTCACCATCTCATCGAGGCGGCCACCCTTCGCCCACTTCAGCGAAGTGCCGTCGAGCTTGCCGTCCTTGTATTCCATCTGGCTCAGAAGAGCGCCTTGCTTGTCGATTTCGAGATAGACGCCATCAAGTTTGTCATTGACGAAGTTAGCGATGAAATGCGGCAATTCGGTGTTGGAATGGCATTCGACCCACGTGCCGGTCTTCATTCCGTCGAGCACCCGTCCGGTGATTTTCACACCAGACGACTCGTCAGAATAACGTCCGTCGGGCAGATTTCTGACTTCGATGTAATTCATTCTCTGTGACATAGCCGCGAAGCAGACCAATGTCAGAGCAGTCGTAAGCAAAATTTTTCTCATTTGAATATTCTTTTGAAACAGGCTGCAAAAATAGTAAATTTTTCATTGTTTTTCACAGGAAACGTCCATGCAGCGCATAAAGATGTATAAATTTTGAACCACCTTGTTGCCCTCCGTGTGCCGGAGGCACACTACTCTATTAATCCCATACGAAGCGCAGCGCAGTGTGGGGCGAGGAAGACAGGACAGGGAAAATGATTTTAAGCTCATCGTAACACCACGAGATTGCTCGACTCCCTGCGGTCGCTCGCAAGGACGTAGCCGTTTTATAAAATAATTAGGTTTGGATGTGTTGCGGCGAAGCCGCAACACATCCAAACCAGTTTTCCTCCCCAAACGCCGCCGTCCTTGCGAGCGGAGCGAAGCGAAGTCGAGCAACCTCATAATGGCACAATTAGCGAAAAGGGAAAGTAATTGTTTCCAAAAACTTTACAACTTTCCACTCTCAACTCTCAACTCTCCAAACTAAAAACTAAAAACTAAAAACTAAAAAACCTCCTGTACTCCATATCGAACACGCCGTACATGGCGAACGCCGGCACCGCGAGCATCAGACGGCGGCGGAGCGTGCGCAGGCAGATGTTGAGAAGCCTTGCCCTGTCGATGTGCATGAAGTAGCCGCGGATGTCCATCTTCATGATGTAGCAAGGCACCGTGTAGTTGCGGCTCTCCTGCCGGATGTGCCGTTCGAGCCTCGATATTCCGAAGTGCGTGCCGCGGCCCTTGATGCAGCTGTATGTGTCGTGGATGAACGTACGTTCGAAAAGCTCGTGCGTGTAGTTGTAATACAGATGGTGGACAATCCTGTCGCGGAACTCGGCGGCGAACACCTCACGGCGTTTCGGGTCGGTGATGATGAAGCACGACGACGGGCGCGGCTTGTAGGTCCGATTGAAAAGCTCGTCGCAAAGGGCTTCGAGGTTGCTCTCCGCGTGGGCTTCGAAACGCTGCTGGTAAGGCTTGCTGCGCTTGTGGCGGCGCGCATCGATGTATGCCACATGGAGGTCTTCCAAAAGCTGCTCCCTCGTGAGTGTGTATGGCATCTGGTTGTAAAATGTTTGGATGGTTATTTAATTGACGAAATGAGGTTAAAAAAAAGGAAAAAGAAGAGAGAATGCTGCGAGGACTACCGGACGAGGCGAACCGAGTTACCGTTGTTCCGATTGTTGTTGTTCGTGTTCACATTGCCCGAATTGAAGTTCATGTTGTACGCGTTGTTCGACCCATTGGGAGTACTCGACCAGTAGTTGCCGTTCGAGCCGACATTGTTCACGTCCGTACCGTTGCGGTTGCCGGCGGCAGGGAGGAAGACAGCGCCAGAGGTGCTTCAGCAGCGCGTTTCTTGTGTGGCAGAAGGAGCCTTTGTGTATATGAGCCGACCGCCATGTCTGTATTGTCCCGCCGTTTGTGCGGCGGGCCCGCTGCCTGTGGATTTTCCCTTCTTTATCCTTCAGTCTCTCATATTATCTTAGCTATCCGCGACTTCAGCTCCATCATGAACGCCATCGTCTCCATGGGCGACTTCTGCTCGATGGGGTACGCCAGCACGTAACGTGTGAACAGCCACGCACTCCATTCGTACAGGTGGTAAAATGTGCCTTCGAGGTGAAGGTGTATCTGGCGGCACCGGACTATGGTGTCGCGCTCCTTCTCGAGCGCAAGTATGTTGCTCAACTGTGCCATGTCTTGGATATTTTGTCTTGTTGTTATTTTGCTTGTTTTGTTTTGCCTTATTGTTGTTATTGGTCTCCCTAAAAAAACCGCCTTACGGCGGTCTTGATGCTGACGCTCGTGGGCGGCCCGTGAAAACCTCAGGACGTCGGCTCGGTAGCTCGCCCTTGTGGGGCGAGCGCCGGCGCCCAACGGTTTTCACACCGTACCCTTTTTACTGTACTTTTTGTCCTCTCCCGTTGGAAAAAGGGAACTCCTGCAAGAACTACCGGACGAGGCGAACCGAGGAGCCGTAGCGCCGATCGTCGTAGTTCACGTGCGCGCCGCTCGGAAAGAAGTTCATGCTGTACGCGCTGCCCTCGTTGTCCTCGCGGGGAGTACCCGACCAGTAGAATCCGTCCGAGCCGGCACCGCGCACGACCGTACCGTCGCGGTAGCCCGCGGCGGGGAGGAAGACAGCGCCAGAGGACGCAACCAAGGCCGTGGTAGTTACAGTGCTCGCGGCGACAGTCGAGCCGTCAGGGAGAATCACCAAACCAGGTACACTTACTGTTTCTGTTATTTTTAGCGTGACCCATGCACGGAGGCTCGCGGCATTGTCACGAGGCGATTCCGCGCCATTTATGCCTAACAGGTTCTTCCACTCGTCATCGGTGAGCGTGCGCCACGTCCTGCCTTCACCGGCCGACGGAAGGCCTGGAGCAGTACCCCAGTCTTTGAGTGTTGTGCCTGAATAGTCAGAGTTGTTTTCCGATGTAATCTTGCCGTAGTGCGTTTGGCTTGAGCCACTCCAACCGAACAGACCCCAGTCGTTAGCCGGAGTGCCGCTGTCCGAATTGTACGTGCCGTTGATGCATGAGCCTTTGTCTTTGTACGTGCGGAAGTCATACTGGTTTGCCTCAAACTTCCATTTGTTATCCGTGGTGCCGTCGTAGTACAGGTTGCCAGGAGCAAACGTAACCTTGGTGTCGTTGTCTCTGTTCACCGTGAACTCAACAGGCTTCACCGTCACCGCTATCGGCTCACCCGCGCCAACGCAGTAGAACTTGTTAGCCTCTATGCCCTTGTACAACGTCGTGCTGCCTTCCGCACCGCCGCCGAACTCCAATGTCTCCTCTCCGGTGCCGGTAGGGACGAGCATCACATACTTCTTCGAGCTTGGTGTGCTTGCGAGGCTGATGTTGCCAACCGTCTTGCCCGTGAACATGCCAGATTCAGCTCCGCTGAACTTCACAGTCATCTCGTTGCAGATGTTCTCGCCGCTCAACGTGATGGCACCTGGGTAGTCGCTTGTGCCGTTCTCCTTGAAATCGAAGTAAGCTATCGCAACCTTGCTCTTCATCGTTACAGGGTCGGTGCTTTCGAGAATAACGCTCGTGCCATCAACCCTGCCCGAGGCCGTGCCGTAGCCGATGTGGCACGAGCTCGCGTCGGCAAGAACGCCCGTCTGGGAGGCGAACGAGATGTCAACTTTAGTTGGATCACTTTCCAGGGACGATGTGTAATCACCGCTGCCGAGGTAGTAGAATCCGAAGGTGGTGCTTGTGGTGGTGCTCACACTGCCACTGAACGTGCCCGTGGCATCACCGCCGTCACCTACAAGTGTTAGGAAGCCGATGTACTTGCTGCCGTCGCCGACATAGAGCTTGTCGCCCGCGCTCCATGTTATCGCGCCGTCGGCGCCGATTAAGGTCCTGCCGTGGCCCACAGTCACAGTCATGCTCACCATGTTCTCGTTCGCGGGGCCCGCCGTAGGAAGCTCAACCGCCGGCTTCCTGCACTGCGTGAGCAGCAGCGCAACAGCCATAACCATTAATAATGTCCTCTTCATTGTAGTTGATTTTTGTTTTAATTTTGTTTTCACTTTAATTTTACTTTTCACCTTTCTTAATCTTTGAATTTTTGAATTTTTGAATCTTTGAATCTTTCCGGCGTTTCAGCCCAGCGTAGCACAGCCCCGACACCGTGAGCGCGAGCAGCCCAGCGCCTGTCGGCAGCGGGTCGCCGTACTCGAAGCCCGTCCATGTCGCGCCGGTCTCAGTGCCGTCGCCCTCGAAGTCGAAGATGTTCCACGTGCCGTCCATGCCGGTGCCGTCGCCCGCGAAGCCGAAGCCGTCCCATGTGCCACTGGCGCCCGTGCCGTCGCCCGACATGCCGAGGCCGCTCCATTCGGCTTCACCGCCGTCGCTGCGCGGCGACTCATTGATGTAGAAGAAGTTGTCCTGGCTCAGGGCAATCGCGCCCGGAAGCAGAAGCGCCAGCAGCAGCACACACGCGGCGACGCGCCTGGCTGCCTTCATCTTGGTTTTAATTTTTACTTTACCTTTCATTGATCCTCCTTTTTTTTTAGGATTTGTAATTTCTTTTTCTATTGATGTATTCATTGGATTGTCCGTATTTTGAGTTTGCTCCACTCTAAAGACTAGGAACTAAAAACTAAAAACTCGAAAAAAGGGCCCGCCGCTCCCACCGGACGGCAGGCCGTGCTATGATAAAGTAATCGGCGGATGGCTCCGCCGGTGCGATGGTAATGATGGTGGGATGGAGGTATCTCCGCTCCGTGCCCGTACAAACACGAAAAGCCACCGGTCATCGACCGACGGCTGCTATATTTCCACAAATTTGTGCTAACTAATTGATTTTCAACGACTTGCGCAACGGGGGGGTAATGAGTGAGTTCATGGACGCATTTTCATGCGTCATCGGAACTGCATTGTTACACGTCATCATCATTCTGTTGCTGTATGTCATTTTCATTATCTTCATCGAGGCGGCAAAAATAAGACATTTTTCGATACG
>JAZRYG010000021.1:0-27846 GCA_045600605.1 Bacteroidales bacterium
GAATACTTCGCGAAAACCTCTAACACCTTGTAACGGCAACCGTTACAAGGTGTTAGAGGTTTGTTTTATCACCAAAAATGACCATTAGTGATTTTTCTTAGATGATTTATCACCAAATTTGACCATTAAGCCTTTTTTTCAAATCACACTCCCAAAATCGACTTTTCCTATAAAATTTGCTGCAAAATAATAGACTTTTCCTATAAAAAGTTGGTACAGTTGTACCACTTGTTCAACAATGCCGCCACGCCGTTTATCTGCACGACAACGGTGACAGCCAGGTTGAGAATATCGTTAGCATCGTTGGTTTAGAAATACTTATGACTCTCGGCGATGTGACGATATATCAACTGCAAACGTTCTTATGCAAAGATTCATTGCTGGTAACAATTTGTTGTAAAAAATCTAACTTGTAGCTTGTAAAATTACTATTTTTGCAAAAAAAAATAATTTGTAAGTTATGTATTTGATAACGAGAGAGTATGTGCGGAAAATAAATGTCTGTAAAACATAATAATTTCAAAAATGTCGTTCCTTTATCCAAATATGCTCTTCGGCCTCCTCGCACTCGCGATACCGATTGTCGTCCACCTTTTCAATTTCAGAAGGCATAAAATAGTGTACTTCAGCAACACCGCGACACTCAAGACAATAGAGCAGGAGAATGCCAAGACGAAAAAGCTGAAATACATTATCGTGATGATAATGAGGATGTTATTCATTGCAGGATTGGTGATTGCATTCGCTCATCCGTATAAAAACGACCAAAGGCTGATGACCGACGATGCCGGAAATTTAGTCGCGGTTTATATCGACAACTCGATGTCGATGCAAAGTCAGTCGTCGGAAATCACGCTGTTGGAGGACGCACGCTCGTCGGCCCGCGCTTTGGTCGGTGGCATCAGCCCCTCGCAGCGTTTCGTGCTTCTCACCAACAGCCGCGAAATCGAAAACGAATACCCGATGAACCGCGATGAGATGCTGATGAGCATAGATGCCATGAAAACCGAAGCCGGACCGCTGGCTTTCAACGCGTTGTACGAAAACCTTCAGATGATAATGCGACGTAACAGCTTCAAAACCGCGTCGTTGTTCCTGCTTTCCGACTTCCAAGAAAACATGATGAACCTTGACGGAATTGTTGCGGATTCGGCAGTTCAAATCGTTGCGATGCCGCTGACTTCCGACTTTCAGCAGAATGTCTATGTCGATACTGTGTGGCTCTCGTCGCCGATTTTGCAGACAGGTCTGACAAATGAGGTGAACGTTAAAATTGTTAATGAAAGCGATAAGGAAATCAAAGGCTTTCCGGTGAACTTGGATATTGATAATCATGCAATTGCGTTCATAACCGTTGACATTCCCGCGAACGGGAAGGCGGAGACGAAGATGCAGTTCGTGCTTGATGAAGCGGGGCAGAAGATGGCCAAGGTCGCAATCAACGATTTCCCGATAACTTTCGACGATTCGTACAATTTCGTCATGAACGTCCGTCCTGTGATAAAGGTCGTGGAACTGACAGACAATGGAAGTACAACCGTTGAGAGGCATCGCAATGCGGCTCGGACACTTTTCTCAAACGACTCTCTCTTTGAATACAAGTCAATCGCGGCGAACCGCATTGATCAACAATATCTCGATGATTGTCAGATGGTTATCATTGATGATAAGTCATCGCTGAACGAGACCTTGTGGCAGTCGCTGCTCGAGTTCGCGAACGACGGCGGCTCTGTTGTCGTGTTCCCTTCCGAAAATGAAACAACCAACGATGACACGTTGAATGTCAGCTTGTTGGCCGAACAACATCCGTTCTTCGATGATGTCTTTGTGAAGATTCCCGACAACGCCGATTTTCCAAAGGTCTTCAAATATGCCAGAGAAAAAAACAAAATGGACAACTCATTGACGCTGATAGGCTTGCAGAACGGCGATTCTTTCCTCACAATGTCAAAAGTCGGAAACGGCAACGTGTTCTATTTCTCGGTTCGTCTTGATAATCAATGGACTGACTTTGCCGATAACTCGCTTTTTGTCCCGATAATGATGAAAATGGCGATGCTCGGCAGCGGCGTGGAAAGGCTGTCATATACGATTGGTGAAGATAAAGAACTGACAATCAATTCGTTGAAGGCTTTTGATGAAGGCAGCGCGAGAATCAAGGAGACTGATGGCGCATTTGAAGTCATCCCAATGGTGGAAATATTTGATAATCACACGGTTGTCAGAGTGTATGACCAAATTTCAAATGCCGGTTTCTATGATATTTGCAACGGAAACGATGTCGTCAGGAAATCAGCATGGAACGACAGCCGACTTGAGTCGAAGATGAAGTTCAAAAGTCAGGATGAGATTGACAATATGTTGAAAGACAAAGGTTTGAATGTTGTTGCGGTTCTGAAGTCCGAGACGCATTCCGCCGATGTGATGAGCGCAGTGCTGCATCGCTCGATGTTGTGGAAGTCGTTCATCTTGTTGTCGTTATTGGCAATGTTGACGGAAATTTTGATTTTGAGGTTCTGGAAATGAGATTTTTTTGTAATTTTGGCGGATATTTAGAAAAGACTTATGAGTGATTTTGAAGACGAAAATATTGACAATCAGGAGTTAGAGGAAAACGCTGATTTGGGTGAAGAAGTCGAACAGTCTGATTTAGAGAATGTTACGCAGGTGCTGGACGGTTTTGACCCGACGGCGGAGGAGGAGTCCGGAATGCTGGTTCAGTCGGGTGACGGTTACCGTGTCATTCCGCTGAAAGGGATGTTTGAGAACTGGTTCCTCGACTATTCATCGTATGTTATATTGGACCGAGCGGTGCCGGAAATCAACGACGGACTGAAGCCGGTTCAGCGTCGTATCTTACACTCAATGAAGGAGATGGAGGACGGTCGTTACAACAAAGTGGCGAATATCATGGGCAACACGATGAAATATCATCCGCACGGTGACGCTTCCATCGGCGACGCCCTCGTGGTGCTCGGGCAGAAAGACTTACTCATTGATTGTCAAGGAAACTGGGGGAACATCCTCACTGGCGACGGTGCCGCCGCCCCTCGTTATATTGAGGCTCGTCTCTCAAAGTTCGCACTCGACGTTGTCTTCAATCCGAAAACGACCGACTGGACTTCTTCATACGACGGCAGAAACAAAGAGCCTGTGACGCTTCCGGTGAAGTTCCCGCTGCTTCTCGCACAAGGGACAATGGGCATCGCGGTCGGCCTGAAGTCGGAGATACTGCCTCATAACTTCAACGAACTCATCGATGCGTCTATCTCATACCTCCGCGATGAGCCTTTCGAGCTTTATCCCGATTTCCAGACAGGCGGTCTTATTGACGTGCGCGGCTACAACGACGGCGCGCGCGGCTGCCGCGTACAGGTGCGGGCGAAAATATCGCAACTCGATAAAAAGACATTGGTAATCACAGAGATACCTTACGGGACGACGACGGAGACGCTCATACAGTCGATAACGCAGGCGGGGGAGAAGGGCAAGATAAAAATCCGCCGTGTCGATGACAATACTTCAAAGAACGCCGAAATCGTCATCCATCTCGCGCCGGGTGTCTCGCCCGACCAGACCATCGACGCACTCTACGCCTTCACGAAATGCCAGGTGAAGATAAGCAGCCTCTGCACTTGCGTGATACAGAACGACAAGCCGGTCTTCACGACGATTTCCGCGATTCTCAAACATAACACCGACCATACCCTCGACCTGCTGAGTTGGGAACTCAGAAATACACTCGATGACCTTGAAAGTCAATGGCATTGGATATCGTTGGAGAAGATTTTCTTTGAAAAAAGAATATACAAGATACTTGAGAAAGACGCGGCGAGCTACGATGCGCAGATTGACGCGATTGAACACGCCTTCGACCCGTACCGCCCGAAATTGAAACGCGAGATAACGCGCGAAGACGTTCTGAAACTCTGCGAGAAACCTGTCCGTAAGATTTCAAAATTTGACATCAAAAAGGCTGAAGACCAATTGCTTGACATCGAAAAACAAATCGAGCAGGTGATATACGACCTCGACCATATTGTTGATTATACGATTCATTTCTACGAAGAACTGAAACGTAAATATGGCAAAGGCCGCGAACGCAGGACGGAAATCCGTAACTTTGACAACATCTCAGCCGTGGCCGTCGCCGCGAACAACGAGAAACTTTATGTCAACAAAGAAGAAGGCTTCATCTGCAACAGCATCGGCCTGAAGAAGGAGCAAAACAAGGACGCTTACGGCTACGTCTGCGACTGCTCCGATATTGACGACATCATCGTCTTCCGCGAAAACGGCACGTTCTCGGTCGTGAAATTACAGCAAAAACTGTTTGTCGGACCGGAGAAGATATTGTATGTCAATGTGTTCCATAAAAATGACAAACGCACCATATACAATATCGCGTATCGCAACGGAAAGCCCGGAAATCCGTATTACGTCAAGCGTTTCTATGTCGATGGCATCACTCACGACAAGATTTACGATTTGACGATGGGCGAGGCCGGCTCAAAGATTGTTTATTTCTCGGCGAACCCGAACGGTGAGGCCGAAGTGGTGAAGGTCATGCTGCGCCCGTCGCCGAAACTCAAGAAACTCACGTTCGACTATAACTTTGCGGAACTTGACATAAAAGGTCGCGGAAGTCGTGGCAATAAGCTTACTAATCACTCGGTTAGCAGGATTTTCAAACATGAGGAAGGCGTCTCAACATTGTCGGCGCGTGAGATCTGGTACGATGACACGGTGAAACGCTTGAACGCCGACGGCCGTGGCGTCTCGCTCGGACTGTTCTCCGGCGACGACAGAATCATGCAGATACATTCAAACGGCGAGTTCAAACTCACCAACTTCGACCTTTCAACGCACTTCGATGACGACATGACAATGATTTTCAAGTTTGATGGCGATGCGATTTTCACCGTCTTATACGTCGAATCTGAAACTAAGTTGATGTATATCAAGAGGTTCAACGTCGATGCGGAAACTCCTCTCAACAAACGCATATCATTCATCGGGGAAGGCGGAGAGGCGCAGTTCCTCGCGATGAACATGGATCAGTTGCCGCGGCTTTTACTTAAGTTCAATGATGGAGTCAGTGGCAAACACTTTGATGATGAAGAGGTTAACGTCGATGAATATATCGGCGTGAAGAGCTACAAGGCGAAGGGAAAGCGTCTTTCGGTGCACGATGTCAATTATTACGAGTTTCTTGAACCGTTTGAACCGCCGGTCATCGAGGAGCCTGAAACACCTGAGGAGCCTGAAGAAACTGAAAATATCGAGGAGCAACCTGTTGTGAATGAAGATGTTACATCTGAAAATGCGGACAGTACAACCTCTGCCGATGTTCAAAAACCTGAGTCATCCGACGGACAGCTAACATTATTCTGAATATGAAAAAGATAACCATAATCCTAACTATTGCGGTTTTGTTTCTCATCTCATGCTCGCAGGAAAAGAAACTCGCGCAGCGTTTTGTCGAAGCAAGCCAAGGCGCAAAAGTCGCGCTTTTTGTTCCCAATATGTTGATTAAGAATAATTTGAGAGACGACACCATTCCAACGGAGTTGGACACTCTTTCAAATGATGAGAAGATTGCATATCTTGAAAAGCAGATTAAGGTCATTAACAAGATTGATGACACGAAATTCATTGATATTTTGTATTTTTCGATGGGAAAGGAACTGCGGGCATACGGGCTCGATGTCGAATATTGGAACACCGACTCGCTGCCGGCTGACACTACTCGCTGGATAATTGACATTCCAAAAATTGAAGTGACGGAATTTGTTGATTATCAGCGGGCTGCAACACGATTCTACGATGAAGTCGTGTATGCCACCGTCCCTGTCGATGTGGTCAATGTCGCCACATGGTTCAACCTCGGTGACGCTTATACAACCGAGACGGCCTTTGTTGAGCAGAACTATTCAAATGATTTCGATGGTTATTTTGATGTTGACGCAAATGGTAAGCTTTATGCCAGAATCTTCGCCGACAGCATCGATTTGGATGGTTTCTATCGTTTTGCAAACATGCTCGGGAAACTATATGCGGGCTATTGCTTTGATTATCTGATGAATAACTATATTGATTTGAATTTAGCTCCTAAAGCTGCTGACACGGTGAACCGTTTCCGTTACGATCCGTACGAGCGTTACTTCTTCAAGACGGAAAGCGACAGGCTGATTCCGCTGAGGTAAAGTTATTTCTTGTTTGAGAACTGTTTCTTGCTTTCTATTTCTTTTATTTTCGCCTTCATCTCAGACGGCTTTACATCGGTGACTTTGCCGTCGAAGACGATGCGGATGCTTCCGGTCTCTTCGGAAACGACCAATACGATGCAGTCGTGCATCTCTGAAACTCCTATGCCGGCACGGTGACGCAGGCCGTAACTGCCTGGCAGTCTGGTCTGTTGAGTGATGGGAAGGATGCAACGCGCCGCCACAATCTTGTTGTTTGAGATGACCATCGCGCCGTCGTGCAACGGGCTGTTTTTGAAGAAGATGTTCTCAATCAACGGACGGCTGATTATCGCGTCTATCTTGACTCCGGTGTCGATAATGTCTTGTAAGTCATTCTCTTGCGTCAAAAGAATCAGTGCGCCGACCTTGCCTTCTCCCATCGAGATGCATGACTCGCAAATGGGGTCGAGGTTGGTCTCATCATCGGTCTTGTATTTCAATCCGAAATGTGAGAAAAACTTCCGGAAACCGACGGCGAACTTTGATGTGCCGATGCTTAAGAGAAACCTCCTGATTTCCGGTTGGAATATGATAATCAATGCGATGAAACCAACATCAATGAATGCGCCAAGAATTGAACGTAACAATTCCATGTGCAGAAGTGTCACGACTTTCATTACAATGATAATGGCAACAATGGCGATGAAAATGTTGATGGCTGCGCTGCCTTTCATCCATGTGTAAAGGAAATACAGCAGCAGGCCGACAAGAAAGATGTCGAGAACGTCGAGAAAACGAATCTGTATGAAGCTGTTTATCAAAAGTTCGGTCATGTCAGAAAATTTTCACAAAAGTAGTAAAAAAGTTTAAATATTTGCCTTTTCAACTAAAATTCTTGCTTCCACGGCCTCTTTCACCTCGTGAACCCTCAGTATGTCAGCTCCCTTCATCAAAGCGATGGTGTTCAATACCGTGGTGCCGTTTGTCGCTTCCGCCGGACTGATGTTCAATGTCTTGTAAATCAGTGATTTGTGCGAGATGCCAATCAGTACGGGCAAATTGTTGACCCTGTAGTCATCAATGCCTTTGAGCAAATCAAAATTGCATTCAATGGTCTTGTTGAAACCAATCCCGGGGTCAAGAATGACCTGCTGCTCGCCGAAACTGTGCAGTTTATCTAATTGACACTCAAAGAATTGCCTGACTTTTTCACAGACGTTGTCGGAAATGATGTCTGCATGATGCATCGTCTCCATCTTGCCTGTGATGTGCATTAATATATAAGGTATGTGATTTTCGCCGATATATGGAAGCATTTCATCGTCGAAAGTGCCGCCGGAAATGTCGTTGATGATGTCGGCCCCTTCTTCAATTGATTGATATGCAATGCTTTGACGAAACGTGTCAATTGAAATCAATATGTCTGGAAACTCTTTCCTGATTGCTTTTAAGGCCGGGATTATTCTGTCGCTTTCTTCCTTTTCGGAAATGATTACGCAGTTTGGCCTCGTCGAAAATGCTCCGATGTCGATGATATCGGCACCTTCAGAGACCATCTTGCCGCAATGCTCAAGAATGGTGCTAAGTCCTTGATAATTACCGCCATCGAAGAAAGAATCGGGCGTGACATTCATGATGCCCATGACGGCTGGACGGTCGAAAGAAAAAAAATGTCCTCTTGAGTTTATGCGTAACATAATATTTGCTAATTTTACGAGTTCAAAATATGACGCAAAAATATAAAATTTTTCGATAATGAAAAAAGATACAACAGCAGAATATCAACAGGTTATTGCGCAGTGCCGCGATATTTTTGATAAGAAAATGAAAGACTACGGCGCGGCATGGCGAATCATGCGCACTGAGTCGCTGACCGACCAAATTTTCATCAAGGCTAACAGAATCAGAAGCATACAACGAAAGAAAGAACATCTCGTGAACGAAGGCGTGGAGCCGGAATTCATCGGTATCATCAACTATTCGGCGATGGCGATAATACAGCTCCAACTCGGAGTCGTTGACCAACCTGACCTTGAGGCTGAAAAAGCGTCTGAACTCCACAAACAGGTCCTTAACGACGCATTCGACCTGATGTCGAGGAAAAACCATGACTACGACGAGGCGTGGCGCAGCATGAGAGTCAGCTCGATGACCGACTTGATTTTGATGAAACTATTGAGAGTCAAAGAGATAGAAGATAATAACGGAAAGACTCTGATTTCCGAAGGCCTTGACGCGAATTATTTCGACATGATTAATTACGCGGTGTTTTGCATGATTCAGATTAACGAAAGCAAACAGCAGTGATGATGAAATTCAGTCATAAAAACAAGTTGGTGTCGTTCGGCATCACCGCAATGGCGTTGGGATGCGCCGTTTGGGTGGGCCTACGACCTGAATTTTCAGCATTGCTTCTCGCAGCGATATTGATAACATTGTCATTATCAGTTGTTTTCTGTACAAAATATAACAAGGCGGGACTGACAATCAACCGTATGCTTGTCGGCGCATTGTTCATTTTCAGCAGTTTCACCAAAGGCGTTGACCCGCTTGGCACGAAATACAAAATCCTCGACTACCTCTCCGCCTACGGGATGCAATGGCTGAACGATGCCGCACTTGTCTTGGCCGTCACCTTGATTCTCGCGGAATTTGCAGTAGGTATATGCTTGTTCCTCAATATGTTACCTCGTTTGGCGACTTTGGGTGCGACGTTGCTCATGCTCTTCTTCACGATAACCACATACTTCGATGCGATGTACGACCTCGTCCCCGACTGCGGCTGCTTCGGCACTGCAATCAAGATGAGCAATTGGCAGACGTTCTTCAAGAACTTGGTGATTGACTCCGTCACTATCCCGCTGATATTCAATAATAAATCTCTTGTAAACAAACGCGTTACATATTCTGGACAATGGATTTTCGCCGTCGTTTTCGTGGCTGGATTTGCAGGTTTTGAAATATATAACATCCGTCATCTCCCTGTCATCGACTTCATGGATTGGAAAGTTGGAAAGGACATGACCCCGAAAAACTACGATGCCGGAAAGATTTTTGTGACGTATCAAAATAAGGAAACCGCTGAGACACAGGAGTTTGAGTCGCCGAACTATCCTTGGAACGACAGCGTGTGGATGAGTCAGTGGGAGTTCGTCTCGCAGCGCACGGTCGGAGGCTCGCAGACTCTCGGCTTCGCCATGCTCGACGCCGACGGCGAAGACTTCACCCACATTCTTTTTGAAACGGAAAACCTCTACGTTTTCGTGGCTCCGTACATCGACGAGTTTTCCGATGAAGATTTTAGCCTTTGCGGAAAAATGATTGAAGCCATTGAAAATGAAGGCGCAAACTACATCTGGCTGACGGCGATGCTGCCCGAATACATGGAACAGCTCAATGAAGAATACAAGATGTTTTACGATGTCTATTACGGCGACGAGCTCGAACTAAAAACGATGGTCCGCTCAAATCCCGGCCTGATGTTAATCGATAACGGCTTGATCGTCAACAAATGGTCGAAAATCGATTTCCCCATTAAAAAACAATGAACTTTATATATTTTATCTTTTATCTTTTAACTTTTAACTAAAGTGCCAGCGTACATCATCAGAAAACTCCTATACGGCATCCTCGTCCTTTGGGGCGTGGCGACGCTGGTGTTTTTCCTGTTCACGATAGTGCCCGGCGACCCTGTGCGCATGATGCTCGGGCAACGCGCCGACGAGAAAGACGTGCAGGCCATCCGTGAGGAACTCGGACTGAACCAAAGCATCGGGAAACAGTATCTCGACTATCTCAACGACCTGTCTTTCATCTCGTTTTATAAGATTAAAGGTGAAGACTCGCCGCAGCTCGTTTCAAATCAAAATGCTGTCTCAACGGGCTTGAAAATCATGACGATAGGGGAGACCGCCGTTGTTTTGAAAACGCCGTATCTGCGTTATTCGTACCAAAGCAAGCGGCCTGTCGGGACGATACTTTCGGAGGCGTTCCCGAACACTTTGATTCTCGCTTTCGTCTCGATAACATTTGCCTTCATCATCGGGGTCCTGCTTGGCGTTCTCACCGCCGTCGTGAACTCGAATTTCCTGAACAGGCTGACGTTGTTTGTCACCACGATAGGGATGTCGCTGCCTTCGTTTTTCGCCGCGATCCTCATCGCGTGGCTTCTCGGCTTCGTGCTTCACGACGTGACGGGGCTTGAGATGACAGGCAGCCTTTTCTCTGTCGATGATTACGGCAACGGCTCGTATCTCGACTTGAAGAACCTGATACTTCCGGCGTTGACGCTCGGCCTGCGCCCGCTCGCGGTGATAACGGAGCTGACGCGCACCACGCTTCTCGATGTGATGTCGATGGATTACATTCGCACCGCAAAGGCCAAAGGCTTGAAGAGATGGCGTGTCATCGGCGTTCACGCACTCAGGAACGCGATGACGCCGGTTGTGACAGCCGTCTCGGGCTGGTTCGCGTCGCTACTCGCCGGCGCCGTCTTCGTGGAATACGTCTTCGACTGGAAAGGCATCGGCGTCGTCATCGTTGACGCCCTCGATAAGTTCGACTTCCCCGTCATCATGGGCGCGGTATTATTAATAGGTGTGATGCTCATTGTGATAAACATCGCCGTTGACATCATCTATGGTGTGCTCGACCCGAGGGTGAGGATAAAATAATTGCTGCCCGCAAAAATTTTCAAATTCTTGTAACAAAATGACAATTTTTTGTCTATTAAAACATGGTTTAATTGAATTGCGAAAAAATCAACCCTGTGAAAAGCAAAATATTCCCATTCAAATTGACATATCTGTGCTATTATCATGAGAAATCAGATAATTTTGTAGTTTTTTAACCTTTCAAGCGTCTAATGTGCAAAAGGTTCTGAAAATGACAGAGAAAGAATTAGAGTTCAACCGCATCGTCAAGGCCAATAAAAACGCCATCTTCACCGTGTGTTACCTCTTCTCGAAGGAACATGACGAGGTGAACGACCTTTTCCAAGAGACGCTCGTCAATCTTTGGCGCGGCTTCGATGGCTTCAAGGGCAGATGCGATGTGAAGACATGGATATGGCGTGTCAGCCTCAACACCTGCCTCACGTTTGAACGTAAAAAGAAACGTCGTGTGCCGACTGTGCCGCTCACCATGGACATCAACCTCTTCACCGACACCGACGACGACACCCGACAGGTGGAGATGCTCTATCGCCGCATCAACAAACTCGGACCAATCGACAAAGCCATAGTGCTGCTCTGGCTCGAAAACATGAACTATGAGGAGATAGGCCAGATTATCGGCATCTCTACAAAAAACGTCTCCGTAAAATTAGTCAGAATCAAGGAACAACTTAAGCAAATGTCAAACGAATGAAAACTAAAGCTATGGAAAACAATGAGTTGGAAGAAATGCGCTCCCAGTTGTCGGTGCTCAATGAAAAACTTGAAAAAGAATCTATCGTAAGCGATACCATGTTGAGCAATGTCACAAGGAAAAGCATATCGGGAATGCAAAGGAAACTGCTCATCAGGATTTTGATTGGAGTGGTCTTGGCCTATTTTGTGTATGTTTTCTTCGGTTTATGGATCGCAGGGTGGCTGCTTGGCGCTATAGTTCTGAATATCTACGTTTTTATAAGAAGTAGAAATATGAATTCCAAACCGGTTGATGTGGCTGACAACATAAGATATATTCGCAAGACACTTAAAGTTTACAAAAAATGCAGAAAAGCACTTTTCATTTTCTTCGCATTATGGTTGGTGCTTTTGGGAGGCGTGTGCCTCGCTTTCTATTGGGGAACGGTGCGTGGAGTGACAATTTTCTGCTACTGCATCATTTCCGACATCTTCTTGGCCTCCCTCTATTATGTCATTGATGATGTTTTCGTCAAGCCCGACGTTGAAAACACCCTCGAAAGCATATTGAAAGATTTGGAATCTTAAACCATTGCGCAGATCTTAAAAATCCCAAAAATAAAAAACAAAATTGTAAAAATTTATTGGACACCAATATGTGATATTAAATCTTGAATCAAACTAAATAATAATTTCACGAAAAGAAACAAATAGTCGCAGGAAACTGGAAAATGAACCTCGATTTCGATGAGGCACACGTGCTCATCGAAAACCTTGCCAACCAATTACATATCCTCTACTGCGGCAGCTGCAACGCAAAGAACACCTCAGAACTTTTCGCACAGCCTGACGTTGACGGCGGAAGAGGCACTCAAGCAGATTGACGACAAAGGCTACGCCGAACCATACGCAGCCGACAAGAGGAAGCTGTTTAAGGTCGGAGTCGTGTTCTCATCTGAAAAGAAGAATATCACAGAGTGGAAGGTGGTTTAATATCCCACTCATGTTTATGTGTCTCACCGTGTCTTTGATGCTGCGACATACGTGGTGCTTATCCGGAATGTGGAATAAGTGTCGGGATATGGTTCGTTTTTCAACGTGAAGTGCCATCATTCGCAGTCGGCGCGGCTCATCACCTGTGTCATGCAGTGGGCGGCACCGTACCCTCCGATGAGGTTGTCGAGCGGCACCCAATCCACGCGCACGTTGTGTTTGGAATATTCAGCCTTGAGAGCCTCGCTCTGCCCCGCCACCGACATTATGTGACGCGCTCCCACCGTGAGGAAGTTGTTGGCGTAATGGTCGGCGTCCTCCTTGCTGATGCGTATGATGTCAACGCCTCTTGACTCAAGGAACTCGCGGAATCCCATCCCTGAATAGAACGGTTCCTTGTGATACCCTTTCTGACCGGCACCACGTACATACATATCCATCGTGAGGTAATTGATGTCGCTCATATCCGTGGCATCGTAGCGGTTGAAGCACATCGTGCATAAGTATTTGTCGATGACGTTGAAATATGTGTCTAAGTGCATCTGATATTGATCCTTCCAGCGTTCGCGCACCACTACCACTGTGTCATGTCCGAAGCAGTCGTGCTCAAGAAGTTCGTCGATGGCATTTTGATTGGTTCTCAGTCCCTGTCCGATGAGGCTTATTGTTCCGAAAGGAATGTAGTCGCCGCCTTCAAGATGGCTTTCCTCGCCGCTGACACGGTAGAACGCCGGTTCGCCGAGCTGTTCATAACATGCTTCGATGATGTCAACTTCAGGGAATCTCTGAACCGAGTTCATGCGGCACATTATGTGTCCTTTGGGAGTTGTTATGCTCTGGTCTCTCAGGAAATACATGTTCATAAGCGGATTGTGTATATATTCCGCCGTATATCCCGTGTTGATTCCCGATTCTTCGAGGACTACGGTTGGCCTGTTGATTATGACGCGCAGCAGGTCGGAGTTGCTCATCGCGGCAAGCACCTCCTGCCTGTATGCTTCCGCTTCCTCTGGTGAAATCCCGGTGCCGGCGACATCGTATGTGAGTGATCCGTCGGCGAGGGCGACAAGTTCGTCATGAGGCATCGACAACAACGTGTTTTCAACCGTATATACAGTACAGCCTTCGGCTTCGAGCATTGAGATGTAATTTCTGTGTTCGGCGGCTGCTTCATCAATATTGAAATATGTCTCATAAAGTCCGGCGGCTGGATGAATCACGCCGTCAAACAGTTCTAAACCGGGCGTGTACATCAGTATCGAACCTGCTTTGTGGTATTCGGCCTGTGGGAAACCATATTCCGGTACAACAGGATTATCTATTTCGTTTTTCTTGCATCCGTGCACAATCATACAAGTGAACGCTAACAGTAATGCGAATTTTTTTTGGGGAGTGATTTTCATGTTGTGAATTAAATTTACAATGGATTAATGCTGCAAAATTACAGTTTTTTTTCTTATGTCCAACATTTTGGCTGGACCTTAATTTTTTTTGCGAAGTGGGGGAGTGACTTGTTGTTTTTAGATATATTGATAGGACTAATTCATTCCAGATTATACTGTTTGCTTATATTACCAGATTGTTCAAAATGTTTTTGCTATCTGCCCCGCCATGATTACTGCATACGACTTTGCCGACAGCATTCATGAGACTGTGCCCGTCAAGCTGAACATGGAGTGCTTGTTTGGGTGAAAAGGCTAATTCAATAATTGAAGCGAATCCAATTTATTCGCAAAATCAATAGTGAACTTGTCTGTACCTTTGGGGTTAAGATGGACTGAAACACAAAAATTAGAAGTGTCGTTACACAAATCATAGTCTTTCGTGTAGTTAAGATACGTAAAACCATATTTTCTTGCTGTTTCAGAAAAATAAGAATTAAGTTCTTCCATGTTTTCCACTTTAGCAGTTGTAGGAGCATACACAGGAGAGTTCACCAACAATACATATATATTGTTTTGTTTGCAATCTGCTAAAAAGTCTTCAAATAACTTGACAGATCTCTCGTCAAAACCACCTTTTATTGTCTCTATTTTTGCTGCTTCTGCTCCATTCCATGGTCCTTTTTCCGGACTAAATCCTTTATAAGTTGGTCTGTCGACAAAATGTTTTAGGTGCAGAAACTCCAGTAACCCGTTTTTGATAACCATTTGATAGCCATTGTATCTGTATAGGGGGCAATATAATTCCAAAAATCCATAGCCTAATTTCCTCAGTTCCTTTCTCATCGTTTTGTCATAGACAGTAGGGAAAAAACGCTGTGAATCATGCTGATGGCGGATGTCTTCCATGAATCCTAATGATGAGAAACTCATTTCTTGTATTATCACTTTTGGCAAAACATTATGCTTTTTATAGCACTCATATTCTGCAATTTGAACATTAAATGGATAACCTCCAAGTCCGATGCTATAAGAATCGGTATTACATACAGAATCAATGATAGCTGTGTTGAAGTGAGAAAAACCTCTTGAATTTCCCATAATCAACACCTCATGATTCATATCGCCTTCCATTATTTGGTTAAATACTTCGAACCTATAACAATCTGTCTTTCTTAAACCAAAACTGATCATCACATCTAAAATTATAGACAATAGGAGTAATATGATAGCGAATATTATGGTTTTCTTGATGAACTTTTTCATATCTAAAACTGGAAATAGATGAAATTGACAGTGTTACCTCCAAATGCAAACAACCAGAATAATGTTGCAAAATAAACTCCATAACGAATGATTGGAGATTTAATGCGCGATAAGTCTAAAGAATGTTGCTTTTCTCTTTGAATCCATTCGATGACTATTAGGATAATAATGTTCAGCAAAAGTGCTGAAATACCAACTGTATTTGGTTCAGTAAACAGACTTCTGTTACAAATGTAGCCAACATACTCCCAAGCCTGCCCGATGCTTTCTGCCCTGAAGATAATCCAGCCGATGACGGCAAGAAAGAACGTCAGCAGCATCTGTCCTGCTTCTTTCAAAGTAGGCAGAAGTCGTCCTGCCGCCACAACGTCTGTGTGCTTGCGGTTCTTGCCAAGCAAGATGAGCGGTAGGAATAGAATTGCATGATAGGCTCCCCATGCGATGAAAGTCCAGTTGGCGCCATGCCAGAAGCCGCTCAGCAGGAATATGACAAAAGTGTTACGAATCACCTTGGCCTTGGAGCAACGGCTGCCGCCCAACGGAATATAGACGTAATCGCGGAACCAAGTCGTGAGCGAAATGTGCCACCTGCGCCAGAACTCGGCAATGTCGCGACTGAAATACGGCACATTGAAATTGCGCATCAGCCTGATGCCGAACAGTTTCGCCGTTCCAATGGCGATGTCGGAATAACCAGAAAAATCGCCGTAAATCTGGAAAGTGAATAAGATGGCGGCCAAAAGCAAGGTGCTGCCTGTTTGGTCTTGATAAGTGCTGAAAACCTGATCGACATAAACGGCGCAATTGTCAGCCACAACAACTTTCTTGAACAAGCCCCAAAGGATTTGCCTCATGCCGTCGACTGCTTCATCATAATCAAATTTCCTCGGTTTCTCAAATTGCGGCAAGAGGTTTGTGGCTCGCTCGATAGGTCCGGCCACCAATTGAGGAAAGAAACTTACAAAAGCGAAAAACTGCACAATATCATGCGTTGCCTTCAGCTTGCCACGATAGACATCAATACTGTAGCTCAAGGCTTGGAAAGTGTAGAAACTGATGCCGACAGGCAGGATGATTTTCAGCAGCAAGCCGTCGGTCTTGCCGTCAAGAAAGAGATTAGCAAAGGATGTGACAAAAAAGTCGTAATACTTGAAAACACCTAAAATCAGCAGGTTGAGGACAATGTTCAAGACGTTGATGGTCTTCGCTTTTTTCGGCGTTTCGCGGTACTTTTCAATCAGCAGACCGCTTCCCCAACTGCAAAACGATGTGAAGGCGATGAGAAACAGGAAACGCCAGTCCCACCAGCCGTAAAAAATGTATGAAACAACGACAATGAAAAAGTTCTGCAGCTTCAGGTTCCGGTTGAAAACGAACCAATAGAGCAAAAATACTATCGGCAAAAATATTACAAATTCTATGGAGTTGAATAACATGATTGATAGTTTTCAGCATCACTACCAATCGCTTTACTAACGGAAACAAGGTGCAGGCCTCCTTATTCGCGTTCACGGGAAGCCTAGGAAAAACCCATCATACAAGCTAAGTCAGCCCACACCTAATCGGTGCGAGCATTAACATTACGCTTGTATGATTAGGAAACTTCGTCGGTTTCCGTGAACATTATTTCCATCCGTTAAAGAAAACAGTTTCCTAGGCTTTTTTCTTCTGAACGCGAAATAATAGCTAATGCTACAGTTTATTTGTTATGTGTCTATTTTCTGTGTCCTTTTCTAATTATTTATTGTATGCTGCAAAGATAGGCATTTTTCCAATAATTGAATGAAAAATCCGTAATCTGTTGTAAACAAATCGAAAATTTTATACTGGCAAAATTATTTCTTCAACATCTTCTTTAAAAAATTCCCAGATTTGGGAATTATTACTATTTTTGCTGCCAAATTCAAACAAATGAAAGTTTTCTTCGAAGAATCCGATTTAGAAGAACTGATAAAAACAGGCACAAATCGTGGGAAACACAAGGTATTTGCGCGAGACAAAAAGTTTACGCAGAAACTTGCTGACATTTACAACACTATGTGTTCTGTGGAAAAAGCAAATGACTTGGCCCAATTCAGTTTCTTACACTATGAAAAACTAAAACACATTGACCTAAGTTCTGTTAGAGTTTTCAACAATCGGGTTGAAAGATTATTGTTTAAGGAAACTGAAGAAGGTTTGGTTATTACATTGATTGAATTAGACAGCACACACTATGGAAAAGGAAAATAACAATACGACAATCTGGACTGCCACTCACCCGGGTAAAATCCTAATGTATGAATTGGAAGAACGCGGAATAAGCCAAAAGGATTTCGCGATGCAAATTGGAATGCAACGTTCTCATTTGAACGAACTTATCAAAGGGAAAAGGCCTATGACACAAGCCATTGCCGATAAAATAGAATCGGCATTAGGTATTTCTGCCATCGCATTGGTCAATATGCAAACAAAATTCGACTACGACATGCAACACCTTAGCACCAGTAACGGTAAAACACAGAATCTTACCACCTACACCGTGACTTTCGACCAAAACGACAAAGTGCTGACAGGTTTACTCGGAGTCATGGCTGATGCCGGAGCGCAAATATCGATGCCATTGAAAACTATTTGAAACCAGTGAACTATAAATTTACTCACTTCATCTTCTCCACAATTGCCTCAATGCTCACGCCTTCGGCTTCGGCGGTATAGTTCCGGATGATACGGTGCCGCAAAATCGGGACGGCGACGCGCTGCACATCTTCGATGTCGGGTGAATACTTGCCCGATAGCAAGGCATTGGCTTTGGCCCCGATAATCAGATATTGCGAGGCACGCGGACCTGCGCCCCAACTCAGATAACGGTTGGTCCATTCGTGGGCTTTTTCCGTTCCCGGACGGGTCTTGGCGACCAGATTCACTGCATATTCATACACATTGTCAGGCACCGGAACGCGACGCACCAACTGCTGGAAATAGACGATTTCTTCAGGCGAAAGCACTGCATTCACCTTAACATCCTTTGCGGTCGTGGTGTTCTTCACAATGTCGATTTCCTCTTCGTATGTCGGATAATCAAGCATCAAATTGAACATGAAGCGGTCCAATTGAGCTTCTGGCAAAGGGTAGGTTCCCTCCTGCTCTATCGGGTTTTGGGTAGCCAAAACGAAAAACGGTTCCTGCAATCTGTAAGTCTTTCCCGAGACCGTGATGCACTTTTCCTGCATGGCCTCAAGCAAAGCAGCCTGAGTCTTAGGTGGCGTACGGTTGATTTCGTCCGCCAAAACGATATTGGCAAAAACAGGGCCTTTGATGAACTTGAACTGACGCGATTCATCAAGGATTTCCGTGCCAACAATGTCGGAAGGCATCAGGTCGGGTGTGAACTGGATTCGGCTGAAGCTCAGTCCCAAGGCCTGACCGATTGTATTGACTAATAAGGTCTTGGCCAAGCCAGGAACGCCAACCAAAAGCACATGACCCTGGCAGAAAACAGAAAGAATAGTATTATGAATGATGTCGTGCTGACCAACAATGACTTTACCGATTTCAGCACGCAGCGCATCGTATTTTTCAACTAAGGCTTTAGCGCCTTCAATATCAGAACTATACATTTTTACTTGATATTCCATTCAAAATTAAACTCGCAATCGGCAAAGTTAGGGTCGATACGGATGAAAGCCTTGCTAGCCTTCTCGCCTATCCACTTGCCCATAGCTTCGTGTTTCTTGTTGGCCAAAGCCCAAGTTTGAATCAGGTTGTAATCGTCGTTGATATTGGCGCGATGGGCTTCCACCTTTTTCTTGATCATCACCAAACGGAAAGCATCCTTATTTTCATTTGTTACCATCGGCATTGGGTCGCTCACCACGCCTTCATCCAACTTGTTGATAACGAAAGCAAGGTTCTTGAATTCAGGATAATAGTTCTCCAATTCCTGCAAGTCTCTCACACTGATACGATTACCGCCCGTTGCGGCATTGGTGATGTAGCCTCCGTTATTCTTGGTGTCGTCATCGCTGAATTGCTTGCAAGCCTCTTCGAAAGTCATCTCGCCGCTACGAATCAGTTGGGCCACCGAATCGAGTTCGTTTTGGGCTTTTTCAAGCGCTTCTACAGGCACTTTGGCCGTCATCAGAATGTGGCGGCAATTCACCATGTCTTTCTGACGCTCAATAAGTTGAATGATATGAAAACCAAATTCCGTTTCAACGATATCAGAGATTTCGCCATCCTTCAAGTTGAAAGCAACGGCTTCGAATTCAGGAGCAAACTCGCCTTTACCCACAAAGCCCAATTCGCCGCCTTTGCGTGCCGAACCTGGGTCTTCGGAATAGAGCACAGCCATGGTCGAGAAACTTGATGTGCCTTCCAAAATGCTCTTACGAATCTGATAAAGCCTATCTTTCACTTGCAGCTTTTCGTCAACGCTGACAGGCGGACGCTTCACGATTTGCACGATTTCGTATTCGGGGCTGACCATCGGGATGCTATCTTCAGGCATGTTCCTGAAGAAATTCCTGACTTCCTTGGGTGTCACCGTAACACCTTCTTCGATGCCTCTTCTCACCTCTTCCTCAAGCATTTGGTCCTTCACGGCACGACGCAACTCGTCCTTGATTTCGGGCAAAGTACGGTTGAAATACACCTCCAACTTTTCCTGCGAGCCCATCTGAGTGATGAAATAATTGATACGGCGGTTCATTTCAGCCTCAACATTGTCGTCGCTCACCGTGACGCTATCCATCTCAGCTTGGTTCAGCATGAGTTTCTGGAAAAGCAAGTCTTCGAGAATCTCACAATGCAAAGTTCTTGACGAGCCTTGTGCTCCGCCTTGAAGACGATACTGCATATACTGGTTTTCGACGTCCGATTGCAGGATAATGTTTTTGCCCACCACGGCAACTACTTTGTCAACCACTTGGGGTTCTCTGTTCTGAGCCAGCAAAGGAATTGCCACGAGCGACAATGCCAAAAATATCAAATTACGTTTTATCATATCTCTTGTCAAATACTATCAATTGTTTTGGCGGCAGGCGCGCCTACATACACTTCAAAGGCATGCTCCTTTTGGGCATCTTCATAAAGCGAGGCGTGCATCCTGTCAATCAAATCTTTTTTTCTGCGCATCAATATCAAAGCCTTGATGTTATCGCGTTCCATCTCGATGGGCGAAATACTCTCTTCGAGCAGAAAGTCCTCAAAACGAGCCATATATGTCAGGCCATCCTTATCGAAACTGACAAACTTGTTCTTTTTCAGGAAACTTTCCACATTGAAAATCTCGATGGGAACGATTTTGGTCAGTTCGTCAAGGCGCATCCAGTGGTCAACATCCAAATAACTCGAAACAGCATATTCAGTTGCCAAGGCATCAAGTTTTTGGAGCATCAACGTGTCGCGGTCGGCCATCAGTTTGCGAAAATCGTTGGTCTGTTTGCAATCCTCATCAAAGACGACGTATGCGACTTTCACCAAAGTATTGTGCAACACGAAACTATCCTTGTTTTGTTCGTAATACGCATTGATTTCATCGTCAGAAATCACCGTATCGAGTTTCTGTCCAATGAGTTGCGTTTCGTAGGCATACACCACCAACGAGTTGCGATATTCTTCAATCTGCTTGGTGAAGTCGAGTTCCTCAGGAGTCAAATTGGCTTCGGCCTGATGCAACAGCAAGCGCTGGCGAACCCACGAATCGATGTAGGCATTGACACGGGCGATGCTATCGTAAGGGTCAGCACCTTGAGCCACCATGCGCAGGTCCGATTCGTAAAGGTAATTGCCATAGCATTCGGCCACGATGATTTCCTTCGATTTTTTCGAAAAGAAATCGCAACCTTGCAGCAACAACAAGCACGCCAATCCGATTCCGAGACCTATCTTTCTCACTTATAGAGATTTCTGACTTCTTTAAGGACAGCTTCGTCAACCTTCACAGGATACTTCTCGCGCAACGACTTAACCCACTTGTCTTCAAGCTCAACTTGATAGTCGGAAGTGACTAAGCCCTTGGCTTCACGCAAGGTCTTCTGTTCTGGTTTGCGCACTTCGCGGATGCAGACCACCACCGTTGATTCGTCAACCGTCGAATGAATTTGGTTCACGACACCTTCTTTCCATTCAGTTTGGTCAACAAATTGGTTGTCACCTTTTTGGAAATATCCTTTACGCACGAAAGTGTAAGGAATCGAATCTCTCGTGATGAACGATCTGAGGCTATCCAATGGTGTTCCGCCATCTATCAAAGCCATGACGCTAGGCAATGCCTCAGCACGATTCACGGTCACTAAAGTTGCAAAAACACGATCTTCCCACATGTACTTGGCTGCATTGCGCTCGTGGAATTCCTTCAGTCCGGTAGTGTCTTTAACAGCCTTGTTCCATACTTCAAGGTCCATGAGGTCGAACAGCAGGATACCGTCGCGGTATTCCTGAACCAAAGCCTTGAACTCAGGATATTTTTCTTCGAGATGCTCATCGGCATAAGTCATTACCTTTTCGTTGGCAAAGGTTTCGTAAAGCTGATAGGCGTAAGTCGGAGCCGTCACATACTTTTGTGGCATTTGCTTTTCCTTAATGTAATCGACCAACTCGCTCACTTTGGTAGCCTTGCCATCGATGGTGAACAGCGTAGCATCCATCTTCACCTCTGAAGAAGGTTCGTAGGCAGCATTCAAAATCGAGCTATCGGCAGTAGCCATGAAAGCTTCTATGTTCTTGTCGTTAGCCTTAAAGTTATATTCCTTTCTGACTTGGCGAAGCACCACTTCTTCCGACTTCTTGGAGCGCATATCCTTTTCGATACGCTCGGTCAGGCCTTTGCTTTCCTTCTCGAAAGAGCCGACACCCGACTTGCCCAACAATTTGATGATATGGTAGCCATAGCTGGTACGCACAGGCTTTGCTATTTCATTGATTTCAATCGACTTGCACACTTCGATGAACTCAGGAACGATACGGCTGACGGTGAAGTTGCTCAAAGCGCCACCACGCGAAACGGTGCCGCGGTCGTCGGTATAATTGCTGACTGCCTCGTTCCAGTTCTTGCCTTCTTGGTCCATAAGTTCCTTATAGATATTGTCGGCTTTGGTTTTCATAGCGGCCTCATCCTCAGCAGAGGCATCGGCTGGCAGTTGCAAGAAGATATGAGCCGCCTGAATGGTGCCCATAGCATCGGTAACGCTTTCAACCTTAATGATATGATAACCGAAATCGCTGCGGACAGGCATCGAGATTTCGCCTTCCTTGGTGTTGTAGGCACCCGTTTCGAAAGGATAAACCATGTCGAAGACGCTGAAATAGCCGAGGTCACCACGATTGCCCTTACGGAAAGGCGTAGTTTCGGTAGCCTTCATGTCCTTCGCTGATGGGTCCTCCGAATAGCGGACAGCCAAATCGCCGAAATCGTCACCCTTCAGAGCCTTCTTGCGGATTTCCATAGCCTTGTTGTAAGCCTTCAAGGTGTCGGATGGCAAGGCGTGCTTGTCGCAACGGATGAGGATATGCGAAGCGCGGATATCCTTGAGCTTGCGTTGGTAGGCTTCTTGCAACAACTCGTCAGTGATGTCGTCGCTGCTGAGGAAAGGCTTAGCCAACTGCTTGCGATAGCCTGCCAACTCCTTTTGGAACTTCGCACTCGTGTCGAGCTTCATTTCAGTGGCTTCCATCACCTTCATGCGGAAAGTGGCGTAAAGGTCGAGATATTCATCAACGGTTTTCTTTTCCACCACATCGCCCTTGAGGTTGTTTTTCGTATAGACATCGTTGAACTCTTTCACTGTGACAGGCTGGTCGCCAATCGTCATCAGCACCTTCTTATCGAGTTTCGACTGTGCGCTAAGGCATAATGTTGGCATCACAAATGCTGCCAAGACAAACATTTTCAAAAAGTTGAATTTCTTCATTTTAGTATTTTAGTATTATTTCAATTTATTGCTTCAAAGGTAAATAACGCAAAAACCTACAAAATAGTATGCAAACGTTTATTTCAATCTGCCTTCCACTTGAACTCCTTCGGTGAGCACATTGATGTCGCGCACGTCAATCTTGTCGAAAACGCCTTTCACTTGCTCGATTTGGCCAAGATGAATCATCAGCTGACCATTGCCACGGTTATCAATCAAGCCAGCCGGAAGTTTGTCCTTGAAGAGATTCAAGGCCATTCCGACCACCGATTCCAAGCCGAAGCCACCGCTATAACCCACCAGCAAATCGCTACCCGTGAGGTCAATGATGCGCAAGTTGACATCCACA
Source organism: Bacteroidales bacterium (assembly GCA_045600605.1). Classification (GTDB taxonomy): domain Bacteria; phylum Bacteroidota; class Bacteroidia; order Bacteroidales; family F082; genus Limimorpha. The sequence continues at coordinate 23,419 of JAZRYG010000021.1, forward strand.
TTTTTCTTGATGAAACCGAGTGACAGACAAGTAGATACATGAATGGTCTTGTCGTCAACAAAGTCCAGATTGATATTTTGTTTTGCACTTTCTGCAATGATGTCCTGCAACTCAGGGAATGAAATTGACGCCTTCATGATTAACTTCTCTTGCTATAATTTGGGGCTTCTTGTGTGATGGTGACATCGTGCGGATGGCTTTCCAGAATGCCCGAATTGGTGATGCGGATGAATTTAGCCTTTTTCAGTTCGTCGATGGTGTGCGAACCAGTGTAACCCATGCCTGAGCGCAAGCCGCCGACCATCTGATAGATCACTTCGGAGAGCGTGCCTTTGTAAGGAACACGACCTGCAATGCCTTCCGGAACCAGTTTCTTGGCATCTTCCACATTGTCTTGGAAATAACGGTCCTTCGAGCCACACTGCATAGCTTCGAGCGAACCCATACCTCTGTAGGTCTTGAACTTACGGCCTTCGAAAATGATGGTATCTCCTGGCGATTCATCAACACCAGCGAAGAGCGAGCCTGCCATGATGGACGATGCACCAGCGGCCAAAGCCTTCACGATGTCGCCCGTGTAGCGGATACCGCCATCAGCAATGAGCGGAATGCCCGTGCCTTCCAAGGCCTTAGCGACTTCCATGACAGCCGTGAGTTGTGGAACACCAATGCCAGCCACCACGCGTGTCGTGCAGATGGAGCCAGGTCCAATGCCCACCTTGATGGCATCGGCACCAGCCTCTGCCAAAGCTCTTGCAGCTTCGCCCGTAGCGATGTTACCAGCTACGATGTCAATCTGAGGATAGTTTTGTTTCAGGTTGCGCACCATGTCGATAACGCCTTGCGAGTGACCGTGAGCCGTGTCAACTACCAAGGCATCAACGCCAGCGTCAACCAAAGCGGCAGCACGTTCCAGCGTGTTGGCAGCGATGCCGACGGCAGCAGCCACGCGCAGACGTCCGTGAGCATCCTTGCAGGCATTGGGGCGAGCTTTCACCTTAATTATATCTTTATAGGTAATCAGGCCAACGAGATGATTTTGTTCATCCACGACTGGGAGCTTCTCTATTTTGTGTTCTTGCAGAATATCAGCAGCTTTCTCAAACGACACCTCGCGGGTAGTGATGAGGTTTTCCGACGTCATCACCTCAACGATGGGGCGTTCCATGCCGCGCTCGAAACGAAGGTCGCGGTTGGTGACGATACCCACCAAAACATTATCGCTGTCAACCACCGGAATACCGCCAACGTGATATTCGTTCATCAAAGCCAAGGCATCGCGCACCGTAGCATCCTGATGGATGGTAATCGGGTCGATGATCATGCCATTTTCGGCACGTTTCACCTTGCGCACTTCAGCGGCCTGCTTGCCAATGGTCATGTTCTTGTGCAAAACACCGATGCCACCTTCTTGTGCGATGGCGATAGCCATGCGCGATTCGGTCACGGTATCCATGCCTGCCGAAACGACAGGAATGTTCAGGTCGATGTTGCGCGAGAACTTGGTTTTCAGACTGGTTTCACGAGGAAGGACATTACTATAGGAAGGCACGAGCAATACGTCATCGTAAGTCAGGCCTTCACCAACAAATTTTTCGTTATCGAGTGTCATATCTTTGAGATTTAATATTAATCTGCAAAGGTAGGAAAATTAGGAATGCGGAATGAAGAATGCAGAAGAATTTGCTAAAATTTACCGCACGACAAGCCTACGATACAGTTCCACGCCGTCTTCATCGACGCAACGGAGTTCGTAAGTGCCTTTTTCGACATCAATCGGCATTTGGTGGTTGAGGCGCGTCTCGCCAATGAATTTCTCATTCAGCGACCAAAAAATCGTCTTATGCGGGTTGCGGTGCGCGATTTCGAAAATCACCTGCTGGCGGTCGCCTTTGATGCCTATCGGGATGGTGACATTGGCATCCGACTTGGGATAAACGAAGGCCATCACCTCATCGGGATGCGATGCGCCACAGCCTGGATAAAATGCTGGCAATGCATGATATAAGGAAGAATGTTTCTTGTAGAACCACTCCATCACGGGCGGCAACACATAAAACACTTCGTAACATTTCTGGTCAACAGGATAGCAGTCGGGGCTAACCTGAAATTGGCGCGTACTATCCAAAAATACTTTCTTGTGATAAAGACAGACACCCGTCATATTTTCCACGTTGGGTACCTTCATCCATTTCGTTTCGGGGCAGCAATCCGACTTGGGATAACCCGATTGGGCGCACACCTCCACCTCAACGCAACTTGACGTGTGCGCGGGATAGGTGTAGCTGCCTTTCAGCTTGCCCACCACATCGAAAAGGATGGGCGCAGCCGAACCCACGCCCGACAGTCCAGGACGACCTTCACCATCGGAATTGCCCACCCAAACGCCAATGGCGTAGCGGTCGGTGAGGCCCACAGCCCAAGCATCGCGGAAACCGAAACTCGTACCCGTCTTCCAAGCCACCCGCTTCGACGAGGCGAAACCGCCCCAGCCCGTTTGCGAGCCTGGACGTGTCAAGCCCGTCATCACATCGAAAGTCTCGGCAATGGCTTCAGCTGAAAAAGGCGAATCGACAGTCTCTTCGGTCGAAAATTCCTCGTTCACTTCGTTGGCCAACTTGCGGCCCATCTGTGCGTAGGCATTAGTGATGTCGAACAGCGAGGCCTCTCCCCCACCCACGATAAGCGAAAGGCCATAGTGCTCCGCATCGAACACGATGCCCGAAAGCGGCAAATCCTTGAGCAAGGCATGGAAGCGCTGCTGTCCGTAAATGCGGAGCAAGTGAACAAAAGGCGCATTCAAGGAGTTCTGCAAAGCCTCACGGGCGGTCACAGCCCCCCAATATTCACCCGAATAGTTCTTCGGCGTGAAACCCGAGAGACTCATCGGCACATCGGGCAGCACCATATCGGGCAAAAGCGAACCATCGTCGAGCATGGCAGCGAAGAGAAAAGGCTTCAGGATGCTACCTGTGGAACGCTGCGCTTTCACCATATCCACCATGCCGGCATCGTTGGCGTTCATGTTGTTGCCCACATACGCCACCACCTTTTGGTCAAGATAATCAACCACATACACCGCAGCGTTTTCTATTTGGTTCAAGGAATTCGACTCGTAATGGCGGCGCATAATTTCAAGCACTTCGCATTGCAACTCGAAAGCGATGTCGGAATGGATATGTTGGCCTTTGTGGGTCTTTTCTATATCAGAAAGATAATGGTAGGCCAACATCGGCATGTTGAATGGCTTCGCCGGTATGTCTTCCATCTGCGCCAACTCGCTATCCTCGACAGAAAGACGTGGTAGGTTCATCCTTCGCGGCAAAAACGCCTTTGATTTAGGCATCCGTTTGAGCAGTTCATTACGTTTCTTTTCCAAGACATCACGCGAGCGACCCGGATGTATCAAAGCAGGTGAGTTGGGCAGCACGGCCAAGGTCGCGGCTTCGCCCCACGAAAGGCGGTCGGGAGTGGTATGGAAATAGCGCCACGCTGCCGCATCAATGCCCACCACATTGCCTCCGAAAGGCGCATTGGCCGCATAAAGACTAAGGATTTCGCACTTTGAATAGCGCAACTCCAAGCGCATGGCCAAAACCACCTCGACTAATTTTTCCCAATAGGTACGTGGCTTGTCGCCACGCGAAAGGCGCACCACCTGCATCGTAATCGTGCTGCCGCCACGCACCACCTCACCTGCCTTTATGTTTTGCACAAAGGCTTCGACAAAAGAAACAGGGTTGAATCCGCCATGACGGAAAAACTGCTGGTCCTCGTATTCCAACAGACAAGCGACATACTTATCTGTATAGCAATCCGTTGCAGGAAAACGCCACTGCCCATCGTCAGCGATTTTTGCGCCGAGCAGTTCGTCATCGCGAGCTGTCAAGACGGTGGAATAAGGCGTCGCGAAACGCGGTACCGGAATGCAGAGGAATGCAACGAAAAGGACGGCTACGATGGCAAGCGCCCAAACAAGTTTCCTATGTCGCTTCAGCATCACTTCACCACGCAGCCGCGGGCCGGTACCACATAATAGATTTCGGCGTTATACATGTCTTCGCAACGCACGGCAGGAATCATGTAGTTGCCTTCGTAGGTGGGGTTGAGTTTCAACGTGAAGGTCTTCTTCGTCTTAGGCATGAGGTCGAAGTAGAAGTAAGCGCGGTCGTCGCGAAGGTCAATATGTTTAGCACCTTCGTTGCACGAGTCAACACCTGTCAAGCGGTCGTTGACAATTTCCCAACCCGAAGCGAGATAGTATGACAAAGCCAATTCAGTAACCTGATATTCACTTGGATTTTCAACCGTCATTTCTGCCACAAAGTCAGTGCCTTGGCCCATCGACGAGATATTGATTGGCTTGCCTCTCTTGTCGAAGTAATTGACTTTCATATTGATGAAATAGCCATTTTCTTTGGTTTCGTA
>JAZRYG010000022.1:0-76545 GCA_045600605.1 Bacteroidales bacterium
AATCACAACAATTGTACGGAACACAATTGTGGTTTCATTCCTGTCTCGTCCGCAGATATTCCAGTGTCATCCATTTGTCAATTGCTTTTTAGTAAATCGTTTATAATCAATGTTATGTTTTCATCGAACTCACGTTATTTACTAAATCACGTTCACAATTTCCTCAAGACACTCTTTATCCTCTTCGTCGAAACAGCTCAGCTTTTCGCTGTCGATGTCGAGAACCGCAACGACTTCATCACCTTTGAATAGCGGAACAACTATTTCAGAGCGTGACAGCGAGCTGCAAGCAATATGACCCGGGAATTTATCGACATCAGGCACGACGACTGTCTTCTTCTCCTTCCATGCTGTGCCGCACACGCCCCTGCCCCTCTTAATCCTCGTGCAGGCAACTGGCCCCTGAAACGGACCGAGGACGAGTTCATCACCGACCACTCTGTAAAATCCGACCCACCAGAAATGAAAAGTGTCTTTCAGACAAGCGGATATGTTTGCCATGTTCGCTATCGCATCCGGCTCGTTTTCCACCAACGACTTAATCTGCGGAAGCAGGTTTGAATACAGCTCGCGCTTGGTTTCACCTTGGATAATCAATTGTTCTGACATATTTAGATAATAATTTAACGCTTCGCAAAAGTACAAACATTTTCAATGGGATGACAATCATCTTTAAAAAGAAAAGGCATCGCACCAAAGAGGATGTGATGCCCGTTTTGACTTACACGATACTAATCCTCGTCGAAATAGCTTCCTGATGGCATGGCCTTACAATACGCGAGACAGTCGTTGTAGCGCACTCTCGACCTTCTTTCGCGGGCGAACATCGCCTTTGTCTCCGCATCGTTCTCGGCGAAAGCGAGATGGTTGTCAATCGCCATTGAGCCGGCCATGCCTTCAACGTCGAGGTTGTCGGTGCCGATGAGTGTGAACGTCCAGCCGAGTTTCTTCTGTTTCTCGATGAGGTTTTTCACCATGCCGAGGTTGTATTCCGAGCTGCAGTTCTCCTCGCCGTCGGTTATTATCGTCACAAGGACGTTGTCGTCAGCTGAGGTCTGCGCGTTAAGCATAGCAATACCTTTTCCAATCGCATCGTAAAGCGGAGTCGCGCCGCCGGGGCGGTATTCGCTCGGCTTCAGTTTGTTGATTTCATTTACATTCGCATTATCAAAATGCACTTTGAAATGCCCGCTGTCGAACGTGATCAGCGTGATCATCTGCTCCATCTCCTGATGAGCTTCCTGAATTTTACGGCATGTCTCTATCGTCTCGTTGATGCCCGCCAACGCCTCACGCTGTATGATGCTCATCGACCCCGACTCGTCAACAATCACAAGATTAAACACCTTCTTTACATTGTCTTTCCCCATGTTTTTGATTTCTTTTTCCATAATACAATTTTTAAAATTTAACAATATGTTTGATACTCTTTGAACCATTAGAAGATATTTTTTGAAATTAATTAAGCGGTTTTTGAAAAAAAATAATATTTTTGCGAAAATTTTAAAAAAAATATTTTGATTATGGAAGATGAATTGATTGTCAACAAATTAGCGAGTTACGACAATTATTACACGAAAGAGTATTTTTACAAATACTGTCGGAAAGCCTACGATATTTTCAATCACAAATATCAATTAGAACACAAGACCGGCCTTGATTTCTACTCGTTGGCGCACGAATATTACATTCATTTGATGACTCATGGTTTCAAGCCGTTGCTCGACCGTCCGAAGAACGTGAAGCTCTCGACGTGGATGACCAACGGTTTCCATTTCGTTGTCCTTGACGCGCTGAAGGCGTACAACAAGGAGTTCGCCAATCTTTCCGACACCGCTTCCGATGACATTTTGGAATACATACGTTCCGGCGAGCCGGAGGACAACATGATGCAGCAGGTCTGCGAAGCCATCTCGCGGCATTACACACACAACAGACTGATGCAGGAGATTGGTAGCATGATTTTTTATGCCGGTTTCAGCCAGAAAGAGATTGCTGCAGAGTTAGGAATCACTCCGGCGGCCGTCAACCAACGCTACAAGAAGATGATGAACGAGGTTGTAACACCTTATATAATAGAGAATTACGCACAAGGAACGTATGACATGGAATATGACGCCGCGGCAGTGTCTCACGAATCCAACGAAGCAGTCGCGTTTTACGACGCCGCGCCGGAATTCTCATTCAGAAAACGACTCAAATCATTTTGCATCATGCCAAAGAATCAACACAGAACAACACCAGACCACATTTCATCATTGCGCCCGGGCGAGGTCTTTGTTTTCGGCAGCAACCTAATGGGCATGCACGCGGGCGGCGCGGCATACGTTGCATACAAAAACTTCGGGGCAGTCTGGGGCAACGGTGTCGGCTTACAGGGGCAGTCGTACGCCATCCCGACTATGCAGGGCGGCGTCGAGACCATCAAGCCCTACGTCGATGAGTTCATCGGGTTCGCGAAACAACATCCGGAGATGAAATTTTTAGTCACTCCCATCGGCTGCGGCATAGCAGGCTTCGAGCCGGACGACATCGCACCGCTGTTCAAAGACGCCGTCGCAGCAGAGAACATCTATCTGCCGGAGAGCTTCTGGGACGTGCTCCGCTGAGTTCCGGACGCCACCGCAACTCACTCTATCCTCAGATCCTGGATGCCTGTCACCTCGTGTTCGCAGATGCCGTCAGCCACGACACGCACTGCCTTGACGGGTTTTTCCGGATAGCAGTATGCCCTGTATCCGTCGAACATGTCGTATGCAAACCTTTCGCCCTTGATATAATTCTCACCATCGTAAGAATATTCGATGTAACCGTTGAGGATGCCATAGACAGCAAGCGTGTAGTAACCCGTGCACATTCCAATCGAATGACAATCAACAGGTTCGTCGAATGTAAACTGAACATAGTCGCCTGCAACCACATCGCGGTTTGTGAAGCAGTAGGTCTCAAGGTCGTAATCGACAAGTCGGTTGATGTCTTCCATGAACGGTATGTTCGACTCGACTTTCGTCGCCGGTTTCAGATAATGATGCAGTTCGATGTTCTGTGCGCCCCGTGCGATACTCGATCGGGCGTTGAAAAACGTGGCGAAGCGGTAATTCTCGGGCGTCTCCGTCGCGATCGGCTCGTTATAAACAGGTGACTCCATTGTTGGGGATGTCTTGTCGTCGGTGTAACGTATCGTGAGCAGTTCATTTTCCTTCTCGGCAATGAGTCGTCCGGCCTCATATTTAACTTCCGCCGGTGCTATTCTGAATTTCAGGTCCATCGCGTACATGCGGTCGTATTGCGCGTCAAACAGTCGGTTGCGGAAGTTGTCCCAGCAGCGCAGTTCGCGGTTTGTCCAGCCTATTTCTGAGAGTGCAAGCAGCTTCGGGAACACCTGATATTCAGCGTAGTCCTTCACCTGGAAGCATTCAGCCCATGCGCCGCCCTGCGGTCCGAGGATGAGTTTCGCCTCATTTTCATTCAACTCAAATGTCCCGATAGGATCGAAACTGTAAGTCTTCTCGAGCGGGGTGATGCCCGCCCATTTGAGTCCGCGTTCGTCCGCGCTCTGTTTCATGTCGAAGTACATGTATTCGGCGATGAGCATCACCGTCGGGTGACCTTCTTTCACCGACCTCATCCCGCGTTCGAGGCTCGCCCACGCATACACCACCGAGTTCGGGAGCAGCTCGCCGCCGTCGATTATCTCGTCCCAGCCGGCCATCGTCCTGCCGTATTTCGCGAGTATCGCCTCAAGACGACGAACGAAATAGTTCTGAAGCTCAATAACTTGCGTCATGCCCTTCTCTTTCATGAGAGCCTGGCAGCGCGGGCAATCCTTCCACGAGTCCATGTTCACCTCATCGCCGCCGATGTGAAATACCTTCGACGGGAACAGCTCTACCAACTCCTTGATGATGTCTTCGAGCATCTCATAGTTCTCCTCACGGCCCACGCACCACACGTTGTTCGACTCCCACTGGCAGCTGTAATGTTTTGTGTTTATGTCGCACAAAATCTCCGGATAAGTGACAGCGACGGCCTTGCTGTGGCCTGGCAGATCAATCTCCGGAATAATGTTGATGTTGCGGTCGGCTGCGTATTTCACGACAGCTTTTATTTCCTCTTGTGTGTAGAATCCGCCGTTTCGTTCCATACCGGAGCCGTACGCCGGCTTTAACAGCTCGTCGGGGCCACGCCATGCGCCGAGCTCCGTGAGCCGTGGATAGGCTTTTATCTCCACACGCCACCCTTGGTCGTCAGCGAGATGCCAATGTAAGTTGTTGATTTTGTAATACGACATCGCGTCAAGCAGTTTATACATGAACTCCATGCCGAAGAAAGTGCGCGACACATCGAAATGCAGTCCGCGGTAGTGGAAACGCGGGGCGTCGTTGATTCTCATAGCCGGCACCTCCAATGCCGCAACCCTGACATCATTACCTTTATTATATGCTTGCGCCGGAAGCATCTGAATGAGCGTCTGCACCCCGTAAAACACTCCCGCCGTGGCGCCTCCCTGAATCGTTATGCCATTGCCGTCAACAATCAATATATATGCTTCGTTATCAACAATTTCATCATTGATTTCAAGACTGATACAGTTTTTCCTTGCATTGTCTTTGATAAGGAAATCTCCATCAATGGCATTCTTCAGATACGATTGAAGATACTCGGCATTGAATTGATTTTCATCATTTTCCGAAACGATTACAGTCTTAGAGTCAATCACAAAACTGCCGAATTTGGGTTGTCCTTGTTGAATTATCTCAATGTCGTTCGGTCTTGGTACGATTTCAAGATTTGCCTGTTGTGTCATTTTGTCTGAACATGAACACAGCACTGCGGTCATTGCCGCGGCAAGAAACAGTTTTCTCACATTCAAGTATTTTTGTTTCATCATATCTTATTGATTATAATTTAATTATTTCAAAATTTCATTTTTTTACTTTCACCGGCTTTCAGCGACAGCACCATCACCTCGCCTGTCCGCGGATTCTTCAACTTATACGTCCCGCCGCATTTCGAGTATATCTTTGCCTTCGTGACTTTGCCGTCGGTCCAATAGCAGTCGATGGTTGCGCCGCCCGTCGCGCGCAGTCCTTTGTAATATCCTGATTTCCAGCTTGATGGAATCGCCGGAAGCAGCTCAATGAATTCGTCATGGCTTTGCAGCAGCATCTCGGCGATGCCGGCAGTCCCACCGAAATTGCCGTCGATCTGAAACGGCGGATGTGCGCAGAAGAGGTTCGGATAAGTACCGGACTTCACCTTCTTCCCGTCGCACGAAACCGCGGGCGAAAGCAGACTCGCAAGCAGTTTGCCGGTCCGTTCCCCATCGTGGAGCCGCGCCCAAAAGTTAATCTTCCACGCCCGCGACCAGCCAGTCCCCTCGTCACCGCGACGGTTCAGCGTCACCTTGCACGCCTCGAAAAGCTCCGGCGTCTTGGTCGCGGTAATCAGATGCGCGGGATGCAGTCCGAACAGATGCGAGACATGACGATGATGCACGTCGGTCTCTTTATAGTCTTCGAGCCATTCCTGCAGGTAACCGTCCTTGCTTATCTGCATCGGCGGGAAACGCAGGAGATCAGACCTCAGCGTTGCGACGAACTCATAATCAGCGTTTTTTATGGAGTCTCCGTATAAAATCTCATTCGCCTCAATGACATTCTGAAACAGTTCCGTCACAATCTGGACGTCCATCGTCGAGCCCATACATACGTATGTCCAACGGCCCTCATTGTCGATGAATGCGTTTTCTGGCGATGTCGTCGGAGCCGTCACGAGCCAGTTGTGCGAAGGCTCTGTTATCATCGCGGAATGGAAGAATTTCGCGGAGCCTCTCATTACGGGATAGACATCTCTCAGATAATCATCATCTTGTGTATAAAGATAATGATTGTATAGATGTTGGCACAGCCATGCGCCGCAGGTGTTGGTGGCGCCCCATGACGGGTCTTCGCCGGGTGCCGTGTAACGCCACGGATTCGTGCCCCAGTGCGCCACCCAGCCGTCGGCGCCATAGAACGACTTCGCCGTCTCTTCGCCGGATTTCACCAAGCCTTTCGTCAGTTCGACCAACGGTTTGTAGAGCTCCGGCAAATTACAGACATCTGTCAGCCAATGGTTCATCTGCAGGTTGATGTTCAGATGATAGTCGCCGTTCCACGGGGTCTGAAGCGTGTTCGCCCAAAGCCCCTGCAAGTTTGGCGGCAGCAAGTCCTCACGTGTTGATGAGATGAACAGATACCTTCCAAAGTTAAAATACAAAGCGGCAAAGGCAGGGTCTTCACTCACTTGATATTCAGCAAGTTGTTCTTCTGTCGTCATGGCACTCCTTGTCGGTTCGCCGAGATTCAGCTCCACCCTGTCGTAATATTCACGATGACTTTTGACATGTCGTTTGTGAAGTTTCCTATATGAACAGCACAATGCCTGCTCAAGTTTTTCATCGACAAAAGTCTCATAGTTGTCATCTTTGAAATTAGTTGCAGACGAAAACACCAGCATGACTTCCGTCGCGTTCGTCACAATTATCTTATTATCAACGCATCTGGCATTTCCGCCTTTATTCTTCACCTTAAGTTTTGAAAGATATTTCACGCCGTTTTCGCCGTCTTTGCCGTCATTGAGCTGTCCGCGCATCACCATCGCGTCGTCTTCGGTGGCGAACTCAATTGTCGACGTGTCTTTTTCCCTATTCAGCCTTGCGGTGAGATTTATCGAATTACTCTTGTCAGCTGTAATTCTGACTATTCCGACATCATTATTTCTGGAAACGAAATATTCACGCTTGTAATTGACTTCACCGACCGAAAATTCGGTGAATGCCGTCGCGGTCCTCAAGTTAAGGCCTCGACGATAATGTTGGCAATCAATCCGTTGAGACATTTTACGCCCCGCCTTTGCATCATCATAGTCATTGTCAGCGTCATAGTCAATTTCAACATTTCCCAGTGTCTGGTAGCATCCGAAGGTGGCATCGGCGCCGGCGCCGTGGTTCGAGCCTTTGTTTCCGCACGTAAAAGTGTTATACATAAGCTGTTGCGCTTCAAAGTTCTTCCCTTCAACGAGCAGCCGTCTGATTTCCGGAAGCGACTTCAGGGCCTCGGGATTCGAGTAGTCCGCCTCCGAGCCCGACCACATCGTGATGTCGTTTAAGATTATATTTTCCTTCTTCACCCCGCCGTCCGGCATCATCCCGAGCCGTCCGTTACCGAGCGGCAGCATCGCCTCCCAGATGTCAGCGGGCGCATCGTACCACAGCAAATTGGAGCCATCGTCATCCGTATCATCATGAAAATCATATAGAAAAAGCGCGGTCACACAAAAAACCACTATGAATTTCAAACTGTTACGCGGTTTCTTGCGGACAGTGACCATTATGATTAGCAATACGGCGATTATCGTTTTTAGAATTATTTCAAGCATAAACGAGCCTCGAATTTTATTTGACAAAATTACGTTTTTTTTCACAATATTAAGTACCTTTGCAGGCCAAAATGTTACATCAAAAATGAGAAAAAAATTTTCAGCCGTTGAACAGGCCTTTCTCAATGAGTCGGGCATCACGGAGATGACGACAACCACACCTTATATAATAACAGAGAGCGTTCCACAGATGGGGCTGCTGATGGCGCTTCGTTTCATCGAATGGGTCGCACAGAACCCCGACGGCGTCATCTCGCTCCCGACGGGCAAGACACCTCAATATTTCATCCAATACACGCACGAAATCTTAGACAACTGGGACACGCCACGCATCCGCGAGGTGCTTGGCAGATACGGCCTCGGCTCCATTGAGAAGCCGCAACTGTCGGGCTTGCAGTTCGTTCAGATGGATGAGTTTTATCCGATTTCGCCCAAGCAGCACAACTCGTTTTACAACTACGTCAACGAGGTCTATATCAAAGGCTTCGGCCTCGACCCGAGCAAGGCGCTGTTAATCAACACCGACGAGATTCCTCTTCACGAAGGCAGGTCTTACAAGGAGGTCTTCCCTGATTACAAAATCGACCTCGACCTGCGTTACCGCACCCCGAAAACGACTCTCGAGAAGATTCAGCAGCAGTCCATCTTCATGATTGACGACTGGTGCGCCCGTTACGAGGACAAGATTCACGAGAAAGGCGGCATCGGGTTCTTCATGAGTCCGATAGGCAGCGACGGCCGTGTGGCGTTCAATGTGAGCGGAAGTAACAGATATTCAAACACTCAGCTCACAAAGACGAACTACGCGACGCAGGCTGACGCGGCTTCCGACCTCGGCGGCATCGAGGTGTCGAAAAACCGTCTCGTCATCACGATCGGTTTGGAGACGATAATATATAATAAGGATGTCGTCTCTTTGATTTACGCTGCTGGCGAGGCTAACGCGTTCATTGTCAAGGACGCGCTCGAATCGCCGAAGATGACGCTGTATCCGGCCACGGCACTTCAAGGCCTCGACAACGCACGTTTCTATCTAACCGAGGGAGCGGCCTGCCGGCTCGAAGACTCCATCAACCGTTATTATCACGCCGGCGAATGGACCTTTGAGAAGACAGTGCGGGCAGTCATCGGCTTGTGCAAGAAACTCAATAAATACGCGCATCATCTCACCCTCGACGACCTGCTCAACGACGAACGCTGCTCTATGATACCGGACCTCAGCCTCGACACTGTGAAGGAGGTCATCGCCGCCACGGAAGAGAAGCTGCGGAAAGGCGCAATCTCGCCGAAAGACGAGGTGATATACAACACCGGCCCGCACCACGACGACATCATGCTCGGCATCCTGCCGCTCTGCAACAGACAAACGCGTGACGCCTCAAACTCGGTGCATTTCGCCGTCATGACATCGGGATTCAACTCGGTCACAAACGGTTTCGTAAGGGAAAACCTCGAAAACACCTTGAGTTTCATTGAGAAAGGCGAGATACAGATGCTCCGATACCCCGACTTCTTTGTGAGTGGTTACAGATTCAAATACGACAAAGATGTCTATCATTATCTTGACAATGTGGCGCGTAAGAACGCCGAGGAGATGCGACGCGGCTTCAGCCACCGCATCGTCAGGGACATCGTCGTGATATGGGGCGTCAAGGACACCGAGGAGCTGAAACGCGTGATCCGCGAGCAGATCGAGGTGCTGAGAAACAGTTACGACGGCGAGAAGAACTCACCCGAGATGCAGCGTCTCAAAGGCATGATACGCGAGTTTGAGGAGGAACTTGTGTGGGCGTACACCGGCACGCAGGTCAAAAACGTGCATCACCTCCGACTTGGCTTCTACCAAGCGAGCCTGTTCTCGCAAGGTCCCGACTATCAGCGCGATATTTTACCGATACTCAACCAGTTACGCGAGATAAAGCCCACGACCATCAGCGTTGTCATCGACCCTGAAGGCAGCGGCCCCGACACACATTTCAAGGTGCTTCAGGCCGTCGCCGGCGCCGTCACCGAGTGGAACAAAGAGGCCGACCTCTCCAACCTCAAAATCATCGGCTACCGCAACGTGTGGTTCAAGTTCAACCCCGCCGAGGCGACGACATACATTCCTGTGTCGCTCAACGCGATGGCCGCCATCGAGAAATCGTTCGCGTCGAGCTACCTGACACAGGTGAACGCCGAATACCCAAGCCCCGACTTCGACGGCTCATTCAGCGAGCTGGCGGAGAGCATCTGGGTGAAACAGCTGAAAGACATACAGTTAGTGCTCGGAAAGAATTATTTCTACGAACACGAGAGCCCGCTCATCAGATCGACACACGGACTCATCTTCACGAAAGAAATGAATGTCGGGCAGTTCTGCGAGTTCGCCGAAAGCATGAGGAAGAAAGCACAGTCGGCGATATAAACACAAGTAAGAAAACATTAGCAGAAATGGGACGTTTATTCAGAACTTTATACATGATTGCCGTAATGATTATCGCGGTATCATGTTCAAAGACAGACGATTTCACTCTGATTTCATACAACATTCGCAACAGTGGAGCGAATGACGGCATCAACAGCTGGGAGAACAGGAAAGTCTTGACAGTCAACATGATAAACCAAGAAAAACCCGACTTAATCTGTATGCAGGAGGTTTTGAATGACCAGCTGAATTTTGTTTACGATGAGCTTCCGGACTATGATTTCATCGGTGTCGGGCGTGATGACAGCGTGAGAAGAGGCGAGATAATGGCGATTTTCTACAGGAACGACCTTTACAAGCTGCTCGGCAACGGCAATTTCTGGCTCAGCGAGACGCCGGACAAGGTCTCACGAGGCTGGGACGGAGTGTGCCGCCGCATGGTGACATGGGGGCATTTTAAAAATTTGAAATCAGGAAAGACGTTTTTCTGCTTCAACACTCACTTGGACCACAAAGGAGCCGTGGCGCGCAAAGAGTCAATCAAACTAATTATCAAGAAGATAGAGAGTATCACGACGGGCAGCGACGAGCCTGTCTTCCTCACCGGCGACTTCAACGCCACCATCGACAACCCGATTTTCACACCTTTAATTAATTATATGCATCAGGCGCGGACAGACGCCCCTGTCTCCGACAACAAATGCACATACAACGGCTACGGACTCGGGCGGGAAAGCCCGAGCGTCATCGACCACATCTTCTATCTGAATGCCGTTCCCGTTTCATTCACCACCTTGGACGAAAGCTACGGCGACGGCTACATCTCCGACCACTTCCCCGTGAAGGCGATATTCAAAATCAACTGATTACGAATTAGATTTACATCATTTGAAAGGTCAAAATTAAAAAAAGATGCACCAAACGCTCTGGTCCGGTGCATCCTGAAATATCAAAATGTCTAACTATTTCATGTTTTTGACCATGTCGGGAAGCATTTTGGCCACAGCCATCTCCTTCCATTTTTTGCGTGCCTCGTCGGCTGGGATTCCGAAGTAAGTAGTGTTCGGCTCGGTATCCTTATCGACGGCGGTGTATGCGAGGACTGTGGTGCCTTCAGCGATCACGAGGTCTTTGTTGATGGCCGACATCGACCACACCGAGACGTTGTCTTTAATTCTCGAAACGCCACCGATGGCGCAATGTGCTCCGAGGAAGCAGTACTTGCCGATCTTCGCATCGTGTCCGACCTGCACGTGATTGTCGGTCTTGGTGCCTTTGCCGACTATCGTGTCGCTCGTGACACCGATGTCAACGGCGCACAGCGCACCGATTTCAACATCGTCTTCAATCACCACGCGGCCGCACGACTCGAACTTCACGAAACCGTCTTTGCGTCTCTGGAAGTAACAGGCGTCGGCACCTATCACGCTGCCGCTCTGAATGATGACATTGTCACCAATCACAACATGGTTGTATATTGTGACGTTGGCGTGGATGATGCAGTTTCTGCCGATTTTCACATGTTCAGCCACAAAAGCACCCGGTTCGATGACTGTGCCTTCGCCAATCTCGGCCTTCGGGCTGACCATCGCCGTCGCCGGCTCGAACCTGCGGTACGACAGCACCAACTTGTTGAAAGCGTCGAACGGACAGTCGTGCACGAGAAGAGCCTTCCCTTCAGGACATTCGACCTTATCGGTGTTGATAATGATGGTCGTAGCCGCTGAATTGAGCGCTTTGTTGTAATATTTTGGATGATCGACGAACGTGATGTCACCGGCTTCAACCTCGTGAATCTCGTTGAGACCTGAAATCACGAAGTTAGGGTCACCAATCATTTTGGTCGCCCCGATGAAATCGGCTACACACTTCAGCGTCGTGTTCGGCTCTATTCTCATTTTTTCTTATTCTTTTGCTTTTTCAACTCTTTCGCAGTAGTCGCCAGTGCGTGTATCGACCCTGACCTTGTCGCCTGTGTTGATGAACAACGGCACTCTGATTGAAGCACCTGTCTCAACGACAGCGTCCTTCATTGCGTTTGTTGCTGTGTTACCCTTTTCACCCGGCTCTGTATGTGTCACTTCGAGGACTGTCTTTGGCGGAAGCTCAGCGTAAAGGACATTGTTCTCCGACGTATCAAAAACGACGTCGCAAATGTCGCTTTCCTTCAGGAAATCAACGCCTGTGATGAGGTCCTTTATAAGAGGAATCTGCTCGTAGTCTTCCTGATTCATGAAGATGTAGTCTTCACCTTCCTTGTAAAGGTACTGATACTGACGGTGTTCGACGCGGACGTCTTCAAGTTTCTCACCAATATCAAAACGACGTTCCAAAGTGCGGCCGTCAACAATGCTCTTCAGTTTTATACGCATGATGGTGTTGCCCTTGCCCGGTTTCACGTGCTGGAAATCAATGCAAAAATAAAGCTTGCCATCCATTCTGATGCAGCTACCAATCTTAATGTCTTGCGAGTTAATCATATCTAAATTTTTATAAATTATTGTACTTCTTTTAATTACATCTAAAACAAAACGTTTTCCAAAAAAATCGGTGCAAAGATAAAAATTTTTTCTTTACCTTATAACAATATCTTTTAAAATTTCTCCGTCAACATATTTGTTCAGTTTTTCGATAATTGTTGACTTCGAAAAAACAAGTTCATTCCTGAGTGAATCGGCATCGACTCTGACGTACAGCACGCCGTTTGTGATGCTCGTTTTTATGGTATGCGCAGCGATGAAATCGCCGACGGCATCCTTCCACGAATCGAGGATGGCCTGCTCCTTCAACGCATTGTCGCGGTTGTTCTCATGATAAAATGTCTTTATCAGGTCGCCTAAAACGCTCAAATTTGACTCACGCATCTGTCTTCACACTCCCTTTCTCAATCTCAAAAATTTTATGATTTCCTTCAATGTTATCCAAAAGATATTTTATTCTAAGACGTTGTGTATCAGTGATAAACACCTGCCCAAAATAATCATTGCCCACAAGTCTGATCAACTGCGCCACCCTGCTGTCGTCGAGCTTGTCGAAAATATCATCAAGGAGCAGTATCGGTTTGAACCCGACTTTCGCGTAGTTGAAGTCGAACTGCGCGAGTTTTATCGCCACCACGAACGACTTCTGCTGTCCCTGCGAACCGAATTTCTTAACGGGATGATTGTCAATCAGAAAGACCAAGTCATCCTTATGAATACCGACATTTGTATATGACGAATACCTGTCTTTTTCAAGGCTTTCGTCGAGCAGTTGCTCCAATGTTTTTTCAGACAATGCGCTTTCGTAAACGATGTCAACTTTCTCTGACGTGCCCGAAACGATGTCGTAATATTTCTGGAAAATCGGGATGAAGTCTTCGATGAACGCCTTTCTTTTTTCAAAGATCGGAGTGGCATAGCGGATGAGTTGCTCGTTCCAAAGCGAAAGCAGATTCATGTCGAAACAGCGGTTGTCGTAGAACGCTCTGAGCTGTGTGTTACGCTGAAGCAACGCCTTGTTATATTGCAGTAAATCATTGAGATACGCCGCGTCGAACTGAGAGATGACGCCGTCGATGAACTTACGCCTCAACTCGCTTCCGCCGTTTATCAGGTCACGGTCGTAAGGCGAAATCATCACAAGCGGAATCTTGCCTATATGGTCGGCGAGGCGGTCGTACTCTTTTTTGTTGCATTTAAACGACTTCTTCTGCCCTTCCTTCTGGACGCACGACATTGTCTGAAGTTCTTCCGTATCTGTCTGAAAATCACCATGTATCGCAAAGAAACTCTCACCATGACGGATATTCTGCCTGTCGGTGTTTGCGAAATAACTTTTGCAGAAAGCGAGGTAATAAATCGAGTCGAGGATGTTGGTCTTCCCCGCGCCGTTCAAGCCGACGAAGCAGTTTATCTTGTCGGAAAACCGCATGTCAACGGACTCAAGATTCTTGAAGTTTGTAAGTCGTAGCTCTTGCAGGAACATCATTTACCTCCCTTGACGAAACGGTCGAGATTTGTGGTGATAGTTATATAGTTAGGTGAGCCGTAGATGTGCATCTCCGAGCGCGAGTAGTTGATGGTGAACTTCCAGATGTTCACGCCGACGCCGTACGAGAAGCCGCACATCCCTTTTTTCGTGGGTGTCTTCAGGTCTTGGCGTCTGCCATAGTTGAAGCCGAGACGCAACACGACGTGTCTCCCGACGTATATCTCGCCGCCGAACACTATATGTCTCATGAAGTTATCGGCGAACTGTGCCACATCGGATTTTTTCTTGTATTCGCCCGAGATATTGTCGTAGTTGCCCTCGAGGTCGAGCGGGTCGTCGTAGGTACGCCTCCAGTTTTGGATGTCGTCGTACATTATGGAAAGCAGGAACGGCACATGGTCAAACCTCTTCGCCACGCCTGCGGAAAGGTGGAAAGGCAGTTTGTTCTTGGTGTTTCCCGGGATGTTGTCGTACGCCTCGACACCGGCGTTTCGTGCGCCGGCGGTCAGCATCCAGCCTGATTTCGTGCGGTAACTCACCGCGATGTCGGCTGCCACCGCGAATGTCTTGTACGCCTCATATTGTATCCCGCCGAGCTTCACGTTGGCGCCGATGCCCCACCGCGGAGTGAGCTGCCGCCCCCATCCTATCGTGATAAGATAATCGGAAGGCGTGAACGTGCCGCCCGTCAGAGTGCCGGTGGCATCGGCATAGTCCATGCTGCCGTAGTTGTGATACTGCACGGTAGCCACGAAACTGCCCGCCTTGTTGAACGTGCGCGAATACTGCGCCGTGGCGAAGTTCATCCCCGCATAATAATTCACGTACGACAGCGCAATGGCGTTGTGCATACCTTTATTAATAACTGACGGGTTGTAAACAGCCAGCTGCACGTCGGCAGAATCATATATCGGGAGAATGGTGCCACCGAGAGCCGCCACCCTTGCGGAGTTGGTGACATCCATGAAAGAATACGCTCCCTTGGTCGTTTGTCCTTGAATATCAATTGCCAAGAACATCAACATTGACAATATCAGTAAATTAATTTTGTTCATCGGCATATCTTTATTCAATTAAAATTAGCAATCTATTTTTCGAGCAGGCCGAGACCTTTCTTCTCAATCATATTATCTGCATTCATCTTTTTGAGAATACGGTCGAGAAGGCCGTTGATGAAGTTCTTGCTCTTCGGCGTGCTGAAATATTTCGAGATCTCGATGTATTCGTTCATCGTAACTTTCACCGGAATCTCCGGGAAGCAGCGCAGCTCCGCGATGGCCATCTTCATGATAATCATGTCCATGACGCAGATGCGGTCTTTCTCCCAATTGTTGGTGTTCTCAGCGATGAGTATGCCATATTCCTCACTGTTTTTCACCGTCTCACGGAAAAGCTTCTTCACAAACTCCTCGTCAACGTTAACATCATCATTTTCAGTCTTGTAGATGGTCGGGAGTTTGTCATCGACGCCGAATCTCCTCAACTCGCCGATAAACTTAATCAACATTGCAGAGACGAGGTGATAATCATCGCAGAAGAAGATACTTTTTTCTTCATAGAAATCCTGAAGCACCTCTAAATCAGCGTAATGGGCCTCAACCATCGTGACGAGGAATTTCTTGTCGTGGTCCCAGTTGTCGATTTTTTCGGTCATATACTTCTTATATTCCTCGGTGTCACGCATGATGTTGAAGTAGTTTTTCACGACTTCGCTGCCCATGCCGCCCCAATTGATTTTGAAAGCTGCCTCTTTTCTCTGAAAGTCCTTATTGTCCTCAATGGCTTTGATGACGCGGTTCTCGACATAGCGCATGTTCGGGTGTGAATCCTCGTATGTCGGGATGAATTTGTTCTTGTTATCGGTAATCTTGTTGTCCGCAAAGCGTTTAGTTTCAACGATAAACGAGAGTTGCCACACAAAAAGCTCGTACAGTTTGTTGATACTTTCGAGCAGGTTTTTGATTCCGCCGGAGACCTCGGTGTCGCCGGATTCGAGATAAGCGTAAAGGGCTTGCAAAACTTTGATTCTCAGAAATCTTCTATTTAACATGATATAAAAACTTTATTTTTTCGGGTTGCAAAATTACAAAATTTAACGATTGGGCAACGTCCTGACCAAGATATTAATATCTTTCAAAACGGTATAATCGCGGGCGTACATGACGTTGAGCTGAGCTTTCGTCTCATCGTCAATCTCCCTTTTGACGATTGATGCCGCGTTATAGATTCCTTTTTTTATTTCGGGCAGTTTCAGGTTGTCGTGGTCGGCGACGGGGCAATAGCCCACCCACGAATAGCCGCCGAACAGCACCTTGAAGCAGTCTTTCAGGAACTGCCATGGTTTTTTCAGGAACCAGGCAATAAGTACCCAAAAGACGATGCCGAAGAACGACACGGTGAAATCGAGAAGAGCCTTCTTGCGCTTATTCGGGACATTGTTAATTGTCCGAATATCAACGGTATAGAGGTCGCCACGCGTATTTATCGAGTTGCTTCCGATGATGGAGAGCGTGTCTTCCGGCGCAATCTTATAGTCAAGGTTCGGGGCGTGCCATTCAACCATCTTGTCGATGATATTCTGGTGGTTGATGTCTTTCGAACAGAAAATAATCTCCGTGATTTTGTATATGGCGATGATGTCAGGCACCTGACAGATGTTCCCGAGATAGTCGTGCGGGACATCGAAATTCTCTGTCGGCGTGACCAACCCGACGAAATCGGGCTTTATCGAAGTGCTTCTGAGAAGCTGCTCGACGCGATGTGTCTCGTCTTCGTTCCCGATGACCAAGAAACGTTTCTTCGCCGTCTTCCCGTACTTGAAGTCATTCAGTTTCAACAGATAACCTATGCCTCTCGACAGGCTCACCGCGATAATCATCCACAGCATTCCGAAGAGGATGAGGGCGCGGGAGAAGCGGAGGCCTTCCGGCAGGAGCGCGTACAGGACGAGGACAAACACCGTGCCTGTCATCACGCCGCCGATGGAGTTAAGCATCTTGTACGGCTTATCGTAACCGCCTGCAAAATAAGATGTTACGAGCCATATCATGAGGTATATCGGCAAAATTATCGTGAAAAGCGGATGTATGGGATACGAGCCGACACCCTGATACACAGTATAATGTCCCCAGAGATAGCCGATGGCGGCAAGACCAGAATAGCCGAGGACTAAGTCAATGAGCGGCATGTAAATCTTACCTAAGAACTGCGAAACCAAGGCGAGGAACGCCCTGAAATAGATCGCCATATTGATGACGAGCGAGAACAGCCGCGCACGTTTCTGCCCGAAATGTTTCTTCGCGAAAATCTCCATCGCCTTGTAGAAAACCAGCACATAGTTGACGGTCGTCTTCTTGGTGCTTTCACCTTTATAGTGAATGATTCGCGTCTCCGGAAAATAATAATTCTTATAGCCAGCAAGCGTTATCCTGTACGACAGGTCGATGTCTTCACCGTACATGAAAAACGTCTCGTCGAGAAGCCCGCATTTGTCTAAAGTGGCGCGTCGCATCAGCATGAAGGCGCCGGCGAGAATATCAACAGAATTTATCTCGTCATTGTCAAGATAACCAAGATGATAGCGCGAGAAACGCTTTGAATGCGGAAACAACTTCGACAGCCCGAAAATCTTATAGAAGGCAGTCATCGGAGTGGGCAGTCCGCGCTTCGACTCCGGCAGAAACTGTCCCTTGCCATCGACCATTTTCACGCCGAGACCGCCGGCATCAGGGTGATAATCCATGAAAGCGATGGTCTTTGAAAACGTGTCATCCTCCACAACCGTATCGGGATTCAGCAGCAAGACATACTCGCCCGTCGAAACCCTGATGGCCTGGTTGTTGGCCTTCGCAAAGCCGACATTGACCTTGTTGGCAATGACTTTCACCTCAGGGAACTTTTCAGCCAACATCTTCAATGAACCATCAACTGAATTATTATCAACGACATACACTTCACCTTCAATGCCTCTCATCGCGCGACGCACCGAGTAAAGACACTGCTCAAGGAAATGCTCAACGTTGTAATTTACAATGACAACCGACAGCTTCATCTGATATTTTTTTGTTCGTGAAATGAACTGCAAAAATAGGCATTTTATTGTTATGTAAAGCAACAAAAACAAAAAAGGCTTTCAGCCTAATTTAACAGGGGATGTTATGAATAGTTGAAAGCCCAAAAGCAAAAATGATATAGAAAATTGTGAGTTTCAATTTCAAAATCGGCGCAAAGATACACATCTTTTTTCACATACAGCCATTTTTCATGTTTTTTTCAAAAAATTTTTTTACAATTCGCCATTTGATTTTTTGTTTATCCGGCAAACAATAATTTTCTTACTTTTGCATTTTCAAAATCATGGAATCGCGCGGTTATAAAATTAGGTTCGGAGTTATGATTGACGGCTTCACCGTTCAACGTTGGCAACTCGAGACGCTCAAGTTACTGACTGACAATGGCATAGAATTAGCCGTGGTCATCTGCAACTCAGAAAACCAAACGCAAAAACCATCATTTTTTGAAAAAATCAGACATTATCCGTACAGAAAACTGCTTTTCAGACTGTGGAACAGATATTGGTTCAAGCCTGAGAGCAAGGCGATTGTAAACCTCGAAATTCCCAAAGAAACACCTGTAATGTATTGCAAACCAATCATTAAAGGCATCTCAACGTATTTCTCCGAGAACAACATTGAAGAAATAAAATCGTATGGCTTGGATTTCATTTTGAGGTTCGGCTTCGACATCGTGAGAGGCGAGATACTGAGCAGCGCGAGATACGGGATTTGGTCGTTTCATCATGATGATGAGCGTGTTGTGCGCGGCGGGCCGCCAGGATTCTGGGAGTTTATGCGCGGCATCCCAGAGAATGGCGTCATTCTCCAGCAACTCACCGACAGCCTCGACAAAGGCTTGATAATCAAACGAATGAATCTAAACACAACACTTCACTCGTACAAAGAGCACCTCGACAAGCTATATTTTGAGTCGGAGATACTGCCATTACAGGTTTGTAACGAACTGACTGTCGGCGGCGATTTCCACCCGCAGCTTTCAGATTCAAAAGCACCGATAATCCATCCGCCTGTCAACATTCAGATGCTGAAATATTTCTGGCTGTGCCTTTGGAGAAGGCTGAAATTCAACCTCGATTTCCTGTTCAGACAGGAAGACTGGAATGTCGGGTATTGCATGATGCCAATTGACAAATTCATCAGTCACAAGAACAAAGAGTTAATTGATATTCATTGGTTTAAGCCAAATAAATCAGAATATTTCGCTGACCCTTTTGTTATTACGACAAGAAAAGACACATATATTTTCTTCGAATGGTTTTCTAATGTAAACGGCAAATCCGACTTAGCAGTGGCGAGGAAATCCGAGAACTTCGAGAGATACCACAGGATTTCAGATTTTCCGGAGCATCGCTCCTACCCTTTCGTCATTGAGCACGACAACGCAATATATTGTATTCCAGAGGCTTACAAGACAGGGAAAGTTTCGTTGTACAGATTTGACGAAGACGATCTGAATTTGTATCACCAATGCGATTTGATTGAAGGTCAGGCACTTACCGACCCGACTTTATTCAATCATGATGGGAAATGGTTTCTTTTTGTGACGCCACAGAAAAACTCGCATACACACCTTAATATATACGTGGCCGACGACATTTTCGGACCATACAAGGAACATTGCGGAAATCCGGTGAAAGTTGACTGCGCCAATTCGCGTCCTGCGGGTAAAATAATGAATATCAACGGGATGCTTGTCAGGCCGGCACAAAACAGCACCAAGCACTACGGGCAGTCAATCGCGTTGAATAAAATCGTGCAAATCTCTGAATATCAATATAAAGAAGAGTATTTAGAAGAAATTTCGCCAATCACAGGCGCGACATACGACAAAGGCATCCACACCATCAACGGCGACGGCTCGTGTACCGTGATTGACGCGAAAAGGTTTGTCTTCACGTGGAGAGGATTCATGCAGCAAATGAAGGTTAAATTAAAAATGAGGTAACGTCATGATCAAGAAGATTTTCGGCACTTTTGGCACCCGTGTCATGAACGCAGTCTGCGGTTTGGTGACGTTGTGGTTCGCTTCGCATTATCTCGGAGCCGAGGCATGGGGCGTTGGCGGCGTGGTGCTGCTTGACGTGTCGCTCCTTCTCGTCGGCGTGGAGTTTCTCGCCGGCAGCGGCCTCATCTTTTTCACGCCAAGGAAGTCATACCGCACACTGATGAAAATCTCTTACCTTTGGACCGCGGCTATCGTCGCCTTCTACGCCCTGATGATAAAACTCGCGGCGTTGTTGCCTGAAGGTTACACATCATTGATTTCCAAATTCTTAGGTGGAAACACGGAATTTATCCCACATGGCTATGAAGGCATTGTTCTCCTGCTCGTCTTCATCTACAGCCTTCACAACTTCAACCTCACCACCTTGCTCGGCAAGGAACGCGTCGGCACCAATAACATCTTGTTTATCATACAGTTCATGACGCAGATGTGTTCGATGCTCGTATATATTTTCGCCTTCGACCTGAGAGACGAACGAGCGTTCATCTACTCCCTGCTGACAGGCTATGTCGTTGGTTATCTGTGCGGTCTGACGCAGATTTGGCGGTATGTCTTCGACCACAGCCAAAATCCGAACGGTGAGTTTTGGGGCACCATCAAGGAGATGTTTCGTTTCGGAAGCATCATACAGCTTTCGACTTTAGTAACATTACTAAACAGACGACTCAGTTTCTTCATTATCAAAGGATTCTGGGGCAATGCGCAGGTCGGGGTTTACAACTCGGCATCGCAGATTTCGGAAGCACCGAAACTCATCGGGCAGAGCATCGCGATGGTTCAATTCTCGAAGATCAGCAACCTGAATGACAACAAGTTAGCGGCAAACATCACGGTTCAGCTTCTCAAAACGGCCGTGTCGCTCACGGCACCGTGCATCTTCTTCCTCTGCATAATCCCGACAGGCGTTTACGCATGGCTTTTCACGGAAAATTTCGCGGGTATGAGAAGCGTGATGATTGCCTTGGCGCCAGGCGTCGTATTCATGGCGGCTAATATGGTTTTCAGCCATTATTTCTCTGGAATCGACATGCCGAAACATAACCTATATGCCGCAATCGTCGGGCTCGCCGTCACAATCCCGTCGCTCTATCTTCTCACACCACCATTCGGGATAATCGGAGCCGGAATATCAATGTCGTTAACTAATTTAGCCACAATACTTTACCAATGGCTTGTCTTTAAAAAAATCAATAAAATCTCCGCTAAAGAATTATTGATTACAAAAAACGACATCATCACATTGAAAACCAACATGCTGGATATTTTAAAAAACACAAAAAAACCGGATTAAAAACAAAAACATTTTGAAACGAAGATGCAACCGCGTGATAAATCACGTTTTCCATCTCCCCTCTCTAATCTTTTTATTTTTTCGTCTCCGTCTTTCAACAAAAATCGTTATCTTTGCGCAAATTTTTTAGTGGAAATGGCCGACGAATACATTGAAGATAACAATTTGGACAACAACGAATTAGATTTCACGACACCTGTTAATGCAGCCGATTACAACGACAATTCCATCCAGCATTTGTCGTGGAACGAGCACATACGCAAGCGCCTCGGCATGTACATCGGCAAGGCGGGCGACGGCTCGGCACATGACGACGGCATTTACATTCTTCTGAAGGAAATCGTTGACAACTGCATCGACGAGTTTGTGATGGGCTTCGGGAAAGTCATTGAAATCGACATCAACGACGGCAAGGTTCACGTGCGCGACTACGGACGCGGCATCCCGTTGGCGTCGCTGAAAGACTGCATGGGGCAGATCAACACCGGCGGCAAATACGACGGCGGCGCGTTCAAGAAATCAGTCGGTTTGAACGGCGTCGGCGCGAAAGCCACCAACGCCGCATCATCGTATTTCAGGGCGCAGTCGTTCCGCGACGGCAAGACAAAAATCGTCGAGTTCTCCAAAGGCGAGCTTCTCAACGAGTCGGGATTTGAAGACACCGACCAGAAAAACGGCACCGACATCACCTTCGTCCCCGACGCAGAGCTGTTCGGCAACTACCATTTCCTCATGGAATACGTCGATGAGATGGTCTGGAACTACGCCTTCCTCAACAGCGGTCTGTCGCTGATTCTCAACGGCCAGAAATATCAGGCGAAAAACGGTCTCCTCGACCTCCTTGAACGTAAAATCGGGAAGACCGACACCTGCGTCTATCCGATAATCCATATCAAAGAAGGATTCTTCGAATGCGCCTTCACACATTCCAACATCACCTCAAACGAGGAATATTTTTCGTTCGCCAACGGACAGTACAACCCGCTCGGAGGCACGCACCTCAACGTATTCCGTGAGGCTATCGCACGCACAATCAAAGACTTCTACAACAAAGAATACGAGACGTCCGACATACGCAGCTCGTTCATCGCAGCCATCTCAATCAAGGTTGACAACCCTGAATTTGAAGGCCAGACGAAGACAAAATTCTCGTCGAACTACATGGACAAGGACAACGAGACGACCATCAGGGCATATATCACCGACATCATCAAGCGGCATTTCGACAAGTTCCTGCATATAAACAGTGACGTGGCGGAGGCTTTGATGCGCAAGATCATCCAAAACGAGAAAGAGCGCAAAGGCATGGCGAACATCAAGAAACTCGCCCGCGAGAGCGCGAAGAAAGTGAGCCTCAACAACCGCAAGCTGCGCGACTGCCGCGTGCATTACAACACCAACTCCGAGAATCGTTTGGAATCGACGTTGTTCATCACCGAGGGCGACTCCGCGTCGGGAAGCATCACCAAGAGCCGCGACGCGCAGACACAGGCCGTGTTCTCGTTGCGCGGCAAACCGCTCAACAGCTACGGACTCACAAAGAAAATCGTCTATGAAAACGAGGAGTTCAACCTGCTGCAAGCCGCACTGAATATCGACGAAAGCATTGAAAATCTGAGATATAACAACATCGTGATAGCCACCGATGCCGATGTCGATGGGATGCACATCCGACTGCTGCTCCTCACCTTCTTTCTTCAGTTCTACCCCGATGTGGTGCGCGGCGGTCATGTGTATATCTTACAGACACCGCTTTTCCGCGTCCGCAACAAGAAAGAGACGGTTTACTGCTATTCCGACGAGGAACGCATCAACGCGATAAAATCGTTGGGGGCGCATCCGGAGATAACGCGGTTCAAAGGTCTCGGCGAGATCTCGCCCGACGAATTCAGCTATTTCATCGGGCCAAACATGCGCCTCGAACCTATCATCCTGCGCCACGACATGACGATTCCGGAGCTGCTGAAATATTACATGGGCAAGAACACCGACCAGCGCCAGAAGTTCATCATCGACAACCTGAGGATTGAGGACGACACGAACATTGACAAGGTTGAGGGATAAGATGTGTTTTTTCACATCAAATCTTTGATTATCTGATAATTAAACTGTATTTCCCAAAAATTATCAAAAAACAATCATCATTTTATGATGAAATTGGGGAAATTATATTTCATCACACAGGAGAAAAACGTTTATTCAGTCTATGACAAGTTTTTCGCCCTTTGGCTGAAACGAGGGATCTGACATCCTTGGAATACAAACAGTTGAGACGCACCGCAGTGCGTCTCAAACCGAAAAAAATTTTTCCTGCTGCGGCTTGGTTGCCGGACGTCGGCTTGGTAGCCCGCTCCGCGGGCGCCGACGCCCATGCAACCACTCCGCAGCAGGACGAGGCCTCTTCTTCCTTGACAAGGCAGGTTAAATTCTAAGAGCTACCGCACCGGGCGCACTGATAACCCGTCGCACCGACCGCTGTAGTTGTGCTGCGGATTGACATGGTCCGAATTGAAGTACAAGTAGTACGCGCGGCTCGGGTAGCCGGTGTTGAGCGAACTCGACCAGTAGGAGCCGACGGAACCCGCAAGGATGAGGCTCGTGCCATTGCGGTCGCCGGCAGCCGGAAGGAAGATGAACTTGTCGGCATCCTTTAAGCTGATGAATTTACGGCCTGCAATATTGCCGTCGGTTGTCCAAACATTGTAGGTGTTATCGTACAACTCCTGCCACTCGGCACTTGTCGGAGTGCGCCAGCCACCGCCCCAGCTCACGTGAGCCGCGTCGTCCTCGAGGTCGAGAACCGTCTTGTTGTCAACTGTGCCGTAATATGAATCCGTGCAGTACTTCGTAAGCACTAAATTATCCCAATCGCCGTTGTACCACTTGTAGGTGCTCCAGTTGTACGTGCTTTTTGTTGTCGTCTCGCCCCATGCGAAGTAGTCGCCGCAATCCTCTGGGCTGTCCGCGCCCACGTTGCACGTGGCCCACAGAAGCCCGCTCGGAAGGCCGAGGTCAACGTACTCGTGGTCGCCTGTGACACCGCCGCCTGTATTACCGCCACCACCTGTGCCGCCGCCATTCGGTTCTGCATTGTCTTTCTTGCACGATACGCACAGCGCCATCGCCATACACACCATCACTGTCGCTAATGTTTTTAATTGTCTTTTCATCTTTTAAATCCCTTAATCCGTGTCGGGTACAACTTTTTGATTATTAACTTATTTTAATTTTTTCAAGCCGCAAATTTATAAAATTTTCATCATAAACCACACCTGCGCACAAAATTATTTTGTAGAATGTTCTTTACACTTTTTCCGGAGTTATTTCCTCCCGAAGATTGCGCGGATTGACGCCGATACATTACCGTGCGCCAGCCACTTTCCAACTTTATGAACTTTCAAACTTTACAAACTAAAAATCCTTTTCCGTCAGGAACGTCCGCAGATGGATGTGCGTTATGCCGTCGTAATCGCTTTTTGTGAGAAGCGGGTTCATCGAAATCACATATTTCGGATAGTTGTCCTTTATGAGGCCGAGATTGCCGAACTCGCGCTTGCGGGTCTCGTCCGTCACAATAAGATACGATGCCTGGACGTAAATCAATTTCCCATTCGGCTTTGAACACACAAAATCTATTTCACCAGACGGCAACTTGCCGACTTTCACATCATAGCCGAGTCGCACAAGCTGCTGAAACACAATATTTTCTATGACTTTCTCAATATCGTTTTCACGTGTTCCGCCAGACAACGTGTTGCGCAATCCGTGGTCTTCAAAATAAAATTTGTCGGTATTTTCAAAAAGACGCTTTCCGTGAATGTCAAACCTATTCACCTTTTTAATCATATACGCCTCGCAAAGATATGCGATATAATTCATTATCACTGTTGATGTTATAGATTCGTTCTGCGACTTCATGAATTTCGAGATGCTGTTTGCCGACACAAGCTGTCCCGTGTTGTCGGCTAAAAAACGCACCAAATTCTCCAAAAACTGAACGTTTCTGATTTCATGACGCATTATCACATCTTTGAGCAATACAGTGTTGTAAATATCTGAATGATATTCTCTTACATCATCTTCCTCAAGCCCCATCTTCACGAGTCCCGGAAGTCCGCCGTATTTCATGTATTTTGCAAGTGAATCATCATCATTCTGAAGGTTGTGAAACTGTAAAAATTCGAGATAACTCAACGGCTGAATGTAAATTTCCTTATACCTTCCCCCGATTATTGTGGTCAAATCGGAACTCAACATCTTGGCGTTGCTGCCGGTTATAATAATGTCGGTGTTTTTTTCCGTGCGGTAACTTCTGACGCTGCGCTCAAAGCCATCAATGTCTTGAACCTCATCGATGAGAATGAAATTATGCTTGCTTTTATCGAACCGTTCTTCAATAAAATCGTTTAAATCATTGTAATTCTTTATGTTATCAAATTCACGTTTCTCCTTGTCAATGAAAATGACATTATTTCTATCATCCGACGCTTTCATGTCGCGAACCACTTTCAGCATACAGCTCTTCCCTACTCTGCGTTGCCCGACAAGAGCTATAATCGTCTCTTTACCAATGTATTTCTCAATTTTATCGAGATAAGACTGTCTGATAATTTCACCCATATTTCTTTTATACTTTAAATTTTTCGCAAAAATACAAAATATTTCTTTTATACTTTAAATTTTTGCAAAAAATCAAAATATTTCCTTTATAAAATGAATTTACGCGATTATTTTGATATTTTGCCTCTATAACGATAATTTCCGAAACGCCTTCCCGATGTTTTTTGAAATGTCGCTCGCAATCAGCGACTCCATCCCATTTTCGGAGGCTGCGATGTCACCCGCCAAACCGTGGAGATAGACACCGAGCAACGCCGCCTCTTCAGGCGTATATCGTTGAGCCACAAGCGATAAGATGATTCCCGTCAGCACATCGCCGCTTCCTGCCGTCGCCATTCCCGGATTGCCTGTTGTGTTGAAGAAACACGCACCTGTCGGGAAAGTGACGGCGGTATTCGAGCCTTTAAACACGATTATAAGGTTGTATTTGCGCGACATTTCCCGCTGAAGCTCAAGGCGTTGCAGCGAGTTTTCCGTTTTCCCGAACAGCCGTTCAAACTCTTTCGAGTGAGGCGTCATTATCGTTCTTTCCGGCAGGAACGCGAGCCACGTCTTGTTTTCCGAGATGATGTTCAAGGCATCGGCGTCAAGCACCAACGGCACTTTTGCTTCCTGAATCAGTCGTTTCAAAGCGTTTGCCGTCTCGGGGCGTTTTCCAAGTCCCGGCCCCGCTCCTATCGCCGTATAGTTAAGCAAATCAGGGAGTTGCGAGAAACAGTTTTCCGACTCATCGATGCTCATCATCGCTTCCGGAAGACGAACCTGCAACGGGCGTGTCGCCGACTTCGGCAGATGTGCGGTCAGCAGTCCGACACCGCTTCTCAGGCACGACTCCGCTGCCAGCAACGCGGCTCCTGTCTTTCCCGTCGAACCGGCTATGAGCAGCGCATGACCGTAAGTGCCTTTGTGTGAATGTTTTCCGCGTCTGTGAACCAACGGCCTCACGACATCGCTTTCCGTAAGGAAATTCACGCTCTCGACTTTCTCAACGTAATCGGGATGAATCTTTATGTCAAGGACTTCCCAGTTTCCCACGAAAAGCTCGTTTTCTGGCAACAAAAACGCCAACTTCGGGAACTGGAACGACAGAGTGTAATCGGGTCGGAAAGTGTGTTTCGATGTCGCGAAACCGTCGCCGTTCAAGCCGGATGCAATGTCAATGGCTATCCTAACCGCTTGATTGTTATTGAGATGCTCGACCATTTCCGCTGCAAGCCCTTCAAGCGGACGTGTCAGCCCGGAGCCGAACATCGCATCAATGACGACATCGGAATCTGATATTCTCGGGAAATCATTTTTTGAAAAAACTTCATGAATCACCGAAGGATTCAGGGCTTTCAACCTCTCATAATTAACGAGGCAGTCGTGGCTCATTTTTTCGCCGACATGGACAAGAAAAACTTCGACATCATAGTGTTTCTGGCAGAAAAGTCGTCCGAGCACGAAGCCGTCGCCGCCGTTGTTGCCCATTCCACAGAAGATCTTCACATCAGTTTCTGTTTGATGATTCAACTTGTTTTCCATCCAGCCGAACGCCGTCGAAGCGGCGCGTTCCATCAGGTCAACAGACGTAATCGGTTCATTTTCAATCGTAAAGGCATCAGCTTCACGGGCGTTTCTTATTGTCGGGATTTTCATGATTCAAAATTTTGCAAATTTAAACAAATAATCAAACATCACTTCTTATTTCTCACTTCTTTTTCGTAATTTTGCGCCCATGAAAAAGACAAAGAAACAACCCGAAATAATTGAAGACGTCACGATTATCGATGCCGGCGCAGAAGGCATGAGCATCGCAAAACCTGACGAGAAAGTGGTGTTCATCCCTTTCGGAGCACCTGGCGACATCGTTGATTTACAAGTGTTTAAAAAGAAATCTAACTGCTTCGACGGCAAGATTCTGAATATCAAGAGGCCATCAGACAAACGCGTTGAGCCTGTGTGCCAGCACTTCGGCCTTTGCGGCGGATGCAAGTGGCAACACCTTGACTATCAATGGCAGCTGTTTTACAAGCAGAAACAAGTCAAAGACAACTTCGACCGCATCGCCAAAATCGAATATCCTGAGATAAGTCCGATTCTCGGCTGCGAGAAACAGTTTTATTACAGGAACAAGCTCGAATACAGTTTCTCAAACCGCAAATGGCTCACCGATGGCGCACCAGCCGGCACCTACACCGAAGAGGACTGCAAAGGCTTCGGCTATCATCTTCCGAACCTGTTTGACCGTGTCATCGACATCGAGCATTGCTATCTGCAAGCCGACCCGTCGAACGACATCCGCTTGTTTATCAAGGACTTCACGATGAGGCACAAGCTGTCGTACCACAACGTCCGCGCACACGAAGGCACGATGCGCAACGTGGTGATACGCTGCAACGGCAAAGGCGAGTTCATGGTCATCATCGTCATAAATGAAGAAAACGACATCGTAAGAAATGAACTGATTCCGGCATTGTCGGCGAAATTCCCGCAAATCGTGTCATTGATGCTCGTCATCAACTCGAAGTTCAACGACATGATTTCTGATTTGCCGTTCGAGTGTCTGAAAGGCGAGCCGTATCTCATCGAGACGATGCAGTCGCCGCGAACTGGCTTTGACGATTTAAAGTTCCGCGTCGGCCCCGTCTCGTTTTTCCAGACCAATGTGTATCAGGCGGAAAGGCTTTACAAAGCGGCTTTCGATCTCGCCGACGTGAAAGGCGACGAGCTGATGTACGACCTCTACACCGGAACGGGCACCATCGCGCTTTATTTCTCGCATTTCGTAAAGAAAGTCGTTGGCATTGAATATGTTGAGGAAGCCATCGAAGATGCAAAGATAAACGGGAATTTCAACAACATCTCCAACGCCGAGTTCTTCGCCGGCGACATGGCGAAAGTGCTGACCGACGAGTTCATCGCCGAACACGGCAAGCCCGACTTCATCGTCACCGACCCGCCGCGCGCGGGAATGGCCGACAAAGTCATCGAGCAAATGAAAAAGATAAAGGCTAAAAAGATTGTTTACGTCAGCTGCAACCCCGCCACGCAAGCCAGAGATTTGCAACTTCTTGACGAGCTTTATTCCGTGAAGGCGGTGCAGCCCGTTGACATGTTCCCGCACACGCAACACGTTGAAAATGTTGTGTTGTTGGAGTTGAGAGTGAATTTTTGAGAATGGAGTTTATAAAACAAAAAGGCCGCAGTGAACATCACGCGGTCTTTTTTATTTAACACTGTCTGGCATTTGTGTCAGCCCTTGACAGTCCTGGATATCACCTTTGGCTCGGCTTTGTCTTCCATGTCCTGCATATATCGCGGGTGATATTTGCCGACGGGGATGTCTTCAAAGATATACTCATTGGCAAGTCGCGCCGCCTTGATATGGTCGGTGACGGCGGTCTCAACCGCTGCCACGGCGATGTCAATGAGTGAGCCGAGCAACCCGCCTGATGTCGTGTTTCCTGTATAGTCGAGCGTCAGGTTACATGTCCTTTCAAAGAGCACCGCATTGGTAGTGGTCGATTTCACAATGTAGGTTATATTCGTGTTGATGCCAGTGAACACCTTCTTCCACGAGTCAATTATCGGGAACACCACGGCATCGGCTCCGAAAAATTCCTTGAACTGCCCCAACGGCGCGTCGATGAAAAGCTCCGCGTCGTATGCACTTTCATTACGAAGCACATCCATTGCCATGAGAGGAGGAATCACATAATATCCCGCTTCGGCCAACGGCTCGCTCACAGAGGTGAAAAACAGATCCTTCGCCTCGACATTCGTCGTGTTGTTTATCGGCGGCATTATCAGAAACACCACCGGTTTTTCATCGTACATATTGGCATACTGCATTCCCTTCGTGTTTTTCGTTGTGCCGCATGATGTCGCCATGAGTGCAACAAATGCTAATATGATGATACATAAAGTCTTTCTCATAGTTAATCCTGATGTTTGATACGTTTAATAATCGGTTCGATGAACTTCTTCGACTCCGGATAATATTTAATCTCGCGTTCCAACAGCTCGACTCCGTATTCAGCATAGTCTGTCCTGACGATCGCAGCTTTCTGCTTGTCGGTGGCAGTCTCCGTGAACACTTTGATGGCATCGGGGTTGAGGAGCATATATCCGTATTCGGCGCAGATTCCGGGCGGCGGAACCATACGTTCCCCACCAGGAGTGTTAATCATGCTTTCGTATGTCACGAGAAGACTACATAACGCTTCTGGCGACTGCGACTTGTAATGTCTGTAGGCATATTCCTCATACTTTGACGTATCATAGGTCCGACCGCCCCAGCTGTAAAGATGAATCTTGGCGGGGCCGCACGAACTTAACGCCAGCAGCAAAAGCAATGCGACAACCAAAGAGCCTTTTCTCATAGTTCAATTATTTTCGTCTCGTTACCCGAAACAAATATCGTCTTCGAGAACACCTCGCTGCCATCCATCACGACCTTAATCTCGTGTTTGCCAGGCTCTAAAGCGATTGTGTTCTGCGTTGTCTGTTTGATTTTCCTGTCAGTCCGGTATTTTTTCAGTTTGACAGCGTTGATGTCATAACTCTGATCATCGACAGTAACATTCAGCGGCACTTCTTTTTCTGCAACGAATGAAAGGCCGCATTTGTTTTCCAAACCTGATGAATATGAATATGTTCCAACGCCACAGCTGGAAAGGAACATTGTTACAATTGCAATTACAAAAAATTTCTTCATGGCTTAATCATTTAAAATGTAATATTTTTCAAGAAGTTTCTCTCTGTCAAGATTTTCGCCTTCGTATTTGCACAGGGAAATTTCATTTTCAGGTTTTGTGTCAGGCAATGTCGCGACGACCGTCACCGTGCCGATTTTCTTTCCAGGAAGCTCGACATTCATTCCCGACTGTGGATTCTTGACCATTTTACCTTTTGAATAAACATTAAACCTGTCGCCTTCCGACAGTCCTTGAGAGGCACCGCCGGAGATGATATAGTTGCCATCCTCATCAATATCAAGGATATACGAACGCCACGGGCTGTCGGTGCATTCGTTGATGATGTTTTCAACGAGCTGCGAAAGAGCGGCGGATATTGCCTTGTCGCTCAATGTTGCGTCATAGCCTGCTGTTCCGCCGATGCCGAGAGTTTCTTTTGTTGTCGTCTCCGCTTTTCCTTTAGCCTCGCCGGAATAGATGATGAGGCCTGACGACACTTCAACGATTCTGATGCTCACGCCGGCCTCGACAACTTGCGTCTTTGTCGATGAAAAAACTTTTTCCTGTCCTTCGTTTTTCCTTCCAAACTCTGTGATTGAGCCGAGGATGATGTAGTCAGCACCGATTTTCTGCATGTCAGCACCGGCTTCTTTTACGAGAACATCAAGGTCTTCCCTTTCAAGAAGAATGAACTTGCCCGACTGCTGCAATTTTGCCGACAAGATGTCAAGCCCCTGCTTACGCATCGGGTCGTTGGCCTTGTCATAGAACACGCCCTTGCCATACTGCGTCTCGTTTGAGAATCTGCCGATGGCAACTTTTCTCTTGATTGTCTTCTTTTCTGATTTTTTTCAGCGGAGGCACCTTGTATCTCAACTGTTTCTGTTGAAACGACCTTGCCTGTCTGTTTCTTAGATTGCGCAAATGACGGCATAACAATTAAAGCCGCAATTGCAAATAACAACACTTTTTTCGTATAGCTGATTTTAAAATTTAATTTGCTGCAAAAGTAATATTTTTTTAATCTGTTTGGTTAACAATATGATTAATCATTTTTATCTTTTCAAATATCTCATCTATGTCAACATTCTCTCCTTTGACGGTAAGCATTGCCTGCTCATAATACATCAGGCGTGAATTGTAATGGTTTTCAACATATTGCCTTAATTCCTCCGTCTTTCCGTTAATCAGCGGGCGTTTCCGCCTTGCGGTAAGGAGCCGGTTGGCTGCCGTCATCGGGCTTATCTTCACGAAAACCGTAACGCCGTTTTCGTTCATCCACTGCATGTTATCGAAAAAGCAAGGCGTGCCGCCACCAGTCGAGATGACCACATTATGAAGCTCACCGGTTTTCCTCAAAATGTCCGACTCGAACTTCCGGAAATAATCTTCCCCATACTTGTCGAAGAAATCCTGAACGGAGATGTGATACTTCTCCTCAAACAAATCATCGGTGTCAAATGCCTGATAGCCAAGCTTATTGGCAAGCCTTCTTGAAATCGATGACTTGCCGGAGCACATATAACCGATAATATAGATCCTGTCTGGCATCATATCAATAAAAACGCCCACCACACAGGCAGGCGTTTGTTTTATTTTCTTCCTTTTTGCATCTGAGCCTGTTGCTTCTGCATCTCCTCCAGCCGTTTCTGGAAATTCGATTTCTTGACCGGTTTCAGTTTGGCTTTCTCTATCTGCTTGCGGAGTTTGTCATCATCGAGGAACACTTTGAACAGGTACATTTGCAGGAACGTTATGATATTCACCAACATATAATAGTAGCTGAGGCCTGCCGAATAGCTGTTGAACAGTCCGAGGAACATGATTGGCATGATGTAAAGCATCAGTTTCATGCCTGGCATCTGCTGGCTCTGCATCGCGGCTGTCTGCTTCTGGTTGATATACGTGTAGAGAATCGTGGTCACTGTCATGAGGAGTGTGAACAGACTCACATGGTCGCCATAGAACGGGATGTTGAACGGCAGGTCGAGGATGCTGTCGTATGTCGAGAGGTCGTCGGCCCAGAGGAACGGCTGCTGGCGGAGTTCGATACTTGAAGGGAAGAAACGGAAGATCGCCCACAGGATAGGGAGCTGCAGCAGCATCGGCAGGCAGCCTGACGTCGGGCTGGCGCCGGCTTTCTTGTAGAGGTCCATCACCGCCTGCTGTTTCTTCATCGCGTCTTCCTGCTTCGGATATTTCGCGTTTATCGCGTCTATTTCCGGTTTCAACACGCGCATCTTCGCGGTTGAGAGATATGATTTGTAAGCGAACGGCATCAGCAACAGTTTGATTATTATGGTCAAAACGAGAATCACGATGCCGTAGTTCCAGCCGTAACTGCCGAGCCAGTTGAAGACGTTGACGACAAGGTAACGGTTGATCCAGCCGACGAGCTTACCGCCGAGCGGAATCTGCTTGCTCAGGTCGAGGCCGTACGAGTCCATGATCTTCAAACTGTTAGGACCGAGATACATCTGCATCTGGATAGTGTTGTTGTTATCCAGTCCGTTATACGACATATCGACGCTTGCGTACATCGTCTTCAGATAGCGCGGATTCTTCGACTTAAGGTCGGTCTTCATGCCTATGACCGCGCCGTTGAAATCGCCTTTTGAGATGAGGGCATAGCTGAAGAAACGCTGCTTGAACGACAGCCACTTGAGGTTGGAGTTGAGGTTCTTCTCGCCGTCCTTCTCGCCTCCCCTGTCGCCGCTCAACGACTCGACGTCATCGTTCGTGTATTTGTAATAAACGTTGGAGCCATTATAGCGGTCAACAGCCTTCTCGAGTTTCAACAGGTCCACATACCAATTGAGTGTCATGTAGTTGGTGTTCGATGCGATGACATTCTTCATATTTACAGTATTGATGTCAAAGTCGAGCATATACTCACCCGGTTTAACCGTATAGACAAATTCAATGTACTGGTTCGGGTTAACTAAGCCATCGGAGTCGGTCATCGCGCGGAAGCTCACCGTCAGAGGCTTGTCACCAACTACAATTGAGTCTGAACCATCATAAACCTCGCCATTAATATAAGGTGTGAAATATAAGTCCTGAGAGTTTATCGGAAGGTTTGAGGCAAAGAACTCTATGTTGAATTTTGTGGTATTCTTATCGAAATCGATAAGCGGCAGCGAGTCGTAAGTCTGATAGTCTTTCAAATTGACTTCCTTCACATAAGCGCCTTTTGACGAGAATCTCAACTTAATCACATTATTTTCAATGACATATTCCTTCTCCTCGCCTGACGCCGCCGAAGCGAACACGCCGAAGTCGTCGCGCAGCTGCCTGTCAACGTCAACGCCGCCTATTTCAGAGGCCTTCGCCGCAGCTTCCGCAGCAGCAGCCTGCTGTTCTCTGACAAAACGTATTGAATCCTGAATGTAGCGTATTCTCTGTTCGCGGTAAATCGAATCCTGAACGTGCTGAAGACGTGCTCTTTCCTCCTTTGACGGAGTCATCCACACTGTCCAACCTACAAAAATTCCGATGATAAGGATGATTCCTATGACTGAGTTTTTGTTCATTTCCTACTTTTTGTTTTCTTCTTGAAATTTCAACATTGCTTTGACAAATCCCACAAAAAGCGGGTGTGGATTAGCCACAGTGCTCTTATATTCCGGATGATACTGAACTCCGACGAACCAAGGATGTCCTTCAAGTTCCACAGCTTCAACGAGTTGTGTCGTCGGATTGACGCCAGCCATCTTCATGCCGTGTTTCACGAAGTCGTTCATGTAGTTGTTATTGAATTCATAACGGTGACGGTGACGCTCCGAAATTTCCTGCGTGCCGTACATCTCGGCGAGCTTCGAGTCGGCGGCGAGGTGGCACGGATAAGCGCCGAGACGCATTGTGTGTCCCATGTTAACAATCGTCTTCTGCTCCGACATGATGTCGATGACCGGATTCTTCGTATCGGGGTTCATCTCGCGGGAGTGTGCATCGCTGAGTCCCAATACATTACGTGCAAATTCGACGACGGCGCATTGCATTCCGAGACAGATGCCAAGGAACGGGACTTTGTTCGTCCTCGCATATTCTATCGCCACGATTTTCCCTTCTATGCCGCGGCTTCCGAAGCCAGGAGCCACGAGGATTCCGTCAACATCGGCAAGGAGTTCCGCTGCCGTCTCTTTCGTAACTTTCTCAGAATGAACGCTCTTTATATGCACCTTCGTCTCATTGGAGACACCGCCGTGGATGAACGCCTCGCGGATTGACTTGTAAGCGTCGGTGAGCTCGACATATTTTCCGACAAGAGCCACGGTGACATTGCGTTTCGGGTTGTGAAGATGCTCGAGGAACCTCTGCCATTCTTCGATGTGAAGCTCTGTCGGCATTTCCATATTGAATTTCCTAAACACCTCTCTATCAAGGCCTTCCTCTCTCATAAGCATCGGGACATCGTAAATCGAAGGCGCGTCGATGCATTCGATGACCGCTGTCTTGGCGACATTGCAGAACAACGCGATCTTCGCCTTTATCGACTCGGTGAGGTGTTTCTCGCAACGGCAGACGATAATGTCAGGCTGCACGCCTTGTTCCTGTAACTCTTTGACAGAGTGCTGTGTAGGCTTTGTCTTAAGCTCCTGCGCCGCCGAGAGGTATGGCACCAAGGTAAGGTGAATGTTGACACAGTCGCTGCCGAGTTCCCATTTCAGCTGGCGTATCGCCTCAATGAAAGGCAATGACTCGATGTCACCCACGACGCCGCCGATTTCTGTTATCACAAAATCGTACTTGCCGGTATGCCCGAGAAGTTGTATGCAACGTTTGATTTCATCGGTGATATGAGGCACGACCTGCACCGTCGAGCCGAGATATTCGCCTTTTCTCTCCTTCGTAATTACGCTCTGATATATTCTTCCCGTGGTGACATTGTTCGCCTGCGACGTGGGAGTGCCCGAGAATCGCTCGTAATGTCCGAGGTCGAGGTCTGTCTCCGCACCGTCTTCCGTGACATAACACTCACCATGTTCGTACGGGTTCAATGTGCCGGGGTCAACATTGATGTACGGGTCAAGTTTCTGATTAGCGACAGTATAACCGCGTCCTTGAAGAAGTTTCGCCAAAGATGAGGCAATGATTCCTTTTCCAAGAGATGAAGTGACGCCTCCTGTCACAAAGATATATTTGGTTTTTTTCATCGAAAAAATATTTGTTTATACATTCGTATTTTTAAGCCGCAAAATTACAAAAAAAACATTTAACTTTGCACTGTTTTTAAATTTTTGGAAATATAACTCTTTAACTGAGAAAACATGGAATTTAAGATAAGGGCAAGTTATCCGAACTACTATATGATGCACCTTTTCGCGAACTGCGAGGGCGACATCAGCGAGAACATTTTTGCTGTTGAGAACAGACCTGTCGGCAACAAGCCGGGCACCGTCATCTATCGTCTTGACGGCGAAGACGAAAGCCATGAGATTGCACCGAGATGGTACGACATTTACTATCTTCTGTCGAGCGACGACAAAAAGCAAAGCGAGCACTTCCTCCAGCTTCTCATCAAGGAGCGCGACGGTGACAAGAGTGTCGAGTCGGAACTGAAAACCCTTAGAAATCAATTACATGACAAGATAAAGAAATATGTCGATGACAATCCTCTGCACGATGACATTCACATTGTGACGACGCTCAGCGACCCTGATTTGCATTCCGAACAGATTGTCAGCAACAAAGGCAAGATGCTGTTAGCACTCACAAAAGAATGCTATGCCGTCCCTGATTTCTGCATCCTGACCTCGAAATCATTCTGCCTCGAAGACCAAGAGGCGCTGCTTCGCGATGCCATAAGGAATTTGGAGATAATGACACAGAGCAAGCTCGGCGACGACAAGAACCCGCTCGTCTTCGCCATGCGCAGCGCCATGCCACAATACATTCCCGGACTCATGCCCACGTTGCTGAACATCGGGATGAACCGCACAGCACATAAGGCACTTGTCAGGAAATACGGTCCCAACATGGCCAACCGTATATACATCAACAACTTGGGCAACATGTTCGACATGCTCGGCATCACAGAGAAAAACGCTGTCGATGAGAACAAACTTTCCCTTGACGAGCAAAACGAGCGTATCGCATGGATGGAATCGCAAGTCATCGAACACGAAAACGGCGACAGCCGGCTTCTCGACGATTGTTTCCACCAAGTACTGAGATTCACCTATTACGTCAGAGACTTCTACTTGAACAACAAGCAGTTAGTCATGACATTCATGCGCGGGAAGCAGGCTTATCCGTCGCT
The DNA here is from genome assembly GCA_045600605.1 of Bacteroidales bacterium. GTDB lineage: Bacteria > Bacteroidota > Bacteroidia > Bacteroidales > F082 > Limimorpha. The sequence goes on from JAZRYG010000022.1 coordinate 36,735, forward strand.
CATCCTTCACAAGATGGTATGGACCATCGGCAACGACAGCTCATGTCCGGGCGTTCTTTACAGCCGTCACAGCAACACCGGCATCGGCCGCCAGATCGAGACCTACCCTGACATTTTCGGCGAGGAGATAATGACGGGCAACATCTCAGCCACGAACTGGAGTTACATCGACAGAAAAGACATCAAGGAATCGTTCCCAGCCGTCTATCACTTCGACCCTCTCCTGGAAAACCTCGAACGTAAATTCAAGACGCCGGTGACAATAGAATTCGGCATCGAGACCATCCCCGGCAAAGCGAGTCTGTTTGCTGTCCTTCAGCTGAACAGGTCGGAGCTCACCGGACGCGCAGCCCTCGTCTCTTCGATAGAGATGCTTCTCAACAGGAAGATTTCGGAGATGACGTTTGAAGATTACAAGATATTGAAAGACAATGACTTTATTGACAACGAGCGGCATTCGATAATCGAGAAGAAAGACATCATCGAACTGATAAGGCCGTATCATCTGAGGCAGCTTTTCTCCGACACCATCGACGACAAAGCCTTCAAGGATCTGACTTTCTTCGGCAGAGGCATCAATGTATTGCCAAGGACCGCGACGACCGCAAAGATTTGTTTCACGGCCACGGAAGCGACGGAGATGAAGAAAAACGGACATCCTGTCTGCATCTGCAAGCAGAGGTTCACGCCCGAAGACACCATCACGCTCAACGAAGTCGATGCCATCATGAGCCTCACGCCCGCCGCAATCCATGTCGTGACAGCCTGCCGCGGATATGGCATTCCGGCATTCCTCAATCTCGGCAACTTCGGGATGACATTGGAGAACAACACGTTAAGGAATAGCGAGGGGAAAGAGCTGAGGTCCGGCGACTGGATCACGCTTTCGAGCAAGAGGAGGTCGATTTACGAGGGGCGCGCCACATTCAAGCCCGCGCGGTTCAGGAAATACCTCAACGGCGAAGACGTGACCCTCAACGAGGAAGACAGCAAGACGTTCAGCGAATTGAAACTCGCCTACACGATTTACCAAGACATCATCAATTCAAGTCATGTCAATTTCATCACCGACATCGACTCGCTTGCGCGTCTTATCAGCTACGACCTGAACGCCAATCCGCAAAAAGCCAAAGATGTCGTAAACACTTGGTATTCATTGAATCCTGAGCTTTACCAGACACAAGTGCTTGAAAGCAAGATGGGGTCGCATCTCGAGCAGTCGCGCGTTTTCGACTTGCTCGACGGAGAGAAGAAAGTGGATTTCTTCAAGAGTATAATTCACAAATGCAAAAAGGTGAATATCAGCGGCTTAGATGCCGGCTCTTTCATGCTCGGCCGATTTGTCGCCAAACCGCTTTCAAAATCTTTTTGGGAGACTTTCAGCCCCGAAGAGATAGCGTTTATTTTGAATGAATATGTCCTTTATGAGAAATATCTCGCTGTCCTTCAAGAAGTTGGCGAGACAAAGCTGATGAGGGCGCACAAACAGATCATCTCGCAAGACCTTCAGGAAATCGAATTGAACAACCTCACGCTTGACACCTTCGTGCCTCTCATGATGACCGAAACCAACTGGGATGAGGTTGAGACACAAGCCAACATCTTGAATAACAAGCAAGACAACACCTTATATATTATAAGGAGCCTCTCGAAGCCAACAAATCAGATATTCGACATGAAGCTCCCTTGGGTCAGAGAAAAAATCCTGAAACTTGCAGAGATGTAAGGCTCAGCAAAGACTTGCTGGCTCAATCAGCGGAAATGTCATCGAGACCTTTTCCTGTTCAGTCCGCAGATGTCTTTCACTTTCTCAATAATCTCAGCCGCCTCCAAGTCAGGACTGATCACGAGGTCGGGTGTCTTGAAGACGTAGCCTTTGCTCATTGCGCCGAGTGTCCCCCCTCCCGTGCAGTTAAGCATCACGTATTCATCGGGTTTCACGTCGCCATTTCTCACCGCCTGTGCCAATGCGCTTACGGCGACGCAGGCGGCAGGCAGCAGTTCGTACCCTTCGAGATTGCGGTACTGCATCATCCAGTACATTATATCTTCATTATCAGCGAGATATGAATCGCCATTACTGTCATTCAGCACGTCATACAGACCGCCGGCGATGCTATATGGCGGTTTTCTGTTCGACAGCACTTTTGCGAGAATCACCTCGGCATTTCTCCGGCTCGTCTCCGCCGGGATGTCGAGAAGCTCACGCGAGCCTGCTTTCCACGAATCGTGGATAAGTGTGTATGGCTTGTTTTGTGCGACATATACTCTCATGTGGTTATCGCCGAAGCGTCCGTCAGCGGCGAGACGGCAGGCGTTCTCCCATGCGGCGATGGCGCCTGTCCCCGAGCCGACAGCCTGGAAATACGCATCAGGGATGCGCCCCATCTTCTCCACACAGCTCAGCAGCGTGGTCCCCATCCCGTCACGACGCGCTATATTCTTTGCGCCACCTTCAAGGAAGAAATGCGGGTCACGGGCGATTTTCTCACCGAGGGTGATGGCATCGTAATAGTCGCATCCATGAGGTACCGCTATGAGTTTCACGCATTTATGAAGTTGTCTCCTGAACCAAAGGTCGTGCAGACTGTCTGCCGGGACACAGATCACGACGGGTATTTTGTTGTCGGAGCAGACCTGCGCAAAGGCTCTCGCCGTGTTGCCTGCCGACTGCACCACGAGGACACGTTTCTCATCGTCAGCAATACGTGCGAGGACAGCGAAGGCTTCCGTCTCCTTGAAAGAACAAGTGCGCATCCTGGCGCCGACTTTCGGACACCAGCCTGAAAACGTTATGAATAGATGTTGCAGCCCGAGAAACTTCGCGAGTCCGGCCGACTGATATGTCACCGGTGCCGATGACCTTCGCAAGCACCGATTTACGGGCAGCCACTCTGCATAACGATAGATGCCGTCAAGGTCTTCACGCGGATGAAACGATTTGTTTTCATATTTCGCCCTGACAAGCGACGGAGCTGTATTCTGCGGGTCACTCAAAGTCCACCCCTCATCTTCAAAAACGCGGCCATCAGCCACATTTTCCAATTGGTATCTTGTTGGTTCAAATCTCATATCTCACTATTCAAAATTTCAAATTTATTTAACTTTCAACCTCATCAGCTGTTCGTTTTTTCGTTGCAGCTGCGAATCTGCCACGCAAGACAATCAGTCTCCTTCATAATCTACATCGGTTTTATTTTCCGTGACAGTCGAGCGCACAGCGAAGGGAGGAATCTCTTGATATACACCATCAGCAGTTCTTTGCCGCCAACAAGCACCTCCCTTTTCCCTTTGTCGATGGCGCGAACGATAATCGAAGCGGCTTTCTCCGGCGACAGTCCGCCGTCCTGCCCAGAGTCCATCTTATTATGCTTTTCCCCATTGACTCCTAATGCGTTGAACGAGATATTCGTCCTCACCCTTCCCGGACAGACCATTGTCACCTTGATGCTTTTTTTTGCATATTCCGCATTCAGCGTTTCAAAAAAACCAATCAGTGCGAATTTCGAAGAGCTGTAAGCGCAGCGAAGCGGAAAGCCGAAATATCCGGCGATGCTCGTTGTCACCGCGACATGGCATCCTCCCGATTCGAGCATCAACGGCAGTGCGTTTTTCACCATCGCAACAGGAGCGAAATAATTTATTTCCATTATCTTACGAATGGTTTCCATTGAGGTGTCGGCGACATCAGTCCGCTGACTCACGCCTGCGTTGCAATATAACACATCAACGCGGCCATATATGCTCCACGCCTTTTGGACGAGGGAATCTACATGGTCAAGATTTTGAAAATCATACGGCAACACACATACCTCGGCACCAAGATTCCGACATCGTTCTGCGACAGGCTCAAGATGTTCCGCCGACGAAGATGTCAGGATAAGGAAGTCGCCTCGCCGAGCATAAACACAGGCGCAAGCCTCACCTATTCCCGATGAAGCGCCAGTTATCCAAACCACTGACTTTGAATTGTTTGTCATTATTCTTTTGTGCGAATTATAGCCATATCGGGCATTTCCTTGTCATAATCGCCACGGTCGAGACGCTCCTTGATTTCGCGGAAAGCGTCTAATGTGCGGTTCACGTCTTCGATGCTATGCGCCGCCGTCGGTATTATCCTGAATATCAGCATCCCGGCAGGTATGACAGGATAGGTGACGATGGAACAGAAAATATTGTAGTTCTCACGCAGGTCAACAGCGATGTTCGTCGCCTGATTGATGCCGCAACTCAGATGCACCGGCGTCACACACGCCTGCGCAGGTCCTATTTCGTACCCGAGTTCGCGGAAGCCTTTCTGCAACGACCTCGTGACTTCCCAAAGATGCGCTCTCCTCGCGTCGCCTTCCGGACCGCGGATTATCTCAAGGCGCTTCAGGCAGCCCTCAACAATAGGCATCGGCAGCGACTTCGCATACATCTGCGAACGCATATTATATTTAAGGTAATTGACAATTGACTTTTCTGTCGCCACGAAGCCACCGATTGTCGCCATCGACTTCGCGTATGCACCTATATAAATGTCGATGTCGTCCATCACGCCAAAATGTTCCGACGTCCCGCGGCCATTCGGACCCATCACCCCGAAGCCATGCGCGTCGTCAATGAGGATTCGGAAGCTGTATTTCTTCTTCAATGCAGCAATCTGGTCAAGAATGCCGAGTGCGCCGGTCATGCCAAAGACACCTTCGGTGATGAGCAGCACCCCGCCGCCGTTTTTCGCGGCCTCCTTACATGCGTAATCCAACACCTTCTCACAATGTGCGATGTCGTTGTGACGGAACTTGTATTTACTCCCGATATGAAGCCTGATGCCGTCAAGCAGACAAGCGTGACTCTCGGCGTCATAGACAATCACGTCGTGGCGGCCTACAAGCGCGTCGATTGTGGAGATGATTCCCTGATAACCGAAGTTGAACTCAAAAGCAGCTTCTTTGCGCTCAAAATCAGCGAGTTCGCGTTCAAGTCGCTCGTGCAAGGATGTCTGTCCTGTCATCATACGGCTGCCCATCGGATAGGCCATGCCCCAGCGGGCCGCCGCCTCCGCATCAACACGACGAACCTCTGGATGGTTTGCCAAACCGAGATAATTGTTCAGGCTCCAGCACAGCACTTCCTTTCCGTTGAAACGCATGTGCGGCCCCAGTTCGCCTTCAAGTTTAGGGAATGCGAAATATCCCTCGGCCTTTTCTCTGTACTGCCCGATCGGGCCACCTGACGATTGTTTGATCTTGTCGAAAATGTCAACTATCATAATATTATCCTTTTAATTTATTGATTATCTTATCTTTTTTCTTGAAACCAACCCCATGATCCGGAATAAAATCTTTGGAAGCGGACGCTTGTTTTTTCTGTTTTTAACATCGATAAACCAGCCCAATCTCTTGGCAACCGGAATTTTATATGTCTCGACAAATTCAATCAGCGTGCCATCGGGATCTTCAATGTAAGTGAAATGCCCCGATGCATCTCCCATGTTGAATGTCTCGTTGCCGCTGCAACTATCGACAGTGAAACTGCTGCCGTTTTCATTGCAGAATTTCTCGAGGCCACGCATATCAACGACATCGTAACAGATTTGAATAAATCCAGGGTCGCCCCAGAAACGGTTCTCATAAATTTTGCGTGGGGTACGTTCCTTTGCTTGAACAAGCTCAATCGTGCCTTTGGTAAGAAGTTCCGAAAATGCCCCGTCAGCCGCATTATCGGAAGCGAGGAGCACTCTTCTATAGACTTGATTGCCGCCCGGCAAACCAGACCAATCGTCGAAAACGCCCACCTTATCGTATATAACGCGTTCATATCCAAGCACATCCTTGTAGAAATTCACAGATGAATCCATATCGCTGACTCCTACCATCGCACCAACAACACCGCCAGCCAAAATGTCCTGTTTGATGTACACATCTTGCCGTTCAACGATTTGAAAACAATTTCCATAAAGGTCAATCACATAGAAACACGGTGAGCCGTCTGGCATCTCCGATACATCGCTGACATCCAAACACTTACTTTTCAATTCATCGTGGAAAGTCTTCACATCACAACATTTTATTTTGGCGGCGAATATCCCGAGGTCTCCGACAGAAATCTCAAAGGCAGCAGGCACAGGTTTGCGGTCACTGTACTGCCATATTTCCAATCCGCCGCCGCCTTGCAGATTCATGGCGATACACGCATGACGCTTCTGCGGTTTGCCGCCCGTATATGGAAGCATCCTTTCCGCTACAGTATCGTCTTCCAATACCTTGACATCAGTTCCGAAATGAGCGATATACCAGTCCCACGACTTTGTCATGTCAACCGTCCCCACTCCAATTTGTTGAATACCAGTTATATATCTATTCTTCATATTTAGTAAAAGCATTTACTATTCAAGCGGCAAAAATAGTAAAATATTTTACTATCCAATATTATTTTGCAAAAAAATTTGCGGTGGGAATGAAAAGCTCCTCATCTCCACCGCAAAGCATTTGAATTACAATGTATTAGATATTAATTTTCATCATATACCTGCATGAGGCTTGTCCTTGAATGTATGCGAAGTTTCTTAAGTGCCTTGTCTTTCACCTGACGGACTCTTTCGCGCGTCATATCGAGCATATAGCCTATTTCTTCAAGTGTGCATCCTGAGTTGGAGTCAAGTCCGAAGTAAAGGTTGAGGATTGTGCGTTCTTTCTCCGTGAGTGACTGCATAGAGCGTTGAATGACAGCGATTTCCGATTCACGGTTGACGATTTCGTCTGTACCGGCTGCGTTTTCCGACACAAATGTGTCGATAAACGAGATGTCTTCGTCATCGGAAACAGGGGCGTCCATCGAGACTTCGCGTGTGTTGACTTTCATCACCGCCTCAATTTTCTCAACCGGCATGTCCAATTCGTCAGCTATTTCCTTTAAGGTAGGTTTGCGCTGATACAATTGTTCGAGCGATGACGCCACTTTTTTCACGCGGCTGAGCAGTCCTACCTGATTCAGAGGCAGGCGCACCGTCCTCGACTGTTCGGCTACAGCCTGGAGTATCGACTGACGGATCCACCACACGGCGTACGAAATGAATTTGAAGCCTTTCGTCTCATCGAAACGTTGGGCGGCTTTTATCAATCCCACATTGCCTTCGTTAATCAAATCAGACAAACTAAGTCCTTGATTCTGATACTGTTTTGCGACAGACACGACGAATCTGAGGTTAGCGCTCACCAAACGGTCAAGTGCAGCCTGATCGCCCATTCTAATCTTTTGTGCGAGTTCTACCTCCTCGTCGGGCGACACCATCTCCACCTTTGCAATGTCGGCCAGATACTTATCAAGCGCACCTTGTTCGCGATTAGTAATTGATTTTGAAATCTTTAACTGTCTCATTTTGTTGTCTTTTAATAATCTTTATACATTTAAACAATTTACTCAAATTTATGTTTACCGTTAATTACGATAAAATTCATACGTCGTGAGCCATTTGCCATCGGTGTCGGTACCTTCGATACGCACTTTCCCGTTCCTTCCGTTGTTTATGGCTTTGTTGAGGTCTTTTTCACTTGTAACCTTTACATTATTGACTGTCAATATGACAAAATCATCGCTGATGCCTTTTTTCTTCATGATGCCATCTTTCACTTCCACAATTTTAAGCCCATAATTCACCCCGAGTTTGCTTTGGAGTGCCGGCGAAATCGGTTGAAGCACGATTCCAAGAGCCTCGTTGTAGAAGCTGTCGTCGTTATTCAAGACATCAATGTTCCCATGCAAATTCATCAAGGTGACATTTTTGTCAAATCTGTCACCTCCACGTGACAATTTGACCTTGACAACGTCGCCAGGGCGATATTGTCCGATGACACCCACAAGTTGGGAATACGTATCGACTGCCAAATCATTTATAGACAATATTATGTCGCCGACTTTGATACCTGCTTTTTCCGCGCCGCCGCCATTTTCAACTCCCATCACGATGACGCCTGACAAAACGTCAAGGCCTTCTTTTTCAGCGATTTCCTCTGAAACCTCTGTCACCGTAACGCCAAGATACGCACGCTGCAATGCGCCGAATTGAAGGAAATCGCCCACGACCTTTTTCGCAATGTTTGAAGGAATAGCAAACGAATAACCTTCATAACTTCCTGTACGTGAGGCTATTGCGGCATTGATACCGATTAAATTGCCTTCCATATCAACCAATGCGCCTCCACTATTTCCTGGATTCACCGCAGCGTCAGTCTGGATAAACGACTCTATCGTCCCGTCGCCTAAGATATTGATATTGCGTGCTTTGGCGCTCACAATGCCGGCCGTTACCGTTGAAGTCAGGTTGAAAGGATTACCAACCGCCAGCACCCATTCCCCTACACGGACCTTGTCGGAATCGCCGAAAGTAAGACATTCGAGGTCTTTGGCATCCACCTTAATAAGGGCGATGTCCGTACTCGGGTCTTTGCCAATCAGCGTCGCCTGACGTTTGTGTTTGTCATTGAAAGTCACCTCAATGGAACTTGCGCCATCAACGACATGGTTGTTCGTCACAATATAACCATCAGGAGAGACGACGACCCCTGAGCCATAGCCATCAGCCACATTCTCAGGCACTTGCATCCTTCCGCCATATATTTGTTCAAGCAACGGACCGAAGAAATCATAATAACTGTTACCCTTGGTCACTATCTTCGTATGGATGTGAACGACAGCGTTCACCGACTTCTCAGCCGCATAGACGAAATCGTTGTTTTCACCTACGGAAGGCGAATACGCCACTTGCCCAAACAAAGAATTTACACTATTATCAGATTTATTATCAACTACTTGAGTAGCAATTGACTTTTCAAGATTCTTCTGGTTCTTAAACACAACCGCTGTCATGACCGCCATCGAAACGAGGGCAAACGACAACACACCAATTAAAAAATTAGTCTTTTTCATTTTAATATTTATTTGAATTTGTTAAAATTCTTAATGATTATTGGTTACATTTAAAAAATATTGCTACTTTTACATCAAATTTCTTGCCAAATTTTATTTTCGTTGATTAAAAATTATTTTTAATGGATAACATTGATAATCATAAAATTAAATTCAGCAAATATCATGGTGCAGGCAATGATTTTGTTATGGTAAACGCGTTGAGTGCGCCATTTGTTGCATCAGATGAAGAAATTTTTCAGATATGTCACCGCCGAACCGGAATCGGAGCCGACGGACTGATTGTCGTCATGCCGTCCGACAAATTCGATTTCAGGATGAAATATTATAACTGTGACGGGCGCGAGAGCACCTTCTGCGGCAATGGCGGGAGATGCGTCGCCGCATTTGCATTTGAAGAGAAAATCGCATCGGAACATATTGTTTATGAAGCGATTGACGGAATACACGAGGCATTTGTAAACAAAATTTCAGAAAAAGAGTTTACGGTCTCACTTTCCATGCACGATGTCAGCAGCTATAAACTTAATGATAACAGTCTGCTAATCAACACAGGATCACCGCATTATGTCACGCAAGTGGAAAATCTCAAAGATTATGATGTCGTGAAAAACGGCTCGGCTATCAGGTACGACAAGAAAATTTCCGTGGACGGTGTCAATGTTGATTTCATGGAACTAATTGATGGTCAATATAGTATAAGGACTTACGAACGCGGTGTTGAAGACGAGACATTGGCTTGCGGGACAGGTGTGACAGCCTCCGCAATCGCTGCTTCGCTTTGGTATGGCGGCGATGACATCAACATCAAGACAACATTGGCGACTCTCAATGTTAAATTTCAGAAAAAAAACAACACCTTTATTAATATAGTCCTGACCGGACCGGCGACACACGTCTGCGACGGCTTCTATCTTATTGGGAAATGATGTTTTTGAAGAACGATAACATATCACTGCGCACTGCCGAGCCGTACGATGCCGAGACCATCTACACTTGGGAAAACGACAGAAGCATCTGGCGCGTCAGCGAGACCCTTGTCCCCTACTCCATGCATCAAATCGAACAGTTTCTGTTGAATAACAACGACTTGACATCAGAGAAGCAGCTTCGTTTGATGATTGAAAGAAATGATGACAAGACACCCGTCGGCTGCATCGACATTTACGATTACGACCAATTCAACGAACGCGCCGGAATTGGCATCCTGATTGATGAAAACTTCAGAAAGCGCGGATTTGCCAGACAAGCTATTGAAATACTGATTGATTATTGTTTTAATACATTGATTCTCAATCAGATTTACATCTTGACATTCTCCGACAACACAGAAAGCGTCAGACTATTCGAATCTGCAGGTTTTCAAAGATGCGGTCTGAGGAAACAATGGCTAAAAACCCCATGCGGTTTCACAGACCAACTTGAATACCAACTAATTAATGCAAATCACAAATAATTTCAAAATATTACCATGAGACGAAAACCCAGAACGTTGCTTATAATGATTGTTGCAGTAGCCACAATATCAGTGGCGTCGCTGTGTGCATCATTGTACAAATGTATCTGGGGCGAAAACGTCAGAACACCTGATGGAAATGGAGTGTCGGTTTTCATTGCGACAGACTTTGATTTTCAAGCAGTTGAGGATAGTATATGCTCAAGCTGCCACATAATAAGGCCCTGGGGATTCAGGACTCTCGCAAAACGTCTCAACTATGTCGAGAACATCAAGCCAGGGCATTATGTCATCAAAGACGGAATGTCAAACATTCAGTTAATCAATATGTTACGTTTCGGAAGGCAAATACCGGTCAAAGTGGTTTTCAACAACATCAGGACAATCGAACAACTTGCAGGAAGAATCAGCGAAGAAATCGAGGCAGACTCGTTGTCGATTATAAATGCAATAAGGAATGACAGTTGCCTGAAGGCTGATGGTTTCAATCAATACAATTACGCAAGTATCTTTATACCAAACACTTACGAGTTCTATTGGAACACCGATGCAAAAGGGTTTCTCAACAGGATGAGACGTGAGTACAAGATATTCTGGAATGAGTCGAGGCTACAGAAAGCCGAGGGCAAGAATCTTACACCATTGGAAGTCAGTACGTTAGCATCGATTGTTGACAAAGAGACATCGAAAGTTTCGGAGATGCGGGCCATTGCCGGCGTTTATCTGAACAGATTGAGGAAGAACAGGTTGTTGCAGGCCGACCCCACTTTGGTTTTTGCCATCGGCGACTACGGGATTCATCGTGTCCTCAACGTCCACAAGGAGATCGACTCGCCGTACAACACATACAAATACATCGGGTTACCGCCAGGACCTATTTGCATTCCTTCCATCGCGGCAATTGACGCCGTTTTGGATGCAGAAAATCACAAATATTTTTATTTCTGCGCAAAAGACGACCTGTCGGGATATCATGTCTTTGCGAAGACACTTGACGAACATAACGCGAACGCGGAAAGATACAGAAGAGCACTCAACAAAAACAGGATTTACAGATGAAAGCATTCAAGGCATACGACATCAGAGGTGTCTGGGGCACCGACTTAGATGAAAACATCGCTTACAGAATCGGGTATTTTTTACCTGACGTGCTGAGCACTAACACATTTCTCGTTGGCCGCGACATGCGTCTTTCGTCAGATGTCGCGTTCGAGCAACTCACAAAAGGCCTGAACGACAGGGGCGTTGACGTTGACAGCATCGGTCTTTCGACAACACCTTTAATATACTGGACTACCGCGAGGTTCGGGTATGAAGCGTCGGTGATGATCACCGCATCACATAACCCATCGAACCATAACGGTTTCAAAATCAGTGCAAAAGACGCAAAGCCTGTAGGCTATGACACAGGTTTAAACAAGCTCGAGAAGCTCGTGGAGTCGGACGCGCCCACCCCGATTTCAAAAAGGAGAGGCGTCACAAAAGAAATTGACGTATATTCCAAATACATTGATTTTCAAAGGAAATTCCTTGGAAATCTCGAAGACATCCGCATCGCTGTTGACTGCAGCAATGGTGCCTCCTGTCTTTTCATAAAAAAACTTCTTGGCGACACACCTTTTTATATTAATGACATCCTTGACGGGAATTTCCCGGGTCACGAGCCAAATCCGTTAGAAGCCGAAAATCAAGTTCAGATTAAGGAAACAGTGTTAAGAAATAAATGCGACATCGGTTTGCTCTTTGACGGAGATGCCGACCGCATAACTTTCATCGATGAAAAAGGGCAATTCATCTCACCAGATTTGATTATCGCATTTTTGGGAAACTATTTCATCGGGGAGAAGCATCAGAAAGGCATTGTGCTTCAAGACATTAGGTCATCGAGAGCCATACAGGAATATCTCGGAAGACTTTACGGCGCAAAAGTAGAGACGTGGCGCGTCGGCAGAGCATACGCAGCATTGAAGCTGAGAGAGTTAGACGGTTGTTTTGGTGGAGAACTCGCCGGACATTACTATTTCCGCGATTTCTATTACTCCGATTCCGGAATAATGGCGGCATTGATAGTCTTGCGACTCTTGTTAAAATTCAAGTCTGAAGGCAAGACGATGTCACAGATTATCAATGAGATATCAAGTTATTTCAATTCAGGAGAGATAAACTTCACGATAAAGGACAAACAAACGGCGATGGATGCAGTCCGCGACCATTTCGTCAACATCGAAAAGCCAGAGCGATTCCTCGACTTCGACGGTTATCGTCTCGATTACAAAGACTGGTGGTTAAGTATAAGACCTTCAAACACAGAGCCTTATCTGAGATTTTTGGCAGAAGCCAAGTCGCAGGAAAAACTTGATGGTATTGTCAAGACTGTCGCAGCCATCATCAATTCAAAGAAATAATAGAAATGAAACAGTTACTTTTATCAATATTATTGATTTTCAGCACGTTTGTCGCAATAGCGGATGAGCGTAGCGAAGTGTTGATAAAAGCACCGATAAAAAATAGCAATAATCAGAATATCAATACATTAAATGACAATACCCAAAAGAATGTCGCTATTGTCGGCACAACAATCGGGGGTCTATATGTCGCATCAATGACCGGTTTATATTTTGCATGGTATGCCGATTATCCACAATCAGATTTTCACTTTATAGATGATAATGGCGAATGGCTTCAGATGGACAAGATGGGTCACGCCACGACATCATATTTCGTTGGAATGCTTGGTTATGAAGCATTTAAGGCAGCAGGGATGGATGAAAAGAAAGCCATTTGGATTGGTGGATCGCTTGGTTTTGCATTCCTTACGACCGTTGAGATTTTCGACGGATTCTCCGAAGGATGGAGGTTCTCCTGGGGTGACATGGCCGCCAACGCATTTGGAACAGGACTTTTCATCGGACAGCAGTTTCTGTGGCACGAACAACGACTGTCGCTGAAATATTCATTTCATCAGACAAAATACGCCAATTACCGACCTGATTTACTTGGAAAAAATCTCGCCGAAAACTTAATCAAAGACTATAATGGCATGACGATTTGGCTGTCATGCAACTTTAAGTCATTGTTTCTCAAGAGAGAAAGTAAATTTCCAGCATGGCTGAATATCGCCTTCGGATACGGTGCCGAAGGGATGACCGGAGGATATGCTAACGCAACAACGTACAATGGCGCACCGATACCGGAATTTCGGCGGACAAGACAATTCTATCTTTCATTCGACATAGACCTCACGAGAATCCCGACAAACAATAAATTTTTGAAATACACGTTGAAGGTTTTAAGTTTCATAAAAATACCTATGCCAACGTTGGAATACAATTCCAACGGAGAATTTAAAGGTCACTGGTTATATTTTTAACAGATTGATAATTAATAATTTAGAGGTAATAATTATATGAAAAGATTTTTTTACTTAACAAGTTTATTTGCATTGACATTCTTGGTCAGCTGCGGTCCAGATTCAGAAAAATCAAGGATGTATTTCAACCAAGGCATTGATTATCATTATGCAAGCATGTTTGACAAATCAATTGAATGTTTCCAGAAAGCAATCAAGGCTGACGGATACAACTATGAGGCCTATTACTATCTCGGCTGTTCATATTTCAACAGCGACATGAAAGAAGAAGCCAAGAATTGTTGGTTAAAGTCAATTGAGATCAAGCCAGATTTCGCCGACGGATACTTCAACATCGGGCTGTTATACAGAATTGACAATGACCGCGAAATGGCTTGTTACTACTTCAAGCAAGCGGAAAAATTCGGTCGCAACAGCATGGAAGATTACACAAAACACTGCGAGTAAGCGGTTTATTCTTTTAACTCAACGCCCTCGAGTTCGGGGGCGTTGTAGTTTTCAACCTCATGATTATCAATTGAAATGACATTACCTTCAGGGTCGTATGTCACCCATTTGCCAATTTTAATCCCGTCTTTATATTCACCTTCAAACTGAGGCTCACCTGTGCGATAGTATGACACCCATTGTCCATTCAGCACCCCGAGGGAATAATTCTCGACAAGTATCATAACATCTTCATTTTCATCGAAATAATGCCATTCGCCGTCACGTTTTTTGTTTTTGTAAAAACCTGTTGCCACGACCTTTCCCTTTTCGGAATAAATCTCAGCCACGGCGTCTATCCCATTTTCCGCAAAGACATTTTTAGCCTGCAATCTGCCTGATTCCGAATAATATAAGAACTCTCCCACCGGCAATCCGTTTTTGAAAGCACCTTTGCTTTTAACCATTCCATTGTCATGATATTCAATCCATTGCCCTTGACGACGGCCTTGTCTGTCGGTCTTGTTCTGAGCCGAAATCAAGTTAGAAATCAGCAATAAAACTGCGAGGAAATATATTCTTTTCATTGTTCAAAATTTTTGCAAAAATATAGAGAAATAACGTATTTTTGCAAAAATTTGTTGTTTATGGCCGAATATTCTTCAATTCTGCTTGAGAAAGCCGTGGATGAGCTCGCCAAACTGCCTGGAGTCGGCATAAAAACAGCATTACGCTTGGCGTTGCATCTTCTTGGCGAGGACAAAAACGCGACAGACATGCTCTCTCAGGCGCTTTTGAACATGAGAAACAATATCGTTCTTTGCAGACGCTGTTATAACATCAGCGATGAGGGAGAATGTTCTATCTGTTCCAACCCCAAGAGAGACAATGAGTTACTATGTGTTGTAGCAGATATGCGCGATGTCATGGCCATTGAGCGGACAGGTTCGTTCAACGGGATTTACCATGTCCTTGGCGGCGTTATCGACCCGATAAACGGGATTTCGCCTAACGACTTGAGGATCAAGGAGCTGATTGAAAGAAGCATGAAAGAAAACTTCAGAGAAATTATTTTGGCATTGCCCGCGACAATTGAAGGAGACACGACCAACTATTACATTTTCAAGATGTTAAAGCATTTTGAGGGACAGATAACTGTGATTGCCAAGGGGATTTCTGTCGGCGATGCGCTTGAATTTGCCGATGAGGTGACGTTGGGAAGGTCGATTGCAAACAGAGTGCCTTTCGACAAATAGACAAGATTATTGGTTGTCGGCCAATTCGTCAAAAAGGTTCAGCTGGTTTTCGCAGAGATACAACTCCTCTGGAACGCCATACTCATAATGTGATATAAAACGCTCTATATTCTTCTTTATCAATTTGATAGGTGTGGTCTTTCGCGCCTTGCAGTAATTCGTGAGCGACTTGTATTGTCCTTGTGTCAGCTTAAAAGTCACAGCATGGAACTTGTAACTGCGGCGATGTTTTTTTCTGTTTCTGTTCATGGGGTAATTATTTGAAGATAAATACTTTAAACCAGGAAACGGCCTTTCGACCGTTTCCCGAATATTCGTCACATCATTTTCCGTGCTTCGTCAAGCATCATCTGGGCGAGGCGGTCGGCTTCGGCTTCAGATTTCCCTTCCGAGTAAACACGGATTATAGGTTCAGTGTTTGACTTGCGGAGATGCACCCATCCGTCGGCGAAATCAATCTTCACGCCGTCGATTGTCGTCACCTTCTCATTCTTGAATTTCTCCGCCATCTTCGCCAAAATTCCATCGACATCGGTTGACGGTGTGAGTTGTATCTTGTTCTTCGACATGTAATATATCGGGAATTTTTTCTTCAGTTCCGACACAGTGCATTTATTTTCAACGAGATACGTCAGGAAAAGGCCCACGCCGACGAGAGCGTCACGTCCGTAATGGATTTCAGGATAGATGACGCCGCCGTTGCCTTCTCCACCGATGACCGCGCCGACTTCCTTCATTTTTGCGACGACGTTGACTTCACCGACCGCCGCCGGGGAATACTGTCCGCCTGCGGCGTTTGTCACATCGCGCAACGCACGTGTCGATGACAAGTTGGAGACGGTGTTGCCTTTCTTATGTTCCAAGATGTACGAAGCGACTGTCACGAGAGTGTATTCCTCGCCGTACATCTCACCTTTTTCGTTGATAAATGCCAAACGGTCAACATCAGGGTCAACGACGATGCCGAGGTCGGCGCCACATTCTTTCACTTTCGCGCAAGTCTCAACGAGATTAACCGCGAGCGGTTCGGGGTTGTGAGCGAATTTACCAGTCACCTCACAGTTGAGTTCAACGACATCTCTCACCCCCAACTTCCTGAGCAGCATTGGGATAGCGATACCGCCGGTTGAATTTACGCCGTCAACGACGACCTTCAGGTTTGCCTTTTCTATAACTTCCTTTTTCACCAAAGGCAGTTTGCAGACCATATCGGCATGACGTTCCATCCAGCCGTCAGCCAAGGTATAAGTACCTATTTCGTCAATTGGAGAAAACTCATATTCATCTTTCGCGGCTTTGTCGAGAAGCCACTTACCGTCGGCGGCATCGATAAACTCGCCTTTATTATCAAGGAGTTTCAACGCATTCCACTCTTTCGGGTTATGAGAAGCCGTGAGGATCACGCCGCCATCAGCCTTCAGCTCCGTGACAGCGATCTCGGTGGTTGGTGTGGTGCTCAGTCCTATATCGATGACATCAGCACCCATTGCCTGAAGGTTGCCGCAGACGAGTTGGTTCACCATGGTGCCGGAGAGACGGCCGTCGCGTCCGACGACAATACGAGGACGTTTCACGCCGCTTCTACGAATAAGGCAAATAAATGATGATGTGAGTTTTACGATGTCTATTGGAGTCAATCCATCGTCTGGCTTTCCGCCGATAGTGCCGCGGAACCCAGAAATTGATTTAATTAATGGCATAGTCTTTTTCTTTAAAATTTTGCGCAAAATTATTAAATATTTAGTACTTTTGCAAAAATATTTTTGAAAATAGAGATGGGGTTTGAAGATGACAATTTCATGGACGACGAGTTCGATGTCAAAGAGCTTGTCAATCGTTTTGAGTCGATGATAAAGCAAAATCAGTCGTGTTATTTTGACGCCGACGAACTCAACGCCATCCTCGAGCATTATTTGCAGCAAGACAACATAAAAAAAGCGAATATGGCGGCTGACATAGCGCTGAAGTTCCACCCCAACAACCCGATGATTCAGATTATCAAGGCGAAACAACTTCTCGCAAATTCACACGCGAAAGAAGCCCTGTCAACATTGAAAAACGCGTCTGTTGACAAGGAAGATGCTGACTATCAAATCACTTTGGGTTCTTGTTATTCCGACCTCGGCGAAAGCAAGAAAGCAATCAACGCCTATATGAAAGCCGTCAAAGCCTTCGAATACAAAGAATGTGAAGACCTTTACAACTCAATAGCCATAGAATATGAAAACCTCGGCGACATCAACAACGCGCTTGATTTTTTCATCAAAGGCTTGAATAGAGACATAGACATTGACAGCCAATATTACGAGATAAGGTATTGTTATTCAATGCTCAACAGGATGGACGATGCCATTGACTTTTTCAGGAAAGAGATTGACCTCAACCCGTACAGCGTCGCGGCGTGGATGGCACTCAGCAACTGTTACATCAGGATGAACAGGCTTGACGACGCCATCGAGCAGCTCGAATACGTTCTCGCCATAGACCCACACAACAAGAAGGCCTACAGCGACATCGCGACGGCTTACAACGAAACGGGCAGATTCAAAGAAACCATTGCCATTGCAGACGAAGCCACCCGCTACAAAGCCGAGTCACCTCTCCTGCTGTGCCTCAACGGAGAAGCCTGCGCCAAACTCGGCGACACCGTTGAAGCGATGAGACATTACAAAAAAGCCATGAAACTTGACGAGAACCTGCCGGAGGCATACGCCGGAATCGGGTTCTTGCTGAGCGATGAGAACAACTCACAATCAGCAATTAAGTTCCTCAAACACGCACACACACTCGCGCCGAACAACACCGATTATATGTTTGTTTTGGCTGAAGAATACAATAAGCTTAATGATTACGACAAGGCGATAAAAATCATTCATGACATCATCAACATCGACCCGTACGATGAAAACGCATACATCGCTTTGATGGAATGCTACATCATGAAAGACGACCCCGAAAGTGCCTTCATCGCAATCAACCGCGGACTTTCAACGTTAGGCAACAACGCGCCTTTGCTTTACAGGAAAGCCTTTTTGCATTTCGCAAAGAATGAGAACGAATCAGGACTTCTGACACTCGAAATGGCATTGGAATTAGATTACAGCGGACACATCGAGTTTCTGAACTTCGATGCCGAAAATCTGACGAACAACGAATCAATAATGAACTTGATAGAAGAATACAGAATTAAGAATAAAAACAACACAATCAACTAATTATGAATCAATTTATAAACAATTTCTTTAAAGGGATCGGAATCGGCTCGGCCAACGTCATCCCAGGTGTGTCGGGCGGAACAATAGCACTCATCACCGGCATTTTCGAGCGTCTGGTAAACTCATTGAAGTCATTCAACATGACAGCTTTAAAACTATTGTTCACAGGAAAATTCAAAGAGTTCGCGAAACACACCGACCTCGTTTTTCTGTGCTCGGTTGGTCTTGGTGTAGCTGTTGCAATACTCACAATCGCGAGAATATTCGACTTCCTGTTCAAGAACTACCCGACTTATTTATGGTCGTTTTTCTTTGGAATGATTTTAACATCAATATATTACGTCGGCAAAACCGTCGAAAAATGGGATTGGAAAACCATCCTGTCGTTTGTCGTCGGAACAGCCATCGCAGTATTCATCGCCTTTGGGACACCGGCAAAAGAAAACGACAACTTCCTCTATCTCATGATTTGCGGTGCCGTTGCCACCTGCTCTATGATTCTGCCAGGTCTTTCAGGCTCCTTCGTACTTGTCCTTATGGGCAACTACCAACTTGTTATGATTCAAGCTGTTAAAGATCTTGACTTTGGCATACTGATACCTGTCGTAATCGGCGCAGCTGTGGGACTTATAGCCTTCGCGCACCTTCTTGCGTGGATTTACAAAAACTACCGTGACATTACAATTTCGCTCCTCACCGGCTTCATCCTCGGCTCCATGCCAATCATCTGGCCATGGAAACATGAGGTTATAACTTATTTCGGCAATGAAGCAAAAACGACTGGTTATGAATACTTTAAGCCAGAATTTGACATTCATTTCGCCACCGCTATCGTCATATTACTAATTGGTGCTGCAATCATTGTCCTAACCGAAAAGATGGCAGCAAATAAAGACAACAAATGAGACTTTACGGATTGATTGGCCATCCTTTAAAACATTCATATTCAAAGGATTATTTTGAAAATAAATTCAGAAGCGATTGTCTGGATTGTAAATTCGACAATTTTGACATCGAAAGCCTTGACATTCTGGAGAGCATTATCAACTCAAATCTGGAACTGCGAGGATTCACCGTCACACATCCATACAAGAACGAAATAATCGGGCATCTTGATTTCATTGATGAAAATGCAGAAAAAATCGGGGCGGTAAACGTCGTGAAAATCGATTCAGACAGAAAACTGCACGGTTTCAACACGGATTACATTGGTTTTCAAGAACTTCTAAGAGATGCGACATCAGAAAAAAAAATCAGCAGAGCAATAGTCTGCGGGACGGGTGGCGCGTCGAAAGCGGTACAACACGTTCTCAAGATGAAACATATTGAATATCAGATAGTTTCAAGAAATCCAAACACAGCAGACAGTTTGTCATATCAACAATTAAAAGATCGCGGTTTCCATGACAACGAACTGATTATCAATACAACACCACTTGGGATGCACCCAAACACCAACGAATGCGTTGACATTCCGTATGACACCATCAACTCATCAAACGTACTGATAGATTTGATTTATAATCCTGAAGAGACTTTATTTTTAAAAAAAGGCAAATCACAAGGTGCAAGCACATATAACGGATTGAAAATGTTACACATACAAGCAGATGCAGCTTGGAGCATTTGGAACAAACAGCAACAAACATGAGCCACATCAATCAAATAGCAAGGGAATTCAACGTAAGCGAAAGAGTCGCCGAGAACGTCATAAAGCTTTTAAGCGAAGGCGCGACCGTGCCGTTCATCGCGCGTTATCGCAAGGAGATGACAAACACGATGAACGAAGAGACCGTCGCCGACATAAAGAAACGCATCGAGCAGCTCGACGAATTAGACAAACGCAAGGAATTTGTGCTGAAATCGATTTCCGGACAAGAGAAACTGACACCCGAGTTAGAGAAACTGATTAACGACGCCCAGACGATGCAAGACGTTGAGGATCTGTATCTTCCGTACAAACCGAAGCGCAGGACGCGGGCAGAGATCGCACGACAGAAAGGCCTTGAACAACTTGCGAAGCTCATCATGTCGCAAAACAGCGACGACGTGAACGGCATGGCTAAACGGTTCATCAACAAAGAGAAAGACGTAAACAACGTTGACGAAGCAATCAAAGGTGCCTGCGACATCATGGCGGAATGGGTTTCGGAAAGCATAAAAGGACGCAACAAGATTCGCGACATATATCACAGAAGCGGCATCATCAAATCGTCGTTGGTCAAAGGCAAAGAGGCTGAGGCTCAGACATATAAGCAGTATTTCGACTTCAGCGAGCCGATTTCCAAAGCCGCGTCGCACCGCATTCTGGCTTTGTTCCGAGCCGAGGAAGAAGGATTTCTGAAAGTAAAATTAGACATCAACGATGAAGATGCGCTCAAGACTTTGGACAACATCTTCCTTAAGGGCAACAACGCAAGCACCGACTTGGTTCAAGACGCCATCGATGATGCATGGAAGCGGCTTCTCGAGCCGTCGCTTGAGACCGAAATCCGCTCGTTGTACAAGCAGAAAGCCGATGAAGTCGCCGTGAAAGTCTTCGCCGAGAACCTGCGGCAACTTCTGCTTGCTGCTCCTTTGGGTCAGAAACGCGTCCTCGCGCTCGACCCCGGCTTCCGCACAGGCTGCAAAGTGGTGATTCTCAACGAATACGGTGCCTTGATTCACAACGAGACCATCTTCCCTCACCCGCCGCAGAACGAGACGCACGCTGCGGCTGCGAAGATCAGATACCTCGTTCAGGCATACAAGGTTCAAGTCATCGCAATCGGCAACGGCACTGCGGGGCGCGAGACGGAAGACTTCATAAAGAGCATAAAGTTCGACCGTGACATCACCGCCGTCATGGTGAACGAGAGCGGGGCCTCCGTCTATTCCGCGAGCAAGGTCGCACGCGACGAGTTCCCCGAATACGACATCACGGTGCGTGGTGCCGTCAGTATCGGAAGGAGGCTGATGGACCCGTTGGCCGAACTCGTGAAAATCGACCCGAAGTCAATAGGAGTCGGTCAGTATCAACACGATGTGAATCAGAAGATGCTTGGAGAAGAGCTTGGCAACGTCGTCGAGAGCTGCGTGAACGCCGTCGGCGTCGAGCTGAACTCCGCCAGCGAACAGCTCCTGTCTTACGTCAGCGGCGTCGGCCCGCAACTCGCGAGTTCCATTGTGAAATTCAGAAACGACAACGGCGGCTTCAAGAGCAGGAAGCAACTTTTGGACGTTCCGCGTCTCGGCAGCAAGGCCTTCGAGCAATGCGCGGGATTCCTCAGAATCCACGGAGCAACGCAACCATTAGACGACAGCGCGGTGCACCCCGAGAGCTACCATATCGTGGAGAAAATGGCCAAGAAACTCAACGTCAAAGTCAATGAACTGATTGGCAACCAAGAGCTTATCTCAAAATTAAACCCGAAGGATTTTGTCGAAAAAGATTTCGGTATCGAGACGATAAACGACATCATCTCAGAACTTGAGAAACCCGGCCGCGACCCGAGAAAATCGTTCGAGACTTTTGAATTTGACAAGAACATACGCACAATCAACGACTTACGGCAAGGAATGCAATTAGTCGGCATTGTCACCAACGTCACAGCATTCGGCTGCTTCGTCGATGTCGGAGTCCATCAGGACGGATTGGTCCACATAAGCCAGATGTCAAACAAATTCATAACCGACCCAAATCAGGTCGTGAAATTGAATCAGAAAGTGAAAGTGACTGTAACTGAAGTCGATGTGGCGAGGAAAAGAATAAGTCTTTCGATGAAATAAAACGGCATGTTTTCCGTTAAGGCAAAAGGAAATAAAATCTTACTCATGAAGAAAATTTTATTTATTGTATTATTTACCATATTCTCAGGCATTTCAAACAATACCAAAGCACAATTGTTCCTGGGAGAGGCATTTGTAGGGTTGAACATCTGTCAGGTTGACGGCGATCAGATGATGGGTTTTTTCAAAAAGGGGATAAACGTCGGTGTCGGTGTGATAACGCCTGTTTTCCAGAAGAGAAACTTCAGCATGGAGCTGTCGCTCGAGGTGTTGTTCAACCAAAAAGGTGCGCTGCAAAGCAGGAAGTACCATGACGGCGCGACTGTCATTTGGTTCGGAGAAGAGACAGAGGTCACGGGTGAATACAACATGAGTTTAAATTATGGTGAGGTGCCATTGATATTGTATTTAACCGATAAGAAATTCGCCTCTGTCGGCGTCGGCGTTTCGTATGCACGCTTGATGAGCATCAAAGAATACGCACACGGGAAAGAAAGTCCGATTACGTTATACAGCGGGGAATACACCCGCGATGAGTTCAATATCATTGCAGATGTCAAAATCCGCGTTTGGAAGCGTTTGAAGCTTGGAGCACGCTATTCATATTCGATAAACCCGATTGGCACACGTTCATGGCCGAACATCGAAGGTGAAATACTGGGGCCTTTCGACCAAAGGAACAATCTTTTCACATTCAGACTGACATACGTTTTCAACGAAAATCTTGATGAATTAAAACGCGAAGAGTATCATTATCAAGGTGATAACCCTCGATATATCAATAAAGCCAATGAGCGGGCGCTCAAGAAGGCTCAAAAGAAAGAAGCGAGGGAAGAGAGAAAGGCAAGCAAAAAACAAGCAAATCGCCCGTAACAGTTATTTTTAGCGCACGACTTCATTAGATTTTTGTTACCTTTGCAAAAAATTATGAGATGATTCAGGCTAACGGAATTTATAAATCTTTTGGCAATGTTGATGTTATCAAAGGTATTGATTTTCAAATTGATAACGGAGAGATTGTGACTATTGTCGGTGCCTCTGGCGCGGGTAAGACCACCCTGCTGCAAATCATCGGCACCCTCGAAAAAGCCGATAAAGGCGATGTTATTTTTGACGGTAAAAGCATTAAGGAAATGAATCAGAAGGCATTGGCCGCTTTCCGCAACAAAAACATCGGTTTTGTCTTCCAGTTTCATCATCTGTTGCCAGAGTTCACAGCCTTGGAAAATATATGCATTCCTGCATTCATCGCGGGCGTACCGCAGAAAGATGCCACAGAGAAAGCACATCAACTTCTTGAATATCTGAAACTTACAGATAGAGCAAATCACAAGCCATCGATGCTTTCAGGCGGAGAGCAACAACGAATCGCCGTTGCGAGGGCACTAATAAACGACCCGGCAGTGATTCTCGCCGACGAGCCGTCAGGAAATCTGGATTCGCAGAACGCCAAGGAACTTCATGAACTGTTTTTCAAACTAAGAGAAAAAACCGGTCAGACCTTCGTCATCGTGACACATAACAACGAGCTGGCTCAAATGGCCGACAGGACTTTGACAATAAAAGACGGGAAAATTGACACAAATTAAATTACCATAGTTAATATTATATGAACAAACTGATTAAAGTAATAGTTTTATATATTTTTATAACTTTTTGTTTTACAAATAATTACATCATTGCACAAGAGCAAACACAGACATATCAATCTGTAATGCTTTCCGGCGACAACGAATTTGCGAACAAAAATTACATAAAGGCAAAGACATGTTATCAGGAGGCTTTGCGTTTAAAGCCTGATGATGCCAACGCGAAGAAAAAACTTGACAAAACACTTCAGGCCATACGCGATGAGAGTAAGAAGGAAGAGAAATTTTATGAATTCATCGACAAAGCAGATGAGTTTTATAAAAACGGCGAACTTAACAACGCACTCGCAGAATACAACAACGCATTGAATATCAAATCAAATGATGAATATGCGCTGAACCAGAAAGCAACAATTTCAAAGGTTCTTCAGGATGAAAAAGAAAAGTTAGACTCATTCGATGCGAAACTCGCACTTGGTGACAAACTTCTAAAAGAGGAGAAACTCGCGGAAGCCGTCTTACAATACGAGGCAGCGTTGAAGTTGTACCCGAACAACAATTCCGCCAAGGCAAAGCTCAAGGAAGCAAAAGAAAAGAATGAAGCCTATAATCTCAAAGTATCTGAATATGAAAGATTTAAGGCACTTGGTCACGAGTATGATCTGCGAAAAAAATATTCCGACGCAATCGGATATTACCAACAGGCATTGGATATTTTCCCGGAAGACACAGAAATTCCGGCGATAATTTCCTCACTACAGTCAAAGCAAAATATCGCAGACAGCTACGAAACGAAGATAAGAGAGGCCGATGCGCTCTATGAGGATCAGTCATATAACGAGGCAAAACTCGCCTACCAAGCAGCTCTCACGGTGATTCCCGATGATTCATATTCGCAAGGGATGATCGCAAGAATTGACGAAATTGTAAATAGCGCCGATTACATCAACATCCAGAAAAACAAAGCGAAGCTCGACAGTGACTTTGCGGCTCTCATTAACAAAGCCGCCAATGCCGAAGGATTTGGCAATTTTGAACTCGCGATTTCGTTTTATGACCAAGCTTTGGATTTGAAACCAGGCAACCAAGAGGCCATTTCCAAAAAAGAAGAGGCACAGAAGAGCCTGCTCCGGCAGCAGCAACTTGCCAAAGAGCAGGAAAGACTTGCTGCCATTGAAGCAGAGAAGCAACGTCAAGCTACGATTCAGAATCTGATAAACACTGGTAATCAGCAACTTATCAACAAGAGATATGCCGAGTCAGAGCAGACATTCAACGAATTGCTGACATTAGACCCTAACAATGCAACAGCGTTGGCGCAACTGAAAGTCATTGAAGGTTTCTATGAGGAGATACAACTGCAAAAGGCGGAGAATTACAACCTTGCCATGACAGCAGGAAGCGAGGCAATGGCCGCGGAAAATTTCCAAGAGGCTTTGAGGCAATTCAGCATTGCGCTGGCAAACAAGCCCAACGACGAGGCGGCGACACAGCAGCTTGCCGCAGCACAACAATTGGAGGACATGAGATTGTCTGCACTGCAAAACGAGTATAACTCATTCATTGCCAAGGCTGACGCACAATTCCAAGGCAAGAATTACGACAAGGCGATTGAATTTTACACAAAGGCAATCAACTTGAACACGGGCAATCCCTACCCTTCCGACAAAGTGAAAGAAATCAGCGAGATCTTAATTGCCAACAAACTTGCCAACCTTGTCTCTGCGCCGATGACCGTTGCCGCCAACAAAACACAGCGTTTCACGTTTGACCCGATTGACGTCACGACGCGCAGGAACAACTACTTACTAATCAAAGCAAAAAATCTTGGAATAAACAGGCATACAATGTACATTTCATTCGGTTCGGCGAACGGGAAAAACGGCGGTTTCACCGTATCAGTGCCTGAAAACCAAGATGTCAACGACTTCATCATCCGTATCGGTTCTCAATATAAATGGTTTAGCGAAGACAACACTTGGATTGAGATAAGTCCGGAAAACGGAGACATCGAAGTCGTTTCGATGGAAATAAGTAAGAGTAATTAACAACAAAACACAGCAAAATATGGAAAGAACGGATTCTCGTTATCAATTGTATATCAACATTTTGAAAGAGGAATTAGTCCCAGCGATGGGTTGTACCGAACCTATATGTCTCGCTTACGCTTCAGCTAAGGCACGCGAAGTTTTGGGCGTGATGCCTGACCGCGTAGAAGTGCTTGCAAGCGGCAACATCATCAAGAACGTGAAGAGCGTCATCGTCCCTAACACAAACGGAATGAAGGGGATAAAGGCCGCGGCGGCAGTCGGGATCGTTGCAGGTGACGCCAGCAAAGCACTTGAAGTCATCGCCAACGTGACACCTGAACAGAAGAAAGAGACAGAAGACTTTCTCAAGGCAATTCCGATTAAGGTCAAACACGTTGACACGACCGAACAGCTTGACGTGACAATCGTCGCTTTCAAGGGCGAGCACCGCGCTGAAGTGAGGATTTCAGGGTTTCACACCAACATCGTCCGCATTCAGAAAGACGATGAAATACTTTTCCAGTGCGAGTCAATAAGCAAGCCGAGCAAGAAACTCACAGACAGAAGTTGCTTGAGCGTTGCAGGCATTGTCGATTTTGCAGACAGTGTTGAAATCGCTGATATCAAAGAAGTTATTGGGACTCAATTAAAGTATAACAAAAAGATTTCTGATGAAGGTTTGAAGAACAGTTGGGGTGCAAACATCGGAAGCACGCTGCTGAAAAACTGCGGTTGTGATGTCATGACAAAGGCGAGGGCGAGGGCTGCGGCCGGTTCTGATGCGAGGATGAACGGCTGCGAGCTTCCTGTGATCATCAATTCTGGCAGTGGCAATCAGGGGCTGACAGTGTCGATGCCTGTTGCAACTTATGCCGAAGAATACCACATTGATGACGACAGGCTCTATCGCGCCCTTGTTGTCTCAAACCTCACCGCAATTCACCAGAAGACACGTATCGGCAGGCTTTCCGCCTATTGCGGAGCCGTGAGCGCAGGATGTGCGGCAGGCTGTGGCATCGCCTACCTCCTCGGCGAGCCTCTTGATACCATCGAACACACTCTTATCAATTCTGTATCAACGATTTCCGGAATAATTTGCGATGGAGCCAAGTCTTCTTGCGCCGCTAAAATAGCGGCATCTGTCGAAGCAGGAATCATGGGATACAAGATGAGCAAAGACGGCAACAACCTTGAGGCTGGCGATGGGATTGTCGGCACAGACGTTGAAGACACAATAAAGAATGTCGGACTGCTCGGAAGCATCGGCATGAGAAGCACCGACACGGAAATAATTGAGATAATGACAAAGTAATTGCTTATATATCAACTCTTTGAACATCTGTGACACCGCGCAGGCCACGTAACCTGCGAATCAGCTGTTCAAGATAATCAACACTTGATATTTGCACCACGAAACGACCTTCATAAAGACCGTTTTGCGTTTTCATATTGGCATCTAAAATATTGATTTCCATTTGTTTGATAACTTCGGTAATATCACTGAGGACACCAAAGCCATCTTTGGCGGTAATCTTCAAGGTGGCTCTTGAATTATCGCCGCCCATCCAGTTAACATCAACAACGCGGTAAGGATAACGTTTCCTCAAGGCCTTGGCATTGGGACAATCATTTCTGTGGATAGTCAAAGCACCGGCGACACTTAAGAATCCGAACACAGAATCCCCTTTTATCGGATTGCAACATCCCGCCATCTTGACAGCAAGGCCCTCGATATTCGCTCCGATGGTTATTGTATCATTCTTATTTTCAGCGGTTTTATCTCTTTTCGAGTCATCCTCTACCCTATCCTGACGCACATCTTTCACATCATCAATCAATGTCAAGATATAGGCTTTCGTATTAACAAGGTCAATTTGGTCCGTTGCGATTTTATGATAAAACTCAATTCCTGATTCACAGTCATAATATTTCAGTAACTCGCTGAAAATCTTATCATTAAATGTGATTTTCCAGTTTTTAAGTTTCCTATGAAAAATCGCGCTGCCAAGCTCGGCTTCCTTCATCTCATTGTCTTTGAGATAACGTTTTATCTTCGACCTTGACTTTTCGGTTGTGACATAATTCAGCCAATCAGCCTTAGGCGTCTGTTTCTTACTTGTCTGAATTTCAACACGATCGCCATTATGAAGCTCATATCTTATCGGTTGCATCTTCCCATTAACCCGCGCTCCGATGCAGTGACTGCCGACCTGAGTATGCACCTCAAAGGCGAAGTCGAGTATCGTTGAGCCTATTGGAAGCTGCTTGACATCACCTTGAGGTGTGACAATGAATATCTTATCTGTTTTTCCTTTTTTTGCACGGCTATCGTCAAGAATGTTATTGTCATTTTGTCCGTCAGCATTCTCCATAATCTCGCGAATCTGGTTAAGCCATTCATCAGCAGTCTGATGCTTGTCGTTTCCACTTTTGTAGAGCCAATGTGAAGCCGTCCCTTTCTCCGCGTTATCATCCATCCGTTGTGTGCGAATCTGAACCTCAGTCCAGTAGTCGCCGTATTTCACCGTGGTGTGCAGCGATTCGTATCCAGAGACCTTAGGCTTTGTAATCCAATCTCTAAGGCGTTTAGGATTAGGTTGATACAGGTTTGTAACAATAGAATAAACCTTCCAGCAATCCGCTTTTTCGTCAGAACCCTTTGAATTATTGATGATAATTCTGACGGCAAACAAGTCATAGACCTGTTCAAATGGCACATCCTGGGCTTTCATCTTCGCAAAAATCGACGGTATCGACTTTGTACGCCATTTGATATACGCATCAATACCCTCTTCGCTCAACCCTTTGCGAATCGGCTTGAGGAAATCGGCCATATTCTCCTCCTGACGCACACGCGAAAGACTGATTTTTTCTTTAATCTGCTGATATTCAACAGGATTTTCGTACATCATCACAGTTTCTTCAAAAATCTTCTTGATGTTATACAAACCAAGTCGGTGAGCAATAGGAATGATAATATATTTTATCTGGTCGAAGAATCTCGTGAGCCTTTTTCTACTCGCAAAACCCTGATTAAATGTTACATCATCCACATCATCAAGATGTCTGCAACTATCAATGCTGTGAGCGATGATTAGCATCACAACGCGTATGTCGTCGATAATTGAAAGGAAAAGTTTGCGGAAAGTGTCCGACTGCGTGGATATATGCGTCATATCCAACGCCATCACTTTCTCCAAGTCATTGAGTATCAAAGCCACTCTATCGCCAAATTGTTCTTTGATTTGGTCGATAGTGACGTCCGTGTATCTTGTAATATTATGAAGCAGAGCGCTGACGACAGTCTTGCTTTTCATTCCCAGTTCGGAATATGCGATTTGGGCGACATCAAGGCAGTGCAGGATCAAGGGGCGTCCGGAATCCATCAACGCATCAGCATATTTCTCCCGACATAAAGCGTATGCCTTTGAGATATAGCCAATCTCGTCTCTTGTCATCGTCTGGCTAACAGACTGAATAAGAGCGTCATAAGCCCTTTCAATATCTATTTTATTCTGTTCTGAAAATGTTCCTGACTTCATTGTATTTTCGCTAAAAGATGACGATTAATCAAACAATCGTAATAAGGTTTAAGTTCATCAAACGAGCCTGATTTCACTGCGCATCTGCCTTTGTAGTGAGTAATCCATGCGCATGTCTCCGCCTGTTCCATAGTATGGCCGCAGACTTCAATCAGCGTATATATCACATAATCAAAGGTATTCACATCGTCATTCAGCAATATCAGGCTTTTCTCTTCGTCAACCAACTCATTCGTTGAACTTTCATATTGATGTTTTTCCTCATTCATTTTATAAAATTTACGTTGCAAAGATACTATTTTATCGTTAAATAAATTATCTTTGCAGCGTTTTTTAAAAAAATACAAACCGTAATTGCAATAATAAAAGATTGTTTGATTGACGATGAACAATAAGTTCCTGAAAAACATAATATTCCTTCTCTTTATCAACCTTTTGATAAAGCCATTTTGGATTTTGGGCATCGATGCCGCCGTCCAGAACACAGTCGGCGACACATCATACGGGCTGTATCTTGCGATTTCGCAGTTTTCGTACCTGTTCTACATATTGCTTGACCTTGGTCTTACAAATTTCAACAGCAGAAACATAGCGCAGAACAACCAATTGCTTGCGAAACATTTCGTCGGCATCTCCCAGGCGAAGATATTTCTCACACTTTTATATGTCATTGTCATCTTTTTCGTAGGTTGGGTCATCGGCTATCGCGGAGAACAGATGAAGATTCTGGCTATCGTCGGACTAAATCAAGTACTGCTATCATTCATATTATATGTCAGATCAAACATTTCGGCGCTTCTCTTATTCAAAACCGACAGCATGTTATCGGTCCTCGACAGAATCCTTATGATATTGATTTGCAGTTTCTTGCTGTGGTCAGGACTGTTTCCGAGAGAAGACTTCAACATATATTGGTTCATCTATTCGCAGACATTCTCATACGTAGTTACATTGATTATTGCAGTCGCCATCGTGTTGAAGCACACCGGAAAGCTGACGATCAAAATCAACATTCCGTTTGTAATCATGATAATCAAGAAGAGTCTTCCCTACGCTCTGCTGGTTTTGTTGATGAGTTTTTACAACAGGTTGGAGCCTGTTTTGATTGAAAGAATACTGCCAGAAGACATTTCCGCGACACAGACGGGGATTTACGCACGGGCATATCGTCTGTTTGATGCCGGCAACAACATATCATATTTGTTTTCAGTGATTTTGCTTCCGCTCTTTGCGGCAGTAATCAAAGAAAACGGCGATTTGCAAGGGCTTGTCAAGCAATCATTTAGCATTATACTTTCCATGACCTGCGTGATTGCGGTCCTGTGCATCTTCTACAGCAGGGAATTCATGGAACTGCGCTATCCGCAACAAGAATTCGAACCGTTTGAAGCTTTTCAGTACAGAATTTCAGAATCCTCAAAGATTCTGATAATCTTGATGGGAAGTTTTGTCTCAATATCAGTAACTTACATTTTCGGGACACTGCTGACTGCCAACGGCAATTTACGGCAGTTAAACATTGTTGCGGCGTGTGGCGTTGTTATCAATCTCACACTGAATTTCATCTTCATTCCTCATTTCCAAGCAGTTGGAGCCGCTTTCACAAGTCTGTGCGTTCAGTTCGCAACGTGCGTCATTCAATTCTTCATCGCCAAGAAAACATTCAGGCTGTGTTTGGGCATTTCATTCTGGTTCAGACTATTAGCGTTTATCTCGACAATATCCTTATCAACATATTTAGTATCTCGAAACACCGAAAATTGGCTGACAGGTTTCGGCATTTCTTTTGCGATTTGCATTCTGCTTGCATTTATAACGAGAATGTTAGACTACAAAGAAATAAAAGACCTCGCCATCTCGTCCATGAAAAACATTAAAAAATAATCAACTGTTTTTAAATTGTATCGGTTTTTTCACTATTTTTGGCAATTGTTTATCGGTTGACACGCTGGCTGTACCAATCATTTTACAGCAGTTTGTTAATACACTATAAATCAATAATATAGACAAAATAACACATTAAATAATTTTTCAAATTAAAGAAATTTATGGATAAGTATTTTGACAACACTTCATTAATGAAAGTAATCGGCAAATGGAAAAAACACATCATTATCATCACAATAGCTGCCGCTATCATCGGTGCCGTGTTTTCAAGTTCATATTTCATCACTCCCATGTACAAATCAGAAGCAGTTCTCTACCCCGACAACATCTGGGAGTTTTCTGATGAAACCAACACAGAGCAGATGCTTCAGGTCATTCAGTCGCAGGACATAATTGACAGCGTTATCAGTGATTTCAATCTCGACGAGCATTATAAAATCGACAAGGATTACAAATATTATAAAACAGCACTCATAAACGAATACAGGTCCAACGTCAGCATCTCAAGGACTCCGTACGATGCAATTACCATCAAAGTTTTGGACAGAGACCCTGAGATTGCCTGTGCCATGGTCAACGACATCATCAGGCTCTACGATTTGAAAGTCAGGAGTTTACAGAAAATCAAACATCTGGAAAACATTCATCAACTAAAATTACAACTTTCAAATCACGACAAATACCTTGATTCGCTGAAAAACAGGCTAAATGAGATTGCTGTCAATTATGGTGTTATCAGCGTCCCGGAACAAACCAAAGAAATTACAAGAGCCATGGCAAGTGGCAATTCATCGCGAGTATCAGAACTGAAGAAAAATCTTGAAGCATACGGCCCGGAAGTCATTGACATAACCGACAAAATCCTCGCAGAGAGTGAGGTTTATGGTGAAGTCAGATTAGACTATGAGGAGTACGTAAGGAAGTACTCCGCTGTCCTCTCCTATTCGAACGTCGTTTCTGCCCCGTTCCCATCAGACAAGAAAGCTTATCCGGTCCGCTGGGTCATCGTGGTGTTGTGCGCGTTGTCTGCATGCATACTTTCAACACTTGTAATTTACGCAATAGAACATAACAGGACAAGTTCCAAATAATGTTTTCAGATAAGGTCAAGACAACAAGCAAATTATATCTGATTGCGGCGATATTTGTTGCAATCGGCATGTATTTTTTGATAAAAAAAGACACGCTTGTAATCTTTGCGCTGCCGATTCTGTTTGGCGTATTGCTTTCGTTCATCTATTCGATGGATAAAGTATTGCTATTCACAGCGTTTATCACTCCACTATCTGTCGTCATAAACCTCACCGACTCAGGATTGGCGGTGTCAATACCAGCGGAGCCGTTGCTGGCATGTCTGCTTTTTTTGTTCATTATCAAGTTGATATACGAACGTAAATACGACAGAAAAATCGCACGACATCCAATATCGATAGTGATATATCTAATGTTTGTCTGGATGATTTTCACCACGATAACAAGCGAAATGCCTTTGGTATCAATCAAATACATCATTTCAAGGTTATGGTTTGTCATTCCGGCATATTTCATGTGCGCCATCCTTTTCAAAAATCCAAGGAACATCAACAAATTCGTTTGGTTTTACATCGCAGGGCTTTGCATCGTTGTGTTATACACAATAACAAACCACGCCATGAACGGATTCAGCGGGAAGTCGGCGCACTGGGTTATGACGCCGTTTTACAACGACCACACAGCATACGGGGCTGCCTTGGCTGTTTACGTTGTGCTTTGTGTCGCATACCTTTTCTTGCCTAAAATCAGCAAGACAAAAAAAACAACTATCTTGTTGATTTCGTGCCTGTTACTCACCGCGTTGGTTCTGTCATTCTGCCGCGCTTCATGGTTAAGCATCATTGCAGCAGTTGGTGTTTTGATTTGCGTATTGTTAAAAATAAAATTCAAATATATTGCCACGACCGTTGTCGTTTTAGTCGGACTGTTCTTTGCGTTCCAGCAGCAGATTTTTGATGCACTTGAGCGCAATGACCAAGACGCATCAGGGAATCTTGTGGAAAACATCCAGTCAATCACAAACATCTCAACAGACGCGTCGAATCTTGAGCGTATAAACCGTTGGAACTCAGCGTTCAGGCTTTTCAAGGAGAGGCCGTTTTTCGGCTGGGGGCCTGGCACCTACCAGTTCGTTTACGCACCATTCCAGGAATCAAGAAACAAGACTATCATTACGACCAACGAAGGAGACGGCGGCAACGCCCACAGCGAATATATCGGCGCTTTGGCCGAGATGGGCGTAATCGGCTCATTATTAGTCATTTCTCTCGTCGTTGTGATGATTTACACCGGACTCACGACCTATAAGAGAGCAAAGAATAAAGAATCGAGAATTATTGTATTGGCTTCAACATTGGCGCTAATCGGATATTTCGTGCATGGAATACTGAATAATTTCCTTGACACAGACAAACTCGCAATTCCGGTATGGAGCTGTATGGCGATAATCACCGCCATCGACACGTACCACGCCGACAAAGAAGTATATTATTCGGAATAGAGTTTAATTATTTTTCTGTATATCAACCAAATCAATGTCAAACACGACTGTTGAGTTGGCCGGCAGGTCATCGTCTATCGCCACACCACCAAATCCGATTCTCGACGGGACAATGATTGTGGCCTTCCCGCCTCTTCTCATATATGATACAGCCTCCTCGATGCCAGGAACCATTTCACCATCTCCATAAACGAACTGCAAAGGCTCGCCGCCATAGCTTGTTTCAATGAGTTTGTCATCGAGATTATAGAGATTATAGTGAATCGACACCAAATCGCCATTTTCAACAGGATCACCCGTACCACATTGTATTTCAAGATAATACAAACCAGACGAAGTCGGTTCGACTCTCACGTCATGATTTTTGACAAAATCAGAGATCATCTGCGGTTCCGTTTCAAGACGTCTCTGAGCTTCCGCTTCCTCAATGTCCTTCAGGCGTTTTTGTTCTTCTTCATATTCTTTAATTGTCATAATATCAACCATTTCCACATCAAGATGCAATGACGTGTAAGGAAGGATATTATCTTCAAAACCGATGCTGTCAAAAGCCAAAGACGACGGAATGACAAAACTGCCACTGCCACCTTCCGGAACAAGACGCATGGCCTCATCAAAACCAATTCCGAGGGCCAAATCACCGCATCTCACAGCAACAGGTTCGCCATCAAACAAATCAATTATTGTATCATTATCCAAAGAATGCAGTCTGAAATGAATCATCAAAATATCACCTTCAACTGCAAGTTTCTTCTTATTACCATTGATATTCAATATAATAAGTCCATCTTCTGTAATGACATTTCCATCTGAAACATATTTTGAAAGAATATTCTGATCATTTATTTTTCTATCAGAAATCTCCTTCTTTCTTTCAATTTCCATCTGTTCAGCCGTGATAATATCAACGAGATGAATATCAACATAAACAGGCATTCCTGAAATAAAATATTCAGGCAATGATTTCATGCCGTAGGTCTTAAGACAAAGAGAATCAATGACAAACGCAACAGTTGCGGAGTCACCGACATGCATGTTCAACAAAGCTGCCATAATATCTCCGACAAAGAATGGCTCCATCAGTTCGTAGCGCATCGGACGGCCGTATTCCTCATTTGTTGAGTAGCCAAGAGAATCGCCATAGAACTGATTTATCTCCACTGAGACATAATCACCAATTTTAGGTTTATCGGATTGATTATTAACACGATAAAATTTCATATACGTTCCATCATCCATTTTTTCAAACCCACTGAAAGCGGGGTTTTTACATGATGTGATGAAAAGTGAAATTACACCTATTAATATATATGGCAGCTTTGTTTTCATGATATTTTATTCAAAATCAACCAATTCGACTTCAAACACGAGGTTTGCATACGGCTGGATGAGTCCGCCGGCACCTCTGTCACCATATCCGAGGAACCACGGAATATAAAGAACACCTTTCTCGCCCTTTGACATCAATGCAATACCTTCATCCCAACCAGGAATCACATAGCCGACGCCAAGAGGAAATTCAATAGGCTCTCCCCTTTCGACTGAAGAGTCGAACACCGTACCATCAAGGAGTTTTCCTGTGTAATGAACCTTCACCATGTTTTCTTTTACAGGCATTTCACCATTTCCATCTTTGGTCATAAC
This sequence comes from Bacteroidales bacterium, assembly GCA_045600605.1. Lineage (GTDB taxonomy): Bacteria > Bacteroidota > Bacteroidia > Bacteroidales > F082 > Limimorpha. The sequence continues at coordinate 72,361 of JAZRYG010000022.1, forward strand.
GTAGTAAAGTCCTGATGCTGTGGGAGTTGCCGTAACACCATTTGTGCTCAAATATTCCTGCAATTCTGAGGCAGCAGCGGCTGTCTTCTCTGGATCTTTAGCCTTCATGGTCTCAATCATTTTGTTGATGTATTCGCTTTCCGGATAGAAATCACTAACCTTGACATCAAATCTCATGATGTCGGTGCTTTTGAATTCTTTAGGAAGTGTCGGAACACGAAATACATACTTAAATGTTGAATCGATGTTGACAATGAAAGAGGCAGAATCGCCTTTGTGCATCATAGCGATACCTTCCATAAAGTCGCTCGGGAACTGAGGTTCAGCCAATTTCAAGATGTTCTTCGCATTTGGAATGATGACTGTTGTGTCATTTACATTGCAAGCCAATGTAACTTCAATCAAATCACCGACTTGCGGAAGTTCACCCTCGTTAGTAACATAGAAACGATAACTGAGATTGTTATCAGTTGTCTGATAACCATTGTTTGATTTGTTGCAACCAACAAACACTGAAAGCATCAAGCATGATGCAATCGCTAATAATGATAATTTTTTCATGATAGATAATTTATTAAAAATCAATTATTTACAATATTTTTATCTTATATATCAAGGTGGCTCTTGGAGGAACCTTTTTGCCGTCGCCAATCAATCCGTACGCAAGATGCGAAGGGATGACAATCTCCGCGACATCGCCATGATGCATGTTTACCACAGCTTCTTCAAGTCCGCTTTCAACTCCGCCTTTGCCGACGACAAAAGTCTTAATTCCATCTTTTTTAGAAGAATACAACACATCACCTGTCAAAAGACGTGCTTCGTAATCCATTGATATTGTTTCATTTCGCTTGATTTGCAGTCCTCTGCCACGTACAACAATACAATACGCCAAACCAGTGCCGCTCCTTTCAAACTTTAAGGCGCGACGCTCAATGTAATCGTTTATTTCCTCGGATTCCTTAGCCACCAAATACCTGTTCGCTTTTTCAACACTTTCTTTTTGTTGTTGATAATCAATGATTTTTATCTCATTTCCTTTATTTTCAACATCATTGCACGATGTCAAAAAAAAGAAAAACAAGAATGACAGCAAGATGTTATGTAAAATTTTATTTTCCATCGTTAAGCATATCTTTATATTCGGGCAAAATACTGATGAATTTCTCAATTGCTTGATTTATAGGGCAATCCATAGTTCCTCCCGCTGCATTTGTATGACCGCCACCTCCAAAATGTTTTTTTGCCAATTCATGAACCGAAAAATCACCTTTCGACCTAAACGAAAATCTTATAACACCTTGACGCTCAGTGATAAGCACTGACATCTTAATATCATCAATCATCAACGGATAATTCACAACACCTTCTGTATCACCAACTTGATAGGAAAAAGACTCCAAATCTGACTTGGATAAATAGATGTACGCCGTGTTGTATTCGTGCAAAATCGTCATTCTGTCACTAATGCAGAAGCCGAGCAACCGCAAACGATTTTCAGAAAATGTGTTATATATCTTATTGTGTATCAATGGATAATTGACAGTAGGCGTAATCAATTTACTGCAAATCTCAAATGTCTCAGGATGATAAACTGAATGTGCAAACGACCCAGTGTCTGTCATTATTCCCACAAGCAAACTTGTGGCAATATTATCATCTAAATATTTATCAAATCCTTGTGACTGAATCAGTTGGGCAACAAGTTCCGATGTGCTTGATGTCTCAATTTCAGAAATATATCTGACAAATTGTGAATAATCAGCGTCACGATGATGGTCAATCAACAGTCTCGGTGTCCTTTTACAATGACATAAATCATTGTGTACCAATCCAGTTCGGGCAGGAGCATTGAAATCCAAATAACAAATTAAATCTGCTTCATTCAAGTACTTTACACCTTCCTCGGCATTTTTATCATACAATAAAATCTGGTCAATTCCTGGCATCCACGACAAAAATGACGGATAATCATTTGGAATAATCACTTTTACATCCAATCCAAATTTCAAAAGGAAAAAATAAAACGCCAACGACGATCCGATTGCATCGCCATCAGGATTGACATGCGATACAATTACAACCTTTTTATATTGCTTAATAAATGTATCAAACTCATTGAAAAACAATTCTTTAGACATAATTCATCTTTCATGTTTATCAGATGGCAAAGATAATCAAAAAAACATTTTCAATGACAACATATTTAATAATATTTACAAGCGCACCATATCAAAGGCCTCGCTAACGGGCATCAAAAAATTCAAAAGTCCTGTCCTTATATACGATAATGAGTTTTTCTGCTGTTTTTTTATGACTTTCCAATTCACTATTATATTCAACATGTTGATTATCTGTAACATGGGCATCGTCTCTTTCAATTGTGAAATCCAAATTTTCATTCGTTTCTTCACTGACATTTTTTTCATCAAACAGCTTTGTTTGTAAAAAATTCGATGAATTTTCAACATGAGTCATGGGTTTCTTGCCAAGAATTATCCAGTCGAAGCTATATTCCGGAAAAACTTCCTTCAGTTTAATCAAAAAATCGAGACTTGGTTTATTCCTTCCGTTTAACAAATGAGACACATTCGACGGCTGGATTTCCATTAGCTCTGCAAATTGTGATGCCGTCAGATTTTTCGATCTGAGAATTTGTGCCAATCTGTCTTTGATTGATTCCATAGACATACCTCCAAATATTTTACTTTTTTATTAATTTCAAGTTACAAAAGTAAAAATAATTTTCTTACAAATGTTAATTTTTTGAATTTTATTTTTGTAACATTTATTGCACGTTTAAATTTATTAAATCCAAACTGAATGTTTTTGCGTTAAATAATCTTATTTTCAATAACTTATATTTAATTTATAACAATCTATTAAAATGATTCGATTTTAATGTTTCCATAAAGTATTTCTTTACTGTTTAAGTATTAAAACAATACTTATAAATGTTTTAAAATATTTTTATTTATTTTTTTGACTTATTTCTATTTGTAACCTAATTCACAATATTATTAAATGTCTGATTATGTATTTACAAATGTACATTATATTGATGTTCAATGTTTTAAAAGTTCATTTATTAACATTTGTAACTTTTGCAAAAATTTCACTTTTGAGGTTTTTACATTTTGAAAATCCAATTAAAGCGCGTATTTCACTATCAAATGTACATTTACACACCACAATTTTAGATGCGCTTAAATCGCCTAAAAAGGCCTTTTTACAGCGCCCCACCCCTCTGTAACTTTTTATTGCATTTTTTGTCATCCCATAAATGATTTAAAAAATTGAACTATTTTTGCAGAAAAAAAAACACACATGAACGGAAGTCACATACATAGATTAATCGCCGAGGGAGAGCATCAAATGTTGGATTTCAAATTTGAAATATCGGATTGCAGGAAAATTGCGAGATCGCTCGTTGCATTTGCAAACACAGATGGCGGACGTTTGTTAATAGGTGTAAAAGACAACGGGGTCATTTCCGGGATAAGATCAGAGGAAGAAAAGCACATGATTGAGACATCAGCTCAGATGTACTGCAAACCAGAAGTGAAATATACAGTCAAGGAATGGAATATAAACGGTAAAATCGTGTTGGAAGTGATAATTCCGAAAAGTGAAGGCATCAAGCACAAGGCTCCGGACCACTATAACATATATAAGGTGTATATTCGTGTCAAAGATGAGAACATCATTGCAAACAACATATTAGTTAAGGTGTGGAAACGAGAGAAAGACAGAAATAACATAAATATAACCTTCTCAGAAGAAGAGAAATTGCTTCTGAAATGTTTGAATGAGCGAAAAAAAATAAGTTTTGATGATTTTTTGGAAATATCACAGCTAAAAAAGAAGGCAGCGGAGGATATTTTGGTCAACTTTATTCTCATTGGAATGGTTAAAATCAATATGTCGGACAAAACAATTTCATTTTCTTATAATGATTTGGCGTAATTTTCGTTGTCCTGCGCGTCAAAAAAGTCCGGAAACAAGCGTTTCCGGGGCCGTTTTTGGCTTGCCTGGCGTTCTTTTCGTATTGCAACCGGTTGATTATCAGCGCGCGGTAAATAAATGAAAAAAATTTTTCAAAAAGTGTTGACAGGAATGAAAATCGCCGTATCTTTGCACCCGCAACCGAGAGGAAGAGGGGGACGGGCAGTCGGGTTTCGGTGG
>JAZRYG010000023.1:0-49279 GCA_045600605.1 Bacteroidales bacterium
TCATTACCATTCTGTCGTTATATGCCATTTTGATGTCCTCCATCGCGGCGGCAAAAATAATACATTTTTCGATACGGCGAGAAAAAAGTTGAAAAAATTTTTTATAAAAAAAAGACGCGGCATGCCGCGTCTCTACGATTCTCTTTTAACGCTTAACCAGCAACTACCTTGTCACCACGAGTTTCTTAACGAGGACACGGCCTGTGCCGGTCGTCACCTTCACGGTATATGAGCCAGGGTACGTTATCTCCTTGAGCTGCACGGGGAACCGTGTCGGTTCGGTCTGCTGCACCCTCACGCCGAGAGTGTTGAACACCTCGACAGTGAGACCGTTGCGTTCCTCTGGGGTGAAGTCGCAGAAGAGAAGCACCCTGTCTGTCGCCTCCGCCGGGTTAGGCACGAGAGTGAGTTCGTGCGACATGCCTTCGAGGTCATCGACGCCGTTGCCCGAGGTGTAGAACTTAAACACATACGGGTCGGTGATTCTGCCGTAGTCGGCGTTCGGGATGAAGTAGGCGACCTGTGTGCTTGTGGCGTCAGCCTCCCTGCCGTGACGGTGGTCGTAGAGCCTGAATGTCAGCTCATCGCCTTGTCGGCCATACACTTGTATGAACAGGCGGTATGTGCCGAGGCCTTCCATCAGGATGGCGCGTCCGCTGCCACGCACCTCGTTGTCGCAGAACACTCCCACCTCATATTCCTCTATCGTCGCCGGCAGGTTATCGACAGTGATCTTGCCGATGAACGTCATGGTCTCCGGGAACTGTCGGTTTTTCACGTTCCAGTGTGTCGGGAGCATGGAGAGCCGTTGTCCCATGTCGCCTGTCACCGTCGGGTATGTGAGTGTGATGTCGTTTGAGGCGTTCGACTTGTACATATATCCTGCTCCCGGCTGCATCTGTGTCAGAGAGCCGAACCATCCGCCGAAGTCGGCGTAGTAAGCCGCGAAGCCGTGGTCGTACGACTTGATGATGTCGCCTTCCTGCGGTGTGACGTCGAGTCCCGCCATCGCGGTCTCAAGCGGCATCGTGTAACGCGACACGTAGCCTATCCAGTTCCAGCCGTTCGCCATCGTTATCGGGTGTTCGCTGCCTTCCGTGGTGCATGAGAACGCCACAAGGTCAAGGTCGGCGTTGGTCTTTATCATATACATCTTCTCGTTTTCGATGTCGGTGAGGCTGCCCATCCATCCGGCGTCGGTGTTTGTGACAAAGTCATACTGCGACTTTATCTGTTCGCCGTTGTTGCCGAGGCTGTCCTCGAGGGTCTGCAGTCCGCCGATTTCGGTGAGGTCGAGATATGTCGAGTACCAGTTCCAGCCGTTGTATATGTCGTTGTGTTGTGTCGCCGCGTCGCGGACTGTGAGGTTGAGGTGAATGATGGAGTCGCAGCCGTTGGCGGCGGCCTCGTAGCGCAACATCTCGCCGCTCACGGCATCGACAGGGATGTCGAAGCCCTCGTATGTCATAGGCAGAATAGTCGGGCAGACCGTTTTCTCAAAGACTTTGTCGTAAGTCGGAAGCACCGTCAGCCTGAGTTGAACCAGACTGTCGCAATGGTGGATATTTGTTTTTCCCATAACATAGTGCTGACCCGGTTCTGTAATTGTGTCAGAGAAAATCACATATTCTTCATTATCACAAATAGTATCATATTTGATATTACTATAATAAGTAGGTTCAACAGTTAGATTGACTGTCACTATTGAATCGCAGCCGTCAACAGTGGTGAAATGCACTAATTTCTGACCGCCTTCGCTGAAAATGCTGTCGCCGTATCTGAACGGAAGCCCGTTTTCACAGATTGTTATGTCGTGGCTGTCGTACTTCTTCGGGTGAAGCAACATATTGAGCCACAATGTATCGGAGCATTTATCAGCGTTTTCGACATCTATTTTGAAGACCAATGTGGTGTCATTCTGTCTGTTCCACGAAGAGATATAGTTGTTCTCGATGCTGTCCCACGGGATTACGAACTCTTCATATTCAAAGTCTTCGCCTTCGCAGTTCGGTTGGTCGTAATAAGTTATTACCGGTTCGGGGTAGTGAATCAGGTTGAGTTTGACCACGCTGTCGCAGCCGTAAACAGTATGAAGTGTGTCGTAATAGACGCCGACTTCCGAGAGTTCCATCCCGCCGAACGTGTAAGTCTCGCCGAAGCACAGTTTCTCGTTAAGTACTGTGACTGGCGGTGTGGCGGTCTCGTTGGCGTAGAGGTAGAACGCCTTCTGGATGCTGTCGCCGTTCACGTCCTTGCTCTGTATTCTGACTCTGAATGAGTACACGTTTCCGCAGCGGAAGTCGTGATTCGTCTTGAGTTTGTCATCATCGATTCTGAACAGCGAGTTGTCGTCATCGCCAACGCCTTCGACGAGAGAATACTCAAATTCATTGGATTCCTGGTCGTCGGTCGTGGTGATTTGGCCGATGAGGGTGCCGATTTTCACGTCTTCGTCAAAGAATCTGTTTGAGAGGAAGATGTCAGTCGGCGGGTTGTTGTTGACGAATTCAAATTCCGGCGAGTCCTTGAACGCCTCTTTGTTTCCGACGTTGTCGGTGGCGAGGCAGACGAACTGATAGAGTGAGGAGAAGCCGATGTTGAAGCTGCCTCTCAGCGTATCGCTTACTGAATCTTTCACCATTCTACCTGCCGAAACGTATTCTGTCTTGTCGGCGTTCACGAAAAGCTCCACGTTCCCGATGCCGGAGCCGCCTTCGTCGTCGTATGCCAGCGCTTTGAAATTCAGCACATAATTGGAATACACGCCTGTCGTATCGCCACAGAGCACCGATGTCGGGGCTACGGCATCGAACATATTGGTGCAGGTATTGGTAGGTATGGCATCGTTTTCATCGAACACTATGCTTGCTCTTTCCGTTATGGTGTCGCCGGTTTTCGTATCTTCGAAAGTCGTTATCGAGAACGAGACGAAGCCTTCGCCGCAGCCTGTGAGCGTGTCGTTTACGGGCAGGAAGCCGGTGGTGTCGTTTGGCTGGACGCCAGTCTCGGGGTCAATTGACTGGAATATCCAATATACTTCGTTTTTCTCAATGTCGAGGCCGGCTGTCACGTCGAGCCACACGCCGAGGGTGTCGGCGAGGTCGATACGGTTGTTGTAGTGTGACGACAGCTCCGGCACTTCGTAGATGAAGTCGCCGAAACCGAACTGTCCGAGGCGCACCGTCTTAGGGTCGGCTTTTTCGTGCAGCGGACAATTTATGGTGACACGGCTCGCCGCGGCGGTGGCGAAATCCGGCGAGTTCTCGAATGATATTTTGTAATCGATTCTGTCTTTGGTAGAGATGATGCTGTCGTTCCCGTACCCTGTGGGCCCGGTTATCATGTTCGGGTCGTAGGAGTCGTTGTAGAAGCCGAAATAAGCAGGACGGGTGTAAGTCTTCTCTATCATATTGTCCACGACCTCTTTTGATGCTGTGAAAGTGACCATGGCCTTGGGCTCTTTGCTCCCTGCTCTTTCTATTTTAAGCATATTAATGTCTCGACCGAGTTCATAACCGCCAAGGAGATGTGTAGATAAATTTTGGTTTATCAACCAATCAGTCCTGCCGCTCTCATCACAGGCAGAGACGAACTTGCCATTAGTTGTCTCCCACATATAATTCCACCCCATATCTTTTTCTCTAATAATGCTTTTCACCATGACGAGCTTGCCATTGCGTATGGAAGGATAATAACCGTTTGCAATAGTGGCGCTTTTATCATTATAGTCTTTTACTATGATATGATGGCTGAACATCTCGCACCATATATCTTTACCCGAAAAAGACATCCAAGGTTGGATATACACTTCTGTTTTATATTCATCAATTTCAAAATCACCAAAGAAAACAGGTTCATCACCATCCGACACCAGCTCCGGGCAAACCGGGAAAATACGCAATTCATATTTACCACCGTTGAGGTCATATACACTGAAGGGGTCAGTATGTTCTTCATCAGGGTAATTGAGAGTTCTTTCCTTCCCTTCTTTGTCGGTCCACAAAAGCTCGACGCGGTATGATTCTTCCACTGGATTTGGCGTGCAGCCCTCGTCGTACTCCGGTGGCGTTATGAGCAGCTGTCCATCCTCTGAGCCCTCGCCTGTGCAGTCATGTGCTTCAAACTTAAACTCCATGACATTTGGGCTTCTCTTCTTCCATGTTTCTATTATTTCTTCAGGTTCGATGTAATCGTAAGGCGTTTCTATCTGAAATATGCGTTTATATATGACGATGTTTCCTGCATACACCGTGCGCTCGTCAGTCTTCCTTGTCACTATAAGATCTTCTTTATCACATGTGTAGTAAATGGAGGCTCCCTGATTTTCGAGGTAGCTCAAAGATACATCTTCCGGTTCTGGCGGTTGTTCATCAGTGAAATAGCATGTTTTCATTCTTCCGCCGATGCTCATGGCTGCGCTGATTTCGATTTTCTGGTCCAAAAATATCGGTTCAGCATGGCATCCGTCGGTGACACTGTACTGTCTGTTGACGATTATACGTCCTTCTGGTGTCAGTCCTCCATCGGTGTCTGTTGAAGTTATGTGCAAAGGAGAATCAAGTTCACACGACTCTTCCAGTTCTATTCCACTTTCTTTCAATTGGGAGGCATATTCAATTGGAGCCGGCACCTGATCGGCGGAACAGCCAAATACAAGTATATCATCCATCGTTGTGGTATTAGCGGTCAGTTCTGTATCACTCATATCCAATCTGACATTCTGATTAAACGTTATTACAGATTCCGAACAGCCGTTAGAAACATGGAATCTTCTTGTGTAAGAATTGTAGCAGCCATCGACTTCGGGAAATGAAGAGTTCATCATAGAATAAGATGCGCTCGACCAGCAACTCGGTTCGTGAAAGCCTTTGGACACAAGGTATGACCTGATTGAAGAAGGACTGTTTTTGGGGAGTATTGCATCATCGTCAAAACTGCACACTTTGAAAGTCTCATTAGGAAGCGTCAGAGAGGCGACAGCCGGATCCGTCTTGATTATGGTGACCACACGTGCTACACTGATGCTATTATTGCATGCATCCGAGATTTCGTATATATCATCGTAGCTGTAATAGCATTGGGTATTTTCTCTATCCATGACTATGTTTTTCACGGTATATTCTTTATCGTCGCAGGCGTATAGGATGACGCTACCTTCTTGATCGATAAGAGCTTTGGCTTCTTCATCGCTCATTTGCTGACCAGTCCAATGACCGGGGTCGCAGCTCGGTGCCAGATAGATATCAGTCAACTTGCCAGTATAAATTATCTGTGCCATATTTCTGAAAGGCAGCATCAGAATGGCGACCAGCATCATATATTTCAATATTCTTTTCATTTCTTCTCAGGATTATAAGGTTCTTCGCAGGCATCGCCTATGCCGTTGCAGTTTTCATCTTCTTGTTCCGGATTGTAGTTATACGGACAGTTGTCGTATTTGTTTGGTATTCCGTCGCCGTCGGCATCATCGTCGCATACATCGCCTGTGCCGTCAAGGTCAATATCTTCCTGACCTGGGTTGTATTTCAGCGGGCAGTTGTCACACACGTCGCCGATGCCGTCGCCGTCGCTGTCGGTCTGGTCGGGGTTATAACGCCGCGGGCAGTTGTCGTATTCGTTGAGCCAGCCGTCGCCGTCCATGTCATCGTCTTCTTCGTTTGGTGTGCCGTCGCCGTCGATGTCTGGGTCACAGGCAAGCCCGACGTACTCATAGCTTACACATTCGCCATCGACTTCTTCGATACATTTGTAAGTGGATTCCTGTTTAGGGTTGAAGTCATCAGGGCACAAGTCGCATACGTCGCCCACGGCATCATTGTCGGTGTCAAGCTGGTCGGGGTTTGCGTCAAACCTGCAGTTATCACACAGGTCGCCAAGGCCATCCTCATCCACATCACTTTGATCTGGGTTGTATATTTTCGGGCACACATCGCATGAGTCACCCACCTTGTCGCCATCGCTGTCAGCCTGGTCCGGGTTGGCATGACAAGGACAGTTGTCCAACATATTCGGGATTCCGTCGTTATCAAAATCGTTGGTTGACAAGGCGTCGTATGCATTGTGATACATCAAATAGGAATATAGTTGCGGCACGAAAGAGCCGTTGTCGCTCCTCATCGACAGTTTCCAAAGTCCGCCTTCCTGCACGAGGTTGGCGGGTGTGGTGAACAATGGGGTGTCTTCGTTGTACATCGTAAGGAAGGCATTGAGGAATTCGCCGGTCTCGGCCATTATGACAACGTCAAATCTCGTTATCATCGCCATGGTTTGGATTACGGCTGAAGCCCGTTCCTGGTTTGCATAGATGGTGTCGAGTATCACCTCGTCTGCCGAGCGGTATAACGCCGCCATTTGCGGAATACTTCGGTTCTTATATGCTTTCAGAAGCCGGCACAACACTGCGCCAGGGCTGTTTGTGTTATCGGCATCCAAAGTACCACCTTCAGTATCGACCCAGCGATGCCCGTCCTGAAGCGGTAGCATACCATAAAATTCATAATACATCAGATGGCCACAGAGCATGTGTGTCGAATCATGAAACGGAAGGACAGACTCAAGGTCTGTATCGATTGCAAGGTTAATAAACGACCTCTCATACTCTGGAAAAACATCTGTCTGTCCGTTGGCGACATAAGCCGTTGCGACAACGATTGCCAGAATAACCAATATTTTTTTCATATCAAAAAAATTTAATTCTCAATTTTATTATAAAGGCCATGTGCCTTCAACAATATTTATTTCCCCTGAAAATATCGTCACCAAGGCCACGACGTCAACGACGCCACTGATACCAGCTGTCACAGAGCCTCCCGATGATGGAATTGTACCGGAATATTTGATATACCCCTTGAGTCCACCGCTTGCTGACAACAAGTCCGAACCAGGAACAGCAGTGAGCATCGCTTTTGCAACTAGTGAGCCTCCTACGCTATAATTAATATCACCACTAGGTTTGCATCCATTGAAGCGCTTGCCTGTCACGCCAGCGGACCCTTCAACACCGATTGTCAAATCAAACCCAAAATTCGGGAAGACCGGCAATGGGAAATACCAATGCACGCCTCCCTCAAGAGCCAAAGAAAAATCAATTACAGTAACATCTTTTGTCTTATTGTCACAACATTCCTCTGACCAATACGGAGTTACATTAAAATCCAAATTCCAAAACAATGGTGACTGACCTTTCAAGCCATCAAGCCATTTGTCATTTTCCATTGTATTCTTAACTTTTGTTATATAATCTTTCGCAGTCTTCATTCTGTCAATCAGTGTCTTTCCGATAGGCACCTCCATCGAAGCAAAACTCTTTGAATCGTCAACCACGATAATCTCACATTCATTATGATTAGGGACGTAGTACGACCCATCGAACTGCCTGTAATGAAAACGAACGGTTTCCTTACTCTCCACACCAACGCTAAACCATGGGGATCGTTTCGCCACTTTATAATCAGGCATCAATTCCACACGGTCTTCAAATCCAGGCGGATTGGTCACAATGGTGAAATCGGATTCGTTGAGAGTCGCACCGACAGGGAAACACTGGATGTGATCAGCCATTGTGATACTGCTGAAATTCACCTCATCATAAACATTGATAGTGACAGTTTCCGTTTGATAACCATATTTTGAAATTCGGCTGCATTTGCAGACATAACTCCCGCTGTGAGTGACTGTCAAAACGGTTTTGGGGGTGTCAGTTTCACTTAATGAACCGTAACCACCTGGATTATCAACAATTTCCCATTTGAAGTACAATTGTGCTATACCTTTCGGATCCATCACATCAGATTCAGGGTCTTTGCCAAGATTAATGCTTTCAGAATCTTTATCGCCAAGAAAAACGCAATCGTCATCTCCTGCGAAACCGGTTTTCTGTCCCATCACTGTCACATAAAATCCCAATGACAGTGCCACGGCAAAAGCAATTTTTACTACAAGATTATTTTTCATATTTAGAGCTAATTATCGTTATTTATTTGATTTTTAAACTGTTCATATTGATATACTTCATCATTGACATTGATTGTGAAGAGCAGTCCTTCGTTGGTGAAGCAATATATCGACACGGTGTATCGCACGCCCGGTCGGAGTATTCCGGCTGGTTCCTCGTCGTTGCCGACAGGTATTTCGAGTTCGGTCTTATGGATGTTGAGTTCGCCGCGCCGCAGTCCGATCCAGCTGCCGCCGTTGCTTACGAGCTGCACCCTCGGGTTGACGATGTCGTTGGTGCCGATGTTGCCGTATTCGAGGGTAAGGATGCAATAGCGGTTCTGCCGCAGTCCCGACGGGATGATGAGGTTGCTCGACAGGTTCTCGGGCTCGCCTTTCACCACGGTGAAGCAGTTGTCGAGATGCGTGTAGCCGGCGCAGTAGTTGTAACCCGCGATGCTGTACGTGCCCAACTCGGCGCCGGTGAGGTCGAAGGTGACGAACACCTCGTTGAAGTTCACGTAATAGAGCGTGTCCATCTTTATCACATTGGCTTCGATGTCGTGGTCGAACACATCAAAATATGTGCTGTCGAACTCGCCCTTGTACAAGATCACCGGCATGTCGTACCTGAACTTAGAGCCGATGAGTTTCACCGTGATCTTGCCGGTGTTGCCTCCCTTGTCGGCCTCCACCGACCGTATCTCGAACGGCAGGATGTTGGCTTCGATGGTCATATCCTGACTGTTGCCGTCAGGTGTGTAGCCCCACACGCTCACGCCGTAATAGCCGGCTTTGGTGGCGGGGATATACACCTCCGAATTGCCGGTCATCTGCCCGTTGGTGGAGAAGTCGAAGTCCATGTTGCTGCCCACATCGTTGTGTTTCACATAGATGTTGTTCACGGCGCCGACATCGTTCTTCGGTGTGGTGACGTGGATGCGCACCGTCTCGTTGATATTTCCATAGACCTTCAACTTATAGTCTTTATAGACCAGATTCTTAAGGCTGAATTCCTGTATGGAGTCGAACACGAGTTCTTCAAGTTCCACTTTTATCGGATGCACGGAGAATCCGCGGTTGTTTGTCTCATCGACCTCATAGAACGCGTTGCGCGCGTCGGTATAGACGATGATGTAATACTCGCCTTCCGGCACGCCGCCGATGTTCGCGGTGTAGCTGTACGTCTCGTAGGAGTAGTTCGGGATGACGATGCTGTGTTCGACATTGCCGAGAAGCACGTCGTCGTTGTCGAACGTCTGGTCTTTCGACAGATAGATGACGTCGCTGCAGCCCTGACCTGAAATCAAGTTGGGGCCGAGGTTCTTGATGTGCCAGCTTATGTTGACATCGGAGCCGGAGATCACCTCGTAAGGATGTTCGATCTCCTCCACGATGAGGTCGCCAGGTGCGTTGAGGTCAACGCTGACTGGCTGCATGAACTGGTTGTTGTCGTAGTTCATCTCAAAGAACGAATAAACTGGTGTCGGGTTGTAGGCTGAATAAGCGTTGAGGCGTGCGTTGGCGGTGACATAGACCGCGAAGTTGCCCACCTGCGGAATCGGGATGACGAAACTCGTTGTGTCACAATAGTATTCACCTGGCTGCAGCGCGAGTTCGCGTTCTTTTGTCTCGGCGACATACGAGTTTTCCAACGTGTTGCGCGACACGAAGATCTTGTCTTTCCAAGCCACATCGGTCACTCCGTCGCCGACATTTGTCACCTTGTATGCGATGCGTATCGGCTGGCCGCTGGCCGGAAATTCCGTCACGAGGTTGACATCACTGATTTCGAGGTCAGGCACCGGCGACGAGCTGACATTGACAGGCATGGCATATACATTGTTATTCCTGTTCTTATCCGGATTCTTCGCTTCATAATCAGCCACGAACAGCATATAGAGGTCGCCTTCGGTTCCGTAAGGGATAGTCACCGATACCGTTCCGGAATGTGTCTGTCCGCCGTTGAGAGCGTCGCCCGAGAAAGTCTTCAGCTTGATGTCGGAGTTGTCGAGCGAGTAGTCTGTTGACAGATAAACCCCATTGCTGTAGTACTCGACTGTCTTGCTGCCTCCGATGTTGGTGACGGTGAAGCTGTAGTCTTTCGTCTCGCCCCATTTCACTGAAGCGGGGCCTGAGAATGCCGTCGCCTCAAGGTCGCAGTCGTAAAGCTGCACCTGAACGAGTGCGCTTTGGAAGACATTATTGTTCTCACCAATATATTCATATACATTGTCGGACGCATCTGTCACTAAATAGAAATACTGGTTGTCGGACACTGAACTCGGCAAAGTCACATTCACCGTCCTTGAATATGAATCACCCACAATGAGAGGGCCGTTGACCTTTTCAGATTTCAGCACTGTGGCCGTCGATTCATCAAACACAGGGCTTGACGACACATACAACTTATCGATCCAGTTCATGATTGAGTTTGCGGCTGTCGTACCTTGGTTTCCGATGGTGTATGAGACGGTAGCTGAAGAGCCGGCGAGCGCCATGTCAGGCACTACCAATTCAGTGACGACAAAGTCGGGATACGGAGACAATGTGACGTTTATCATTTCAGAGACGATGTAATCGGTGTAGTTATTGGCTCCTTCACAGATTTCCTCGCCATCGTTAACATATACATATAGATAATAAATGCCTTGAGCATCAACAGGTATGGTAAGTTGCTGTGTATATGTCTTGGTTTCTCCGACAAGTATTGTATCAATCAATTCTGTCAATTTGATGCGCTGCGCAGTGATGAAATTGAGTTCCGGCGACAAGCCGAGATAGAATCCGTTGTGCAGTGTGTCGGCGAAATCCAACTCGCCATTATTCGTAATCTTATATGTAATTTCAATAATATCATTTGAATAAATATCTGACGACGGGAGTTCGACATCGTGGGCGAAGAAGTCAGGGTTATAAAGCAACAGCGTATCAAGCAGTACGTTGTTTGTGAAATCCGACTCGTTCTCACCGAAGACAGAGAGTTTCAAAGTGTTTTTCGCGTAGAAGTTACATTCGAGTTCAAGCGGTACGAAATCGCGAATCGTATCGCCTTTCAGCATCGTGTCAACCTCAATGCCGGAATAAGCGATGTTTGAGTTGTTGTAATTGACTGTTGCGTCGATATATCCGTCAAAGACTGTTCCGTTGCCGATGTTTGCCACCGCGTAATACAGCGAGTCGCGCTCCGCCGAAAGGCTCATGTACAGAATCTTCAGGTCGGGCTGCACTACATACAGTTCTTGCGTCAAGGTGTTGTTATCTTCATGGACATGCTCAAAGATGTTGTCATTGCAGTCTGTCACCACGAAGACATAATAGTCATCCTCAACGTATTCACTTGGGATTGTCACGTCCAATGTCTTTGTGTAGCTGTTGTTGTAAAGCGCGAGTTTCTCATCACGGAGAGCGTTTCTCCTTATATCCTGCAACGCTTTCTCCTCCCAGTACATCTCCCATTCCATCGGGTTTGCCGACTCGTCGGGCGGAGTTATCTCCGGGAACTTGCACCACACGTAATCTTCAATTGTATCGGCGATGATGTCAAGCTCGTCTAAAGTCCAGAGGATTTTAGTATTTGACGTCGTAGCTAACTGTATGGTATTCGGAGAATCCAAATCCAATGCGGCTGTGTCGGAAATGTAAATTTTGTCATTCCACGACTTGCCGTAGATCGGAGGCATGGAGCCGCATGTATCGGCAATCCACGGGTTGTTATTCGTGCCGGTATTGGTGTAGCCGGCGTTCCTCACCGTGTAAGTGAGTTTCACCTTTTCTTTCGGGGAGACGGGATTTGCCGACAATGCCATCTCATCGACCGTCAGATCCGGGACTTCGGGCACTATGAAATAGCAGCTGTGTTCAGACACAGGCGACACGTTATTATGTTCGAACAGCGACTCGTAAACCGTGTTTCTGACATCGGTCTGCACGAAGAAGTTGTAGTTCTTGCCGCCGTATCTCTCGTTGGTCTTGAATGTCGCGACGCGTGTGATGGTGTCGTTTCTCATCAGCGTCAGCGTGTCGGAGAACTGACCGAGTTGTTCGACGCTTGCCGAGAATGTCGTGTCGGTTGTGATATAAACGTTGTCTGTCACATATAGTTTTTCAAATCCTGCGCCGCCTTGGTTGATGAGCTGCCATGAGATGGTGATGCTGTCGCCCGCTACATTCTCGTACGGCGGCAGCACGTATGTCGCAATCAGGTCCGGAATCGGCGGAATATCGACTTCAATGGCTTTGTAGAAGAAGTTGTCAGACCCGTTGATCTCCTCAAACGAGGCGTTGCCGGCGTTTTCGTTGTTGCCCGACATATAGTAATAAGGATAGCCTGTATCGCTCGGGGTGTAAGGGTTCGGGAACACGCCGCCGTACTGTGCGAAGTTGAGGCCGAGCGGCTGGTACTTGCGCCAGTTGGAGACGACGAAGAGGAACGCCGCCCCGACCATGTTGTCAGGCACCGTGATGTTGAAGTTGTTGGTGTATGACTCACCCACGGCGAGTGAGGTGAGGTTTGGCACCTCCGCTATCACGAACGACTCAGGGTTGCCCGCGTTGAAGCTCTCGCTGCTCCAGTCGATTGGATAAGAGAGTATGATGTAGTCGGTCCATGTCTTGCCTGTCGGCACCGGTCCGTGGCCGTCGTTGCGCACCGTCCACTCCACCGTCATGGGCTGTCCGGTCTGCGCATAGCTGCAGTCCATCGCGGTGATGTGCAGGTCTGGCAACGCCGTATTGAAATACATGGTGTCGCTCGCTATCGTGGCGCAGTCCTTATGAGCCACGATGTACCAAGCGTAATACGCGATGTCTTCATCATCAGTCTGTTCGAGATAACCGGGGATTATCGGTTCAAACCTGTTGTCGTGTGCGTTAGGCGGATATATCCCGTAGTCGTCGTAATAACTTTGGTAAAGATTGATGTTGCAATAGTTATTAGTCAGGTTCTTACGGCACGGGAATGTCGGTATTGCGAGTCCGTGGCCGTCGTCGGCGCGCCACAGATAGACGTCGTACGAGTCGGCTCCGTCGATGTAATCCCATGAGAAGAGGATGGTGCTGTTCGACACCATCGGCTGGTCGTTCGACGGGAGGATGTTCTCCTCGTCGAAGACATTGGTCCACACGATGTCGTCAGGGTCGCACAGTGTGCTGAAATACACCGGCGTGCTGTAAGGGCTCATGTCGCTGTCGCTGCATTTGGCGCGTACTTTCACGTAGTAGTCTGTGTACGACGTGAGGCCTGTCAGCGTGATGTCGTTGGATGTTACATCAAGCAGTGTCGGGTTGCTGTTGCCCACCACGTCGTAATATACGACCCAGTCGCTTTCCGTTCCGCCTGGGTGCCATGTCACGCGGGCCGTCGTGAAGTCGATGTCGTCGTCGGGCACGCTCAGCGCGGTGATGCCGGGGCATGTGAGCGGAGAATGTTCGTAGCAGCCCATATCGACGATGTCGGCGATGACGCGGTCGTTACCGGCGAGGTCTTTGTCGCCAGCCGGCATAAGGGCGTTGTCGCCCATATCAACGCACGATGAGTTGTCAGCGAGCTGGAAGATGCTGTCGGTCGGGTTTTGGAAACTGACGTAGTTGAGTTTGATGTTGTCGCCGGTGTTGTCGGTCTCAAGCACCAAGTTGTTCTGCGCGAGGTCGATGTTAGTGATGTCGCGTTCGCAGGCTGAATGGCGCATGTCCAATGTCCTTTCGGACCTGATATTACTCACGACGCTTCCGCACTTGTTGCCCCAAACTATTGAATTATACACTTTCACGTCTCCTTTCGCCTTGATGCCGCCGCCGTTGATACCGGCGTCATTCTGATTCTGTGAGTTTACCGCCGCATTGTTTTTCACGACGGTGGTGTTGCGTATTTCTGCAACGCCGGACATGCCGCCGCCGCTGCTGCCTGATGTGTTATAGCTCACCTCACTGTTCTCGACGCGCTGTGTGTCCACCAGTCCGCCGCCGTTCCAGCCGGCAGTGTTGTTCTTGACCAGGCAGTTGATGAGTGCCTGACCGCCGTGCACGCCGCCGGCGACGCCGTTGGTGGTGTTGTTTGTCACCTCGCAGTATCTCATCGTCGAACTTGCGTCGAGCAGCACGCCGCCGGCGCCGTAGTATCGTGCCAGACTCTGTGACCCTTGGTCATTGAAGGTGGTGCTGTTGTTCTTGAACTTACAGTTGAGGATGTCAACGGCCTCGAACGCACCGCCGCCGCCTTCACGGTTGGAGCGTCCGCGGGTGAAGACGAAGCCGTCGATGATGTTTCTCACGTTCGAGCCGTTAGCCTTGTCGCAGCGCATGACCTGCTGAAGATTCTGTCCGTCGAGCGTCGTGACGTGAGCGTCGAAGTCGCGGAGTGATAGGTCGTAGTTGTATGTCTCGTTGCCGGCGAAGCCGCCGTAGATGTTGATGCCTTCGGGCAGGATGAACGCCGGATAATAAGGCACGCCGTTGCCTTTGTACGTGCCTGTCGCCATCCAGATGACAGGTTTCGTTTTCATCATGCCGGCGCGTTCCATCGCGAACTGCAGGTATGGTGTCGCGTTGGCCCACGACGAGCCGTCCATCGAGCCGGCGCCGTTTTCGCTGACATACACGATGTTGTGCGAATCGGGCACTATCTCATAGTCGTAGTTATAGTTGCTCTCGTACGCGCCCATGTCGATGCTGTCGTTCTTGATACGGGCCGTTCCGTCGAGGTCTTTGTCGCCGTGCCCGTAAAGCGTGCTTCCGTGGTTTGCGAGCACTGAGCCGTTCTGGATGTGCCAGTCGCCGTTGCCGTAGTTGCCGGCGCCGACAGCCGGCGTCACGCTCACGAACATCGGGAAGTTGACGTCGTTGGTTCCGGTGTTGTCTTTATTCAGTGTGATGTTACCCTCACCTGCGAAGCCGCCTTCGATGGCGGAATACTTCACCTTTCCGTTGTTGTAGTCGGGTGTGACGATGTCGCTTGTCTCAAGGCTGCAAGGAGTGTTGTCGGTGAGTTTGTTGCCCCAGAGCACCGAGTTGAAGACCGAGTTGTAATTTGAGATGCCGCCGCCGTCATAGACAGCGACGTTGTTCACGATGGTTGAGTTAAAGTGTTTTGCGCCGCCGTGACCGCCGCCGCCCCTGCCCGACGCGTCTTCATTCATCACCGGATAGTTTTCATCGATTATAGCCGAGTTGTTGTTTATCAAGCAGTTGTTGAACGTCATCTTGCCGTAATAACCGCCGCCCAAGCAACTGGCCGCCTTGTTGTTTCTGATGACGCAGTTGTTCATGGTTATGTCTGCCGACTCGCCATAGACACCGCCGCCGCCGGCACCTTGCTCCCAGTAACCGTTGAGGCCGACGAGGGCGTGGCCGTTTTCGATTATCATGTTATTGACCTGACCCTTAATCATATAAAGGTTAGCGCCGCAGTTCCTGAAGGTGAATCCGTTTTTCAGGGTGAAGCCGTCGTAAACTGCGCTATGTTGCGGGTCGAGCGAGTACTTGAAGTATTCGCTGCTTGCCTGGTGCAGTGTGCGTTGTATGTTCTGTCCGTCGAGGACTGTGGCGTTTGCCGTGAGGTCACGGTTTGCGAGGTCGTAACCGTAAGGCTCGTTGCCGGCGAAGCCGCCGTACATGTCTATTCCGTTGAGGCCTATGAAGGCATCGACATAAGGCCAGCCGTTGCCGGTGTATGTGCCTTTGGCGACCCACACCGTCGGGTAGTCGTCGTTGTCGGCCGCGAAGTTGATGGCGAGCTGCAGGTCGGGGATGGCGTTGGCCCACGAGTCACCGCTCCAGTCGCCAGTGGTGTTAGCCTTGTTGACATAGATAATATTATGACTGTCAGGATGAACCGCGAACTCGCTTGTGCCTTCGGTCTCGTATGCGCCGATGTCGATTCTGTCGTTCTTGACACGCACCTCATCGTCGAGGTCTTGTTCTATCGTATAAACCAACCGTTCGCCTTGGTTCACGCATATCGAGTTGTCTTTGATATGCCAGTCGCCGCCGGTGTACGATGCGCCCGCGCCGCTTGTCGGGTTCACGAATTTAGGTGAGAACATGTCATTGTCGTTGTTTGTCGCGGTGAGGTTGAAGGTGCCGAGGCCACCCGCGCCTCCTTGTATCGCGCTGTATCTCACATAGATAGGCACGTTGGAAGCCGACACCGCCACCTGCTGTGTGTTCAGGTTGGTCCTGTTGCCCCACAAGATACAGTTGATGAAGTCGTTGTTACTGCCTGAGTTGACGCTATACACGCCGCCGCCGAGGTTGTACGAGAAGTTATTCACCACGGTGCAGTTGAGCAGCTGGCTCGGGAGTGTGGAGTTGGCGATGTACATGCCGCCGCCATACGAGTTGTCGGTGAGCACGGAGTTGTTGGCAATCAAGCAGTTGTTGATGGTGGCGTTCTCGCCGTAGATGCCGCCGCCGTGTTTCGCGCTTTCTTCGTCGATGTTCGTGATGAGGTTGTTGTTTATCTCGCAGTAGGTGAATGTCGATGACTTGATCCATGCGCCGCCGCCTTCCGTCAAGGCCGTGTTGCCAAATATCTTACAGTCGGTGATTTCGCACTTGTTATCGGCGTATATGCCCGCGCCCACGCCGCCTTGGTTCTGTTTGATGATACAGTTCTGTACCTTGACATAATTCCTGACATATACGCCGCCGCCTTCTTTAACGGTGTAGCCGTTCTGGATGGTGAAGCCGTCAACGACAGCGTTGTCATTGAGTGTGAATTTACTGTAAGCGTTATAGTTACCGATGACGCGCTGGCTGCTTGAGCCGTCGAGTATCGTGACGTTGGCCGCGAGGTCTCTTTCCGAGAACTCGATGCCGTTGGTCTCTGTCCCCTCGAAGCCGCCGTACATCTCGACGCCAGGTTTCAGAGTGAACGCATGAGTGCCTGTGCCATTGCCGCGATAGGTGCCTTTGGCCACCCAGATCTGTTTCTTCGCGTCAGTCTTGAACGCCGACGCCACGTTGATGGCGTTCTGGAGGTCGTCGAAAGCGTCGTCCCACGACGAGCCGTCTTTCGAGCCGGCGCCGTTTTCGGTCACGAACCAGATCTTCCTCACCTCGAGGTCGAGGCTGACGAGGCTGTCGCATTCGCCGTTCAGCTGCGTCCATTGTTTCTGGTAATGTCCCGACACGCGCAGGGTGTCGCCGAAAAACACGTAGTATTCATTGGCGATTACCCTCTGATGCTCATGGTCGATGCAGCCCAACTCGTATGCGCCCATATCCACCGTGGTGTTATGGATTCTCGGCTTTCCGGCGAGGTCGAACGCACCTTTGACGAATGCGTTGTTACCTCTCTCGATGAAGTATGACTCGGTTGTCGGACGATAGACTCTGTTGTCGGGGTCGATCATGTTTGCATAATGCAGGTTCGGGTCGTCGCCGGTGTTGTATTTCTCGATGTTGATGTTGCCTTCGCCGGTGTAGCCGCCCTGAATCGCACAATATTTATAGGTGTTGTCGCTGCCTTCAATCTGGTTGGCGTAGTTTCTCGAGCTGTTGCCCCACAGCAGGCAGTTGTAATATTCATTCTTCTGATTCGATGAGTTGATGGTGTCGAAGGCGTACATCGCAGTGTTGTTTTTCACGATGGAGGTATTGACGATGTGCATCCGATTTGCTCTCATTCCGCCGTGGCGGTCGGCCTCGTTGTCGCTGATCTCGCAGTTGGCGATGGTGTCGAGCGGCTTATCCTGCCACATCATCGAGCGTCCGACGTACAAGGCGCCGCCTTCCTCGAATGCGTAGTTATCGTGGAACCTCGTGTTCGAGATCATCGAGATGCCGGAGCCGTTGCCGTTCAGCATGTGCAACGCGCCGCCGTAGTTGGCGTTGCTGCCATAGACGTCACAGTTTCTGACAGTTATGCCTTCTTTCAGTCGCAGCGCACCGCCGTTGAACTCGTCTTCAAACATCGAAATCTCGTCGGACGGGATTCTGTCCTTGTAACGTTGTTCGGCGGCACCGTTTCTGATGGTGAAACCGTCGATGACAGCCTTATCATCACTTCCGAAATTGTCGTACTGGTCGATGGCGCGTGACTTACTCTTCGCCTCGAAGAAGGTGGTGTTTTTGTTGAAGTCACGGTCGTCGAGGTTAAATGTCGAGGCGTCTTCCGTTCCTGCGAAGCCGCCGTACAGCTTCACTCCAGGGAGTATCGAGATCATGCTCCAGTCGTTGTTGTTGGTATAGGTGTAAGTGCCTTTCTTCACCCAGATTTTCGGTTGCGGGTCCATCGTCATCGAGAGGTTCATGGCCATCTGGAGTTCGGATGTGGCGTTCTCCCACGATGAGCCGTCTTTCTCTCCCCTATTCTGGGTATCGACATAAATCACATTGTTTGAATCCGGATTGAGCAGCATTTCACCTGTGTAGCTCGACTCATTGGCTCCGATGTCGATGCCACCTCCCCTCACGCGGCTGTTCCCCGAAAGGTCGTATTCCGGCAAGGTGAAGCCCTCGGTCGTGCCGGCATCGACACACACCGAATTGTTTCTCAAATTATAACCGCTCAACGCGACAGGAAAGTCGTCGCTTAAAGTGATGTTGCCTTCGCCGGGGTAGCCGCCCTCGACAGCGCAGTAACGCAACCCTGAATGACCGGCATCAGCATATACGATGGCGCCGGTTTGGGTCATGGCGATGAAGTAATAATAGTCAGACAGCTGGTTTTTCGTGCTGCCGGCGGTATTCCCGTAGAATATGGTGTTCACCACCTCATCGTAAATTCCGTAGAAGCCGCCGCCTTGTGACCTCGCCTTATTGTTTATGACCGTGCAGTTATACATCTGCACCCTGCCAGCGATCTTATAGATGCCTCCGCCCTTGCCATCATTGCTGCTGTTCGCATTGTTTTTAGCGATGACGGTATTGACATAGACGCCGTCACCCACGCCGCCTTCATCTTTAGGCTCCTCGTAGAACACGCCGCCGGCGTTGCTCGCTATCGTACTGTTGATGATGTCGTGGTAACTCGTCACCAGACGTTCCTCGAAGCCGAGGCCGTCGGAGAATTTCTTCGTCTGCCACATGATCCTCACGCCACGGCCTTCGTTACCGGTGATGGTGCAGTTCTCAATCTTGGTGTATGAGCTGACTTTCACGCCGGTGCCTTTGTTGCCGGAGATCTCGCAGTCCCTGATGATGGCGTTTTCGGAAGTGACCGCCACATCACCTTGGTTGTTTGTAATCTTACAATTTTCTATCAAGTTGATTGCCAGACGTTTGTTGCAATTATCGAAATCGGCCGACTCGATGCAGATTGCGCCGACGCTTGAGTTGGTATAGTTCTCTGTGATGGTGCAGTTTCTCACGATGCAGTGTTTCTTGAGCAACAACGCCGTGCCTTTAGATACGTCCTGACGTGAGAAGCCGTTCATGATTTTGAATCCGTCGATGATGACAGGTGTCTCTTCCGTGGCGTCTTCAGCCTGGAAGATGACGCGTTGGATGTAGTCGCCGTCGAGGATGGTGACGTTGTTTTCGAGGTCACGGTCATTGAGGTCGAAATCGGCGAGTTCCGTTCCGGTGAGGCCGCCGTAGAGTTGCACGTTAGGGTGCACGGTGAATGCGTTGACCGATGTCCCGTCGCCGCGGTAGAGGCCGGCGGCGACCCAAATCTGCGTCTGATAGCCTTCCTTCCCTGCCGTCGAGTCGCAGGCGATGCGGAGGTCGGCGAAGGCGTTCTCCCACGACGTGCCGTTCATCAGCCCGCCGCCGCCTTCCTTCACATAAAAGACACGTTTCATGGTGAGATTCAACACCACGACACTGTCGCATTCGCTGTTCTTCGGAGTCCAACGATGAACGTAAGTGCCCGGTTCAGTGAGCCATTCGTCGTAGAAAGGATATTGATGAAGCATGGTAGTGGCGTTGTATTCGCGGCGGTTGATGCAGCGGCTCTCAATCATGCCGATGTCAACGGTCTCCGTCCCGATACGGTCACGACCCATGATGTCTTTCAACTCCGTCACCACACTGTTGTCACCGGCGTCGATGAGAGCCGAACCGTTGCAGAGGTCGTAGTCGCCACCCGCCGGAGCCACGAAGTTAGGATAGCCATAGACTTCGCTCGTGCCCGTGTTGCTCGGTGCGAGGGCAAGCACCTGCGACTCGCCGTCAAGACCGAGTTCGACGGCACAGTGGTTGAAGCTGTATTTGCCGAGGCTGTTCCTGTCGAAGTCAAGGTTGACATCAATGAAGTTACGGTTATTCCACACCACAGTGTTGTGGAACGCGCCGCCGCTGATCATGACGACACCGTCGTTGGTGTTCTTCAGCTTGTTCTGTACGATGTTACAGTTGATGAAACGGTCGCCGCCCGTGAGCGTGTGGTTGCTGACGACAACGTTGCTGTTGCGCGAGATGTCGCAGTTGATGAACGTGTTGGCATACTGAGCGTAATACTGGCTCTTTGAGATGGCCACCGACTTGTTGTATCTGATGTGGCAGTTGATTAAAGTCGAGCCGTTGACATCCAAGATGTCTCTCGTGATGTCGTTTACATCATAATCGACCTTGGCGGCGTTGTTTTCGATGAAACAGTTGTTGAACGTAGTGCCTACAGCATATATCTTACCGAAGTTATTATTAAATTTAGAATTGGTAATCAACGCGTTATAAGCTGCAACATACGAGTTCATGTTATTGTTGCTACTATTGAACATCGTAGTGTCGTTGACGATTGTGATGCTGTCGATAACGCCTTCCGCCACCGCGAGGGCGGCGCCTTTTATGCAACTGTAGAAGTTGTTACTGTTTCCCGTCGAGGTCTTTTCAATCTTGTTATTCTCGAAGGTGCTTTTTCTGATGACGCCTTTCTCAAGGACCAACGCGCCGGCACCAACGAGGTGCGAAATGTCGTAACTCGACATGCAATAACCAGCCAATGTCACCGAGTTGTAGTTTTTAAATCCCTCATCGTTGAGGTAGCCGTTGCGGATGACGAAGCCGTCCCATCTTGTGGTGTCGTCGAACGGTTCGTTCTGCATAAGGACGCGCTGCACGCCTTGTCCGTCGAGTATTGACTTATGAGCGTCGAGGTCACGTTTTTTGACATCGTAGTCGAACGGTTCGTTGCCGGCGAAGCCGCCATAGACGTTGACGCCTTCGACCATGTTGAACGCCGCGTTGGAGCTGACGCCGTCGCCGGTATAGACGCCTTCCTTCACCCACACCTCCGCCGGCGGGTCGAAGGTGTTGGCGCGCGCCACCGCATATTGCAGGTTGGATGTGGCGTCGTTCCACGATGAGCCGTCTTTCGCGCCGGAAGCCACCGGTGCGACATATACCACATGACTTACCGGATTCTCTATCAAGAACATAGCACGCGGACTCGTTGAAGAATAAGCGCCGATGTCGCTGCCGTCCCTGCCCTGCTTCAAGCAGACAGAACCGTATTTCAGGGTCCAGTCGTAACTGTCTTGGTTGATGATATTGCCCGCACCCGTGATCGGATTATAGAACTTCGGCGAGAACGCGCCCGACTCATTTTCCTCCGTCAGACGGATGTTGCCGATGCCGTTGTACGACGAGCCTTCGATGGCGCAATAGTTGATTTCAGAATCTCTGTCCTTCGCGATGAAGTTGTTGTCGATGATATTCTGCGCATTACCCCAGACTATCGTATTCTCCATCAATGAGTTACGCATCGCAACGATTGTATATTTGTATTGTCTTGAATGGCTGCCGTCACCTTCCATATTGTAAATCACGGTGCTTAAATCGCTCCAATAGCCTGAATACATCGATTTGTTATTCAAGATGTTACAATGGTTGATGGTGGTGTTTCTTGCGTTGATGATGGCACCGAAATTGTTGCTCGGTGTGTAGCCGCATTTTCCTGTGTTGTTGAAGACTGACACGCCTGTTATCGTCGAGCCTTCGGCATAGATGACATCGCGGTTCACTATGTTAGAATAAATCTGACAGGTATCCAACGCACTGTTATTCAACGTGATGAGCGAGTTGTTTGAGTTTCCGAAATCATTTTCCGTGAAGACGCAGTTCTTGATTCTCGTGTTGGTGGCCAAGAGTCCGCCTTTGGTGTCCATATTGGTGAAGAGCACATTCTCGAGTGTTCCGCCTGTAATCTCAATCTTGACGTTTGTCGTGATGTTCGTCAGGATCATGTTTTCGTTGACGAAGGCTTTTGTCCCCGATTTCAGCGTGAATCCGTCGAGTTTGGCTTTATTCTCGCTTGTCGGCGGGAATGTCGTTGACGGTTTCAGCAGCTGATAATACGTTGAAGTGCTTGAGAGGAGCGTCTTGTTTGCCTCCGGATCTCTTTGCGAAAGCGATGTCTCACCGCCCGCAAAGCCGCCATACACGCTGACGCCTTCCATGAGTTCAAACGAATTGTTGCCGTCCAACGTATATGTTCCGGCGGCGACCCACACCTGCTTGCTGTCGAATCCTGTCTCATTGTGCGCGTGAAGTATTGCACTGTTGATGTCGCTCATGGCGTTGTCCCACGACGAGCCGTCGCGCTCGCCGGCGCCTGTCGCGGTGACATAATATATCGCGCTGCTGACACGGATGTCGAGGACGACGAGGCTGTCGCATGAATGTCCCGGCTCGAGCCAGCGTCTCGAATATCTCCCTGGCTCCGTGATGACGTTCCCGTAGAAGTCATATTCGTTGCCGTAACCTATTGTCTTTGAGATATATCTGTAATCCAAGCAGTAATATTCGTATGCTCCTATATCGACTGTCGCATCATGGATACGGTCTTTTCCGTTGAGGTCTTTCGTCCCGATGCCCTGCGCCGCGTTGTTACCGGCATTGACCGCGACCGAGGTCTGTAACAGTTCGAAGACATCGTGTTCTGCATCGACGAAGCTGTCGGCCGAGATGTCGATGTTGTTGCCCGACTTGTTTCCAGTGTATCCGCCCTGGATGGCGCAGTTGTTCACGGGGTTGTTGTTATTTCCGTCGCGCACCTGCATGCCGCTGCCGACCTCGTTGCCGAATACGATGCTGTTGTCCATATATGAGTTGGACATATATACCGCAGCCTGTTCCGAGTTGTTGTATGTCGTGGTGTTGCAAACGATGGTGCTGTTCACTATCCTGATGCTGCTTGCATAGACACCGCCGTGATAATATGCAGTGTTTCCAGAGATCTCGCAGTTTGAAATCCTGCCTGATTCGGAATAGACGCCGCCGCCATAGCCATACGTATAATTCGCTTCGTTGCCGATGATCTTACAATTCTCAAGAATTGTACGACTCATCCAAACGCCGCCGCCTCTCACCGACTTATTGTTTCGTATCTCGCAGTTTGAAATCAGGTTTCTCTGGCTTTCATTACCGCCTGAATAACCGGTCGAATATATGCCGCCGCCGTAATAACTTGAATTAGTCGTTTCATTATCAATGACTTTACAGTTACGCAGCGTCGAATAGTTTCTCATATAGACACCTGCTCCGTAGCCGTTGATTCTGCCATTTCTGATGGTGAAGCCGTCCCACGAGGCGGCTGTCTCCGCGGTGTAATCCACGCTTTGCATAAGCACGCGTTGCATCTCGCGTCCGTCGAGGATGGTGGCGTTGTTGAAGAAGTCGCGTTGGTCGTAGTTGTCGTATTCTCCGTCGTCGTTGGCATCGATGAATGTCTCATCGCCTGCGAATCCGCCATATACGCTGACACCCGGAGCCATCACGAATGCGTTGCTATTACCCGCGATACCGGTGTAAACGCCTTTGGCCACCCACACTTTCGGTGCTGGGCTGAACGCCGAGGCTCTGTTGACCGCAAACTGCAGGTCGCCGGCGGCGTTGCTCCACGACGAGCCGTCACCGCTGCCGTCAGGTCGAACATACACGATGTTATTTGCGTCAGGTGTGATGTCGAGGCCGCCTTGGTTCTCCGACTCGTACGGGCCGAGGTCGATCTTGCCGTCATACACACGCGCATTTCCGGCGAGGTCGGTGGCTGGCACGACGATTCCGTCAGTTACACCTTTATTAATTAATACGGAGCCGTTGTTCAAGGTCCAGTCGCCGCCCGTCGCACCGCTGCCCACCACTGTCGTAGGTGACATGAAGTTCGGGTTGAGGCCGGAGCCGTTGTTGGAGCTTTCAAGGTTGATGTTGCCTGCGCCGCTGAAACCGCCGCCTTCGATGGCGCAGTATGCAAACTGACCCGAATATGAGTTGTTGGAAGCAATCTGATTAGACGCGTCGCCTCTTCTGTTGCCCCCACACGACGCAGTTGCGCATCGTCGGGAGATAGCCGTAGATGCCGCCGCCGTTGTTGTTAGTGCTGTTGTTCGCGATGGTGGTATTCACCAAAGAACATTGCGAGCTTGAATACACGCCGCCGCCGTAATAGCCTGTGTTATTGGTTATCAAGCAGTTGGTGATATATCCATATGCCGACACATAGATACCGCCGCCATAATTGTTGTTTGATTTGTTTCCTTGGATGATACATCCGGCGACAGTGTCGCATTCGTTGCTATTCGAGCTTGAGAGATAGATTCCGCCTCCGCCTGTCGCTTCGTTGTTCAGGATCTTACAGTTCTTGAGCTTTGAGTAGTCTCTCATGTAAACGCCGCCGCCCGATTCGTTTGTCGTCTTACCGTTGCGGATGGTGAAGCCGTCCCATTCGGCCCATTTCGTTGAGGTGAAGCCATACTGTTGGTTGAGGACGCGACGGTTGCCGCCGCCGTCGAGGATGGAGGCGTTGTTACGGAAGTCGCGTTCGGCGAGAGTCGTCTCCGTTCCGGCGAAGCCGCCATAGACCTTCACTCCGGGAGCCATCTCAAAGGCGTTGGCGCTGTACGCCATGATGCCGTAATAGGTGCCGGCTTTCACCCACACCTGCGCCGTTGGGGTAAATGTATTTGCAAGATTCACAGCGAGTTGCAGGTACGGAGTGGCGTTGGCCCACGATGAGCCGTCTTTGCTGCCCGCGCCGGTCGCCGCGACATATATCACATTATTCGCATCAGGGATTATATTAATTAAAGGTGTGTGACTTGATTGGAACGCGCCCATGTCCAATCCGTCGGAGGCCTTCTTGAGGCACAACGAATTAGGGCTGAGGTTGTAGTTGCCGTGTTCGGGATCGATGAAAGCGACATGGTAGCCGTAGCCGCCTGTGTTTTCTGCCATCAGCGGGATGGTGCCGATGCCGGAATAGCCGCCTTCGACAGCGGTATTCCTGACATCCATATTGCTTGGACTTCCGTCGATGTTGTTCGCCACATAGATGGAGTTCTGTTTCCTCCTGTTGCCCCAGACGATACAGTCGTATATCTTCACGCCGTTGTTGCTGACATATACGCCGGCGCCGCTGTGTTCGTTGGTGTTATTCACGACAGTGCAGTGTTTCAATGTCGTATATGAACTCATATACACGCCGCTTGTGTAGCTTGAATTTACCGAGGCGTTGTCGGCGACTAAAGAATTTTCGATGGTGGAATAGCCTGACATATAAACCGGACAGGCACCGCTGTTATTGATAATCTTACAGTTACGGAGTCTCGAATAGTAGCGCATATATACTGCGCTGCAATCCGAGGTGTAATAGCCGTTCTTGATGGTGAAGCCGTCCCATACCGCTTCAGTCTCCGCGGTATAGTTCTCCGACTGGTAAAGCACGCGTTTTGTCCCGCCGCCGTCGAGCACGGTAGGATGCGCCTCGAAGTCGCGCTGGCTCAGCTCTGTCTCCGTCCCGTCGAATCCGCCATAGACCTCGACGCCCGCCGTCATGGTGAAGCAGTTGTCGGAAGTGCCTGTGTATATGTAGTTTCCTTCCTTCACCCACACCGTCGATTTCGGGGTGAATGTCGCGGCCCTGTTCACCGCCACTTGCAGGTACGGCGTGGCGTTCTCCCACGATGAGCCGTCCATCTCGCCGGCACCATCCACCGTGACGTAAATCCTGTTGTTTTCGTCGTGCGTGACGATAATCGCCTTGTATGGCGACTCGTATGCGCCGATGTCAACATAATCTTTCTGAACACGCTGATTGCCAGCGACATCAGTGTCAGGCAGCACGACACCGTTAGGAAGACTTTCCGTCGTTCCGTTGTTGATACACGCCGAACCCATCTGCAAGGCCCAGTTGCCGTCGCTGTAGGCGGCACCGGCGCCCGACGACGGATGCTCAAACATCGGATGTATGTCTTCACCCGTATTATCCGATGAGAGGAATATGTTGCCGGCACCCGAGAAACCGCCCTCTATAGCCGAATACGTCACGTTGAGAGAAGATCCGTAAATCTGGTTGCTGACAGCGTTTTTTCTGTTTCCCCAGATGATGCAGTTCGTGATATAGTTATAACTCGATGAGCAATACAACCCGGCACCATCGTATGAATTATTTGCAAGTAAGTTATTGACAATGTTGCAGTTGACAAAATTATTATAATTGCCGGAGATATAAACGCCGCCACCATAATAATATGCCGTGTTATTTGCGATGTTACAGTTTATATATGTCGAATAGCTGGCAAATGCGACACCGCCGCCGTAATGCTGCGACGTGTTGTTCTCAATTCGGCAGTTTTTCATAACAGCATGATTCGTATTATTGTATCCTTCCGAATAAACGCCGCCGCCATTACCACCTGAAGTGTTGTCGTGGATATAACAGTTTTCGGCTGTGGCGATTTCACTCAAGCACAATCCACCGCCGTATGCGTAACTTGAATAATATGTATTCGACACGCTGTTATCATAAATCTCACA
Organism: Bacteroidales bacterium; assembly: GCA_045600605.1. GTDB lineage: Bacteria > Bacteroidota > Bacteroidia > Bacteroidales > F082 > Limimorpha. The sequence goes on from JAZRYG010000023.1 coordinate 26,632, forward strand.
GTCTTTCACCGTGCCGTTATAATTGTAAACGCCGCCACCGTACGCATAGCCGCTTGCATTGTACATCAATGAGTTATGATGCACCTTACAATTTTCGAGGGAGGCATGGTTCAGATAGACCGCACCGCCGAATCTGTTTGTGGAGTTGTTGTTGGTGAGGATACAGTTTCTCAGGGTGCCGTATTTATACAGGTAGGCGCCCGCACCGTTGTTGCTTCCGCCGCCGTTGCGGATTGTGAATCCGTCCCACACCGTCGCCGTCTGTTCGGTGAAGTCGTTGTCCTGGCACAGCACTCGTTGGGTGTTCTGTCCGTCGAGGATGGTGACGTTAGACGTGATGTCTCTCTGGTCGAGGGAGGTTTCGTTTCCTGCGAAGCCGCCATATACGTTGACGCCTTCCTTCATCCAGAAAGCGTTCTGCACGGCGGGGTCGCCGTAGTATGTCCCGGCCTTCACGTAGATGACAGGTTTCTGCGTCATCTTCGACGCCTCGGTCAGAGCCATGTTCAGATAAGGTGTGGCGTTGGCCCACGATGAGCCGTTCTTCGAGCCGGAGCCGTCGGCCGAGACATATATTATCCCGTCGGTCGCCACGATTTCAAAGGCCGCGTCGAAAGCACTCTCGTATGCGCCTATATCGACTTTCCCCTGTTGGACACGGGCGTTACCCGCGAGGTCTTTGCCGTACAACTCGAGGCCTTCTGTGACACCTTTATTAATTAATGCAGAACCTTCCTGTAAAGTCCAGACGCCATCGCTGTATGCCGCACCGGCAGCCGTGGCAGGCAACGTGAATTTTGGATGATACATCCCTGTTCCATCGTTAGTACTTGACAACGAGATATTTCCGATTCCATTATAACCGCCTTCAACGGCAGAATAAGCGACCGTCGGAGCATACGAGCCGTAACTGACATTGTTTATGGCATCGTTTTTCTTGTTTCCCCAGATGACACAGTTTGTCAAAGTTATGTTATTGTTGCTGCTATAGAAACCGCCTCCGCTATAGCTGCTGCTTGTTGAGGTCATCAGGTTGGCGACGATGTCGCACCCGATAAAGTTAACATAGTACGAACCGACATAGACTCCGCCGCCTTGTGAAGAACTTGTGTTGTTTGCGATGAGGCAATTTTGGTAGGTGTCATAGTTATAAGAATACACACCGCCGCCCTCGCTATTGCATATATTGTTGATAATCTTACAGTTTGTGAATTCAGAATAAGTTGAACGCACACCGCCGCCGGAATAAGAGTCGGAGGTATTGCCTTCAATCACGCAGTTTGTCACCTTGATTTTATTTGTCGAGTTATTGCCTTCCGTGCAGATGCCGCCGCCGTAGCCTCTTGCGCTGTTACCGTGGATGTGACAGTTCTCGACAACCGTCGTGCCTTGTGCGCTGACGCCGCCGCCGTAGGTGTAATAACCGCCGTTCGGGATTGTGTTGTCGTGTATGTCGCAGTTGCGCAGGACGCCGTTTTCGATATACACGCCGCCGCCTCTCTTCGTTTGGCTGTTATTGTTATACGTTATCGAATTGTTGTAGATCTCGCAGTCTTCCACTGTCGAGTTCTTGGCATAGACGCCGCCGCCGTAGGTGCTGCTTGTTCTCGTAGAGACGTTGTTTCCGACCTTGCAATTTCGTAACGTGCTGTATTTCTGCATGTAAACACCTGTTCCGTTGAATGTGCCGCCGCCGTTTTGGATGGTGAATCCGTCCCACACCACGGCTGTCTCCGCCGTGAAGTCCTTCTCCTGTATCAACACACGCTGCGTGTTCTGTCCGTCGAGGATTGTCTCATTGGAGCCTTTGACTCTCTGGTCTAAAGATGTTTCTGTTCCTGCGAAGCCGCCATAGACGTTCACGCCCGGCTGCATGTTGAAAGCGTTTGTTGAAGTCGCATTGCCGTAATATGTCCCGGCAGCGACCCACACCGCCGGTTTCGGGGTCATCGCGGAGGCGGCAGAGACAGCCATGTCGAGATATGGCGTGGCAGAATCCCACGACGAGCCGTTGCCCGTCGCGCCTTGCTTTACGTATATCCTGTTGTTCACCTTGTCGGCGACAATCTCGAAGGCCGAGGTGAAGTCCGACTCATAGACGCCGATGTCAACTCTCCCCTGCTTCACGCGCGGTGTTCCGGCGAGGTCGTTCCCGACTGTTGAAATCGCGGTGTCATCACCTTTATTAATAAGTGCCGACCCTTCGAGCAGAGTCCAGTCGCCGCCTTCATATTCCGCGCCGGCTTCCGTTGGCGACGCGAACTTCGGATGTATGCCGTCGCCTGTGTTGTTGACCGACAGGCTGAAGGTGCCTTCTCCAATGTAACCGCCGGTGATGGCGCAGCTCTTCATGGTCGGAGTTCCGCTGTTGATATAAAAGTCGTTGAACGAGTCTCCTTTCTTGTTACCCCAGACCACCGTGTTAGTGAATGTCACCGAACCAGAACAAAATACACCGCCGCCACTATAGCTTGAATTCGCAGTTGTCACAAGGTTGCTTACAATGTCGCAGTTGACGAACTGTGAATTGCTTGCGACGTAAACGCCGCCGCCGTAATCAACAGATGTGTTATTGGCTATCAGGCAGTTGACATGAATGCTGTTTGAGCCGGTCTGCAAGCCGCCGGTATTGCCTGCCGATGTGTTGTTATAGATCTTGCAGTTTGTCATTCTTCCGTACGAATATACGCCTCCCACATTTCTGCCTGCGGTGTTATGATGTATCTCACAGTCTGTCACCATTGTGCTATTGCTGGTGACATACAAGCCGCCGGCCGTCGATGATGTGGTGTTATGGTGGATGTCGCATCTCTCGATGACTGCGTTACCTGTGCAATACACGCCGCCGCAGTATGCATAATAGTTTGTGCTGCCATTGTTATTGTAACACACCTCGCAATCCCTGAGGGTGCCGTAATTCATATAGACGCCGCCGCCGTATATGTTGATGGAGGTCGCCCCTGTTGCGTTGTTGGTTATCTTACAATTCTGCAAGATGCTGTACTGCCGCATATACACGCCTGGTCCTTCAGCTTCTCGTCTGCCGTTTTGTATGGTGAAGCCGTCCCAAACGGTTTCCTTTGCCGCAGCGAAGTCTTTGTCCTGATAAAGAACACGTTGCGCATTCTGTCCGTCGAGGATTGTCTCATTGGAGCCTTTGACTCTTTGGTCTAAAGATGTTTCATTACCTGCGAATCCGCCGTACACATCGACGCCTTCAAGCATTGTGAACGCGTTGTTGGAGATTCCGTCGCCCATGTAAGTGCCTGCCGCCACCCAGATGTCGGGGCGTGTCTCCGGGAACTCCTTCATGATAACCGTCGCCAGCTGCAACGCGTCGGTGAGGCTGCCCATGGCGTTGTCCCACGATGAGCCGCCGCGGTTGCCGGCACCTGTCGGGGTCACATGAATGACCGAGAGGTTCTCCGACGGCGTACGGAACACCTTTGACACGTAAAAACTCTCTTCACCGCCACCGCAGTCGTTCTTCGCGCGTACTTCATATACCGTGCCCGGAGTAAGCCCTGTTATCGTGCAAGGACTCGACTCCGTGACAGCTGTCCAATCAGAATCCGATGAATGTTTGTATTCGACTACGACTTCCGCACCGTCGTTTCCGGATTTGAAAGTCAATGTCACTTGACGGCTCTGGATGTCCGACACCGCCAACGAAGGCGGCATGCACGACAGCGTCATCGTCCTGAATTTGATGTTGTTCACATAACTGTACCTTGAGCCTGAAGAAGTCATTGCCGTCGGGTCGTAATTCTCACCGTCGCTTTTCTTCGCCAAAGCCCTGTAATTCGACGATGTAGAATGCGTATAGAATTTATTGCTTGAGTTATTATATGAACCGGTATTGTCATCAACCGCGATGACGAGATTATCCGTGCCGTTATAGACAAACGGTTGGTCCAACACGATGTCAACCCACTTGTCATCACCTGAATTGTTAAAGGTCACTTCTCCGACAAACACCTCCTGCAAATCAATGTACTGTATCCAATCGGTATCATTTGCGAACGCGGTCTTCGACGTATTTCCGAGGTAAATGGTGATATTTCGCACATATTGAGTCTCATGGAAATACTGGAATGAGACTCTGTCAATGACGACAGTGCCGCTCGTATTAAGCTCCGATGCGAGATATATCTGCTGCGTGTATGAATAGTTGTAATATGTACTTGTCGGCAAATCGCCGCCGTTATTGCTGCCTGTCCCGCTTCCGACAACTATCTCGCCGTCACGGTTCACCCTCGCCTGAAGCGAGGTCATTGCGATGATTGTCAATGCGATGAATGTAAATATCTTTTTCATAGTGAATAATTTCCTGAATTTTTATGCTGTTATACTTTCTTTCGTTTTTCTTTTACCTTATCACCATTTTCTGTGTCTTGTCGCCGAGCCTGATGATATTCATACCTTTGTTGATATTGTCTATACCAATGAAGGTCTCATCGCCGGTCAGCTGTTTTTCGAGTATTGTCCTTCCAAGGACATCGATGATCTGAAGGTCACCTTTCCCTTTGATAATCAGCATATCGCCATTCTGATACGCAAATTCCCGGTTTTGGTCTTGGTTCTGGTCAATTCGCAGATTCAGTTTGAAACGGTTCTCATTGTCATCTTTCGATGAATAGAAGGTGTAGTCTTCAACCATGAGGTTCACTTTTTGGCCGGTGAACGAGTCTTCGAGCTCCACGAAGTCGAAGCCCGATGTCTCACGGTTGAGGCTGATCGTGTATTTGCCAATTTGTTTCGCCTTGAGACACAGCGACATAGTCTTTTCAAGATTTTCATTGAGAATTATCGAATACATTCCTTTGTCGTCTTTGAAATACATCGCGGGTGCCGTCTCGCTTATGCTGAATAGTTTTTCTATCTTCATCTCGTTGTCCGACAATGCCAATACGACCTCATCGGCGCCGAGTGTCTTGTTCTCCACTCTGATTTTCACGGCATCGCGCTGGTTTTTCATGAAGCCGCTCTTGTCGTGTTCGTTGGTTCTCGCGGCGTCTCTCATGGTGAAGTCTCCTGTTTCGGTGGCTTTCACGAAGAACCCTTGTCCGGGTGCGATGTACCGTGTCGCGTGCAACGTGGATATTCCGCCGCCGCCCTGCACATAGACGCTGTAGTTGCCTTCGTCTTCGTTGTAGATCCACATCACGCATGCGCTCGCTTTCGGGTCGGTGCTGTTATAGCCGAAGATACGGCTTCTGTCCCAGCCTTCGAAACTCTCCCAGTCGAGGAAGCTCGGGTACGGGTTCCCGATGAGGTTGAAGCCCTCGTAAGGGTTCGGGTCGCCGTCGATGAGTTCTGTCTTTGTCATGCCGACTGTCACATCGCCGTGGTTGAACAGGCCTTTGTACGACTTCACGTCGGTGTTTGCGTATGAGGCGACATAGCCGCGTCCCGGGATGAAGTTGAAGCTGTTGTTGTTAAGGTTGTGGAACTGGTTGCTGGTGCTGAAGCCGTCAGCCTTGATGTTACACCATGTGGCGGCTGTCTCGTCCCAGAGGTAGAAGTCGTCTCCTTTCTCCGGCGCGAACTCCGACTCTGTAACGGCGTCGTATATCAGCTGGTTTGCCACTGGTGAGGAAATAATATGCCAGTCGTGTTCCGTCGCGCTGTTGTCCAGATATGTCTCCATGATGCCCGACACTCCCGACGACACCGTCACCAACGAGCCGACGGAGCTGAACTTATCATCCCAGTAGTCGCCTTTAGTGCCCGGCTGCGGTGCCTGCGCCTCTATCTTGATGCCGTTGACACCGATCTTGTTGTCCACCGTCTCCACCGCCGACAGTCCGCTGCCCGCCCCTATCACCACGCCACCGCCTTTGACGACGACCACGTCCTTCAGCTCGGTGTTGCCTGTGACATAGTTCGCCTCGTCACGCACCTCGACCTTGCAGTTGCGCAACGGCAGCTTCACAACAGGCTTTTCGTTCGACAGCGTGTAACTTGAGATGTCGTCAACCGCACCGCCGTTGAAATAATATGTTATTGTTTTCAAGTTGATTTCCTTAGGGTTGTACGGGTCGGCGTAATATCTGTTGGCCTTGAAATGCAGTGTGTCGTCACAGTCGGCGAAGATGACCCAGTTGTTGTTGTGGTCCATGACTTTGAACGTCAGAACATCGCCATCGTTGCCGAAGATTGTCAGTGCCGCCTGATAGTAGCCGTAGCCGACATGGCTGCACAACGCCTCGCCGCGGCACTCATCGCCGACGAAGGCACCTATCTCATATTGTGCGTTGGTCATCGAGGCATTGTCAACGATGACGCGGGCAAATCCCGTCATGTTGTATTTGTATGCGTGGGGGTTGACAGTCCACTCCACATCGACTTCCTGCGCGTTGGCGCACATTGGCGCGAGTGCGACGAGGAGCATCGCTGCGGCTTTATGCGTCCTGTGTTTCTTCACGATGAGGTATAACGACGCAAACAAGACGAAGAGAGGCAGTCCGTGCCCCAGCGGAGTATCACAGTCATCCTCTAATCCGTGTTGAGGCATCGGAGGAGCCATCATGCCATCATCAGCCCTGTTGTCATATCCTTTCCAGTCGTTGAAGAAAGCGTCAGACTGTCCATTAGCCACGCCACAGGCGACCATCAAGCATACCGTCACTATAACTCTGACTATCAGTTTATTACAAAGCCACTTCATATATTTATCCCCTTTGTGTTTTAGTTTGTATTTTATTTGAACCTGCAAAAATAAATATTTTTTCATTCGATACATTTAATTTTTCACCTTATTGAAATAAATTATAAAGTATATATAAAAAACGCAGGCAGCAAACACCACCTGCGTATATTGAGAAGTTACAGTATTTATTCAGTAGATAATCATTCCTTTACGCGGAACACTTTCTTCTGCGAAAGCATCAGCACGAAGGCGAGGACCGCGCCGAAGATGTCGGACGCCGTGCATGACGCGAAGACGCCGAACAACGGATTGTAGCCGAGCTTCGCGAACAGCGCCGGCACGAGGAACATCGTCGGTATCAGGAAGATGACCTGACGCGAGAGACTCGTCGCTATGGCGATCCACGGCTTGTCGATGCTCTGGAAGAAGTTGGAGTTGACGATGGTGAATGCGATGAGTGGCGACATCACCGAGATGAGCGGCAACGCCTTCTGCGAGATGTCGAGCAGCGCGGTGTCGCTCGTGAACGCCATCGAGATGAGACGCGGCATGGCGCAGCCCAAGACAGCCGACAACACCCCCAGCGCCACGCAAACTTTCATGGTGAGCCTGTAAACCCTCTTCAGCCTGTCGGGATGACCAGCTCCGTAGTTGTATCCCGCGATAGGCTGCATCCCCTGGCATACGCCGATGATAATCAGCACCATGAAGTTCATGAAGCTGTTGGTGATGCCGTACGCCCCGACCGCGAAGTCGCCGCCGAACCTGATGAGCTGACTGTTGAGTATCGCCACGACGCCGGCCGCCGCCACGTTCATCAGGAACGGACTCATGCCTATCATGAAGATGTTCTTGAAGATATAGCCGCGCGGTTTGAAGCCGTGACGTCTGAACCTGATGAATGAGTCTTTCCTCAGGAAATGCATGGCCGACAGCACCGTGGCGAACGCCATCGAGATCGTTGTCGCCCACGCCGCGCCCGCGATGCCCATCTTGAACTTGAAGATGAAAAGCGCGTCGAGGACGATATTCAGTATCGCGCCGCTTCCGAGAATCAGCATCGACTTCGTGGGATAGCCGCTCGCGCGTATCAGCGAGGCGAGGTTAAACGCCATCGTCAGCAGGAACATTCCAGGCAGCACGATGACCATATATTCGTGCGCATACGCCACCGTGTCGGGTGTCGCGCCGAAGAGAATCAATATCTTATCCATGAAAAGATAGCCGAACAGCATCACGAGGCCGCTCAACACCGTGGTGAAGATGACACTGTTGCCGAGGATGTTCTCCGCCCAGTTGACGTCCTTCTTGCCAAGCACTATCGACATCCTCGCGCCCGCGCCGACCCCGATGAGCGCACCGAAAGCATGCACGATGTTCATCACCGGCATCGTGATGGCAAGACCGGCGATGGCCAAGGCGCCGACACCCTGTCCGATGAAAATCCTGTCACAAATGTTATAAACCGACGCGATGACCTGGCTCACCACCGACGGTATCGCGTATGCAAGCAGCAGAGTACCAATGCCTTTCGTCTCCAACTCTTTCGTTTTGTCTATCTGCATTTTTTAAAAATAAAAATAAAATTCAACCCCAAAATATCGTTCCGAAAAAATTCCGGCAAAGATAACAAAAAATATGACATGAAAAATAATTTTCAGAAAAGCATCCCAAATCATTTATTTACATTATTTTTGCAGACAAATTCGTTAAAAAATGAACACTATAACTTTGGAGTACGACAGCTCAAATTCAATAGCCACTAAAATGCTTGAACAAATTCTCACAAGCGGTTTTTTCAAGGTTTCAAGCAGACAAAACAAAATTGACATTTCTCTTGAAGAAGAAAAAATGGGGCTTGTAAATTCATACGACAACGTTGACGACTTCATCAGAAAAATGAACTCATAATGTACAAATTCAGAACCACAAACCAATTTGAAAGAGATTATTTATTCAAATAATATCATATATTTTGCTTTTCTATTTTCTTTGCAATCGTGATGCCGTACTCGTAGAGGAGGTAGAACGGCAGGAAGATGAGCAGTTGGCTCATGACATCGGGCGGCGTGATCATCGCCGAGATGATTAGCAGAACGACTATTGCAATCTTGCGGTTTTTCCGCAGCCACTCCGAGTTGACGAGGCCTATCGATGCCAACAGTCTGATTAACAACGGCAGCTGAAACACCAAGCCGCCGGCGAAGCAGACGCCGAGCACGGTGCTCACGTACGAGCCCACGTCGATGATGTTCTCTATCTGTCCGTTCGCCTCATACGTCACGAGGAAGTTGATGCCGAGCGGCGCGATGACGAAATAGCTGAAGCCGACGCCGAGGAAGAACCAGAATACTATCTTCCACACGATGCGGCGGCTGCGTTTTTTTATCTCTTTGCCGAGTGCCGGCTTGACGAAGCCCCACAGTTGCCCGATGATGTACGGGAACCCCGCCACGAGCGCCCCGACCGCCGACGCCTTGATGTGAAGCATGAACTGCCCCGCCATCTTCACGTTATAGATCTGCACCTGGCTCGCGTTGATTCTCAACGCCTCCACGCCGGTGAGGGAGGCGAGCCTCGCCATGAGACGGTTCGAGATGAAACCGCTCTGAGACGGATAAAACACAATGTCGATGATGTCGCCTTTGAAGAAGGTGAACAGCACGATGAAGAGTACAAGAAAAACCACCGCAATGTGTATCAGCACTTTGCGGAGTTCTTCAAGATGCTCCCCGAAGGTCATCTCAACGTCATCCTGCCCCACGACCTTCTTTTCAGACATCCTCAGTCTTTTTTATCGTCTTTCTTTTCGTCTTTTTTGTCGTCGTCGGCAATGGGCTTGTCCATCGCGTCTTTGAACTCTCTCACGCCGCGACCCATGCCGCGCATCAGCTCAGGGAGCTTCTTGCCGCCGAAGAGCAGCAGTATCACCAAGACTATGAGAAGGATTTCGCCGGTGCCGAGACCGCCAAGGAATAATGTTGTCATTTTATCTGTGTTTTTTAGTCTTCGAAAAATTTTCGGTCGCAAAAATACGAATTATTTTCAATAACCGAAAAATCATCACGAATTATTTTCACACCACGAATTGGACGAAAATATTCACCACGAATTGCACGAATAGCACGAATATTTTCTTTTAACTAAACGATTTCTCTCAGCACTTCGAGCGCGTCCTTAACTCTATCTATCGCCTTGATGATCAACACATTCTTTCCGTTTTGCTCTTTGAATTGGCAGCGTTTGATATGCGTTGAGCCGTAGGTGAGAATCTTTTGAAACACCTCCGAGTCGAAATATCCCGAGTCTTTGTCTTCGAGGAAATAGCCTGTCATGTCGTTGTGTTTCAGCACTATTTTCTCGAAGCCGAGGTCGCGGGCGACCCATCTTAGGCGGACTGTGTTAATCAGCTCGTTAGCCTGCGGAGGCACCGGTCCGAAGCGGTCGATGAGCTGGTCGGTGAAGCGCATCAGGCCCTCCTCGGTGTCGATGTGGTCGAGTTCGTTGTAGAGGCTTATCCTCTCCGCCGACGAATCGACGTACTCCACGGGCAGCAGTATCTCGAGGTCCGACTCTATCTGGCATTCTTTGACATACACTTTCTCGGCATCGGGCTTCTCGAAGATGTCTTTGAACTCGGTCTCTTTGAGTTCCTCGATGGCTTCGTCAAGGATCTTATGGTATGTCTCGAAGCCGATGTCGTTGATGAATCCGCTTTGTTCTGCGCCGAGTAGGTTGCCTGCGCCGCGGATGTCGAGGTCGCGCATCGCGATGTTGAAGCCGCTGCCGAGGTCGGAGAACTGTTCGAGGGCGCGGAGGCGTTTCTGCGCCTCGTCGCTCAGCAGATGCATCGGCGGCGTGAGGAGGTAGCAGAACGCTTTCTTGTTGGAGCGCCCCACCCTGCCGCGCAGCTGGTGCAGGTCGCTCAAGCCGTATTTATGCGCGTCGTTGATGATGATGGTGTTAGCATTCGGGATGTCGAGCCCCGCCTCAATGATGGTGGTGCACAGGAGCACGTCGTATTTGCCGTCAATGAAGTCGAGCATGACCTTCTCGAGGTCGTCGCCGTTCATCTGTCCGTGCCCGACGGCGATCTTCGCGCCCGGCACGCAGCTCTGGATGAGGTCGCGAACATCCATGATGTTCTGCACGCGGTTGTGCACGAAGAACACCTGTCCGTCGCGTGCCAGCTCATATTGTATGGCGTCTCTCACCACCTCCGGCGAGAACGAACGCAGCTCTGTCTCAACAGGATAGCGGTTCGGCGGCGGCGTGGTGATGACGCTCATGTCGCGCGCCCCCATCATCGAGAACTGAAGCGTACGCGGTATCGGCGTGGCCGTCAGAGTAAGCGTATCGACGTTGGTCTTCAGCTGTTTGAGTTTCTCCTTGGCGGAGACGCCGAACTTCTGTTCCTCGTCGATGACAAGAAGCCCGAGGTCCTTGAACTCCACATCCTTGGAGATGATACGATGCGTCCCTATCAAAATATCAACGTGTCCGGCCTTGACCTCCTCGATGGTTTTCTTCAGTTCCTTGGCCGACTTGAAACGGTTCATGTAGTCAACCGTCACCGGAAAGCCGCGCAGACGGTTGGTGAACGTGTTGTAATGTTGCAGGGCGAGGACGGTTGTCGGGACGAGCACGGCGACCTGTTTGCCGTCGCACACCGCCTTAAACGCCGCGCGGATGGCGACTTCCGTCTTGCCGAAACCCACGTCGCCGCACACGAGGCGGTCCATCGGGCTTTCCTTCTCCATGTCACGTTTCACGTCGATGGTCGCCTTGAGCTGGTCGGGCGTGTCCTCGTACATGAACGACGCTTCAAGCTCCGTCTGGAGGTATGTGTCGGGACCGAACTGGAACCCCGCCGACTTCTTGCGCTCAGCGTAAAGTTTTATCAGTTCTCGCGCGATGTCCTTGACCTTGCCTTTCGTCTTGGATTTCAGTTTGTTCCACGCGTTCGAGCCGAGTTTGCTCAGCGTCGGCTCCGCACCGTCCTTACTCGAATATTTCGCGATGCGGTGAAGCGAGTGGATGCTCACATAAAGCAGGTCGCCGTTCTGATATACCAGCCGCATCGACTCATGCTGTTTCCCTTGACTCTCAACGATTTCCAAGCCGTCGAAACGCCCGATGCCGTAGTCGATATGAGTGACATAATCGCCGGGCTTCAGGTTATAAAGCTCTTTTATCGTGAGTGCCTGATTGGCAGCATAACCTTCACGGAGATGGAAACGGTGGTATCGCTCGAAGACCTGATGGTCGGTGAAGCAACACAGTTTCAGCACGTTATCGATGAAACCCGAGTTTATGGCGTAAAGCACAGGCTCGAAATCGCCCGCAAGTTCATCGACGTCATCGCCTTTCTTCTGAAGGTCGTTGAGGATGCTCTGGATGCGCTCGAGCTGTTTCTTGCTTTCCGAGAAGAAAAGCACGCGGTAGCCTTTGTCTTTCAACGTGTTGATGCTTTCAAGAAGCATGTCGAAGTTCTTGCTGAAGACAGGCTGCATCGTGGTGTCGAAATCGACAATCGCCTTGCCTGTGGAATCAGAGTAGGTCTCGAATGTAACCGTCTTGAAATCATCAAGTTGAGTCAGCAGTTCATTGCTTTCCGCGAAGATGTCCTCCGGCTCGGCAAGGCCGTCCTGATCTTCGAGTGCATCGAAGGCTGTGAGAGCCTTTTTGTATTCAATATCGATTCTCTCTTTGAGGAAATCCGTTTCTTCAAGCCATATAACAGTCTGATTGTTAAGATATTGAAAAATCGTCTCGCGTTCTTCATCGAGTTTATGGTCCTGAAGATTAGGCAGTAGGATGATGCGGTTGAGTTTCTCGATTGAAAGTTGGTCAACCGGATTGAACGAGCGTATCGACTCGATCTCGTCGAAGTCGAAGACGATGCGGTATGGGTTGTCGTTGGCGAAGGAGAACACATCGACGATGCCGCCGCGAATGGCGAACTGTCCGGGCTCGACGACGAAGTCAACGTGCTCGAAGTTATATTCGAGGAGCGTGTCGGTGATGAAATCCATGTCGAACTTATCTCCGACGGCGAGCTTCAAAGTGTTCTTGTTCATTATCTTACGCGTCACTATCTTCTCGCAGAGAGCTTCCGGATAAGAGACGATTATGGTCTTCCGTTCCGATGTGGAGACGCGTTGCAGCACCTCGGTGCGCGACAATATATATGTGTTGTCGGCCTTCTCCGGCTCGTACGGTCGTTTGTACGATGTCGGGTAGAAGAGAATCATCTTCTTGGCGTAGTCGGTCTCGCGTTCGCCGTAGATGTTTTCGAGGTCGTTGTAGAAATACGCCGCGTGTTCCTTGTCGGGGCACACGACGAAATGCTGTCCGCCGAGACGTTCCGCCGCCGCCGCGGTGACGTAGGCTCGCGCCGAACCGACGAGGCATTTGCAGAAGACGTCTTTCTTATCGTTAAGAAAACCAACGACTTCCGCAACACGCGCATCGTCTTTGTAATATGATTTCGGGTCGTTTTTCATAAAGCCGCAAAGATACGAAAAAATTCTCTATTTTTGCGCCATGAAAATCGCAGGTTTAAACTTCGACCGTTATCCGCTGTTGCTGGCGCCGATGGAAGGCGTCACCGACCCGCCGTTCCGTCACGTATGCAAGATGTTCGGCGCCGACATCGTATATTCCGAGTTCATCTCTTCCGACGGTCTTATCCGCGATGCGGTGAAGAGTGTCAACAAGTTACGTCACACCTCGTCGGAGCGTCCGTTCGGTGTCCAGATCTTCGGCAACGCCGTCGGGCCGATGGTCGAGGCGGCGCGGTATGCCGAGCGTTACAACCCCGACATCATCGACATCAACTTCGGCTGTCCGGTGAAGAAAGTCGCCTCGAAAGGCGCCGGGTCGGGCATCATGAACGACATCCCGAAGATGGTGGCCATCACCGAGGCGGTGGTGAAGGCGGTGAAGAAACCCGTGACGGTGAAGACGCGTCTCGGCTACGACAGCGAACACAAAGACATCGTGGAGATTGCCGAACGGCTGCAGGACGTCGGGATACAGGCACTGACGATACACGGCAGGCTGCGCACCACGAAATGGGGCGAGCCCGCCGACTGGACGCTCATCGGCGAGGTGAAGAACAACCCGCGGATGACGATTCCGATAATCGGCAACGGCGATGTCATCGACGGCCCTTCAGCGAAATATTTCAAGGACACTTTCGGTGTCGATGGCCTCATGATTGGCCGCGCCACCTACGGCAACCCGTGGATTTTCAATGAGATACACGAATATCTCGAAACCGGTGCGGTCGCCACGCCGCCTTCCGTCGAGGAGAGAGTGAGGATAGCGAAAATCCACCTCAACGACTCGCTGAACTACAAGGACGAACACTACGCCGTCATCGAGATGCGCAAGCACTGGGGCTTGTATTTCAAGGGTTTCCCCAACTTCAAGCAGTTCAAGATGCCACTGATGCAGGTGATGACAACACAGGAAATCACGGGAATCTTAGACAGAATCCAAGAATATTACTACGAATGTTTCCACCACGAATCGCACGAATAACACGAATAACATTCGTCCAATTCGTGTCATTCGTGGTGAAATTCCCGTGTTCAATCGATTTTCGTAGTTGTTTTCAGCAGTCCGTTCTCGAAGAGGTCAACGATTCGTGAGCCTGTCGCGACGTCGATGGTGTGGATGCCGAGTTTGCGGGCTGCGGCGCGGTTTTCCTCGAGGTCGTCGATGAAGAGCGTCTCGCCGGGCTTCAGGTTCTCGGAGTCGAGGACATAGCGGAAGATGTCAAGGTCGGGTTTCGCGAGGTGAAGCGCGAACGAGAAGAACGCCTTGTCGAAGAGGCTGTCGAACTCGCGGTAGCCGTAGCGCAGCTGCAGGTCGCGGACGTACATGTCGTAGTGTATCTCGTTGGAGTTGCTGAGCAGGAAGACGTGGTAATTCTGTTTCAGCTGTTTCACCAAGTCGATGCGTCGTTGCGGGATGTCGTAGAGCATCGAGTTCCAAATTTCGTCAAAAAGTGCGTCGGTAACGTTGATTTCGAGATAATTTTTCACTTCTTTTCTGAATGTCGAGGCCTTGACGATGCCTTTTTCGAAGCGTCCGACGATCTCCAAAAACTCAGGTTCATGCAGCTTCTCGACGTTGGTGAAACCCATCTTATTCATTTGATTCACAATAGCTTGAGTGTCGATATCAATGATAACTCCGCCGAGGTCGAAGATGATGTTTTTTATGTTCAAATCGGGTGTTTTCATTTTTTGAAAAATTTTTGTTGAAAATTCGTTGCAAAGTTGTAAATTTGCAGCCGAAAAAGCAAGGGTTTTCTGGAATAAATTTTCAGGCTCGTTGCGGCTCCTATAGCTCAGTCGGTTAGAGTAGCTGACTCATAATCAGTTGGTCCAAGGTTCAAGTCCTTGTGGGAGCACGAAAAAACCTCGTAACTCACTTGGTTTCAAAGAGTTGCGAGATTTTTGTTTATTAAGTTTAAAGATTCCGCAGGTGGCCTGTGATTTCGGCGGCTCGCGGAACCTTGATGTTTTTGCGATGTTATCGACGCTGTTTATTCCGTTTTTCTGAACTCCACCTTCTCGGGGTTATACAGTCTGACGGTCTTGTCACCTTTCTTGATTTCCACCACAGGGCAGTCGGTGCAAGGTTCGGCCATTTCGCCGAGAAACTCCTTGACAGGATCTGTGTATTCGCAGTTGAAATATCCGCCGTGCCAAGGGGTGGTGCTATTCACTGGTCTGTCGGTTGAGAGCCAAGTGGAAGGAAGCTGAAGGTTTACCGGAGATTCGGCTGTGCCAATAGACATAAATGTCACAGGGTTGATTACTGCGTACCCTAAGAATTTTACAAGAGTCAGATTCGTGCAACCTATCAATAGTTCTCTGCCTATTCCCGTTGCCCCATTGCTGAAAGTGATTGAAGCAAGATTCGTGCAGTTTAAGAAAGCACCACCTTTAATCTCCGTTACCGAAGCGGGGATGTTGACGGAGGTCAAAGTGCTACAACCACTGAATGCGTTTTGTCCAATACTCGTCATCGTGCTTGGAAGGATTAACGTTGCCATACTTGCGCAACCTTGAAAGGCATAATCTCCTATATTCGTCACGCCCTCCTGGAGGTTGATGGAACTGAGGTTCGTGCAACCTTTGAATGCATCTCCTCCAATACTCGTTACACCCTCTTGTAAATCGATAGAACTGAGGTTGGTGCAATTTTGGAATGCCTGATAACCAATACTGCCGGCTTTTACGGTCAATTTGGTTAGGGCTGTCCAACCATAGAATGCGCCATCGCCAATACTCGTTACCGTGCTTGGAAGGATAAGTTCTTCCTGACCTGCACAACCATTGAATGCACTCTTTCCAATACTCGTTACGCCCTCCTGCAAATCGATAGAACTGAGGTTGGTGCAATTGTGGAATGCACCTTGTCCAATGCTGGCTTTCGTAGTTAGTTTCGTTAGGGCTTTCCATTCAGCGAATGCAAAACCTCCTATACTCGTAACCGTACTTGGAATGGTTAACTCTGCCATACCTGCGCAACTTTGGAATGCCCTGGTTCCAATACTCGTCACCGTGCTTGGCCATACTACAGCCGTCAGGGTCGTACGATTGGCAAATGCCCAATCCCCAATGGTGGTTATATCGCTATCAAAGGTGATAATGCCAAAATCGGCTACGGCGTTGTACACATTATTTTCTTCATCGTAGGTAACATCCCACCATCCCATCTCCGGCGTTATCTTCTGATGATCCGATGACCGATACACAATCTGGTTGTTTTCGGGTGTCGGCAAGGGGTCGGGTTCCGTGCTTTCTTGCGTGTGTGCCAGTCCTGCGCTGAGCGTCAGGAGGGCGATAAATAGGGAAAATAGTCTTTTCATATTGATAATTACTTTTGTTTTGACAATAATTTTAATTCACGGTTTCAGGCAGCCGATGGGGACGACATACACGCCATCCTGACGGCGATAGGCATACTGACCTACACCCGTTAAGACCATCATAAACGATGGTGCGTTCATCTTATCCGTGTCAATCTTGGCAGACAGTGTTTTAAGGGTGGTTGCTCCTTTTTCTATGTTATCCGTTCCGCCCAATTTGATTTCGATAAGTCCGTATGAGCCGTTGCGACGATGGAGGACGGCATCACACTCCAAGCCGTTTTTGTCGCGAAAGTGGAAGACTTCCCCGTCTAAGGCATCGGCATAAACACGCAGATCGCGAACAGCCAAGGTCTCAAAATAAAAACCGAAGTCTGTCAGATTATTCAACAAATCTTTTGGCCCGATTTCCAATGCCGATGTAGCGATACTGGGATCGACAAAATAGCGTGTGTCACTGGTCCGTATGGCCGTCTTGCTACGCAGATTGGGATTCCATGCCCGCATGTCCTCTTCTAAGAATATCTTGTTCAGCACCCTTACATAATCCTCCACCGTGTCTGCGCTGATGGTGGCGTTTTCATTGTTGATTATGTCTGCACGAATAGTTGTGTAAGGGATCTGTTCGCCTTGGTTACGGGCCAGGCTTCGGATGATGCGCAACATCGTATTGGCATCGCGTCTTACATCATCAATTTTGGATATATCCGAATTGAGCACTGCTTTCAGGTAGGCATGCGGGACACGAAGTGCGGCACGCTCAGATAATGAAAGTGCTCCGGGCCATCCGCCACGGCAAGTCAGATATGCCAATCTGTCTAAATCTATTGTGGCGGCACCATCCGGCATCGCTCCGTTGAATAATGCTTGGAGACTGACATCGCCGGTGCTGTCTCCTGACTCCCAAAGCGACATGGTGCGCATTGTAATCCAGTCGAAACGACCGGCGCCGCTATGAAAAATCTGTTTCTTGTCCTTCTCCTTATTCTTCCATTTGTGTTAAATTCTCAATTCGGGCGCAAAAGTATTAAAAATAAACGATATACACAAATAAATCTGCTATTTTTCTTTATTTCGTTCACCCAGTTGGCCAAATTTCATTCACCCAGTTGGCCAAATTTCATTCACCCAGTTGGCGGTGACTTACATGTTTGGCGACATTACTCTTTCTTAAACTCCACCTTCTCCGGGTTATAAAGTTTGACCGTCTTGTCGCCTTTGGTCACTTCGACGGCGGGGCAGTCCTCGCAAGGTTCGGCCATCTCGCCGAGAAGTTCGGTCTTGGCTTGGGAATAAAGACCTTGGGCTGAAGCGAGATTGGAGAAGAACAATGACACAATGATATCGATTTCCTCCTGGGTGGTGGCCGCCTCGACAGCAGCAACGGCCGCGTCAGCCATAGCACGGATATGGACGTTGTCAATGGTGTCCGTCGCCGAACGGATGGAATCGATGGCAGCGGCAGTGCCTAACTCCATCGGACGGATGATGTCTTTATAGGTATTCCATAGGGTTTGGTAGAATGCCAGCGCTTGTGATGGCACATAGATAAGTAAAAAATCGCTGCCGAGGGGAAAACTGTTCCCCACCAAAGCTGGTGGTGTAAAAGGTCGGCAGATGACAGAAGTCAAACCACTACAACCAGCGAATGCGTCATCTCCAATGGAATTGACAG
Organism: Bacteroidales bacterium; assembly: GCA_045600605.1. Lineage (GTDB taxonomy): Bacteria > Bacteroidota > Bacteroidia > Bacteroidales > F082 > Limimorpha. The sequence goes on from JAZRYG010000023.1 coordinate 44,851, forward strand.
ATTGGGGTAAGGTGACAGATTGCAAACTGCTACAACCATAGAAAGCATTCTTCCCTATAGAAGTAACGGAATTACCAATGACAACTGATGTTAAACCAGTGCAATAATAGAAAGTAAAACTCCCAATGGAAGTGACGGAATTACCAAAGACGACAGTTTTCAAACCGATGCAGCCCGAGAAAACTTCATTCCCGACAAAATTAACGGAATCGGGGATAGTGAAAGAAGTAAAACCGGTGCAACCGGAGAATGCCTCGTTCCCAATGGAAGTGACAGCATCGGGAATGGCGATGGAGGTCAAACCGCTACAACCATTGAAAGCATCATCTCCAATAGAAGTGACAGAGTTGGGTATGGTGATGGAGGTCAGTTTGTCCAAACCTGCGCATATATAGGCAGGGATAATCTGCACACTGTCGCCGAAGACAAAGGACTCTACCTGATTGCCGAAGCTCGCCCTGTTGACGCTGCTACAATGCTTGGCATTCCATGTCACAGATTTTATTTCGGTGCAATTGTCGAAGACATACCAACCAAAAGAAGTGACGGAACTACCAATAGTAACAGATTGCAAACCGGTACAGTCTTTGAAAGAATAATCCTCAATGGTAGTAACAGAATTGGGGATGGTGATGGAGGCCAGTCCACTGCAACCTTCGAAAGCACTCTGACCAATGTAAGTGACGGATAAGGGGATAGTGACAGAGCCTAACCCTGTACAACCACCGAAAGCACTCCGACCAATGGAAGTAACCGACTCGGGGATGGTAATGGAAGTCAGTCTGACCATACCAAGGCATATTTTTCCGGGAATAACTTCCACGCTGTTGCCAAAAACAAAAGCCTCAACCTGATTGCCAAAAAGAGGGGCATTGTAAGTGTTGCAATTCTTGGCATTCCATGTTACGGACTTTATGGGGCAATCAAAGAATGCCGCTCCTCCAATCTCTGTGACAGAGGCCGGGATGTTGACAGATGTTAAACCTGTACAATTCTGAAAAGCATTACCTCCAATAGCAATAACGGAATTGGGGATATTGATAGATGTCAAACCTGTGCAATTTTTAAAAGCAGAACTTCCAATAGAAGCGACAGAGTTGCCAAAGGTGACAGATTGTAAACCTGTGCAATTTTCGAAAGAGGAGATACCGAGAGACTTGACAAGATCTGGGATGACAAGTGATGTCAAACCGGTGCAACCTTGGAAAGCAGACCATCCAATGGAAGTGACTGCGTCAGGGATAATAATGGAACTCAAACCGATGCAACCATTGAAAGCATTATCTCCAATAGAAGTGACAGAATTGGATATGACGACAGATGTCAAACCGGTACAGCCATCGAAAACTTCATCCCCAACAAAATTAACGGAATTGGGGATAGTGAAAGAGGTCAAACCGGTGCAACCGGAGAATGCACCATTCTTGATGGAAGTGACAGATTGAGGAATAGTAAAAGACGTTAGACCGCTGCAATTTTCGAAAACATAAATTTCAATAGAAGTAATTGCATTGGGGTAAATAACAGATGTCAAACCACTGCAATCGGCGAAAGCACCATCGCCAATGGAATTAACGGAGTTGGGGATGGTGATGGAGGTAAAACCGGTGCAACCTCTGAAAGCTTCATTACCAATAGCACTAACAGAGCCGGGGATGGTGATGGAGGTCAAACCTGTACAATTTTGAAAAGCACCGTTTCCAACAGAAGTGACAGAATTGGGGATGGTAACGTAGGACAGTTTTGTCATATCACGGCATATACCGGAGGGAATCACCTGCACTTCATCGCCAAAGACAAACGATTCCACCTGATTGCCGAAGTTATAACCACCGCAATTCTTTGCATTCCATGTCACGGATTTTATAGGGCAACCGCCAAAAGCACCATTGCCAATGGAAGTAACTGAATTGGGGATGCTGATAGATGTCAACCCGCTGCAACCATTGAAAGCTTCATTACCAATAGCACTAACAGAGCCGGGGATGGTGATGGAGGTAAAACCTGTACAATTTTGAAAAGCACCGTTTCCAACAGAAGTGACAGAATTGGGGATGGTAACGTAGGACAGTTTTGTCATATCACGGCATATACCGGAGGGGATCACCTGCACTTCATTGCCAAAGACAAACGATTCCACCTGATTGCCGAAGTTATAACCATTACCATTCTTTGCATTCCATGTTACGGATTTTATGGGACAATTATAGAAAGCCCATTGCCCAATGGAAGTGACCGAGGTGCCAATAGTGACAGATTTCAGGTTGCTGCAAGCATCGAAAGCACGTTCTCCAATGGAAGTGACCGAGTTGCCAATGGTGATTGATGTCAGGTTGCTGCAAATATAGAAAGCAAAACCTTCAATGGTATTGACAGAGTTGCCAATAACGACAGATGTTACATGAGAATAGGTGAAAGCGGACGCTCCAATGGAAGTAACGGGATAATTCGTGCCATTGTAACTTACGGTTGAGGGGATGGTGACTGCTCCTGAAGCATTCGTTCCATTGAATAGTTTTGCACAACCGGCGGAAATGTCGATGGAGTATCGAATGTTATTTACTGTGACTTCCTGTGCCCACATCCCTGCGCTCAGCGTCAGGAGGGCGAATAAAATAGTTAGTTTATTCATATTGATGATTGATTAAAAATATTCTTGTACTGCAAATTCAAATTGTTGTATAAAGATTTGTTTAAAAGCGTGTAAATTATTCTGTTCATAAAAAATCAACATTGCTTTTTTGTAGTCGATAGACTCCACGGTGCGGAAAGATAATGGGCAGTAACCATTGGCAATTAAAATAGCGTTGCTTGTTATTCGCGCTGTACGCTTATTGCCATCCATAAATGCCTGAATATAACTGAGCAGGACTAATGCCAATAGTGCTTTATCAAAAATAGTTGTCCTATTATTAATTAAGTCGCACATACTTTGCATCGCTTCGCGAATTTGAAACTCATTGTCTAAAGGACGATAATTGGTGCCGGTAATACCTACGCGCCGATGCCGAATCCCTTTATCCACCGCCAAGTCTTTGATTAACAGCGAATGTATATCTTCGATTCGACTAATAGTCAACTGTTGCAAATAATCCGGATTGTCCAACACAAATCGCAAAGCATATTTGTGATTGAGGAGCATTATAGCTTCTTCTTGAGTCTTGCCATCTGCCGTTTTGCTTTCGCGCAATAAGCGTTCCGTTTCCAATAGCGAATAGGTATTTCCCTCTATTTGTGACGATTTCCAACTTAAATCAATACCCAATCGTTCCATTTCTTGACGGTATGCGTTATCAGTCAGTTGGGACAGATGTTGCCTGAACTCATCTTGTAAGGCATTTAGATGCGCCAACTCATCTTCACTGAATAAAGAAACCGACGGCAGTATATCTCGTATTAGCTCAAAATTAAATGTTGACTGAATAACACGTTTATCTTCTTCCACGGCAAAATATGTGTCCAAATCCAACGGCATAGTGATAAATGCCTGATGAGACAAAGAATAACGGGTAGCGCGTGCTTTACCGCTAACAGCCACATCTCCCGAAACGACCGTGTTACTAATCAGTCGCTTCAGTGTAGCATCGCTTCCCGTAAAGGATATGCCTTGACGAATCTCATCACGGGTGGATGCCGGATGATAGTGTAAAAATTGTAATATTTCTTGTTTTGTATCCATCGTCCTTTCAAAAAATCGGTGCAAAGTTACAAAAAATATTTGATATATCGGCTCATTTTGAACCAAAAAATGATAAAATAATGCGTTTTTTGAGCCGATTCGTTTGACAAGCTGGATGAATATGCCTTCTTATTCCGCTACTTTCTTAAACTCCACCTTCTCCGGGTTGTAGAGTTTGATGGTCTTGTCGCCTTTTGTCACCTCGATGGCAGGGCAGTCCTCGCAGGGTTCGGCCATCTCGCCAAGGAACTCCTTGACGGGATCTGCGTATTCGCACTCGAAATATCCGCCGTGCCAAGGAGTGGTGCTGTTTACAGGCTTGTCGTTTATCGTCCAGTTGTAAGGTAATTCAAGAGATACCGGAGATTCTGCCGTACCAAAGCCATCGAATATGTTACTGAGAACCATGATTCCTAAAAATGTAACAGATGCCACGTTGGTGCAACCGCTGAATGCACTGTTTGCGATACTCATCATACCATTGCCGAACGTAATTGAACTCAAGCCGGTGCAATTATTAAAGGCGCCATTTCCAATAATGTTTACAGAGATTGGAATGGTTAATTCAGTTATACCGATGCAACTGCCGAATGCCCCTTCTCCAATACTCGTCACACCCTCTTGCAAATCGATGGTGCTGAGGTTCGTGCAACCGCTGAATGCGTATGCTCCAATACTCGTCACCGTGCTTGGAATTATTAACTCCACCATCCCGTCGCAACCGACGAATGCTTCATATCCAATACTCGT
>JAZRYG010000024.1:0-83166 GCA_045600605.1 Bacteroidales bacterium
GCCTTCCGGGCGCGTCTCGTAGACGTATGGATGCCCCCACGGATCGTCGACGACATGATTGATGTACGGACCATCCCATCCCTTCTTCCTCCAGGATTTCGCCGCCAAGGCCGCCAGCCCCTCCTGCGTGGACGGATACTCGCCCGTATGAAAACGATACCGGCCGAGCGCGAGCGTCAGCGCCTCCATCGACTGCCGCGCCTGCATGGGCTTGAGCTCGATCCGCTTCTTGCCGAGGCCGATGCCGTTCTTCGCCGCGGACAGCACCATCCCGCCGACGACCAGGAGCACGACGACCAGCAGCAGGTAGAAGACCGGCCCGCGGCGGATGACGGGAGCTCCCGATCCCTGCAGCGCCGCCTTCTTCATCTCGTACTCGCGCGCGATCGCCTTGACGGCGGCCCGCGACGACTTGCGGTGCATCGGCGGCTTCGGCGCATCGTCCGCCGCCTCCGGCTTCTTCATCGGGAACTTCTTCTTCAGCTCGTTGTAGTCAACCATTGCACGCTCCTCAGCAGCCTATGCGTTCCAGGATGAGGTCCGTCTGCTCCGGGGCCGCCGGGCCGATCGCAAACGCCTTGTAGAGATCGGCGGCGGCGCGCTCGAGCCCTTCGGGATCGGTCGACTTCTCCAACGTCGCCAGAGGCTGTCCGACGGCGACCTTGCCGCCGACTTTCACCGCCAGCGTGATGCCGGCGAGCGGACCGATGCGGTCGCCGGCCTGCTCGCGGCCGGCACCGAGCTGCAGGCCGACGCGGCCAACCCTCTCGGCGTCAATCGCCGTCACGTAGCCGGACCGCATCGCCTGAATCCTGAACTTGAACGTCGGCTTCTCAAGCAGACGCTCGAAACGCTCCAGGCTACCGCCGTGGGCCTCGACCATCTCCTTGAACTTCCTGAGAGCCAGGCCCTTCTCCAACTTTTCGCGACACACCGCCCGCGCGTCCTCAAGCGAAATCTCTTCGGGTGTGCCTTCCGCCAGGATCATGCCGCCGCGCTCGCCGCCCTCGGGCCCCATGTCGATGATGTAGTCGGCCATTTTTATCACGTCCATGTTGTGCTCGATGATGAGCACGGTGTTACCTTTATCAACGAGTTTGTTCAGCACGTCCATCAGCACCTTGATGTCCTCGAAATGCAGTCCGGTCGTAGGCTCGTCGAGGATGTAAAGCGTTTTTCCCGTGTCGCGTTTCGACAGCTCAGTGGCTAATTTCACGCGCTGCGCCTCGCCGCCCGACAGCGTTGTCGATGGCTGCCCCAACGTGATATAACCGAGACCTACATCTTGCAATGTCTTGATTTTCTGTAAGATAAGCGGGAAGTTCTCGAAGAACACCACGGCTTCGTCGATGGTGAGGTTCAGCACGTCGTTGATCGACTTGCCTTTGAAGCGCACCTCGAGCGTCTCGCGGTTATAGCGCATCCCTTGGCATGTCTCGCATTTCACCTGAACGTCGGGGAGGAAGTTCATCTCGATGACGCGCACGCCCGCGCCCTGGCATGTCTCGCAGCGTCCGCCTTTCACGTTGAACGAGAAACGTCCTGACTTATAGCCTCTTATCTTCGACTCCGGCAGTTCGCCGTACAGTTTTCTTATCTCGTCAAAGACCTTTGTGTATGTCGCGGGATTGGAGCGCGGCGACTTGCCTATTGGCGCCTGGTCAATCTCAATCACTTTGTCGATGAACTCGAGGCCTTCGATGTTGCCGTAAGGCAGCGGGTTTTTCTCCGAGCGGTAGAAATGTTTCGACAGGATAGGGTAGAGCGTCTCGTTGATGAGCGACGACTTCCCTGAGCCTGAAACGCCTGTCACACAAATCATTACGCCAAGCGGTAGGTCGAGCGTCACGTCTTTGAGATTATGGCCTGTGGCACCATATAATATAAGGTGTTGTCCGTCGAACGGCTTGCGTCGTGTCTGCGGCACCTCGATGCGCCTCTTGCCGTTGAGGTAGTCGCACGTCAGCCCTTTGCCTCTCTTCGTCTCGCTCGGCTTGCCTTGGAAGATGACTTCGCCGCCGTTGACGCCCGCGCCCGGCCCGATGTCAACGAGATGGTCGGAGGCAAGCATCGTGTCTTTGTCGTGTTCCACCACGATGATGCTGTTGCCGATGTCGCGCAGCTCTTTCAGCGACTCGATGAGTCGGTGGTTGTCACGCTGATGCAGCCCAATGCTCGGCTCGTCTAAGATATACAGTATTCCTGTCAGCTGCGAGCCGATCTGTGTGGCGAGACGGATGCGTTGTGCCTCGCCGCCCGACAGACTCTTGGCCGGACGGTTCATGTTCAGATAGTCGATGCCGACGTTAAGAAGGAAGTTGATGCGTTTCTTGATTTCTATGATGATGTCGTGTGCTATCTCTTTCTGGTTGTCGGTCAGATGGTTAGGCAGCTCATCGAGCCATTGCGAGAGTGTGATGACATCCATTTCCGCGAGGTCGGAGATGTTCTTCCCGTTGAGACGGAAATAAAGTGCTTCTTTCTTGAGGCGTTTGCCGTGGCATTCGGGGCATTCCGCCTCGTTCATGAAGCTGTTGGCCCATTTCAGGATTGATGCGGGTGCGTTCTCCTCGTTTTGTTTCCTGATGACATTGACGATGCCTTCGAAAGGCATTGAATATGTGGACCTTGTGCCGAGATATTCCTTCACGACGGTGAACGACTCGTTGCTGCCGTAGAGGATGATGCTCATGGCGTTCTCTGGTATCTCGCTTATCGGGGTGTCGAGGTCGAAGCCGTAGCGTGCGCCGATGGCCTCAAGCTGGCAGAAGACCCAGTTGTTCTTATATTCGCCGAGAGGCGCGAGACCGCCTTGCCGCAACGTCTTCGTCTCATCGGGGATGATCTTCTTCATGTCAACGGTGATGATGGTGCCCAGACCGTTGCATTTCGGGCAGGCACCGTAAGGACTGTTGAAACTGAACGTGTTAGGCTCCGGGTCTTGGTATGCTATGCCCGTCGTGGGGCACATCAGCAGCTTGCTGTAGTATTTCACATCCGTCGTGCCTTCCTCAAGCACATAAAGCATCCCCTTGCCTCGGCGGAACGCTGTCTCCACCGACTTCGTGACTCTCTCCTTGCTGTCGTCGCGTATCTCGATGCGGTCAACGACAATCTCGATGTCGTGCGTCTTGTAACGGTCGAGCTGCATCCCGAAGACTAACTCGCGAACCACGCCATCGACACGCACCTTGAGGTAGCCCTGCTGCCGTATCTGCTCGAACAGCTCCCTGTAATGACCCTTGCGGCCACGTACTACAGGCGCTAAGATGTTGATTCTCTTGTTTTTGTATCGCTCCAAAATCATAGCGGTGATCTGTTCTTCGGAATAGCGCACCATCTTCTCGCCGGTGTTATACGAGAAAGGCTCGGCGGCTCTCGCGAAAAGCAGACGCATGAAATCGTATATCTCGGTGATGGTGCCCACCGTCGAACGCGGGTTGCGGTTCACCGACTTCTGTTCGATGGAGATGACAGGACTGAGGCCGCGTATATCATCGACATCGGGACGCTCCATGCTGCCGATGAACTGACGGGCGTAGGCCGAAAACGACTCCATGTAACGCCGCTGCCCCTCCGCGTAAATCGTCTCGAAGGCAAGCGACGACTTCCCGCTGCCACTCAAACCCGTGACGACAACCAACTTGTCGCGCGGAATGCGTAAGTCGATGTTTTTCAGGTTGTTCTCACGCGCCCCGTAAATCTCCAAAAACTCGTCCTCTGCAATGTCCTTTTTCATCTTTAATTTTTTTAATCAAAACTCCACACTTCGCTGAACTTAACTTTCAACCTTTATCTTTAATCTTTTAACTTTTAACTTTTAACTAATAACGGTGTCGTTCTCAAACTCGGCGAAGTCGTGTTCACCCAACGCCTCCCTGCTGTACGACGACGTTATGTTGAACGGCCTCGTCGGAATCTTTATCTCGTATTTCTCTCCCTTCTTGACTTTCAATTTGTTGGAACGTAGCCAGGGGTTGAAAATCTTCAGCAGCTTGTACGTGATGCCGTGTTCCTGCGCGAACTCCGCCCAGTCATTGACAGTCTCCGTTATGGCTATCGTCTTGTATTTGAAAGGTTTGTATTCAAGGTCCTTGCTGATGTATATGCCGTGCTGTTCAGGGTTTTCGAAAATCGTTTTTATTGCAAGAACGCGGAAGACATAACGTTCGGTTTCGTCGGCCATCAGCAGGTCGTAGTACGATTTCACCTTCTGTTCCTTCAGGAATTTCTCCACGCGCCGCGTGCCGGCGTTGAACGATGCCGCCACTAACGTCCAGTTATGGAAGTTTTTATATGCCTGGAGGAAATACTTGCACGCCGCCTCGGTCTCAAGCTCGACGTTGTAGCGCATGTCCACGTCTTTGTTAATCTCCAAGCCGAAGTCTTTGCCTGTCGATTCCATGAACTGCCAGAACCCGACGGCGCCGGCTGGCGACACCGCGTTGGTGAGTGTGCTCTCGACGACGCAGAGATACTTGAAGTCGTCGGGCACCTGATATTTCTCAAGGATTGGCTCGATGACCGGGAACCAGCGTTTCGAGCGTTTCAGCAGAAGCATCGTGTTGCTGTGGAAATAACAGTTCGACAGCAGTTCGCGCTCGTACCTCTCCCTGATGTTGAACATCTCAAGCGGCACGCGTTCGCCAGCGAATGTTAAGTCCTTCTGAAACTCGATGTCGTGGCTTTGGATGCATATCTGCTCCAACGTCGGACGGCGGTTCGCCGTGTTTATCGCCCTGATGCTCAGGATGATGGCCAATATCGCCAAAAGACACACCGAAGCCGCCAGGATTATCAGAAGCGTTTTGGTTCTCTTCTCCATAACCTATTTTTTTGAATGAGATTGCCCCACCAATTTTGTTCAGTCGAGCAATCTATTCCTACTTTTAACTTTCAAACTTCTACAGGTGAACGACTTCTCCGTATGCTGCCGCGGCTGCTTCCATCATGGCCTCCGACATCGTCGGGTGCGGGAAGATGTTCTCGATGATGTCGCGGCCTGTCGCGCCGAGCTCGCGGCCGAGCACCGCCGTGGCGACCATCTCCGTGACGTTCTCGCCAACCATGTGGCAGCCGAGCCAGTCGCCCGTCTTCGCGTCGAACACCACCTTGATGAAACCGTCCTTGTTGCCTGCCGCCGCCGCCTTGCCTGACGCGGTGAACGGGAACTTGCCGACCTTCACCTCATAGCCGGCGGCGATGGCCTTGGCCTCGCTCAAACCGACTGAAGCGACTTCAGGAGTGATGTATGTGCAGCCCGGGATGTTGTTGTAATTCAATGGTTTCGGATTCATGCCGCAGAACTTCTCGACGCAGATGATGGCCTCATGCGATGCCTTGTGCGCCAACGCAGGGCCGTGCACTATGTCGCCGATGGCATAGACGCCTTCGACGTTGGTCCTGTAATATTCGTCAACGTTGATCTTGCCGCGCTCGCTCGTGATGCCGAGGTTTTCGAGCCCGAGGCCTTCGAGGTTGGTCTGCACGCCTACCGCCGAGAGGACGATGTCGGCCTCGACGACCTTCACGCCCTTCTTCGTCTCGATGGTGCAGACGCATTTCTCACCCGTGGTATCGACATTGGTGACGGAAGCCTCCGTCATGACCGTCATCTTCAGCTTCTTGAAGCAACGCTCGATTTGTTTTGAAACCTCTTCGTCTTCGACAGGAAGCACGTTGGGCATGAACTCCACGAGGGTGACCTTCACGCCCATCGAGGTGAAGAAGAAAGCGAACTCCGAGCCGATGGCGCCCGAGCCGACGACGACCATCGTCTCCGGCAACTTGTTGAGCACCAACGCCTCACGGTAGCTGATGATTTTCTTCCCGTCGATAGGCAACGCCGGCAGCTGACGCACGTGCGAGCCGGTGGCGAGGATGATGTGGTCGGCCTCGTATATCGTCTCAACGCCTTCAGCGTCAACGACCTTCACTGTCTTCTCCGCTGTGAGCGAGCCGAACCCGTTAATTAGTTCGACGTTGTTCTTTTTAAATAGGTATTGAACGCCCTTGCTCATGCCATCGGCCACGCCACGGCTGCGGGCCACGACAGCGTCCATGTCGGGCTTCACCTCGCCGTCGAGCTTGATGCCGTAGTTCTCCGCATGTTGCATGTATGTGTAAACCGCCGCGCTCTTCAACAAGGCCTTGGTAGGGATGCAACCCCAGTTGAGACATGTGCCGCCAATCTCCGACTTCTCGACGACGGCGACTTTCCTTCCGAGCTGCGAGGCTCTGATTGCAGCGACATATCCGCCAGGACCGCTGCCAATGACAATAACATCGTATTTCATGATAATCAATATTTTATGTTAATTTTTTATTTTGTTTTCATTGAAAAATTCCAAGCCGCGAAGATACGAATTTTTCCCACATGATTTTAATTGCGCGTAAAAATTATTGTGTCCCGAAAAAATAGTTAAGCGAGGAGAGATAAGCGGGGAGCGGGATGGATTAAGGTAACAGGCACGATTGTTTCAAATAATCATGCTGATGAGCAAAGGTACGAGAGAAATGTAAGTATATTTGAAATAACATATTTAATATCAATATGAAATAAAAATGCAGGTGTGGTGAAAAATATTTTGTGTGATTCAAAATAAAAACCGTATTTTTGCGCCCGAATTACCGTCATGGTTTTGACAACTTTCACATCGCACGAACCGGATAATAGGTTCTGCTGGTTTGAGCGATGAAATGGAATAAAAAGAACCTGCCATAACAAGATGAGTTTTTTATGAACAAATTAAAGTTATTTGCATTTGCTATAGCCGTGTCGGCGCTGGCATTTTCGTGTAAAAAAGAGGAACCAATTTCACCTGTAGATCCAACTTCATCTGAAACAACGTCTGCACTCCCGTGGTATGGATGAACCGTCAACTTGTTGAAGTAGGACTGATGGACAATGCTTCAACAATAGCTTACGCCGGAACACTGATTCATGACGAGGATTTTAAATTGGTTGGTTCATACGTGGATGCCGACGGTAATATTAAAGCCTGCGAATACAATAGCCAGCAGCATGGTTTCTCAAATATACCTTATCGATGGCCGGGGTCAAATGAAAGCAGGGTTTACGGCGAGGTGAATTCTTCAAAGTGGAATGATGCCTCGGGCAGTATCTATTCGCTGGTGACGGAATGTTACTCGGAAGGTTATATTGACCCCATAACGGGAGAAATCGGTGCTATCGATACCATCAGTGGAGGTTTCTATATTTTGAAGGATGGCCAGGTGATGCCTCAATCGATATATCAATATCCTAAAGAGAATACGCTCGCTTCAATCATTGACATGACGATGAACTCAGAAGGTCAAATCGTAGCAGTTGGAACTCTTTATGATAATGAGTATCAAGGTGTAAGACCAGCCTATTGGGTTGATGGCGAGTGCCACATCATCAATCCGGACCGTCCCTACGATGATGGCGTGGCTTGGAGAGTCATCATTAAAAACATCAAGAAGTAAGAATGCAATACCTTATTTTGAAATAAAAACAATGAAAATACATTTCAAGACATTGGCAATGATTCTGACCTGCATGGCGATGGCGCTGTGCGTGTCGTGCAAGAAAGACAATGACGAACCGAGTGGCGGCCACGCATACGTTGACCTCGGCCTTCCGAGCGGCCTACTGTGGGCCACGTGCAACATCGGCGCGGACTCACCCGAAGACTACGGCAATTATTACGCATGGGGCGAGACGACCACAAAGAGTTCTTACAGATGGGACACCTACCAGTGGTGTAACGGCAGTTACGATAATCTCACGAAGTACAACTCGAATCCTGACTACGGCACCGTTGACAACAGAACCGAGCTTGAGCCAGCAGACGATGCGGCTCACGTGAACTGGGGCGGTGTCTGGCGAATGCCGACACTTGACGAGATGGAAGAACTGAAAGACAACTGCACTTGGGAATGGACGGCACAGGGCGGAAGGGACGGCTACCGCATCACAGGTTCCAATGGCAAAAGCATCTTCTTGCCAGCTGCCGGCTGCTACTACGGTGACAGCATCAGCTACGTTGGATCAGGCTACTACTGGTCGAGTTTTCATGGCGACGGCTTTCCGTTCGGTTCGTATGACTTGGGCTTCGATTCTGTCTGTCTTGGCACGAACAACTACGACCGTTACTATGGACACTCGGTCAGGCCGGTATGCCCCTCCCAGAATTGACCTGTGTCTAAAGGAAGCCTGGCTGCAAATACGTGCTGAAAAAAGTTTTATTTATGTTTCCTCTATGCCAAAAATTTTCTATCTTCCTCTAAAAAAAGACCTATAGGTCAAAATGCAGGATAAAAACCTTGTAAATACCATTAAAATAAGGGGGTTCCGTTAATTCAAAAGTTTCTGACAAAAAAAGAGGTTTGGAAACGGTCTATAGGTCAAAATGCAGGTTGAAGTCGCCGGCAATGCCTTTATTTGCTATATTTGCCGACGATTCAAAATCTGAAAAAATGACAATATGAACAAAAAAATGCCCGGTATGCGGGTCGTGCATAACCAGGAAAAACGGCACGAGGAAGAGTGTCCAGCTCTACAAATGCATTGCGTGCGGACACCAGTTCAGGTCTGGCGGCAAGCTTTCAGCGGACCGGATATGGAATGAATACCAGAGTTCAAAGCAGACCGTCGCGGAGATAGCGGCGTCACACGGGATCAGCGAATCGACACACGGAAGCCCAGGATGCTGGCATCCAGAGAGTTGCTGTCGCTGATAGGCGGGCTGACAAGGGCCGACAGGGATGGATTCACCGAGGCTTACCGATGTTGGAAAGAGAAGTGGGACGTATTCGTCAACAGGCGTTCCGTGTCGAAACGGACTGGGAGGTCGCATTACACGCACCGCCGGCTCAAAACGACGGTGAACAGCATCGACTTCTATCTCCCGTACCTGTTCACCTTCCGGGAGTGCGCCGGCATGCCGAACACGAACAACAAAATCGAAGGGCTTTTCACCGACCTTAAGAAGAACCTGAACAACCACAGCGGCATGTCGGAGGAGAACCGCAAGCGGTTCATCATCGGGTTTTTCAAGGCATGGGACGCTCCGCATTGTGAAAGGGCGACGCCGTGAAAGGCGACGCCCCGTTCGTGCGTGTGCATCGCGGCCGTATCCCTCGCATGGTTGCTCCCCAGCAGAGCCAGGCTCCGTTTCCGGCCGTGCGGCAAAGTTACATGTTTGAACAACACCTGTGACATCAGCATGAAAATTTTCACCCTGCAAAATGACCTATTGAGACACATGTGTAAAAAAAACCTGCAAAATGACCTATACGCCAGAATTTTTCAGAGCATAGACGTTCAAGACCATCTCTTTGAGTTCAAGGTCGAAGTTGTGTTTTCGTCAGAAAAACGGAACATCACGGAGTGGGAGGTGGTTAATTCCTGATTTTAACCTTTTTAAACTTCCCTTTGAACGCCATCACCATTATCACAATTCCGGCAAGGAAAAACGGGATGCTCAGCCATTGCCCCATGTCGAGCGCCATCGATTCCTCAAATTCGACTTGTGGCTGTTTGATGAATTCAATCAGGATCCTTGAGCCGAAAATCATCACAAGGAAGAAACTTAAGAAAAAGCCCGGGTATTTGTTGACGGTGTCTTTCTTGAAAAACAGGTACATCAGAATCGCGAAGACGATGACGCACACGAGTGCTTCGTATATCTGTGTCGGATGACATGCCGGAATGACGTCGATTGGCGTGCCCGGTGCCCATTCGCGGACGAACTTGAAGCCCCACGGAAGCGTCGTTGCATCACCGTAAATCTCTGAGTTCATGAGGTTTCCGGTGCGTATCAGTGCGCCGCCTATCGCCACACAGATGACAAGCCGGTCGAGGACCCACAGATATGGTTTCTTGAGTTTTTTGGCGTAAAAATACATTCCGATAAGGATACCGATGGCACCGCCGTGGCTGGCGAGGCCGCCCTCCCAAATCGCAAGGAATTTTATGGGGTTGGCGAAATAATACTCCGGCTCGTAAAAAAGACAATGCCCGAGACGTGCGCCAACGATGGTGAAAATCAACATGTACATGAGGATTTTGTCGGCCCATTCCTCACCGATGCCCTCTTTCTTGTAGATTCTTTTTATCAGATAATAACCGACGATGAAAACCATCGCCCAAAGCAATCCGTACCACGCCACCGGATGCCCGCCTAACAGCGGGAATTTCTCCGGAAACACAAAAATGTACGGGTTGACGTCCCAAACAATGTAACCTAAATTCATGATTTGTCAGCTTTTAAATTGTCTTCACCCAATTATTTATGAACTCGTTGATTTTTTCTTCGTCATCTTTGAATTTCTCTCTCATCTTGACTTTCGGTACTGAAACTTTATCTAATTGAAAATTAGACTGTTTGCACCAGTTGAAATAGCCGAGTCGCCCTAAATGCACGCACAGATATTCTTGTTCGGTCTGGCCTGGTGTCGGCACGAGATAGGCGTTCCTGTTCAGTCGCACGAGGTCCATGAGCGAGGAATATCCGCCGCGGCAGATGATGTTTTCCGAGCTGTTTATTAGTTCGACAAAAAGCTCGTCGTCGACGTGGTTGAACATCGAGACGTTCTCGGGGATGTTTCTCGGAAAGTCGTGATGGTCGGGTTTCGCCCTGAGAATCAAGACGTTGTCTTTGATTTTGGCAGCTTGTTTCAGCACGATATTCTCGAGGATCGTGCGCTGTGGCTCGGGACCTGAAAGTATCACGAGATATTTGTTGTCTTTGACTTCATTTTCTTGGTTGTTGGCACTGAAGCGGCTGAGCAGGCCGATGTATGATGTCTTGATTTTCAAGCCGCTTGGATGCGAGAGCCGTCCGGAAAGTGAGAGTTTGTGGTTGCAGTCGGGAATCCACAGCTCGTCGTAGTTCTTGATGTAGCTGTGGCTGAACGCATTAATGATAGGTGCCGCCCATTTCCAGCCGCTCGGTGCTTGGATGTTGAGTTGATGCGAGATGAAGACCGAGTGAACCAAGTCGCTCCAGCAGCCGAAACGGTTGTCGGAGATGATAGCGTCGATGCTGTAGTTCTTTACTATTGATTCAACTGTCTGATGGTCTCTCCTGAAATCGCGTATCGCCCCAGGTGAAGATGATAACATCTTGAAAACCTGTGAGTTGCCTTTGCTGTATGTCGGTTTGAACCCGGGAAATTTGATAAACTCGGCTTCCGGAAACTCCTTTTGAAGAAATGCCAAAGGCTCAAGATCGGCTGCAATGATTGCCTTGTGCCCCTGTTCCGACAGCGCTTTGATGATCGGGACGCAGCGCGTCGCGTGACCAAGCCCCCAGTCCAACGGACATATTAGAATGTTTTTATTCAATTTCTTGTAAATTTTTGCAAAAGTACTAAATAATTCGATTGAAATATTTTATGCCGATAATTTTTTACCCTCGGTTTTAATTGTTAATAGAAAAAATATCTTGCTGAAAATAAGAGTCTTATGCTATGCTTTTTTGCGTTTGAATTGTTAATAAAAATTTACATAAAAAATTGATAGTCAATGTGATATAATTGAAAGTTTTTGTTTATTTTTGCGGCATGGAAAGACAGAAAATTTATGAAATCGCTCTTACTCTTGTGCCGGGGATAGGTGATGTGAATGGTAAGAAGTTAGTGGCCTACTGCGGTGGGGCGGAGGCGGTGTTCTGTGAAAGCAGAAAGTCGTTGACGCGGATTCCGGGAATCGGGGAGCAGGCCGTGAACAACATCGTTTCTCAGAGGACGTTACTGCGAGCCGAAAAAGAGGCTGTCTTCATTGAGAGAAACGATGTGAAACCGCTGTTTTATCTTGACGCTGACTATCCGAAACGCTTGCAACATTGCCATGACAGCCCAATGATGCTGTATTACAAAGGTGAGGCCGATTTGAATCCACAGCGGTCAGTGGGCATTGTCGGGACGAGGAACGTCACCGACTACGGCAAGGGCGTTATTGATAAAATCGTTGAAGAGCTGAGCTCCGACAACGTGCTGATAGTAAGTGGATTGGCGTATGGTGTTGACACCGCGGCGCACAAATCAGCATTGAAATACAACCTTGCGACCGTTGGGGTGCTGGGACATGGTCTGCAAATAATATACCCGGCTGATAACTATAAACTTGCACATAACATGTTAGCGAGAGGAGGTATTTTGACAGAATTTTTGAGTGACACAAAACCAGACAGGGAGAATTTCCCGAAACGTAACAGGATTGTGGCTGGCATGGTTGATTGCCTGATTGTCGTGGAAAGCGCCATGAAAGGAGGCGCCATGATAACGGCTGAGATTGCGAACTCGTACGACAGGGAGGTGTTCGCCATTCCGGGCAGGATGGGCGACATCTACAGCGAGGGGTGTAACAACCTCATCAAGACGAACAGGGCGAACCTGATGCTCTCGGCCGATGACCTGAGGTATATCATGCGGTGGGATCACGATGCCAAGGTCGTCCCGAAACAACTGCGTCTGTTCCGCGATTTCAGCGATGACGAGAAAAAGGTCATTGACGTGTTCGGGAGTGAAAGCATAGTACACCTCGACCAGATAATCGTCGCCACCGAGCTGACACCCACAAAGATAGCGTCTGTGCTGCTGTCATTGGAGTTTGACGGCGTCGTCACGGCGCTCCCGGGAAAACGTTATCAAATTTGTGATGTCGTAAAGTAAAAATCCGTACTTTTGCATCCGCAAAACGAATGCAATATGCCAATCGGAAAAGTAATAAAGTCAACAGGAAGCTGGTACGATGTCATGGATGCGGGAGGCGCAGTCCTCAAATGCCGTTTGAGAGGCAAGATACGCCTCGACGGAATCCGCACAACGAACCCGTTGGCCGTGGGCGATAACGTGAATTATGAGAAGGAACGCGACAAAGAGACTTGCGTCATTGACCGCGTACTGCCGCGTAACAACGTGATAATCAGGAAGTCGGTGAATCTCTCAAAGGAATCGCACATAATCGCGTCCAACGTTGACCTCGCCATCATCGTGGCGACGATAGCGCAACCGCGGACATCGACGGGCTTCATCGACAGGTTCGCCGTCACCGCCGAGGCTTACCATATCCCCGTGGTGATCGTGTTTAACAAATGCGACATCTACGACGAGGAACAAAACGCGGCGGCGGAAGAGCTGATGGCCGTCTATAACTCAATCGGTTACGAGTCATTCCTGGTCTCCGCAAAGACAGGGCACAACTGCGACAGACTCAAAGACTTGATGAAGGGCAAGACATGCCTGTTCTCCGGACACTCGGGCGTCGGGAAGTCGGCACTCGTGAACTATCTCGATCCGAAACTGAATGTCAAGGTAGGGGAGATATCCGATGTGCACGAGAAAGGCAAGCACACGACAACATACGCGCAGATGTTTCACCTCGAGTTCGGGAGTTACATCATCGACACGCCAGGCATCAAGGAATTCGGACTGTTTGACCTTGAGAAAGAGACACTTGCACAGCGTTTCCCCGAGATGCGCGCGTTGATGTGCGGCTGTCGTTTCAACAACTGCACCCATCTGCATGAGCCACATTGCGCCATCAAGGAAGCTGTTGAAAATAAGGAGATTGCGCAGTGGCGCTACACCAATTATTGCAATATGATGGACGATGAGTCGTGAGTGTGATGTAATAGTGGGATGACATGAGAAAGGTGCTCCTTGCGATATTGCTGCTCGCGTCGTGCGTGTTGAACGCGCAAAGCGACTCCCCAGACATCGTGCTGACGCACGTGAATCTGGAGGGCAACAAAATCACCAAACCATCGGTGATATTCAGGGAACTTCTGTTTGACGAGGGTGACACCATACGCCGCTGCGACTTCGATGAGAAGATGAAGATGAGCCGCGAGAATCTGCTCAACACCACAGTCTTCAACTTCGTGGATTTCGACATCACCGACGACCCGGATATCTCTAATGGCAAAATACTGACTATCAGGATGGTGGAGCGATGGTACGTGTGGCCGATACCATATCTGCACTATGCCGACCGATACATCATGTCGTGGTTCGATGGAGGCGACATCTTAAGACTCAGCTACGGTTTTAACATGGAGTGGAAGAACTTGTGGGGGCTTTTGCACAAGCTCGACATGACGGTGATTCTCGGATACAACCAGAAATATTCGTTGACGTATAACATTCCTTATCTCACTGAAAGACAACGTCTTGGGCTGGAAGTCAGCGGCGGGTATCTCCAAGATAGGGAGGTGGCGTATGCGACGAAGGATGACAAGGTGCGGTATTACAAGGCAGGACATGGCTGCCCGCATGAGGCGTTTTACGTATATGTGAAGCCATATCTGCGGCTTGGACACAGAAACCGTTTTTTCTTCCTGGCTCAGTACGATGACAAGTCATTCGCCGACACGCTGACATCACTGAATCAAACGTTTGGAAATGAAGGGAATACGCACTTCCAATATGTCACACTTTCGGCAATTTTCAAGAATGACTATCGTGATGACCAGAACTATCCGCTTGACGGTCATTATCTTGAACTTGAGATGACAAAAGTCGGAATAGGTACTTTCGAAAATGAGCCGAATTTGTTCTATGGTAAGGTGACTGCCGACTGGTACACGCCGATATGGAGACGCTTCTACTGGGCGTCGAATGTCACGGCCAAGGTCTCGGCCAACGACGATGCACCGTATTTCCTGACCAAAGGACTTGGTTACGGCAACGACTACGTGCGGACGTACGACTTATACGCTGTCGATGCGTTGAATTTCGCGATTTTCAAGAACAACTTGAAGTTTGAGATTATCAAACCAGTGACGAAGAATATTAAATTCATTAAGAATGAACGCTTTGGCAAGATTCATGTAGCGTTGTATGCCAATATTTTCTTCGACTTCGGCTATTCATGGAAGGTGAAAATCCCTGATGGCACAACTTCGCGACTTGCAAATAAATGGCTTTACGGAACTGGCGTCGGACTCGATTTAGTGACCTATTATGACCTTGTCTTCAGGTTCGAATACGGACTTAATGGCTTGGGCGAGACTGGCTTTTTCATACATCTCGTCGCACCGATTTGACCTATAAATACAACTGTGCACAATTTATCAGTGCCTATAAGCGTTATTGATTAAATTTTGAAAAATTTTATTGGGATATATAAAAAAATGTGTAATTTTGTGAGCTTGTTATTGTCGAGTGAACTCATTGACAATCAACGAGGAAGATGATTTAAACGAATGAAAAGAAAAAGAAATTTCAGAATAGCCGTTGCTATAGCCCTGTTTTTAGGGCTTTCCGCTGTTGTCAATAATGCAAATGCCCAAGTCATGGAAATAGGCTTAAGTGGCGGATTGTCATCATATTATGGCGATTTAAATCCAATAAGACCGTTTAACGAAGCCAAATTTGGTATTGGTGCCGTTGCTCGGTACTATCAAGGCTCACGCTGGGCTTTCCGTTTCTCGTATTCAAACATGAATATCACAGCTTCCGATGAAAAAGTCGGGATATGCCCGGAGAAAAAACGTAGTTTCAAGTCGAACCTCAATGACTTCTCACTTGTAGCGGAGTTTAATTTCTTCGATTATTGGACGGGAAGCCGCAGGAACTTCGTCAC
This sequence comes from Bacteroidales bacterium, assembly GCA_045600605.1. GTDB lineage: Bacteria > Bacteroidota > Bacteroidia > Bacteroidales > F082 > Limimorpha. Next base: position 15,578 of record JAZRYG010000024.1, read on the forward strand.
GCCGTACATTTTCGCCGGCATCGGACTTGTGACCTTCAACCCCACGACCCTTGACGGCAAGGAACTGTGCAATGTGCTGACGGATGTCAATGACTATGCCGATGGGAATGAGAACAATATCAGCGACGGCACCGCGAAGTATAAGAAATGTGCTTTTTCAGTCCCGTTCGGCCTCGGTGTCAAATACAGCGTCAACAAGAGAATCGGATTAGCGTTGGAATGGCGTGTGCATTGGGCATGGACCGACTGGCTCGACGATTGCAGCGGCTATTACCCACTGTGGAAGGAAGGCGATTCGTGGGCTCAGTACGCCGACCCGTCGGGGAACGTGTCACTCGATGGCGTAAGCAATGAAATAAAATACTTGAAAAGAGGCGATTCGGTTAAATATGACTATTATAGTTTCCTTAACTTCACCATCGCATTCAAATTCAATCTGCCTCACAGCAACAGATGCGATGTCGGTTTGAGTGGAAATCATAGCTTCTAATTATGAATATGGAAAGCCTTAAAGATAAGATAGACAGTTCGCGTTTGCCAAGCCACATCGCCATAATAATGGATGGCAATGGGAGATGGGCCAAGGAACAAGGGATGATTCGTGTCTTCGGACATCAGCATGGTGTTGATACTGTGCGCCGTATAACAGAAGCCTGCGCGGAACTCGGCGTGAAATATCTTACACTTTACGCTTTCTCAACCGAAAACTGGAACCGCTCCTCCGTCGAAGTCGATGCCTTGATGACAATCCTGACACAAGCATTGAAATCTGAACTTAAGACATTGAATGATAATGATATATGTCTCGCAGCTATAGGCGACCTCAAACGTCTGCCCAAATCACAGCACGATGCTTTGATGTATGCGATAGACAACACCAAGAACAATAAGCGCATGACTCTCACCCTCTGCCTGAGCTATTCGGGACGCTGGGAGATTACCGATGCGGTGAGAAAAATCGCTGCTCAGGTGAAAGACGGCTCGCTGAATGTTGAGGATATTGATGAAAATTGTGTTGCAGGACATCTCGCGACAGCGGAAATGCCTGACCCTGAACTGCTTATACGCACAAGCGGCGAGGAGAGGATCAGCAACTACCTGCTGTGGCAAATAGCCTATTCCGAACTTTATTTCACCAAGAAATACTGGCCTGAGTTCTCAAAAGAAGACCTCTATGAAGCCATTATCAACTATCAGAGTCGTGAACGGAGATTTGGTAAGACGAGCGAACAACTAAAAAAATGAAATGATGACTTCAAAAGGAATGAAAATATATATCACCGCGCTGCTCTGTCTGATATGCCTCATGCTCGGCAACGTCTCTCTTGCGCAGATTCAGGTCGGCAACGATATGTCTGACATAGATTATTCTCTGCCAAGGGAATACGAGATAGGTGGCATCACCGTCACAGGCGCGAAATTCGTCGATCCTAATGTGGTGATTATGCTGTCGGGCTTGCAGGTCGGCACGACAATAAAAGTCCCTGGCGATAAAATCACCAACGCAATAAGAAAACTGTGGGAGCAGGGACTCTTCGAAGACGTGCAGGTGTCGTGCACCCAGAAGATTAGCGGTAAGATATTCCTCAACATCACGGTCGCCGAGAGACCGCGGATAAGCAAGTTCTCATTCAAAGGCGTTAAGAAATCCGAAGCCGAAGAACTCAGAAAGAAAATCAACCTGACAAGAGGCGATGTCGCAACAGAACATACATACAGCAAGACCCGCGGCATCATCACTGATTATTTCGCTGACAAAGGATTTCTGAACACCGAGGTGACCATCGATGCCGTAAATGACACAACACGTGAGAATTACGTCATACTTATTCTTAATATCGATAAGAAACACAAAGTCAAAATCGGGACAATTGATGTCGAAGGCAACGAGGTGCTGTCAGATAACCAGGTACGTGCCGCCATGAAGGAGACTAAGGAGAGAGGCAAGTTCGACCCGCTCCGACCGCTCGGCGCAACGGTGGTCAACACAGTGTGGGATGTCGTAACACTCAAACCGCTGAAGGCGGAAGAAGAGTTGTTTAACTATTTCGCTGATAACTACAAACTCAGGATTTTCAAGTCATCAAAGTTCAACCAGTCGAATTACGAAGACGATAAAAATAAAATCATTGAGAAATACAACTCGAAAGGCTACAGGGACGCAAGGATAGTGAGCGATTCGGTGTATGTGATTGACGATAAGAACCTTGGCATCAAGCTTGTCATCGATGAAGGCGACAAATATTATTTCGGCAACATCTCATGGGTCGGAAATACTAAATACGACACGGCTGTGCTCAACAGGGTGCTCGGAATAAAGAAAGGCGATGTCTATAATCAGGAACTCCTCAGCAAAAATCTGAATTACAGCGAGGAAGGGATGGACATCACCTCTCTTTACATGGATGACGGTTATCTTTTCTTCCGCGTCGATCCTGTCGAGGTGCGAGTCGATAACGACACCATCGACCTTGAAATCAGGATGAGCGAAGGCGAACAGGCCACCATAAAACGCGTCAAGGTCGTGGGCAACACCAAGACTAACGACAACGTTATCATCCGTGAGATGTACACCAAGCCAGGACAGCTCTTCAGCCGTTCGGACATCATCAGGACGACAAGGGAACTCGCTGCACTTCAATACTTTAACGCCGAGACCCTCAATCCGGTGCCGGAGCCAGACCCGTCGGACGGAACCGTGGACATAGTCTATCATGTCGAAGAGACATCATCCGACCAGATTGAGCTGTCGGCTGGATGGGGCTATAACCGACTCATGCTTTCTTTGGGATTGACACTCAACAACTTCTCATTCAAGAAGTTCTTCAAGAAAGACGCGTGGAGACCTATCCCGAGCGGCGACGGACAGAAACTTTCATTCAGAGTGCAGACGTACGGAACCAATTACATCTACTATGGCGCCTCGTTCACCGAACCATGGCTCGGCGGCAAGAAACCTAACTCGCTGTCAGGCTCGGTGTTCCGCTCTATATACACCAACGGATATTCCAAGTCGAGCGAATACTTCGGCTCCTTCAGTCAGATGGGCGTCTCCATCGGATTAGGTCAACGCCTGACTTGGCCTGACGACTATTTCACCATATATAACGGAGTGAACCTGATACGCTATCACCTGAACAATTACGCTTCGGTGTTCAACTTCGGGACAGGGTCGGGCGATTTCAACATCATCGGCTATAACGTCACGCTCGGGCGTAACTCGGTCAGCCAGCCGATATATCCGAGATACGGCTCGGAGATAATCCTCTCACTCGAACTCACGCCACCTTATTCATTAATTAATGGCGTTGATTACGAGAAAGAATATCCCGGCGATAATAATAAGTCGGCCCGTCAGGACGCGATGTACAAATGGGTTGAGTTCCATAAATGGAAATTCAAGGCGGCGTTCTACACCGAGCTGTACGACAAACTCGTGTTCATGACGAGGGTGCGCTTCGGGTACCTCGGTTATTATAATGATAAGATCGGTGCCACGCCGTTCCAGAGGTTCTACCTTGGCGGCGACGGACTCTCGGCGTCAACCAACCTCGACGGCCGCGAGATAGTGGGCATGAGAGGCTATTCTAACGAGTCGTTGACTCCGACTTCCGCCAACGGACTCAGCGGCGGCACCATATTCACGAAATATACGATGGAGCTGCGTTACCCGTTGACACTCAACCCGCAGGCGACGATCTTCGCCCTTGGGTTCGTGGAGGCTGGCGACTGCTGGTCGGCCAAGGAAGACTTCAATCCGTTTGATGTGTACCGCTCCGCCGGTCTCGGCATCAGGATATATCTGCCGATGTTCGGAATGCTCGGCCTCGACTGGGGCTATGGCTTCGACGACGTGCCAGGCTCAACCAACGCCTCGGGAAGCCAGTTCCACTTCTCAATCGGAGGCTCAATCGACTAACTACTGTATGAATTTTAACGAAAAAGATTAAATAATATATGAAAACCGCAAAATCAATTTTATTACTCGCATTCCTGATGATTATCGGAATGAACCCGTCAAAGGCACAGGGAAATCAGAAATTCGCTTTCGTCGATACGGAATATATCCTTCAAAATATTCCGGAATACGGCGACGCGCAGGAACAGATAAACCAACTCTCGGCAAAATGGGAAAAGGAAATCAAGGCTTTGAGAACAAAAGTCGATGCTCTCCAGCGCGAATATCAGACCGAATCAGTGCTTCTCACCGATGACCAGAAACGGAAGAAAGAAGAGGAAATCTCGGCTAAGGAACAGGAAATGATGACGTTACAGATGGATTATTTTGGACCGGAAGGACAACTCTTCACAAAAAGAATCGAACTCATCCAGCCGATACAAGAGAAAATCTATAACGCGATAAATCAAATAGCACTCATCAAAAATTACGCTTTCGTCTTCGACAAGGCCTCTGGCACAACGGTGCTTTATTGCAATGAGAAGAACGATATAAGCGATGATGTGCTCGACGAAATCGGCAATGTCATGCAGACGGTTCGCAAGGAAGACCGCAAACGCTCCAACGGTGGCTCAAAGCCTTCCTCGGGAGGAAATAACAACGACAAAGGCCCGAAAAAATAAATTTTGATGAGTTTGTGAAAAATTTTATATCTTTGCAAAAATTTTGAGGTTAATTTAAATTTTTAAAATAATGAAAAAGTTATCTAAAGTATTGTGTTTATGCGTGTTAGCATTAGGTTTCGGTATCGCCGCTAACGCACAGACATTGAAAATCGCCTACGTCGATTCATCGGCCATCACAGAAATCATGCCTGAGAGAGCAAAAATCGAACAAGACCTTCAGGCTTATTACACGGAACTCCAGCAGGAGCTTCAGACAATGGCAACAGAATATCAGGCGAAAATGAAGGATTACGAGGCTAATTCCGCCACAATGTCGAACATTCTTCGCCAGTCGAAAGAAAAGGAAATCATTGACCTTCAGGGCAGAATACAGGATTTTCAGGCAAACGCTGAAACGGCATTCGATGAAAAGAGAATCGAACTCCTGACACCTGTCATCGAGAAAGTGCAGAACGCCGTCAATACAGTCGGCAAGGAGAAAGGTTACACGTATATCTTCGACAAGTCGGTCGGCGCTATCGTTTACATCGGGACAGATGCAATCGACATCACATCTGACGTGAAGGCGAAGTTAGGTCTTTAATCTCAGTCAAAATAGTTGAGTTAAGAGAAAATAGTAGAGACGGGGCATGCCCCCGTCTTTTTTTATAGTCTCGTCTCTCCTCTCGTAATTTTGGACAAAATGCAGTATGGTGAGAAATCTCATAAAAAGTTTGGAGTTAAAAGATTGCCGCACACTCACCGTCACGTCATTCGTGTTATTCGTTGTGAAAAAATATTCGTGTCATTCGTGTTATTCGTGGTGAATTTTTTTGTATTTTCGCGGCTTGAATTTCAGACTAAAAAATAAGAAAAAATGAGCGCAATCAGAAACATTCATGCACGCCAGATCCTCGATTCTCGCGGCAATCCAACAGTAGAAGTAGATGTCATCACCGAAGACGGTATCCTCGGCAGGGCGGCTGTCCCGTCGGGCGCATCGACAGGTGTCCACGAAGCAGTGGAACTCCGTGACGGCGACAAGACAAAATTCATGGGCAAGAGCGTCTATAAGGCCGTTGACCATGTGAATAACGAAATAGCAAAGGCCATCGTCGGCTACGAGGTGACAGACCAAAACGCCATCGACGCGAAGATGATTGAACTCGACGGCACCAAGAACAAAGGCAACTTCGGCGCCAACGCAATCCTCGGAGTTTCATTGGCCTGCGCCAAGGCAGGTGCCATCTATACCGACCAGCCTCTGTACCGCTACATCGGCGGCGTCAGCGCAAACACACTCCCAATCCCGATGATGAACATCCTCAACGGCGGCTCACACGCCGACAACAGCGTTGACTTCCAAGAGTTCATGATCATGCCGGTGGGCGCGACATCATTCCATCAGGCAATTCAGATGGGCTCGGAGATTTTCCACAACCTCAAGAACGTCCTCAAGAAAGCCGGTTATTCTACCAACGTCGGCGATGAAGGCGGCTTCGCACCAAACCTCCGCTCAAACGACGAAGGCATCGAGGTCATCCTCCAAGCAATAGAAAAAGCAGGCTATCGCCCGGGTGAAGATGTGTTCATCGCCCTCGATGCAGCTTCTTCAGAATATTATCTTCCGGAAGAAAACGTCTATCACCTCCACAAATCAACAGGCGAGAAACTCACTCCGGCTCAGATGGTTGACTTCTGGGACAACTGGGTCAAGAAATATCCTATCATCTCCATCGAAGACGGTATGGCAGAAGACGACTGGGACGGCTGGAAACTCATGTCAGACAAGATGGGCAGCAAGATTCAGCTCGTCGGTGACGACTTGTTTGTGACCAACGTCGAGCGCCTCAAGATGGGCATCGACCGTAACGTTGCCAACTCAATCCTCGTGAAAGTCAACCAGATAGGTTCACTCACAGAGACCATCGCGGCCGTCAACCTCGCCTATCGTAATCAATATACGGCAGTCATGAGCCATCGTTCTGGCGAGACGGAAGACACAACCATCGCCGACCTCGCAGTGGCACTCAACACAGGCGAGATCAAGACAGGCTCGGCTTCACGTACCGACCGTATCTGCAAGTACAACCAGCTCATGCGCATCGAGGAAGAACTCGGCGACATGGCATACTTCCCTGGAAAGAACCACAAATTCACAAAGTAATTTCAGGTTAGAGGTTAGAGATGCTGACGCTGTTGGTTAAACCATCATGCGTCAGCATCTTTTAACTTTACTCTTTACTCTCTCAACCGAAAAAATACTCATCCTTGAAATTCACGAAATACAGTTTCTCCTGCGTGCGTGTCACGGCGGTGTAGAACCAGCGTAAGTCGCTGGTTTGCAGTTGCTCACCTTCCGGAAGATACGGCGCGTCGATGAAGACGACGGGCCATTGTCCGCCTTGTGTCTTGTGGCATGTCAGGGCGTAGCCGAACTTCACCTGAAGCGCGTTGTAATACGGGTTTTGGCGCATGGCCTTGTAACGCTCGCGGCGGTCGGGGATGTCCATGTAATCCTCCTCGACGGAATGATACAGCCTCTCCGATTCCTCACGCGTGAGGGCTGGGGAGTCGCTCGTCAAAGTCTCCATGAGTATCTTGACGGAAAGACTCGGCTCATCCTGATAGTCAGTGAGTTGTATCTCCACATCGGCGAAATGGAATCCGTACATCTCTTCGATGTTGTTTATCCTCATCAACTCAATCATGTCGCCGTTGGCGATGAAACTGACCTTCTGGCTCTCGTCGGTCCAGAAATAGTTGTTTTTCACGACCATGAGCTTGTCGCCGGTGGCAATCTCGCCGTCTTCCTGAAGCACGCGGGCGCGTATGGCCTGGTTGAACATGTTGGCGCGTTTGTTGCTGCGGCATATCACCACGGCCTCGTTGCTCGTCTTGCCGTTGAAACATTGCTGCAACAGCTCCTCAAAGTCCTGCGGGTCAATGCGTTGAACATCGGTGAAGCCTTGGGTTATGAAAAGCGGGAGCGAGGTGTCGTCATCGTTCAGTCGTTTGCGCAGCTCGGTGGCGTTGTACAATATCCCCGATTGGAGCGCCTGTCGCATCACCTCGGTCATCTCGAAGGAGGCGACGGTGAGGCTGAAGCTGTGTCTCAGCACGTTGATGTCGTTGGCTGGACTGATGTCGATGCCGACGGGCGGCAGCTGCGCCTTGTCGCCGATGAAGAGAAGCCGGCAGTTCTCGCCGCTGAACACATATTCAACGAGGTCGTCAAGGAGGGAGCGTCCGTTGCCGGAGGCCTCGTCGGAGATCATCGAGCATTCATCGACGATGAAGACTGTGTTTTTCGACTTGTTCTCGGCGCGTGTCATCCTGAAGCCGCCGTCAGGGAAAGCCGTGAAACGGTATATTTTCCTGTGTATCGTAGAGGCGGCCTTGCCGGAGTAGTTGCTCAGCACCTTGGCCGCGCGGCCGGTGGGAGCAAGCAATTGGTATCTCATCCCGATAAGAGGCAGTACTTTCACCAAGGCGGCGACGAGAGTGGTCTTTCCCGTGCCAGCGTAACCCTGAAGAAGATAAGTGGGGCTGTTTTTCTCGGAGAGGAGAAATGCAGCGAGATGATACAGCACGGTGCGCTGTCCCTCCGTCGGCTCAAAACCGAAAGAAGCCATAAGTCTGCCGAAAAGCTCACCTCGCGTCATTTTTTGATTGACTAAATTTAAAGATTCAAAGATTTAAAGATTCAAACTTTATGAACTTTCAACTCAGAACGGGTACCCTATGCCGAAATTGATACCTACGTCTTTCCACTGCCATTTCTTGAAACGCCATCTCTCCGCCTCGTCGTATTTCGGATCCCTGAAAGGAATGGCGAAGTCTAACCTCACGAGGAAGAAGGAGAAGTCGAGACGTAAGCCGATACCCATATCCATGGCGAGTTGTTTGTAGAACGTGTCGAACTTGAACTCGCTGTCTGGGAAGGCTTCGATAGGCTCTGAGTTCCAGATGTTTCCGATGTCAACGAAGACAGCACTGTTGAGGAATCCGTAAATCGGGAAACGGTATTCTGTGTTGAACTCAAGCTGTATGTTGCCGAATTTTTCGTTGCTTTTGGTGAGGCCATTGCTGTAGCTGCCAGGTCCGAGCTGACGGTAAGGCCATCCTCTCATGCCGTTGGCGCCGCCGCCGTAGTAGTTCTTTTCAAAAGGCATGTCCTTCGAATTGCCGTAAGGGATGCCGTAGCCGCCCATCACCCTGAACGCGAAGTTGCCGTAATTGATATAATGATAATACCTGAACTCCAGGCCGAGCTTCACGTATTGGGCGTATCTGATGTCGAAAATCTCATGATAGTCATCGACTTCTGTCATGAGTGTCGTGTTGTTTAACAATGAAAGCAGGTTGCCCGATGTCTCAATGTCAGCCTTGATGTAAAAGAAATCGCTTGAGAAATTGATGTTCTGATTGCTGAAGATGTAAGAATAGTTCAAGCCGCCGATGAAGTGGCTCGTGTACTGGTCTTTAAGTCGTTGGTTTGATTCGTTTTCGAGCAGTGACTTGAAAATGTCCGATTGGTCAACCTTGACGGTGTTGAGGTTGATAGGGGTGAGGATGTGTTGTGACCTTTCGCTTGTCATCCAGTTGTAACCGAAACTCGCGATGAAGGTCTGACGCCGGTACATCGGTCTTGTCCTCGTGTCGTAACCCACTGTTATTGATGTCTTTGGCTGATATTCCTGCACGAAATGCCGCATCTTGAACGGCCCTAAGAAACGTGGGAAGGAGAGGTTCGTCTCGATGCCGAATTCCCGACCGTGGAAATGCCCGTCGGCGCTGATGAACTTTTCTGTCGAGATAAACTGATAGCCGCCTTTCAGCTTGACGTTCAGCACCTCGGAACCGTGGAAGATGTTGTTGTTCCTGTAGGTGATACTTCCCTGCGCCCCGAAATTGCCGCCGGAGTTGGTGCCTTCGACTTGTAAGATATATGAGTTGAGCTTGCCTTTTTGCAACTGAATGTTGCAATTCAGGTGTTTGACGCTGTCATCCGCCGCGCCAGGAACCGTGTCAAAACGAATGCTGGTGCTCGCATATATCGGTAGCCTGCCGAGCGAACGGTATGTCTGCGTGACTTTCTTCAGGCTGTATTCATCGCCCGGGTGCATCTGGACGATCTGGTTGAACGTCTTGCTCTTCATCTTCGGGTCACCGAAGCAGACAAAGTCAAATGTCACGTCGTTGAATCTTTTGCCTAAAGAGAATGTGTGCTTTGTCGTGTCGGCCGGCGATTTGGTGTGCCGCCTGTAATTCGGATAGATGAAGATGTTGTCAATCAAGTACTTGTAGTGTCTGTCCCCATCGATGCGCAATGCGATGTCGGCTCTTTGCGACTTGAAGTTCGTGTCAACTTCGAAAATGATGTAGTCGCGCGTGAAGTAGTAATAACCGTTGTTCCGCAGATGGCTGAGGATGATGTCTCGCTCGTCGTCCATCGTGTAGGCGTTGTAGTTGTCGCCGACCTTTACCGGCAACTCGCTCTCTATCTCCTTGATTTGCTGAGCTATGGCATCGTCGGCAATCTTGTAACTGATATTCGCGATCTTGTACGGCTTTGATGGACGAATGGTGTATGTGACTTTCGTCCTCTTGTTTTTCGTCTTGCTTGATGTCTCAACATTCGACCTGAAGAAACCGATGTCGTTGAGGTATGTCTCAATGTCCCTCTTCGACTCGAACGTCGATGTCTCACTGTAATAAACCGGCTCATTGCCAATATTTTCATTGACCCATTTGTAAAACTTCTTGTCGGTTTTCTTCTCTGTTCTGTAATAAACATTGACCATCGGCATCCATCCGAACAGTTGCGGCATCGCGTCTTGTGCTACATGCTTTGAGATCTCAGGACGTCTCAGTTCTTTATAATTCTCTGTTATCTCGATTTTGTTCCTGAGTAACAACGACTTGCCTTCAGGGACGTATCGCCTGATGGAACAGCTCGACATCACAAGGAGCGAGAGCAATATTAGCGTTGTTCTTACAAGTCTTTGCATGATAATCGGGTGCAAAGATAAAATATTTTTCGATTTGGCACTCTGAAATATTCGGTATGCCGTGTTGATTTATATTATCTCGGCGACGGTGAAGTTGCTTCCGCCGATGAAGACGACATCGTCAAAGCGTGCGTTGTTCAGCGCCGATTTATACGCGTGATGCACCGACTCATAGACGCTGCCGCGTAGTCCGGTCTTGAACGCTTTCTCGGCGAGGATGTTGGCGTCAAGGCCTCTCGGGATGTCGGCCTTACAGAAATAGTATTCGGCGTAATGTGGCAGGAGACCAAGGATTCCATCGATGTCTTTGTCGTTGACACAGCCCAAGACAAAGTGTAACTTGTTGAATGACATATCGCTTAACTGCGCCACTATTTCTTTTATCCCGCCGATGTTATGACCCGTGTCGGCTATGACGAGAGGCGTCTTTGAGAGAATCTGCCATCTGCCCATGAGGTTGGTGTTTCTGACGACGTTCTCGAGGCCAGAGGCAATCTCTTTTTTGCTGATGTTGAATTTGTCTCTTAGCAAGTCGATGGCGCACATGATTGTCGCCATGTTTTTCTTCTGATAATATCCGAGCAACGGATACCTGACCGCCTCCATTAGCAGCTCGCTGTTCTTCCAGATGTCAAACTCCTGATAGTCAAGCGACTCGATGTGAATCTTGTCGCAGTAGAAAATCTGGTCTGCGAAATATATCGGTGAGTTGCCTTCTCCGGCTTTGTCGATGAACACATGCTTGATGTCGGCTTGCGTCTCGCCGATGACCACCGGCGTTCCGGGCTTGATGATGCCGGCTTTCTCAGTCGCGATTTTCTCAAGGGTGTCGCCAAGGAAATGCATGTGGTCCATGGATATCTGCGTGATGATGCTCAGCTCGGGATGAATGACATTGGTGCAGTCGAGGCGTCCGCCCATGCCTACCTCAATGATTGCTATATCGACCTTCTCTTTCGCGAAATAGTCGAACGCCATGCCTGTCGCCATCTCGAAGAATGACAACTGCATCTTTTCCATCTGTTCTTTGTGTTCGGCGACGAAGTCAACGACATTCTGCTCCGGAATCATCGTGCCGTTGATGCGGATTCGCTCGCGGAAATCGTGGAGATGCGGCGAGGTGTATAGTCCGGTCTTGAAACCATGTTCCTGGAAAATCGACGCCAAGGTGTGCGAAGTGGTGCCTTTGCCGTTCGTTCCGGCGACATGGATGGTCCTGAATTTGTCTTGCGGGTTGTCTAATATGTTGAGCAGCTCGATGGTGTTGTGGAGGTCGGCCTTGTACGCCTGCGCTCCAATCAGTTGATACATTGGAAGTTGGTTGAACATCCAGTTTGTTGTATCTGCGTAGTTCATTGTCTTATTATGAAATTGTAAGTTATTGTTCCTTTTTGTAATTCCGCTGCGTTGCTGTCGGGCGTGAACATCGCCGACATCGCGGCATTTCTCGCCATCTCGCGCATCGCCGCGTTTGTGATGTTCGTGCCTTTGCCTATCTCTGTCCTCTTGACATGGCCTTCGCGGTCAACCCAGATGTCAACGACGACTCTGCCTTCCTCGCTGAAGTCGGTGCCCGGCGACGGGAGATGTTTCGCCCCGCGGCCTCCGAGGGAATACGACGGACCGCCGCCGCTGCCGCCCTGACCTTCGTAACTGTCGCTGTCGGTCGTGCCTTCAGGACTGCCTTGGTCGCCAGGTTGCCCCGTCACGCCCTGTGACTTTGGAGCCTCACTGTTGTTCTTCGGCTTGAACAAAGCTTTCTGATTGACAGTGGGTTGAGGCTTCACGACAGGTTTGGGCTCGTCAATTGCCGGCGTCTCTTCTGTGTCTTGCTTTACGACGTCTTCTTTGACTTGCTGTGTCGGCGCAGGTTGTTCTTCGACAGCTTTTGTCGGTTTCTGCGGCTGAATGTCGCCCATGCCTTGGTTGTACATGCCGAGGTTCACCTCCACGCCGGCCTCGCCGGGAAGCGGCAGGGGAGTGGTGAACGCCATCAGCAACAACAGCGCTGCTACAGCGGCGTGAACCAGAACGGTGACAGCCAATGCAATGGCTTTGTTTTTTCTTTCTCTCGTCATTGTTATTTCTTGGATGATGTCGCAAGCAACACCTTATGACTCTGATTTGTCGAGTTGTTGATGTTGTTTACTGCATCAATGACATTTACAACATATTGAACTTCAACGGTTTTGTCGGAACGGACGACAATAGTGCCTTCTGTCGTCCCGCCAAGGGCAACGGCAATTTCCGACTCGAGCATGCTTTCGTCAACGGCCTTGGCATCGCCTTTTCTCGTCCCGATATGATAATTGTTGCTGCTGTCGATATAAACCGTCACGGTCTGTTTCGCCATGGTGCGGCTGCTGCTTTGCGGAAGCAACATCTTGATGGCGTTCGGGGCCACCAATGTCGATGTCAACATGAAGAAAATCAACAGCAGAAACACCAAGTCTGACATCGACGAGGAGTTGAAGTCGGCTCTTCTCTGGTTTCTTCTTTTCAGTGCCATGACAGTTTATTTTGCAGGTTCATTCAAGACATCCATAAACTCAATGCTCTTCGATTCGAGCAGGTTGACGACCTTATCTATTTGAGAGACAAGCACATTGTAGAAAATGAAGGCGATGATGCCGACGATGAGGCCGCCGACGGTCGTCACCATAGCTTGGTAGATGCCGGTCGAGAGCAGCTCGATGTCGATGTTGTTTCCAGCCATCGACATATCGTAAAACGCCCGTATCATTCCGATTACCGTCCCGAGGAACCCGAGCATCGGGCCTGCGCCTGAAATCATCGCGAGGATGGCGACACCTTTCTCAAGGGTGCTGACTTCAAGGTTGCCGACGTTCTCGACCGCTGTCTGTATGTCGTTCAGCGGCTTCCCGATTCTCGAGATGCCTTTCTCAATCATCCTCGAAAGCGGAGTGGCGGTCTTCTGGCACAGCACCTTCGCGTCGCTAAGCTTCCCGTCGAGCATGTAATTGCGTATCGTGTCCATGAAGAGGTCGTCTTTCTTCGCCGCCTTGTTGATGGTGATGAACCTTTCGATGAAGATGTAAACTGCTATCAATGAAAAGATTCCTAAGATAAGCATTATCCAACCGCCTTGCACGGCGAGTTCCCATAACGACATTCTCAATTCTGTTGGCTCTGTAACTGCCTCTGTTGCAGGCATTTGTAATAAGACATTCAGTAAATTCATATTATGTGTTTTGATTTAAAAACTTAAAACTTCGTAAAATATTATTCATTCATTGAAAAAACGCTTGCCGACATTGAAGATGCGTCCCGAACATGAATCGCTGTCGGCTCCTGTCACCGACCTTAAGACGTTGATTTCGTTGCGTTTGCGAAGCAGCCCGAGGAAAGCGAATATCAAGGCCTCTTTGTAGTCGATGATGTCGTCGTCAGGAATCACGATTTCGTGTCTTGTGTTCGCCTGAATCCTTTCGACCAAGAACTTATTCTTTGCGCCTCCACCCGTGATGAGCATCTTGCCAACAGTTTGGTTTTCAATGGATTTCCCGACTTGTGCGGCGATGTGTTCGACAAATGTCGCGAGCATGTCTTGAACGGGCGTGGTGTGGCGCATCTCAACGAAAAGTGGCTTGATGTTTTCTTCAAAAAATTCGCGTCCCAACGATTTAGGCGGTTTCTGTGAGAAATACTGATGATTGTTGAGTTTTTCAAGCAGTTGATTGTCAATGGCTCCGCTGCGGGCAATCAGTCCGTCTCTGTCGAATTGGGCATCTGAATCAGCTAATCCCGCCAAATGGTTCAACGCTTGGTTGGCGATGCAGATGTCGTATGCAATCCGTTGGCCGTCAATGTCATACGAGACGTTCGCGATTCCTCCGATGTTGAGGCATAAGGGATAGTCCGAGAACAGTAGTTTGTCGCCGATTGGGACGAGAGGCGCCCCTTGTCCGCCTTTCAGCACATCTTCAGTCCTGAAGTCGTTGATGACAATCACTCCGCATGTGTCGGCAAGTGCCTGACCGTCACCTATTTGCAGCGTATATCGCTCCTGCGGACGGTGAAAGATGGTGTGTCCGTGAGAGGCCACAATCTCCGGCTTGAGGTTGTGACTGCTGATGAATGATTTTGTCACTTCTCCGAGCAGCTTGCCATATCTGACATCGAGGCCGCGCAGCTCATCCGATGACATGTAGTACGCTTCTGAAAGCAGTTTTTTCCAACCGGCATCGTATTCAAAACTATCTTTGGCGATAATCTTGAAACGCCAGTCGCCGTCGTCCCAGAAATCGACGTCAACCATGTCAATGCCGTCAAGCGAACTGCCCGACATCAAGCCGATTATGTTATATCTCTCTGTCATCAAAATTTATATGTATCGTTTGTAACTTACAGGAGTTCAACGACTTTCCCGAGCTTCATGCTGTTGGAGCCTTTGACTAAGATGTCCATGCCCTCAATAGGGTGATTTTCGATGTGTCTGCACAAGTCATCGATGTTGTCGAATGTCAGGAATGAACTGTTTTTGCAAACTTTCTTGAACTCTTGTCCTACGAGAATCACGTTG
This sequence comes from Bacteroidales bacterium, assembly GCA_045600605.1. Classification (GTDB taxonomy): domain Bacteria; phylum Bacteroidota; class Bacteroidia; order Bacteroidales; family F082; genus Limimorpha. The sequence goes on from JAZRYG010000024.1 coordinate 30,698, forward strand.
CTGAATCCGAGTTCATTGATGAGTTTGAAGATTGTTTCATGTTCTTTTTGCGAGTCGGCGCCGAGTTCGCGCATGTCGCCGAGAATCAACAGGTTGTCTTCTTTGCAGATGTTGCGGAAGTTTCTCACCGCATGGCTCATGCTTGTCGGGTTGGCGTTATATGCATCGAGAATGATTCTATTCTTCTGTGTTTCAATTATTTGAGAACGGCTGTTGGTTGGGGTATAGCTTGAGATGGCTTCGTGGATGTCGTCGTTTTTGACGCCGAATTCCCATCCGACTGCTATTGCCGCCATCACGTTTTCAAAATTGTAATCGCCGACGAGGTGCGTGTCGAACTCGTCCCAACAATGTGAGACCTTCAGGAACGGGTCGGCTGATATCAAAGCCCCGATGATGTCTGAGTCGTTGTTGCTGCCGTAGGTTATCTTTGCCATATCGGAGGCTAAGTCCATGAGAAGCAGGTCATCTCTGTTTACAAACAGCATCCCGTCGTGGTCATGAATATATTGGTACATCTCGAACTTTGTCTTCACGACGCCTTCGAAGCTCCCGAAACCTTCGAGGTGGGCTTTGCCGATATTGGTTATGATGCCGTAGTCAGGTTGTCCTATTTCGGTGAGCTGTTTGATTTCGCCAGGATGGTTTGCGCCCATTTCAACGACGGCAATTTCTGTCTCCGGCTTGATTCTCAATAATGTGAGAGGCACTCCGAGGTGGTTGTTGAAATTGCCTTGAGTGTAAATGATGTTGTATTTTTTTGTCAGGACGGCTGAGACGAGTTCTTTCGTGGTCGTTTTGCCGTTTGTCCCGGTGATGCCTATCACCGTGGTTTTCATCTTCTCGCGGTGGTGCTTTGCAAGTTGCTGTAATGTCTTGAGGCTGTCATCGACGACGAATAGTCGTTCATGTCGCGGAAGGTCCTGCCGGTCGGCGATGACACATGCGGCGATGCCGTCTTCCGCGGCTTTATAGGCGAAGTCGTTGCCGTCAAAATGTTCACCTTTGAGTGCCACGAAGACGCAGTCTTTGGTGATGCAGCGGCTGTCGGTCGTCACCGTGTATGACTTCGTGTAATGTTGGTAAATTTTTTCTATGTTTTCCATGTTGAATAAAAAAAGCCGCCAAAAATGACGGCTGATTTATGATTTTTTGTTTGATTATTTCGCCAATGCGCTGCCAATCATGTTCATGGCGCATCTGAAACCGATTGTTGCCGAAGCCTGGTCTTCCTCCATGAAACGTCTTGTCGATGGGCTTAGGTAATAAGGCCCGTCGGCCCATGAGCCACCTTTGTAAACGCGCGACTTGTCTGAGATAAGTGTTGTCACACCGTATTCGTACATTTGGTTGGTGTATTCGCTTTGCTCGCCGCCTGCGTCTGACCAGTCGTTCTGTATTGTTGACCTGAAATCGCCATCGTTATGGTTGATGCTATAGCTGTAGCGGTAATTCTGACGCACGACGTTTTCCTCTGTTGTCTCCGGGACATACACAATCTGTCCATCCTCATTGATTTCCTTCTTTGTGAACACGTTGCCGCGATAAGGATTGTGGTCAGACACGTCTTCGAATGACAGCGGGCGGTAAACGTCAAGTACCCATTCTGATACGTTGCCTGACATGTTGTACAGGCCGAAGTCGTTAGGCCAATATGAGGTGACTGGTGCTGGGAATGCTGCGCCATCGTTTAGGTTACCAGCGACGCCCATATAGTCACCATTTCCTCTCTTGAAATTCGCCACGAAACTGCCATAATACCTCTTACTGTCCGTGCGGAGTCCGTCGCTGTTCCACGGATACATTCTGCGATTCGTGATGCGCTCGTCTTCCGTGTTTCCGATAAGTCCGAGAGCTGCATATTCCCATTCGGCTTCCGTTGGGAGACGGTATTTCGGGAGAAGCAAACCATCTTCCATCTTGACATTCCGGAAACCTGTCTCACTGTTGGGGTCAAGGTCTTCGAAACCCTCATCGACGACACCGTTGTACAGACCTGCTATATAGGCGTCGGTGCTGAAATGCGAGTCTTTGTCCTGATTCAAATCAAATGTGAGAACGCCAGCAGTGATTAGAATATTTTCGTTTACACGGTCAGAACGCCACAAAGCATAATCATTTGCTTGTAACCACGACACACCGACGACAGGATAATCACGATACGCCGGATGACGAAGATAAACCTCTACCATTGGCTCGTTATATGACGTAGAATTACGCCATATCAGCGTGTCCGGCAATGCGTTCTCCACAATCAATGGATAATCTTTACCATAAATCCTGTTCATCCAATGAAGGTATTCGAGATAGTCAAGGTTACTAATCTCTGTTTGATCCATGTAGAATGATGAGACTGTCACCTGACGCGGAGTGTTGTTCCATTCATAATAGACGTTTTCCTGCGTCCCACCCATCGTGAACGTGCCACCTTCGATGGCAACAAGACCTGGACCTACACTCTGCTCTGGCGTATTAGTTACATACATCCCACCATAATTCGGATCATTGTAAACCCACCCTGTGGTCGCAGAAACAGGCACATCGTCGCACGAAACCATCAAAACACCTGCAAATAAAACTGCTAAAATCGCTCCAATTCTGAAATTTTTACGCATTACTGTTGTATTTTTTTATTGTCGTTAATAACTTGGAAAACACTGAAATATTGTGTTTTCTGCATAAAAAATGCATCACACATGGACACATTCTTTCGCGGTGCAATTTTACAACTTTTATTTGAATGTTCGTAACTTTTTTTAATTTTTTTTTGTACTCGGACATCGCAATATTTATCAGGTGACTACGTTGTCCCGAATAAAGAAATTTGTATCTTTGCAAAATCTTATTTAAAACTATGAAAATTAGCTTGTTTAAAACGATCGCGATAACGTTGATTGTAAATATAGTGCTGCTGAACAATGCTTTAGCCGCAGACTCCGTGCTGAACAGCGGCGTGTGGTATAAGATGTCAGTCGGAAGTACTGGCGTGTACAGCATTTCATATTCCGAGTTGAAGTCAATGGGGGTCGATGTGTACAACCTCGATCCGAGAAATATCAGACTTTACCACAATGGCGGTGGTGTCTTGCCTGCCATCGTCGGCAACAAACGCCCCGATGACCTCGTCGAGATACCTATTATAATATACGGTGAATCGGACGGTCGTTTCGATGACGGCGACCTCATCGTGTTCTACGCCCGCGGCCCCGTGACATGGAGATATAATGCCAATCTGGAGTTTTATGAACATGTGAATAATCCGTATTCAGACCATTCGTACGTCTTCATGACCGTAGGTGATACGCCAGGCAAACGTATCGAGACGGTTTCAAGTCCGACAGGCGAGACGGTGGCAGTCGATGAATTCATCGATGGAGCCTGCTACGACAAGGAGGAATTTAATCTGCTGAATATGGGGAGAACTTGGTACTTCGATAAGTTTGATATCACTTTGTCGAGGTCGTACAGTTTCTCGTTCCCGAATGTCGTAACCGGCAGAAAGGCCAAGCTGCGTTCCGAACTTGCTACGCGTAATCCTTCGACAGTATCATTCAAATATAAGTTGGGCGGCACTTCCGTCGCGACGGTTTCGCTCGGCCCTATGGGCAGCACACAATATACATACGCAAAGACGGCTTCCACAGATGTCAAACAGTTCAACATTAATTCATCGTCATTTAACATAGATGTCTCTTTTGAAAGGTCGGAATCTTCATCGGTTGGCTGGCTCAATTTTATAGAAGTCAATGTATGGAGGAGTCTGAGGATGTCTGGCGACGTGATGACCTTCCGTAATCCGGAATGCACCAATCCGACATCGGTTTACGAATACAGGCTTTCAAATGCAGGCGGCTCGACGCAGGTGTGGGACGTGACCAACCCGACGGAACCGAAGAAAATGGACGCCTCAATGCAGTCGTCGGTGCTTGCTTTCAAGGTGGCTGGTACGAGAAACAACGAGTTTGTCGCATTCACAGGTAATTCTTTCAGCAAGACGACTTTCGTCGGAACAGTCCAGAACCAGAACCTTCACGCATTGAAAGACGTTGACTATCTCATAATCACTCACCCGAATTTCGAGTCACAAGCCCAGCGGCTCAAGAACATACACAATGAGATTGACGACCTCGTCATTGAGATTGTCAAGCCCCAGGCGATTTACAACGAGTTCTCTTGCGGCGCGCAGGATGTGTCGGCCATCCGCGACTTCATCAAGAACCTCCACGACAACAGCCCGGGCGAACACCAGCTGAAATATGTGCTGCTGTTAGGCGATGCGTCGTATGCCTATAAAAACAGCGACGTGTGTTTTGTTCCGACGTATGAATCAGTGGTATCTTTGTCGCTGGTTAACTGTATCGCCACCGACGACTATTTCGGCTGCCTCGACCCGAGTGAAGGTGAGATGGAGTCGGGGGAGTCTGTCGTCGATATCGCAATCGGCAGGATGCCGGTGTCAACGCCAGCGCAGGCGACGACAGCCATCGACAAGATTGTGACGTTCTTGGAAAAGAATGAGATGACGATGAACAAATGGCGCAATGTCATCACCATGGTCTGCGACGACGCGGAGAGCGGCAGCTTCCTGAAAAACTCCGAAACCATCTCCAACTCCATTCACGATTGGGGAGGGGAGATGGTCGTTGACAAGTTGTACCTTGACGCATACGAGCAGGTCGCCACAGCGAGCGGACAACGTTGCCCCGACTTCAACGAGGCGTTGACCAACCGCATTGAGAACGGCACGCTGATAGTCAACTACATCGGGCATGGCGGCGAGATAGGCTGGGCCGATGAGCGTATCCTCACAAATGAGGACATAAACTCATGGCAGAATATGCCGATGCTGCCGATTTTCATAACGGCAACATGCGAGTTCAGCAGATTCGACGACCATACGAGGACTTCCGCCGGCGAGCTGTTGTACCTGAATGAAAAAGGAGGGGCGATAAACATGATTACCACCGCGAGGACAACGAACGGATCTGACAACCAAAGCCTTGAGGAAAATTTCTATCGCAGCGTCTTTAAAATGTATGATGGTGAATATCAACGCATCGGAGATGTCTATAAAGCAGCTAAACAAGGTAAGGATTTGGGTAAGAACGCAAAGGTGTTTGTGCTGTTCGGTGACCCCGCATTGAGAATCGCATACCCGAAAAACAATGTGGTACTCACGAAACTCAACGGCGTGGAGGTCGGTTCCCAACCTCTTGACACTCTCAAGGCGCTGAGTACCGTTGAACTTGAAGGCGAGGTCAGGGATAACTTCAATTGCCTGATGGACAACTTCAACGGTGTTGTCCATGTGTCGATATACGATAAAGCCAACATTTACCGCACCCACGGCGACCACGGCTGCCACCAATATGACTTCGAGCTTCGCGACAGCAGAATATATTCCGGAAAGGCGGAAGTCAAAAACGGCATCTTCGACATAACGCTGACTTTGCCCAAAGATATTAAATATAACTACGGGAATGGCTTGATAAATTTCTATGCCACTGACTATGTGACAGATGCAAACGGTAATAATACCGATATCATCGTTGGCGGCTATGACGAGAGCGTGACTCCCGATGAGGACGGGCCGGAAGTCCGCCTGTATATCGACGATGAAATGTTTGTCAGCGGCGGCATTACTAACGAGAATCCGGTCATCATCGCGAAAATAAGAGACGAAAAAGGTATTAATACCTCCGGCACAGGAATTGGTCATGACATCATGGCAATGTTGAGCGGTGCCACCGAAAAGTCGTATAACCTTAATAACTACTACGATGCGCCTTTCAATCTCGATGAATACGGCACCATCACATATCGCCTTTACAACCTCAACAGCGGTGAACACACCTTGAAGCTGCGAGTCTGGGACATCTTCAACAACTCGACGACGGTGTCGGTTGACTTCACGGTGATAAAGAGCGGTGACGGCACCATCGCGGTCGAAAACCTCGCCAATGCGCCAAACCCGATGACAAACGAGACGCGCATCATGTTTGAACATAACCAGAAAGAGACGTTTGACGTCTGTGTCAGGATATTTAATATCAGCGGACAGCTTGTCAGGACAATCAACGAGTCGCGCGACGGCACCTCGATGCGCATCGACCCTATAGTCTGGGACGGCACCAACGACAACGGAAGCGCACTGCCGGACGGCATATATGTATATAATGTGATGGTTTCAAACAGCAGGAACGAAACCGCGTCGGCGTTCTCGAAGTTGATGATAGCACGCTGATTCGCGTGAAAAAGTAGTCGGTCATACAATATTGAGAATTTTGTGGCGTTTGTTGAAAGTTATGGCTTGCAGATATACTAAAAATTCGTATTTTTGCGGCGGTTTTGAGAAGTAAATAAATTTATATAATACAATTCTATATGACAAAGATTAAAACAATACTCTTAAGTTGTTTATTCTCAATTGGTTTTGGTTCTATCTGCCATGCGCAGGTCGAATCGAATGTTATCAATACGGCGGTTCCGGCATTGCAAATCGCGCCTGATGCGCGTTCCGGCGCTTTGGGCGACTGCGGCGTCTCCACGACCCCAGATGTCTATTCAATGCATTGGAATGCAGCTAAATACGCTTTTCAGGAAGACGATTTCAGCATTGGCTTGGCTTATACACCTTGGTTGAGAAAACTTGTCAGCGATATGAATATCGCTTACCTCGCAGTCTCAAAACGTGTGAGTAAGAAGTCAACGGTGGCGATGTCACTCATGTATTTCAACCTCGGAAAGATAAATTTCAGAAACGCTGAAAATGTTGACCAGGGAACGTTCAACCCGAACGAATTTTCCGTAGATGCTTGCTACTCAAGAAAACTCGGCGACTATATCTCGGGTGCAGTTTCGGCGCGTTTCATATATTCCGACCTCACACAGGGACAAGGCGATAACTACAAGCCGGCGATGTCGGTTGCAGCCGACATCGGTGTCTATTACCAGAGACCAGTCTATTGGTTCAAGACGGTCGATGCCGAGATAGCATGGGGCGTTGCAATTACAAATATCGGCAGCAAGATGTCGTACAACAGGGGCAGCAACCAGACGAGCTTCATCCCGACGAACCTGCGTCTCGGACCGTCGCTCAAAATCGGTATCGATGACTATAACTCGTTGATGTTCACCTTCGATTTCAATAAGCTTTTGGTCCCGACACCTCCTAAGACAGTGACTGATTCTACAGGCACTCGTATTGTCTCTGGAATGGATGACAATGTGTCGATGGTACAGGGAATCTTCCAGTCGTTCTATGACGCACCTGGTGGCGCTGCCGAGGAATTCAGAGAGATAACAATCGGCTGCGGCCTTGAGTATTGGTACAACAAGGTGTTCACGGTGCGCGCAGGTTTCTTCCATGAGGACAGGACCAAGGGTAACCGCCGTTATCTGACGTTCGGTGCAGGACTTCGTTACAATGTTTTCGCACTCGACATCTCTTACCTTGTGCCGGTTAATAACACGTCAAATTCAGGTGTCAATCCGCTTGAGAACACGCTTCGCTTCAACCTTGTCTTTAACATCAACGCGTGGAAGAAAGACAGCACTAAGCTGGAGAACACTAAGGAAATGTAAGATTTACATGAACTGTCAAAATACGAGTCCGCGGTCGTCAGACCGCGGCCTTTTTTTTCGCGGCAGGCATAAAAAAGAAGAGGCAGTCGTCATTGCCTCTTCTTTTTTAACCTTAAATAATTATAGGTACGGCTTCGCCGAATCAATACTCGTCAGATACTGTGAGTTTTTTTCTGCCTTTGGCGCGGCGGGCTTTCAAGACCTTGCGGCCATTAGCCGTTGACATTCTTTCTCTGAAACCGTGTTTGTTCTTGCGTCTCCTGTTCGATGGTTGAAATGTGCGTTTCATTGTCTTATCTTTTTATTCTCTTTTATTTTCTCTTAATCAGAGCGCAAAAGTAGTAAATTTTTTTATTCAAAAAACATTTTCTTTGAAAAAAATATTTCAGATGCAACGTGTTATCTATTAGCACGTTGCATCTTCAAACTCTAATCTTTAAACTCTAAACTCCCGACAAACATCTATTTTTCCGGCACGTTTTTGAGTGTTTCTGTGAGGAAATCCCAGAAAGGCTGTACCGATTCGATGAGCAGTGCCTCGTCGGGTGAGTGCGGGTGAACGAGCGTCGGGCCGAATGAGATCATGTCCCAGTTCGGGTATTTTGCTCCGAGGATGCCGCATTCGAGACCGGCGTGGATGACCATGACTTTTGGCTCCTTGCCGAACTTGTCGTTATAGACTTTCTTCATTGTGGCGAGAATCGGGCTGTTGATGTTCGGCTGCCATCCGTGGTATTCGCCTGATGACTCGGCGTATGCGCCGTTGTCAATCAACACGTTACGAATCTCGCTCGCGAGTTTGTCCTTGAGGTCATCGACGAGGCCGCGCTGTAATGATGAGGTCTCGATCTTGCCGTTCTCCATCTTCACGATGGCGAGGTTCGATGATGTCTCGACAGTGCCTTCAAAGTCTTTCGACATCCCGATGACGCCGTTAGGATATTTCGCGATGGCTGTCAACAGATTCTTGAGTGTCTTGTTGTCGATGACTTCTGCTGGCATTTCCGCGTCGGCGATTGCGACCATTGCGTCTGGCTCCGTTTCCTTGAACTGTTCTTTCACGACTGCTTCATATTCAGCGATGTATGCCTTGAGTTCTTCGGCTTTCTCAGTCGGGACGACGACAGTGGCGAACGACTCGCGTGGTATCGCGTTGCGCAGGCTGCCTCCGTTGATGGTGGCGAGGCGCACACCGAATTTCTGTGACGCCATGATGAGCATGGTGTTCATGATTTTGTTAGCATTACCTCTGCCAAGGTTGATGTCCATTCCTGAATGTCCGCCTTTTAAGCCTTTGACAATCAGTTGGAAAGCTGTCATGCCGTCGGCCACTTTCTCCATTTTCGGGGAGAAGACGCCGTTGGTGTCGATGCCGCCGGCGCAGCCCACGTAGAGCTCGCCTTCGGTCTCTGAATCCATGTTGAGTAGGATGTCGCCGTGTAAGACATTCTCTTTGAGCTTGTTGGCGCCTGTCATGCCTGTCTCTTCATCAATGGTGAACAGTGCCTCGATGGGGCCGTGTTCGAGTGTCTTTGATGCGAGCACGCCCATGGCTGCTGCAGCACCGAGGCCGTTGTCAGCACCCAGAGTTGTGCCTTTCGCGCGCACCCAGCCGTTGTCAACGTATGTCTCGATAGGGTCTTTCTCGAAGTCGTGTGCGCAGTCGGCGTTCTTCTGCGGCACCATGTCGAGGTGCGCCTGCAGGATGACGCCGCGGCGGTTCTCGTAACCCGGGGTCGCCGGCTTGCGGATGATGACGTTGCCCGCCTCGTCAACGATGGTCTCGAGTCCGAGGCCTTCGCCGAACTGCTTCATGAAAGCGATAACTTGCGCCTCTTTCTTCGATGGGCGCGGAATCTGCGTGAGGCTGTAGAAATTCTCAAACACCTCCTGCGGCTGTAATTCTTTAATACTCATTTTGTTATTTTTTAAATTGTTAATATATTTTCAAAATTCAATTCCCTGAAATAAAAACAAACTCATGAATCTTTATAAACTTTCTACTTTCTACTTTATAACTTTACAACTTTCTACTTTCTAACTCCTGAAGCGTGTTTTCGTCAAATCTGTATATCGTCCAGTCGTCCATCGGCTTGGCTCCCAGCGACTTGTAGAAATTTATCGACGGCGTGTTCCAGTCGAGGCACACCCATTCCATGCGTCCGCAGTGGCGTTCCTTGGCGAGATGCGCGAGGTGGAGCAGGAGGGCTTTCCCGTAGCCGAGGCCTCTTTTCTCGGGGATGACGAACAGGTCTTCGAGATACAGTCCTTTCCTCCCCACGAAGGTGGAGAAGTTGTGGAAGAACAGCGCGAAACCGACAGGCACGCCGTCTTCGCAACCGAATACGACTTCAGCGTCTTTCTTCACAAACAGGGAGTCGTAAATCGTCGCCTCGTCGGCTTCGACTTCATCAATCATTTTTTCGTAAGCGGCAAGTTTCTTGATGAACTCAAGCACCAGACCAGCCTCGTTCTCTTCGGCTTTTCTTATTTCGAATCTTCGCATGTGTCGTCTTCTTTTTTTCTGTGTTTAACTTTGATTTTGTCTTCTCCCCATGTGTCGTCCATGATTTTCAATGATTCCTCGAGGTCCATGGCGTTTTGTCTCTCGAGATGGTGTTGGATGAACACGCATTTTGTGGCTTTTACGCCTTTGCAGATGATGTCTTCCGCCAGCGCGTCGCAGCTTGGTGCGCCGCACATTCCGCAGTCAACTTGCGGGAGCATTTTCTTTAACCTGTTGATTTTAACTAATTTCTCGAGGGCTTTGGAGATGTCTTTGTCGAGGCTGATGGAGCGCGGTTCTATCTCTCCGACTTCGACGTTGTCGATCAGGTAATCGTGTTCTTCCTCCACTTCTTTGGCGCGGGTCAGTTCTCCGCGGCGTTCCTTGCCCGCCACGTAACGTGCCCTTGCGAACATCCGTTCGCACGTCAGGAACCTGTTGTTGTATGTCAGGATGCCGCCCGGACAGCTTTGGTCGCAGGCGCGCAGCTCGAGGAACTCGACGCCTTCTATCTCTTCGCTCTCCACCTTTTCCAGAAACTCGATGGAGTTGTCCATGCCGTCTATCGACAGTGAGTGGTCCGACACGGAGAGGCGTCTCTCGCCGTTTGTCAGGGAGGTCAGGATGCTGTCCGACGTGAGCTGTGCTATCGGCAGCTTCACCTCTTTGTAGTCGTGGCCTTGTTCTTTGATTTTCTTATAGACGCGGTTGTAGAGTGAGTCCATGTTGATGACGCCGTCAACGGGTGATTTCTCTTCGCCGACGGGGCTTTTCACCGCGGCTATCTTCGCGGCGCACGGGGTGACGTAGAACACTCCGATGTCTTCCGGGCGCCAGCCGTCTTTCTCGAGTTTCCGTCTGATGTACATCGCGGTGATGTCGAGAGGCGCTTTGATGGGGATGAGGTTCTCCACCAAGCCGGGGAATTTTATCTGGATGAGGCGGACGATGGCCGGGCAGAATGTCGAGATGAGCGGCTTCGTGTCGGCGGCACGTTCTAACTTGTTCTTCGCCTCAGTATAGATGGGCACCGTTATCTCTGTCTCGATGACGTGCTGGAACCCTATCTCGTTGAGTATGGCATAGATGCGTGACACGCTGATGTCGTCTTTGAACTGTCCGAGGAACACCGCAGGGACGAGAGCCACGCGGCAGGGGTACTTGAATATCTCCTCGAAGTCGTCTTGTTTGACGAAAATGGCCTTGTGCGGACATGCCTTGAAACAATGGCCGCAGTCGAGGCAACGGGCCTCGTCGATTTGCGCTTTGCCGTTGCGCACGCGGATGGCCTCGGTGGGGCAGACCCTCATGCAGTGAGAGCAGCCTTCACATACGTTTTCATTGATCTGTAGAGCGTGATAAAATGCCATAATCTAATCTAATCTTTAAATTATTGAATCTTTGAATCTTTGAATCTTTGAATCAAAGAAATCTTACGCTAAGTTCACTTCCATCTCGACGGTCGTGCCGACGCCGACGGTTGATTGCACGTTGAGACGGTCAACGTTTTTCTTGATATTGGGAAGCCCCATGCCGGCACCGAAGCCCATGTCGCGGACCTCGGGCGAAGCGGTGCTGTTGCCCTCCTGCATCGCCCAGTCGATGTCGGGGATGCCCGGACCTTTGTCGATGACTCGGAGCAGTATCTTGCCCGCGTCAATGTCGGCGGTGACCACCCCGCCATAGGCGTGGGCGATGGCGTTGACTTCAGCCTCGTAGAGGGCGACGACGACGCGTTTCACTATCGACGGGTTCACACTGAGCTGCTTGAGCGTCTTCTTGATTGAACTTGAAGCCGAACCGGCATTGACGAAATCTCCTTCTACTATTGTGTATTCTAAATGCATAACTGTGGTTTTTTGTTAATAAATGGGTTTCAGACCGGCTTCCCACAGGAGACCGCATGCCTTGAACATCGAGAAGTCGCATTCCATGAGGACCATGTCGTTCTCTTCCGCGAGTTCAACCATCTCCGGAGTCGCCTTTTTCTTTCTCACGAACACGATGATGTCGAGGTTGCCCATCTCGCATGTGCGTATCGTCTGCATGGTGCACAGCCCCGTGACAATCATCGGGAAGTTGTCACCCAAGGTGAGGATGTCAGACATGAGGTCGGAGGCGAAGGCGATGTCCTGCTCCTCTTCGAGACGCTCCTGCCCGCAAACCACCCTGGCGTTGAGTAATTCGGCAATTTCAGTTAGTTTCATTTTGTATTGTGTTAATGTTTGTTGTTTATTCGTTGTAATGAATCTCTTCCAGATTCTCCTGTATCATCTCCTTCAGGTATCTCATGATGCTGATGTCGTTCATTGACATCCCGTCGAGGGCTTCTTTGATCTCGTCGGTGTCGAAGATGTATTCGCCTTCGTCGGTTATGTGCCTGTAGATGAAGTGTATGTCTTCGTGGGCGGCGAACAGCATCACGAGGGTGCCGGCGAGGTCGCCCATAGGCGGGCGGTCGATGTTGTCGTGCTGGAACCAGAAGTCGAGCGTGGTGCCTTTGCCGACCTCACTCTCTATCTTCATGCCGCCGCCGCAGTTCTCCGTGTTCATCTTGATGAGCGGCAACCCGAGACCCACCTTGCGCGTCGTCCTCGACGTCGTCCACGGGTCGGTGACCTTGGCGAGGAACTCCGGCGACATGCCCTTGCCGTTGTCCTTGATGGTGAAGGCATAGACGTTGTCCTTCAGGCTGTCCCTGATGGTCAGCTCGACAAGCGTGGAGTTGGCTGCGGTGGAGTTCTCCATCAGGTCATATACATGTAATGCTAATTCTTTCATCCGTATAAAAGTTGTAGTTTCTCTTGTGGTTCTGTGTCGATGTACCTGCCGTCCTCGCCGCGGAGCGTCCTGCGGAACTCGTCGAAGGTGAGGTCGCGCATGTGGAGCACGCAGTGCACCTCCCCGATGATGTGCAGGAAATGCGCGTCGCTGCTCTTCGTGAACATGAACTTCTTCAGGTACGCGAACTTCTTCAGGAAATCGGGTTTCTTGACGTGTTTCGAGATCTCTAACGCGTCGGCCTTGATGTCGGGCGGGATGAAGCCGAGCTGCGACATCAGACTCGACGCGGGCTTGTTCACATGCGCCGGCACGAAGAGTCCGCCAATCTCGTGCACCTTGTCATAAAGCGCGTCGAGGTCGCAGTCGAGCGCCGACCACAGCAGCCATTCCTCTTCCCCGACGACCTCCTCGTCCTTGTCAACGATGAGCTGGTATCCGAACTTCTCCTCGTCCAACGGGATGTGCGGCAGGTGCTCGTCGAGGAACTCCTGGAATCTGTCGAGCTGCCCGTCGTCCTCGAAGTAAGCCAAGGCGTGAGCCTCCTCCTGTGTGGTTATCTCCACGCCTCCGACGACGAACACGCCCTGCTCACGGCCTATCTGCTGCGCCACCTTCACCTGACGTGTGCTGTTGTGGTCGCAGATGGCTATCATGTCGAGGTGCAGCTTCTTCGCCTGTTCCACGATGGCGGTAGGCGACATGTAAATGTCACCGCACGGCGACAACACCGTGTGTATGTGCATGTCAGCCCGGTATTGCTTCAGTTCCGTCTCCATCAGTGAATCCTCTTTTAACTATCCTTCCTAAACCTTTAACAGATTATACACCAGTCCGGCGATCTCGAACGTCGGCAGCGATGTCTGAAGAATAGGCAGTTCCTCCTCGTCGGCCTGCTTGATGGTGTCTTCGTTCGCGCCGAGGTCTTTGACGAGGATGATGCACGACATCTCTTTCAATGACGCCACCGCCATCACGTTTTTGTGTGTCTGAAGTGTGATCCAGATGTTGCCTTCCTGCGCGTTGCCCATCACGTCGCTGAGGAGGTCGGAGATGTAACAGCCGTCGATTTCGCGGTCGAGACCGTTCTTTCCGGCAAGGACCTTAAGTCCAAGTTTTTCAACTAATTCCTGTACTTTCATAAAAGATATTTTAAAAAACTCCGCAAAGTTAATCATTATTTTGAATGATTTTGTACTTTTGCGAAAAAAATATATGAAAGAGAAATTCGTGGTGGAAGTGCCTGGCGGAGCCGACAAAGTGCTGCTTCACACATGCTGCGCCCCGTGCTCGTCGGCAATCATCGAATGCCTGATGAAGAACGGCGTGACACCTTATATATATTACAGCAACCCCAATATTTACCCTTTCGAGGAGTATGAAATCAGGAAAAATGAGTGCACGCGCTACGCGAAGTCGCTCGGTCTGCAAATCATCGACGACGACTACGACCATGAGAAATGGCGCGGCGAGATGACGGGTCTGGAAAATGAGCCTGAACGCGGCGGGAGATGCCTGAAGTGTTTCAAATACAGGCTGTCGCGGACTGCGAGATATGCTCATGAGAACGGCTTTTCGGTGATTGCCACAACTTTGGCGTCGAGTCGGTGGAAAAGCCTCGAACAAATCAAGGAGGCTGGTGATTTCGCGGTGAAGCAGTACCCCGATGTCACGTTCTGGGCGCAAAACTGGAGGAAAGGCGGCCTTCAGGAACGCAGGCTCCAGATTATCAAGGAGTACGACTTCTACAACCAGAGATATTGCGGCTGTGAATTCTCGATTTCCCACTAAAAGATTGAGGATTTTATCTTTTCCACAATTTCATCGAAATATTCTTTTCTAACCCTGCTGATCTTTCTGATCACATCCCTTTCGATGTTGCCGACAATTATTTGACATTTCACGTAACTTTTCTTTTGCAACGGCGAAGTCAGCATTTCGTCATCCAATTCGTAGCAATATTGTGGATTGTATGATTTCGATGAAATCAATGCCAGATAAATAAAGCCCTCGTCAAGTTGAAGTTCGTTGTTAGACACAATCAGAGCCGGATGAGGCTTGAAATTGCCGTCGGGAAACAAGAAACTGATTTCCACAATGTCTCTTTGCTCGTATCTCATTCCTCCAGATGTTTTGAAAAAATTCTTGACGCAAAAATTTTCGAGTTATAAAGAAACGCCGCCTTCTCTTCTGCCTCAGTCAATTCGTCGTTTTTCTCGTCCACATCCAATTTCTTGGCGCCCAAAAGAAGAATTGCGTCTATAAGTTTTTTGATGGCTTTGTTTTTTGTGTCGTATTCTAATGTTATAGTGGCCATGACTGAAATTTTCAACCTGCAAAGTTACATTTTTTTTCGGACACGGTTCGGAAATTTCCACTTTTTTCCGTCAAAAAAATAAATTTTCACAATCATATTATTTTTCTTTTTTTGTTAAAAAAGAATTGTATATTTGCAGAATGTTTAAAAACTGGAAAAGTTTATTTAAATTATTCATTAATAACACATTACAAATATGGCAAAAGTAAAATCTTTGGCAGAATTGAAGGCCATGAGAGAGAAGTTACAGACTGGTCTCGACCTTCGCGAAAAGAGCAACGACCCTGACTCATTAGTGCAGATCAAGGTCGCCATGGCAACTTGCGGTATCGCCGCCGGTGCAAAACAGGTTATGGAACACTTGATGGAGAAGGCTGACGAGCTCAAGCTCGCGATTGTCTTCACGCAGACAGGCTGCATGGGATACTGCCATGCCGAGCCGACAATCGAGGTGAGAGTCCCGGGCAGAGACCCGCTCGTCTTCGGTCATGTTGACAACAAACGCGCAGATGAAATCCTCACCAAGTATGTCATGAACAACGAAATGGTTGAAGGGATCATCCCAGTGAACTATGAAACAATTGGTTAATTTTTAATTGGAGGAATTAATATGTCAAGAATCAAGATGCACGTGCTGTGCTGCGGTGGTACAGGATGCCACGCTTCGGCAAGTGCTCAAATCATCGAGAACTTCAAGCGTATCCTTGCTGAAAAGGGATTGCAGGATGAAGTTCAGGTCATCCAGACAGGTTGCTTCGGCTTCTGCGAAAAGGGACCTATCGTAAAAATCATGCCTGACAACACATTCTACACACAGGTGAAACCTGAAGATGTCGAGAAGATTGTCAACGAACACATCATCAAGGGCCGTAAGGTCACCGACCTTCTCTACATGGACCCGGAGAACCAGGAGCACGTCTCTGACTCGAAGCACATGGGCTTCTACCGCAAGCAGCTCCGTATAGCTCTCCGCAACTGCGGCTTCGTCAATCCTGAGAACATCGACGAGTGCATCGCACGCGGCGGTTATGAAGGGCTCGGCAAGTGCCTCACGGAGATGACACCACAGCAGGTCATCGACGAGGTGACGAAGTCAGGGCTTCGCGGCCGTGGCGGCGCGGGCTTCCCGACAGGTGTGAAATGGGGCCTCTGCGCGAAGAACAAATGCGACGAGATGTACGTCATCTGCAACGCTGACGAGGGTGACCCGGGTGCGTTCATGGACCGTTCCATCATGGAAGGTGACCCGCACTCAATCGTCGAGGCTATGGCCATCTGCGGCTATGCCATCGGCGCGACACACGGCCTGGTTTACATCCGTGCTGAATATCCTCTCGCAATCCACCGCCTCCAGGTCGCCATCGCCCAGGCCCGCGAATACGGACTCCTCGGCGAAAACATCATGGGTACGGGCTTCAACTTCGACATCGAGCTTCGTTACGGCGCCGGCGCGTTCGTGTGCGGTGAGGAGACAGCCCTCATCCACTCGATGGAAGGCAAACGCGGCGAACCAACACTGAAACCACCATTCCCGGCAGTGAGCGGCTATATGGCAAAACCGTCGAACGTGAACAACGTCGAGACATTCGCCAACGTGCCGATCATCATCACAAAGGGTGCCGACTGGTTCCAGACAATCGGCTCTGAGAAGTCAAAGGGCACCAAGGTGTTCGCATTGGCAGGCCAGATCAACAACGTCGGTCTTATCGAGGTCCCGATGGGCACGACCCTCCGCGACATCATCTTCGAGATCGGCGGCGGCATCAAGGGCGGACGCCAGTTCAAGGCGGTGCAGACAGGCGGCCCTTCAGGCGGCTGCTTGACGACAAAGCACCTCGACACACCTATCGACTACGACAGCCTCGTGGCGGCCGGCTCAATGATGGGCTCGGGCGGCATGGTCGTCATGGACGAGACATCATGCATGGTGGCCATCGCCAAGTTCTACCTCGAATTCACATGCGAAGAGAGCTGCGGTAAGTGTTCACCTTGCCGTGTCGGTAACAAACGCATGCTCGAGATCCTCGAAAAGATCACCGACGGACGCGGCACGATGGACGACCTCCAGGAACTCCGCAACCTCGCGGCGGTCATCAAGGATACGGCACTCTGCGGCCTCGGCCAGACATCACCGAACCCGGTGCTCTCCACACTCGACAACTTCTGGGACGAATACGTCGAGCACGTCGTTGACAAGAAGTGCCGTGCAGGCGTCTGCAAGAAACTCATGCGCTACGAAATCGACAGAGAGAAATGTATCGGCTGCGGCAAGTGCGCCAAGAACTGCCCGGCAGAAGCCATCTCCAAGACCAACTACATCGCCGAAGGCCACAAGCTCCCGTCAATGGAGATTGACCCTGCGAAGTGCATCAAGTGCGGTGCATGTATGAGCGGCTGTAAATTCAACGCAATTTCTGTCAAATAAATAGATAAGGAGATATTACAATGATTAATGTAACAATAGACAACAAGCATATCCAGGTTGAACCAGGTACCACTATTTTGAAGGCTGCCCGTCAGGCTGGTATCAATATTCCTACCCTTTGCTATTTTGAATTGGCAGGAATGAAATTTGAAAACAAACCCGGCGGCTGCCGTGTCTGCGTTGTCGAGGTGGTGAAGGACTTCAACGGCAAACCACGTCGTAACCTCGCCCCGGCATGCGCCACCGACTGTGTCGAAGGCATGGAAGTGCTCACACACAGCCCGCGCGTCATCAACGCCCGCAAGACCGTCCTCGAGCTGATCCTCAGCGACCACCCGAACGACTGCTTGCAGTGCGAGAAGAGCGGCGACTGCGAACTTCAGGCTCTCGCCGTCAGACTCGGCGTCCGCGAGATCCCGTTCAAGGGAGTTCAGTCAACATACCGTAAGGACAGCACATTGTCGGTCCGCCGCGACATGGACAAGTGCGTGATGTGCCGCCGCTGCGAGACGATGTGTAACAACATCCAGAGTGTCGGCGCTTTGTCGGCCGTCAACCGTGGCTTCAGCGCCGTCGTCGCCCCTGCGTTCGAGCAGAACCTCGGCGATTCGAGCTGCGTCAACTGCGGACAGTGCGTCCAGGTGTGCCCTGTCGGCGCCCTCTCACTCGTTGACAACATCGGCGATGTCATGGCAGCCATCAACGACCCGAAGAAGACCGTCGTCGTCCAGACAGCCCCGGCAGTCCGCGTCGCCCTCGGCGAAGAGTTCGGCATGGAACCTGGCACAATCGTCACAGGCAAGATGGCCGCCGCATTGCGCGAGATCGGCTTCGACTATGTGTTCGACACAGACTGGAGCGCTGACCTCACTATCATGGAGGAAGGCACGGAACTCCTCGGCCGCGTGAAGAAAGTCCTCAACGGCGAGAAGGCCACACTCCCGCTGTTCACATCATGCTGCCCGGGCTGGGTCTCGTTCTACGAGAAGAACTTCCCGGACATGCTCGACTACCCGTCAACAGCAAAGTCACCTCAACAGATGTTCGGTGCCGTCGCGAAGAACTTCTTCGCACAGAAGATCGGCGTGAAGAGAGAAGACATGGTCGTCGTCTCCATCATGCCTTGCCTCGCGAAGAAGAGCGAGTGCGCACGCGACGAGTTCAAAGTCAACGGCAACCCTGATGTCGATTTCTCACTCACGACACGCGAACTCGCACACCTCATCAAACAGTGCAACATCGACCTCAACAACCTCGAACCGACAGACTTCGACAGCCCTCTCGGTCAGTCAACAGGCGCGGCGGTGATCTTCGGCGCGACAGGCGGTGTCATGGAGGCGGCAGTCCGTACAGCTTACGAAGTCTATACAGGCAAGCCACTCGCCAACATCAACCTCGAAGTCGTCCGCGGTCTCGAAGGCACGAAGGAAGCGACAGTTGACTTCAACGGCCTTCCGGTCCACGTCGGCGTCTGCTACGGCCTCGCCAACGCCCGCAAGCTGATGGAAGAAGTCCGCAACGGCAACCCGCGCGGCTTCCACTTCATCGAAGTCATGGCATGCCCTGGCGGCTGCATCGGCGGCGCAGGACAGCCATTCCACCACGGCAACAGCGACATCATCCGCAAACGTATGGAAGCAACATACCGCGAGGATGCAGGCAAACCGATACGTAAGTCACACGAGAACCCTGACATCATCGCTATCTACAAGGAATACTACGGAGAACCGTGCGGACACCTCAGCCACGAACAGCTCCATACACATTACTTTGACAGATCAGAACACGTTGAAGTTAAATAATCTTGTAAAAAAAAGAAAGGATTTAGATATGGCAACAATTAAATTATCAGAATCACAGTTAAACTTCATCAAGGACGTCTGCAAGGCACATGGCAACAAAGGCGGTGAAGTCATCAACGTACTGCACAAAGTCCAAGGCGAATTCGGCTACCTGCCGAAGGAAGTCCAGGAAGTCGTCGCACTCGAACTGAACATCCCTGTGTCAAGAGTCTATGGCATCGTCTCGTTCTACTCATTCTTCACCATGACACCTAAAGGCGAACACCCGATCAGCGTCTGCTTGGGCACAGCCTGCTACGTGCGCGGTGCGGAAAAGGTGCTCGACGAACTGAAACGCCAGCTCGGCATCAACGTCGGCGACGTCACTCCTGACGGCAAGTTCTCACTCACAGTCCTCCGCTGCGTCGGTGCCTGCGGCCTCGCACCAGTCATCGAAGTCGGTGACAAGGTCTATGGCCGTATGACCCCCGACCGCGTCAAGGACGTGATCGCTGAGTACAAATAGTAAGGTACACCTTATTATATTAATACACGTAGAGCCGCCACATTGTGACGGCTCTGCATTTTTTAATGAAAAGATTGTGGGGATGGATTTTTTTTCCGTTCACACGGATTTTTTTGTGAAAAATAGTGAAAAAATAGTGAAATTATGATAAAGATAACCCTAACAAATGAGATGATGAACCGAATCCTTGCGATTGAGGAATGCAGGGGGCAGGCTGGTTCTTGTAAGATGCCGTTGTCGCTGACGAATAAGTTGCGGAAGAGTTCGAAAAAGAAGAGTTCGTATGCATCGACGCAGATTGAGGGTAACCCTCTGACAGAGGAGCAGGCAGGCAGTGCGATAGAGGCCAAGAACCGTCATTTTCTGAAGCCGGAGCAGGAAGTTCGGAACTATTTCGCCGCGTTGGAGTTGTCGGAAAACTTCTTGAAAGAACACAAGCCATTCTCTTTGGAGTTGATTCTCGCTTTGCAGAAGCAGGTGGTTTTTGGTGAAAGCAGTGAGAAAACAGGCATTCGCGGCCCGATGCCGCCCGGCGTTTTGTTTGCTGTTTATGATGATTTGACGCATCAGCCGGAATATATTCCGCCGATGTGCGATGATATATTGCCTCTTTTAAATGAGTTGATAAATTATGTGAATGACTCTGACGACCATCCGTTGATAAAGGCTGCAGTGGTTCATTATCAGATGGTTACGATACATCCGTTTGAGGATGGAAACGGTCGCACCGCACGCATTGTTTCCGATTATGTGCTTGATTATTATGGTTATGGCTTCAATCAGATCGGCTCGTTGGAGGAGTATTTCGCATACGATGTCGATGAGTATTATTCGTCATTGCAGATGAATCTTCCGCCTCTGTATTATGACGGACGCGACAATCCTCCGCATCCTGAAATATGGGTGAATTATTTTTTGAGGATGGTTGAGCTTCACGCGAAAAAGGTGGTCGAACTTACGCGAACGACTGTGAAAGAACAGTCGGCGGCGGCAATGACGTTTTTGAATAACAAGGAAAAGGATTTCTTGAAGTATCTGGAAAAACATCATGTTGATACATTTACTCCGACGGAAATGGCTGAAAAACTGAAAGTTACGAATCGTACCGTAATAAACTGGAGCGTCAGCCTTGCCAAAAACGGCTTCCTGACACCGAACTTTGTCAAACAGCGGGTGAGGTCATATACGGTGACAGGGTTCGGCGAATGACGATCTTATTCGCCGAAATTTCTTCGGTGATTATGGCGGTTATTCGCCGAAAATATGTTTTTTTTTCGCAAATTTGAATAGATAATGGACACATGCCGAGCGATGAACAGGCAGAATGCCGATAATGGTTTACGACGTGTGCAGATATGAGCAAATTGTCGTGTCGTGAATGAATTTGTTTGTGTAATATATTGATAAACAATGATTTGTTTCTGTCAGGATTTTTAAGAAAAATTTTGCAAAACAGTTGCAAACAAGAGAATAATATGTAACTTTGCAACGTCGTTTCCTTCTGGGATTTTGTTCAACGGACTTCGCGAAATTCAGAAGGGCGGCGTGGAAAAATTAAAAATAGAAGTCCCCATGGGATCGTCCCCGAATTTACAACACAACACGCTTATGAAGAAGATTTTATTTGTCCTTACCCTTTTGCTCATCGCAGGCATGGGCTTCGCACAGAAAAACGTACTCGTTGAAGAACTGACCGGCACATGGTGCCAATGGTGTCCGGGCGGCATGTATTACGGCGATTCGTTGGTGAAAGCCTACGACAACGTGATTTTCGTTGCCATCCATTGCGATGACCCGATGGAATATGTAGAATACTATGAAGCATCGGGACTTACGGGTGCACCGACAGCCAACATCAACCGCCGATACCTTGGCGAAAGCATCAACAATTGGTTCCCAAGAACGGAAACAGAAATGCAGGCCGATCCTCTGGCCAACGTCGGCGTTGCAAACGATTACGATGCAGGCACACGCACTCTCACCGCGACTGTCAGCATCGAGGCGCTTGCGGCACTCAACGGCGGCTACCGCATTGGCGCCATCGTGGTTGAAGATGCTGTCACGGGGCCTGCCCCTGCCTACAACCAAGCCAACAGTTACAGCGGCGGCAGCCACGGCGAAATGGGCGGCTTCGAGAATATGCCCAACCCGATCCCCGCCAGCCGCATCGCTTACGACCATGTCGGCAGAAAGCTCCTGGGCGGCTACCACGGCGAAGAAGGCTCGGTGCCGGCCGACCTGCAAGCAGGCGGGACCGCATCAGCAGAGTTCACATACACCGTTCCGGAGAACTTCGACCCTGACTACATCCGCGTCATCGGCATCCTCATCGCCCCCGACGCCAGCATCGAAAACGCAGCTGTCAGCGCCTACCTCAACGGCAGCAGCAACGCCGCACCGAAGTTCACCTCGACAGGAAATGACGAAGCCCACGTCGGACTGAACTACCTGTATAACATCTACTTCCACGACACAGACGACGAAACCGTCAGCATCAGCGCCGCTATTCTGCCCGACTGGCTCAGCCTCGAACAGTACGACAGCAAATCGGCCGTCCTGCAAGGAACACCGACCGAAACAGGCAACTTCGACATCGTGCTGCAAATCGGCGATGGCGAGAACACGAGCGAACAGGCTTTCACCATCAACGTGGCCGACCCGCTCAACGGCAGCTGGGAGCTTGTTGGCAGCCGCGCCTTCAGCGGGGCCGAGTTCTCGGTCTTCAGCCTCAAGGCCGACAACGAAGGCAACACCTACGTCTTCGGCAATGAAGGCGGAATCGCCACCGTTTACAGAAACGCCAGCGGCAGCGAGACTTGGGAGAAATTAGGCGACACCCAGACGCCTGTCAGCGTCACGCCATCGAGCATGGCCGTCGCCTCAAACGGTGATGTCTATATCGCCTTCGACGAAAACAGCGGCACTGGTCACGCCATGAAATGGGACGGCAGCAGCTGGCAGACTGTCGGCGATGCCTTCAGCGGCCCCGAGACCAAGATCTTCCTCGACCACGACGACACGCCTTACCTGCTCCACCGCGATGCCTCGGGTGGCTACATGGGCATGGCACACCGTCTGGAGAACAACATCTGGACACTACTCGGCGACGGCCTCTATTCAGGCTACGGCTACTGGCACGAAATGGCTTTCGACAGCAACAACACGCCTTACGTTTCGTACACCGACTATAACGACGGCGACGAGGTATATGTCAGCAAATTCGAGAACGGCAGCTGGCAACGCGTAGGCGAAAGCCTCGGCATGGCGTACTATTACACAGAAATCGAATTTGACAGCGAAGACAACCTCTATGTCGCCAACAACAACTACACGACACGCAACATCGACCTCTTCCGCCTTGAAAACGGCGCATGGCAATGCGTTGCCGAAAACATCAGCGGATGCCAGACCGAGAAATTCGACGTGGCCGCCAACGGCACCGACATCATCATCGCCTTCGTCAACCAGAACGAGAGCAACAAGCTCAGCGTGGTGAAATACGACGGTGAAATGTGGGAACCCGTTGGCCCAACGACATGCACCGACACCCAAATCAACAACCCCGTCGCTTGCATTAACGGCGGCAACATCGAAGTCGCCTTCACCGATGCCGACATGGAAAACAAGGCCACCTGCATGAAATACGCCCAGGCCAACATCCTCTTTCCTCCTACCGGCCTGCAAGCCGAACTCGTCCAGAACGACTGGGTGAAACTGACATGGAACGCACCCGCTCAAGGCACACCCGAAAGCTACTTCATCTACCGCAATGACATGAGGATCGGCGAAGCCTTCGATCTTGAATTCACCGACGAAAACCTCCACCCTGGCACCTATCACTACACCGTGACGGCAAAATACGAAGACGGAGAATCGACACCTGCCGGTCCAGTCACCGTTGAAACCACACTGAGCATCGGTGAAACAGGCAGCAGCACCTGCGTCTATCCGACCAAGGTCACATCGGCAGTTACCGTCGTCAGCAGCAGAGACAGCGTGTTGGACATTTACAACTGCATGGGACAAAAGACAATGTCAGTCAGCATCAGCGAAGGCGAAAACCACATTGATGTCTCAGGCTTGGCCGATGGTATCTATTTTGTCAGTTTTGGCAACAGAAACCTTGCGAAAATTATCAAGCTGTAATAAAATACACTGGTTTTCGGGACTTTATACAAATGAGTGTGGCTGATTGGCTGCACTCATTTGCATTGCAAGATTCGTCAATCTGCCTGTAAAACATGACGTTATCACTGTGAACGGAATAATCCTTGCCCGATTTCACTTCCAAAGGCAAAACTGAAAGTCACGAACAAAACGATTATCAACTGGTGCGTTAATCTGTCGAAAAATGGTTTTATCAGGCCGAATTTGGTAAATCAGCGGGTGAGGTCATATACGGTGACGGGGTTCGGCGAATAACAAGCTTATTCGCCGAAAATTCTTCGGTGATTATGGCAGTTATTCGCCGAAAATATGTATTTTTGCCGAAAAATTAGAATTATGTATTTGCATGAATATGAAAATTGGTGGAATTTTACATTCGACACATCAAAGGTGATGAACAGATTGGCGGCGGTCAGAGCAATGCAGGGACGTCTGCTTGGCGAGTTGTCATCGATGGGGTTCTCATTGCAGAATGAAGCACAGTTGGCAAACATGTCAATTGAAATCGTGAAATCTTCGGAGATTGAAGGAGAGATGCTTAATCTGGAACAGGTCAGGTCGTCGGTGGCGCGACGGTTGGGCATTACCACGGCAGGTGTCGCCAAAACCTCGAGATATGTGGATGGAGTGGTGGAGATGATGCTTGACGCCACACATAATTATATGGTTCCATTGACAGATGAAAGACTTTTTGGTTGGCATAATGTGCTGTTCCCCAATGGAATGAGTGGCCTTTATACGATAGATGTTGCCAAATATCGCACGCATGTGATGCAGGTGGTTTCTGGTCCGATGGGTTTTGAGATGGTTCATTATCAGGCTGTTGAGCCGGAAAGAGTTCCTGTGGAGATGGATCGGTTTATAAAATGGTTTAACGAAGATGATACTAATGACAGTGTGTTGAAGGCGGCGATAGCGCATTTGTGGTTTGTCACAATTCATCCGTTTGATGATGGGAACGGCAGAATCGCCAGGGCTTTGACAGAGATGCTGCTGTCGAGAGCTGATGAGACCCCGCGCCGGTTCTACAGCATGTCGAATCAGATACAGCTCGACAAAAACCGCTATTATGAAGTGTTGGAATCTGCTCAAAAAGGTGATGGCGACATAACCGAATGGCTGCTGTGGTTTTTGGATTGTCTGGAACATTCGATAAAAGCCACGAGTAATACGCTGTCGTCGGTTTTGCGGAAAGCTGGTTTTTGGGAAAAACATTCTGAAATGAAGTTTAATGAGCGTCAGAAGAGACTGATAAACATGCTTTTTGACGGATTTTTCGGAAAACTCAACACGAGCAAATGGGCGAAAATAGCTAAATGCTCAAACGACACTGCTCTGAATGACATAAACGATTTGATTGGCAAAGGAGTTTTGAAGAAAAATGCGGAAGGAGGAAGAAGCACAAATTATGAATTAGTGTGATGTTTTTTTGTCTGAAAACTGCTGTTTTGTATCAAATAAAATCATATTTTTGCCGAAAATTTTTAACAACAATATTATGTAGAACAGACGACATATTGACATATAAATAGCGGTTCGAAGCTATTCTTGATACCCAAATTTCCACATTGTCCTGAAAAGGACACAATCTCAAGAATAAGTTCTCGAAACGTCGTATTTGTTACGGCGTGGATGGACTTGTTGAGATTGTGGGCGTGGAAACCCGGGTATCAGGCAAGATTTACTTCCACGCCTTTTTTATGTCGTGTCGTGAAAACGGCAGGCACAATGAAGAACATCAGCGGTTTGCATATCGGGTGTCTTGTGAAATCGGTCTTCGATGCGAGTGGGATGACTGTGTCGGAGTTTGCGCGGCGGATAAACTGCGAGCGCACCAATGTCTATAAGATTTTCGACCGCCGCACAATCGATGTCGAGCTGCTCGTGAGGATTTCCGAAATCCTGAACCACAATTTCCTCGCCGATGTCATTGAACACCACGGTCTTGATTCAAAGTCCATCACCAAATTAAGTCTGAATATCACTTTTGACGACCTTACGGAAGAGAACATCGCGGTCTTGTCGAAAGCCTTTGAATCGCTGAAAAACTCGCTGAAAGTCAGTGAATAATCGTCACGCTTTTGTGAATTATAATCACGGTTAAAATACAGATTGGTTTTGGTGATATTGTAAATTTGCGGCGAAAATATGACATACGCTTTTGAAAATAATACATTCAAAAACTTAAAAAGATGAAAGAAGAAAACAAAAAGAAAGAAGTTCAATCAAGGAGAGAATTCTTCAAGAATGCAGCAAAAGGAGCTTTGCCTATCTTGGCTTTTACTATGTTAGGTTCAACATTTCTGACTTCTTGTAAAAAAGATGATAGTTGTAGTGATTGCAACTCAACTTGTACATCAGGTTGTACCAGCGAGTGCACATCGTCTTGTGGATATGGTTGCAGTGGGTCATGTACGGGCGAATGTTCAAGTGGCTGTTCAGGTGCTTGTACAAGTTGCACAGGGTCTTGTTCTTCAGGATGTACTGGAGGTTGTTCTTCAGGATGTACTGGAGGATGTTCAGGCGGCTGTTCAGGAACATGCACTGGATCATGCACAGGAACTTCAACTGGCACTTGTAATACTTGCAGCAAACAATGCACGCAGTATTGCGGCTATGGCTGTGATAATTCGTGTAACGAATTTTGTGACACGACTTGTGATAACTCATGTAATGTCACTTGCGATAGTACGTGTTATAGTTCAAACAGTGCATATCATAACTGTAGTTCGTGCTATGGAACTTGTTATTATGTATGTGGAACACAGTGTCAATCGAATTGTAAAGGAGCCTGTCAAATTACTTGTAAAGGATCTGCATCCTGATAATTACTGATGAACCTTAAAATAACTTGTTCAGGAATGTGTGTTACTACTTGTAAATCTACGTATTCAGGCTTGAGTTCGTAAAAATATGTCTACAATTAAAAATAATCAAGATCCGTGGCAGGGCGGCATGGCGAAGAACATCACCTTCATCGTCACCAAGGACTGCCAGCTGGCCTGCAAATACTGCTATCTTGTAGGCAAGAATGTGAAGGAACGCATGCCTTGGGAGGTGGCAAAGACCTTCATCGACTATGTGCTTGACCATGAGACCGACCCCGATTTTGCTTACGAATCGGTGGTGTGGGACTTCATCGGTGGCGAGCCGTTCCTTGAAATCGAGCTTATCGACAGGATTTGCGACTACATCAAGACAGAACTCTTCCGCCGCAACCATCACTGGTTCAACAGCTATCGTTTTTCCTTCTCCACCAACGGCATCAACTATCATGAGAAAGCCGTGCAGGACTTTATCAAGAAGAACCGCGAACATCTTTCCATCGGCATCACCATCGACGGAACGGAGAAGAAGCACGACCTGAACCGTGTGTATAAAATCACCGAGAAAGGTTCCTACAAAGATGTGGTGAAGAATATTCCACTTTGGATGGAACAGTTCCCGAATGCTGGCACGAAAGTCACAATCAGCAGTGCCGATATTCCATACATCAAAGAAAGTGTGTTGCATCTGTATTCACTCGGCATTCACGAAGTGAACATTAACGTGGTGTTCGAGGACGTGTGGCAGGAAGGCGACGACCTCAAGTTTGAAGAACAACTGATGCAGTTGGCCGACGCCATCATCGACAGCGGCTATTACCAGGATTATGCCTGTTCGTTCTTCTCGGAAAACATCGGCAAGCCTATCGACCCACGCGACAACCAGAACTGGTGCGGTGCAGGCAAAATGCTCAGTGTGGATGCGGCAGGCAATCTCTATCCTTGCACCCGCTTTGCGCAGTATTCCCTCCGCGACAAGGAGGCGTGGATTATCGGTAATATCCATGAAGGCATCGATAAGAACAAATTGCGTCCATTCCTTATCCTCGATAGAACCACTCAAAGTACAGAAGAATGCATCAACTGCGAAGTGGCAAGCGGCTGCGCATGGTGTCAGGGCGAGAACTTCGATGCGGCACAGACACATACTGTTTTCCAGCGTGCCACTGCCATCTGCAAGATGCACAAGGCGAGAGTCCGCACCAACAACTACTACTGGAACAAACTCTACCGCAAGCTCGAACTCGAAGACCTGCGCGAGCAGTACGAAGCCAACAAACGTGAAGTGAAACCCGAAATCTGCTAAGCCATGCTGCAATACCTCGTAATATTATTAGACGACACCAGCGTGCCGTACTGCCATGCCGGCAATCCGCTGAAAGAGCGTAACTTAATGCCGGTTGAAACCCTCAAGAAAGGCATTCTTTTTGGAATGAAGCAGAATCTGATGATTCAGTATGTTTTCCCGAATTATGCCTTGCCCGAGGAATACGCTTCGGTCATCGAGAGCATCGACAATGTGAAGATTTACCCTGTCGGTTGCAAGCCTGTTACGGGCATTGAAAGCGAAAACGAAGCTGATGTGGAAGTGGCTAATTCCATTCCGGAAAAAGTGGAAACCAAGAATTTGGTTCTCCGTCTGACTTTTTGCGAAATGCTGAAACAGAAGGACGAAATCGCCAAACTCTTTGCCAATGGCAGGCGTGTCAACCTCTGCATTACCGATGTGGAAAAGTTCACCGATGAGCAGATTGAAGCCTACAGACAAGTGTTGGATGAATGGAACAAAGCTCTGCTTGACCTTTACAAGCAGGGACAGTCGCCGCAGTTTAATCTTTTGACCGACAGGATGATGCTTGAAAAAATGCACAACTGCGAGGCTGGCGTAGGCAACATCACGCTGGCACCGAACGGAAAGTTTTACCTTTGCCCGGCTTTCTATTATGATGAGCGGATGCAGGTGTTCAACCAGATGAACCATCACAAGCCATCGTCGGACACTTCAGTCGGCGACTTGGAAAACGGTCTGGATATTCATAACCCACAGCTTCTGCAACTCGACCACGCTCCTTTGTGCCGCAATTGCGACGCTTACCATTGCCGCCGCTGCGTGTGGCTCAACCGCAAACTGACATGGGACATCAACACGCCTTCACGCCAGCAATGTGTGATGGCGCACCTTGAACGCAATGCCAGCCGAAGCCTCTTGAACGATATTCGTAACATCGGAGAGTTCATGCCTAATATTGAAATTAAGGAAATTAACTACTTGGATCCGTTTGAAGTGAGGAAGGAATTTTAATAATCAATAAAAATAGCAATGAAGAAATTAGTAGGTCAGGTGACTCCTGAAGAAAAAAACGAAATTCAGCAGCTTTTTGAAAGAAGAAACGGTCTGAATGAATTGGCTAAAATATTGACAGCCGACAACGTCGAACTTTACGAGAAACTCGTGAAGGACATGGGCGAGACAGGCTCCAAGTTTCAGAACTGGTGGGACAGGATGTCGGCCAAATACAAATGGGAATCAACCGAAAACGGCAACTGGGAAATCAACTTTGACACTTGTGAGATATTTTTAAACTTCTGATTATGAATAGTCTGATGGTACTTTTGAATATCGGCGGGCAGGAGATATTGATAATCCTGCTCATCGTTCTCGTGCTTTTCGGCGGACGCAAGATCCCGGAGCTTATGAAAGGTCTCGGGAAGGGAGTCCGTGAATACAAGAAGGCGATGAACAGCGTCGAGGACGATTTGAACGGAAATCCAGAGCCAGACAAGCAGCCTGGCGACGGCAGCCGCGAGCGAATCGCTGACAAACAGTAAAACATGTCAAAATCGGAAAATACTTTCTGGGGACACGTCGAGGTCTTCAGGTGGGTTATCATACGTTGCCTGCTGGTGATATTGGCGGTGGCGGTGGCGGCGTTTGTCTTCAAGGAATTCATATTTGACGGCATTGTGCTGGCACCGCTGCGGCAGGATTTCGCCACATATAACCTTCTGTGTCGTATCGCGTCTTTTCTGTCGATGCCTGGTCTTTGCCCGACAATACAGCCAGTCGAGATAATAAACATAAACCTCACGGCGCAGCTTTTCACGCACATGGGCATCGCCTTTGTCTGCGGGTTGGTAGTCGCGTTCCCGTATCTCATTTTGGAGATATGGTTTTTCGTGAGGCCGGCTCTTTATTCCAATGAGAAATCCGCTGCGGTCAAAGGTGCGTTTTCGTTTCTTCTTCTGTTTTTTCTCGGTGTCGCAACAGCATATTATATCATTTTCCCGTTGACACTCAATTTCTTAGGAACATATCAGGTCAGCGCGACCGTCGGAAACCAAATCTCACTCAATTCATACATCAGCACTTTCCTGACGCTTGTCTTTCTGCTCGGCATTGTGTTTGAGATGCCGATTGTGGCTTATTTCTTCGCGAAAATCGGGTTGCTAAAATCAGAATTTCTCAAAAAATACCGCAAGGTCGCGATAGTGGTCATCATGATTCTTGCGGCCCTGATAACACCGAGTACCGACGCTTTCACCATGATGCTCGTGGTTTTGCCACTGTGGTTGCTGTATGAAGTCAGCCGCGGCGTTGTGAAAAGGGTTGAGAGGAAACTTTCATAAAACAATATTGAAATATTGTTTTTGGTGAATTCTGTAAATTCCACTTTTTTTTGAAAAAGGTTGTGAGATTTTTTTTTTGAAAGAATAGTGAAATCATGATAAAGATTACAATGACGAATGAGATGATAAACCGAGAATAACTTGCGGAAGAGTTCGAAAAAGAATTGAGTATGCCAAGCCCTATTTGATATAGCATTGCATAAACAATCTTTTTTACATTCTATCTCCATAAAATGTGAAAATAATCACATTTTTCTTCGATAAAGTGTGATTCTGCCAAAAAATTGTATCTTTGCCGCAAAATTGATACATGATGGAATTTATAGAAAGAGACATCACTGAGAGACTGCTTGAGTGGAAAAACAGTGCCGACAGGAGGCCTCTCATAATAAGAGGTGCGCGGCAGATCGGGAAGTCGTGGGCGGTTGAACATTTCGGCAAGAGATATTATGACAATTTGGCCGTTTTCAATTTCGACCGGAAAAGGGAGCTGGCTGATGTTTTTCAAAGGACAAAAGACCCGAAGCGCATTATTGATGAATTGACATTCTTTACCGACAAGCCTTTGCTACCGGAAAAAACGCTGATTTTTTTTGATGAGATCCAGGAATGCAAAGATGCCCTGAATGCTTTGAAATATTTCTGTGAAGACGCACCCGAATATCACATCATTGCCGCAGGTTCGTTGCTTGGCGTGGCGATTAATGAAGGCAACTATTCCTTTCCTGTTGGCAAAGTCAATTTCCTTCAGATGTATCCTGTCAGTTTCAGGGAGTTCGTGCGAGCCGCCGACAGCAGTCTGTTCGAGCATATCGCAAATTTTGCAGGCAAAACCGACCCGCTTCCGTCTGTTGTTTTCAACAGGGCTGAAGAACTGTATCATTCCTATCAGGTTTGCGGAGGATTGCCGTTGTCAGCATCTTCAATGATATTCAACAAAGATTTGGGATCCGTTGAAAAGGTTCTTGAGGAGAATCTGATGGCTTACGAAATAGATTTCAGCAAACATACTTTGCAGTCTGATATCCCAAAGATTCGTGCCATCTGGAAATCAACGCCCGAGCAGCTTTCGCGCGAGAACAACAAATTTGTCTATCGGGTGGTGCGTGAGGGGGCGAGGGCGCGTGAATATGAAAACGCCTTGCAGTGGCTTGCTGCGGCTGGCATGATATATCAGGTGAAACTATGCGAAAAACCAGAACTGCCGTTGGGTTTTTACGAAAACTCCTCAGCATTTAAAGTTTATATGCTTGATATTGGATTGTTGAGGAAATTGGCGAAACTTCCAGCCGAGATCTTCATAAGTGCCGCAACGCTGTTCACGGAGTTTAAAGGAGCCATCGCGGAGAATTTTGTTCTGACATCATTGCAGGCACAGGGTTTCGACACGCCCAATTATTGGACTTTGCAAGGTAATAAGGCTGAAGTCGATTTCTTGGTTGCCGACAAATTGTCGGTCATACCCATAGAAGTCAAGTCGGAACGGTGCATAAGTGGCAAGAGTTTCGCCGAATACGACAAAAAATATCATCCCAGTCTGCGTGTCCGTTTTTCAATGAATAACATCAAAAAAGACGGAAATCTTTTAAACCTTCCGATTTTTATGGCGGATTGGATCAGAGATTATTTGAACGGCAGCGTGTGAAATTCAGATTAAAAAATAATTTGCTGTAAGTGTGTCGTGCAAGAGGGAGGACGACAAATTGGATGACGCGCGGGCTTTTTAGTTTGGAGTTTTGGGAGTTGAGAGTGAAGCTGGCTGCCGCATCAAAAAAAACTCCACTCTTAACTCTCCACTCTCAACACTTTACAAACTTTATAAACTTTATGAACTTTAAGAACTTTTTACTATCTTTGCAGCCGAAAAAATTACATTATTTATGAAATACCCCATCGGAACCCAGACATTCAAGACCCTCATTGAGGAAGGCATGGTCTATGTCGATAAGACCGACCTCGTTTATAATCTTGCACAAAAAAACATCTGCTTCCTGTGCCGTCCGCGCAGGTTCGGGAAATCGCTGCTTATTTCAACATTGGAAAGTTATTTCAAAGGCGAGAGAGATCTTTTCAAAGGGTTGAAAATAGAAGAGTTGGAGAAAGAATGGAAACAATATCCGGTGTTTCATGTGGATTTCGCACAAGGCGACTATTCAAAACCAGAGGCACTGTACAATATCTTGGACGAGTATCTTGAATCTTGGGAAGGGGAATACGGCAAATTTTTCAATACGACAATGAGAGGTCTTCGTTTTCGTGATGTGTTGGGAATGGCACATGAGAAGACCGGTAAAAGGTGTGTTGTCCTCATTGATGAATACGACAAGCCGTTTCGTGATGCCGTGACGGAATCTCAAAGGAATGAAAACAGAAATATTTTAAATGAGTTCTACGGCACGTTCAAGTCAGCCGACGAACACCTCCGCTTCGTGTTTCTCACCGGTGTCACCAAGTTCTCGCAGAATAGCAGTTTCAACCAGCCGGAGGACATCAGCATGGACCCAGATTTCGACGCGCTGTGCGGCATCACGAAAGACGAACTCGTGAGCTATTTCGATTCTGAGATAGCAGTCATGGCAAAAAAATACGACTGCACGAAAGACGAGATGTACATGTTGCTCAAGAAACAGTACGACGGCTATCATTTCTCCGAAGGAACGTGGAACGAAGAGTCGTTGAAAGAAGAGATGCTCGACATCTTCAACCCGTACAGCGTGCTGAATGCATTGAACGACAGGAAACTCGGTGAATATTGGTTCAAATCCGGCACCCCGACCTACCTCATTCGCCTGCTCGACCGTGGGAAGACCAACATGCAGGAGATCCTGAACGGGGAATACGAGAGCAGCTACTTCATGGACTACAAGGCCGATGTTGAAGACCCCCTCGCGATGATTTACCAGAGCGGCTACCTCACAATAAAAGGCTATGAGAGAGTCGGCGGCACTTATTTCTACACCTTAGATTATCCAAATGTCGAGGTGAAGAAAGGCTTCACGGCGTTGCTGGCAAACGATTACTTCAAGATGACCAACGTGCAGCAGCCTCTCGCGCTGACGATAAACAAGGCGCTCATGCAGGGACGTACAGATGACCTCCGCGACGAACTGTCTTCATTTTTAGCATCAATCCCGTACAACGCCAACTATCAGGAACGCGCGTGGAGCTACGAGAGCCACTACCACTATACAATGTATCTGATATTCACGCTTTTGTCGTGCTATACGGTCCTGACCGAAAAGGCGAACTCCCGCGGCAGGGCCGACATGATTGTTGAAACGGATGACTACGTGTATATCTTTGAGTTCAAACTCGACGGCACGGCGGCGGAGGCGTTGAAACAAATCGAAGACAAAGGCTACGCCGAGCCATACGCTGCAGATTCGAGGAAACTGTTTAAGGTCGGAGTTGTGTTCTCGTCAGAAAAACGGAACATCACGGAGTGGAGCGTGGTTTAAGTCTTTAGTTTTTAGTCTTTAGTTTTTAGTTTTTAGTTTTGAGAGTTGAGAGTTGAGAGTGGGGTTTTTAGCACCTCTGTCGGCGTTTCGAGCGAGACGCGATGGAGTGAGAAGTTTCAAAAAATATTCCTATTTCAGTGACTATATTAAAAAAATATAGTATCTTTGCGCGATTATATAAATTTGGTGCCTATGATGGTTATTAAGGAGATCGCCGTTTATACCAACATCTTGAATAGCAGGATAAAAAAGTATTTCAGCGACAAATTGAATGAGAACAATATCAACCTTACGCCGGAGCAGTTTCTTGTGATGGATTGGCTCTGGAAAGAACAGTCGATTTCGCAGCAGAGAATCGCGGAAGTCATCCAGAAGGACAAGAACTCGGTCACGAAATTCATTGACTCTCTTGAGAAAAAGAATCTGGTTTTCCGCACTGTCGATAAAGTTGACCGCAGAATAAACAAGATTGAACTTACAAAAGCAGGCGCCGATTTGGAGTCGCCCGCGACAATTGTGGCGATAGATTTCATGAATGATGTGGTGAAGGGCATCGACGAAAAAGACTTGAAGACTTTCGTGCGTGTGCTTCTTCAGATGCGCGAGAACATGGAAGGCGGTGGGGAGAAGAATTGAGCCGCCACATCAAAAGGCTTGAAAAATAAAAAAAAGCTCACCGAAAGTGAGCTTTTTTCTGTTTAAAATGCACTAAGAATAATTAGTCTTCTACGATAGCGTCGTTAGGACATGCACCGGCGCATGTGCCGCATGAAACACATGTGTCAGGGTCAATTGAATAGATGCTACCTTCTGAAATTGCTCCAACCGGGCACTCGTCAATGCAAGTACCGCAAGCAACGCATTTGTCTGTGATTTTGTAAGCCATAGTAATTTGTTTAAATGTTTAAAAATTTTGTGCAAAGATATATCATTGGATGATACGTGAAACGCCTTTTTATAATTTAGAATGAATTTAAATAAAATCATTGATATTCATGAAAAACGGTGATGTTTCAGATTCTGAAAATAAATTTGAAAAAAACAATTTTTCATATCGAAATTAGCATTACCTTTGCAAGGTTTTTTATGGGCGACCATATTTTTGTGAATTAATATCTAACAAATTATAAAAGAATAAATTAAATTCAATTTCTTATGGCTAACAGAACAAAAGTTGTAGAACTTGAACACGTTGTCATCCGTTTTGCGGGTGACTCCGGCGACGGTATGCAGCTGACAGGAAACATGTTTTCCGATTCAACAGCTCTGGCTGGCAATGACTTCGCCACCTTCCCCGACTATCCGGGAGAAATCCGTCCACCACAAGGAACAGTGTCGGGCGTATCTGGATTCCAGGTGCATTTCGGACACAAACCAGTCCACACAACAGGCGACCTCTGCGATGTACTCGTCGCGATGAACCCTGCATCAATCAAGGCTAACATGCGCTGGCTCAAGCCGGGCACGACAATCATCTTCGACATCGACTCGTTGAATGACAAGGCCTTGGAGAAAGCTGGCTACACTTCAGATCCTACACAGGACGACTCACTCAGTCAGTACAAACTCGTCAAGGCCCCTATCACATCATTGACACTCGAGGCTTTGAAAGACTTCGGCTGGGACCGCAAGGCCATGCTCAAATCGAAGAACATGTTCGCACTCGGCATCGTGATGTACCTCTTCAACCGCGACATCACCGTGCTCAACGCGTACTTCAACAATAAATTCAAGAACAAACCGGATGTCATCAAGGCTAATCAGGAAGTCGTGGCGGCTGGTTACAGCTACGCCGACGCGATGGAGATCTTCGCCAACACATACCGCATCGAACCGGCCGACCTTCAGAAAGGCAAATACCGTGACATCACGGGTAACGTGGCGGCGGCATGGGGCTTGATGGCTGCTGCTGAGCGTTCGGGACGTCAGCTCTTCTGCGGCTCGTATCCTATCACTCCCGCAACCGACATCCTCGCCGAACTCACGAAGTACAAGAACCTGAAAGTCAAGGCTTATCAGGCTGAAGACGAGATCGCGGGCATCACCTCGTCACTCGGAGCCGCATTCGCCGGCTGCCTCGCAGTCACCACGACATCGGGCCCTGGCCTCTCGCTTAAGTCAGAAGCCCTCGGTCTCGCGGTCATGACAGAACTCCCGCTCGTCCTCATCGACGTGCAGCGCGGCGGCCCTTCGACAGGCCTCCCGACAAAGGCCGAGCAGAGCGACCTCATGCAGGCACTCTACGGTCGTAACGGCGACGCACCTCTCATCGTCATCGCGGCACGCAGCTCGGCTGACTGTTTCTACACAGCATACGAAGCCTGCAAGCTCGCAATGGAACACATGACACCCGTCATCATGCTCTCAGACGGCTCACTCGGCAACGGCTCGGAGATATTCCGCATCCCGAGAGTGGCCGACCTCCCGGCAATCGTTCCTCCTATCGCGAAAGCAAACGACCCTGAATATCAGCCATACAGACGCAACGAGGAGACACTCGCACGTCAGTGGGCACTGCCTGGGACAGAAGGTCTCCGTCACCGCATCGGCGGCCTCGAGAAAGCCGATGGCCTCGGCAACCTCACCACAGAGCCTAAGAACCACGAGCGCATGACTTACCTCCGTGAGGAGAAAGTGAACCGCGTGGCCAACTACATCGCCGAACAGGAAATCACAGGCGACCCGAACGCTGACCTTCTCGTTGTCAGTTGGGGCGGCACATACGGCGTTGTCCTTTCAGTCGTAGAAAAGATGATTGAAGAAGGCAAATCGGTGGCTCACGCACACTTCCGCCACATCATGCCACTGCCGAAGAACACACATGAAGTCCTTTCAGGACATAAGAAAATCATCGTCGTCGAGAATAATAGAGGCCAGTTCGCGAACTACCTCAGAGAGAAACAGCCTGACTTCAGATACGAGCAGTACAACAAAGTCCAGGGTCTCCCATTCCTCACGGCGGAGTTGGAAGATAAGTTTAATGACCTTTTAAAATAATGAATACCATGGAAAACACAAATATCGACAATCAGGTTATTAATCTTACAAAAGAAGATTTCGTAAGCGACCAGATAGTGAAATGGTGCCCGGGCTGCGGCGACCACGCTATCCTCAAGGCAGTTGAAGACGTTTTCCCGAAACTCGGCAGAAGAAAAGAAGACATCGTCGTCGTCTCGGGTATCGGCTGCTCATCACGTTTCCCATATTACATGAACACATACGGGTTCCACAGCATCCACGGCCGCGCCTGCGCCATCGCGACGGGCGTGAAGCTCGCCAACCCTAACCTCTCAGTGTGGATCGTCACCGGCGACGGCGACTGCACCGCCATCGGTGGAAACCACTTCATCCACGCCGTCCGCCGTAATATGGACATGAACCTCCTCCTTTTCAACAACCGCATCTACGGCATGACGAAAGGACAGTTCTCACCTTGCACATTCCGCGGCACGGTCACGAAGACCTCTCCGCAGGGGACATACGAAGACCCGTTCAACGTCGGCGCACTCGTCATCGGCGCAGGCGGACAGTTCTTCGCACGCGGCGTTGACATCAACACGAAGGACCTCACCGAGACTTGCATGGCGGCGAAGAACCACGACGGCATGTCGGTCGTCGAGGTGTTCCAGAACTGCATGATTTTCTCGAACGGCGTCCACGCCAACATCACGGCTCCGGATGTCCGCGAAGACATGCAGGTGAAATGTGTTGACGGTCAGCCTCTTATATTCGGAAAGAACCGCGACAAAGGTATCCGCCTTAACGGAAACAGCCTCGAAGTCGTCACAATCGGCGAGAACGGCATCACTGAAAAAGACATCCTCGTCCACGACGCGAAGGAGAAGAGCACCGGCATCCACATGATGCTCGCGCAGATGATGCCGCCTCAATATCCTGTGGCGATGGGCGTCATCCGCAACGTCGATGCTCCGACCTACGACGACTGCCTCACCGACGTCATCGCCAACGAATCGGCGAAAGCCAAGATTCAGACCGTTGACGATTTGCTCAATTCAGGCACGACCTGGACGATTGAATAGGTTGAAAGTATCTGAAATAGAGACTTAATAAAAGTGAAAAAATCCTGTCTTCATTGATGGGATTTTTTTATTTTTGCAAAAATTTTTAACAATGAAGAAATCTTTCAAGCCTGGAACGATGCTTTACCCGCTGCCGGTGGTGATGGTCAGCTGCGGCGACAGCCCTGAGAATTATAATATAGTGACCGTCGCGTGGACCGGTACCATCTGCTCCGACCCGCCGATGTGCTACATTTCCGTGAGGAAAGAACGCCATTCGCATGACATCATATTGAAAAACAAAGAGTTCGTGATAAACCTCACCACCGATGCCCTCAGCAAGGCCACCGACTGGTGCGGCGTGCGTTCCGGCAAGGATCACAACAAATTCAAGGAGATGCACCTCACGCCGGAGAAAGCGCAGGTGGTAAACGCCCCGCTGATTGCCGAGTCACCGGTGAATATCGAATGCAAAGTGGTTGAAGTCAAGGAGTTAGGCTCGCACGACATGTTCATCGCCGAAGTCGTGGCCGTCAGCGGCGACGAGAAATATTTCGACCCGTCAACAGGACAGTTCCAGCTCAACCAGGCGGAGCTTATAACATATTCGCATGGGAAATATTACACTTTGGGCGATAAAATCGGCAAGTTCGGGTTCTCTGTCGAGAAAAGACAACACAAACGGAAAAGCCAACAGACAACGGACGATTGATTGGCGTTTGAAAAAATAAAATTATGGATTACATCAAGATAAAAGGTCTCTCGAAAGACGAAGTTGAAGGGTTGGTCAAGGAATGGCTGAAGCTGTATCCGCATTCGTTCAACCCTGAAGTGAATTTCTGGTTTTATGAAACTCTTGACAATCAGGTTGTTGTGGGGCTTCACGATGACTTGAGCACGTTGGCGGTCAGCCTGTTGGTCATATATCTCAATTCCGCCAAGGAGCAGGACGACGAGTCGAAGGATGTGGAGGTCACGGCGTTCGTCACTGTTGACGACAACGAGATTCTCCTGAAACAGAACTACGGCCGTCGCGCGAAGATTTACTCGAAGGGTTTAGAAGGCGATGACACATCGGTTATTTTACTTCTCGAAAACAACTATTGCGTTGAATACCGTTTCAAAGGTCACGCCAGACAGATTAAAAATTCAGGTTTGGTCTTTGATGAGCCGGAGATTTCCGTTCCCGACGAGAAAGAGGAAATCTTGGTCGGTGACGTGATCCCGAAGACGAAGATTGAGGAGTCGTTGTCGCCGGATGTGTCGCCTCTCAAGAAACTGATGTGGTACACTATCTGCGGTGTCATCGGCCTCGCCATCGGCTTCTTGCTCGTTTACATCTACTATTGGAAGGGCAATTAAAAGTCTGAAATGATTGGCAGGTTTCAGCAATATATTGAGCGTCATTGCCTTATCGGGAAAGATGAGCGTGTCCTCGTCGCTTTGAGCGGCGGCGTTGACTCGATGGTTCTTGCTGAGCTTCTGCGCCGAAGCGGTTATGACATCGCTTTCGCACATTGCAACTTCCATCTTCGCGGCGATGAGTCTGACGGCGATGAGCGGTTTGTGCGCGATTACGCCGAAAGGGTGGGGGTGAGGCTTTTCGTAAAACATTTTGATACGATTCAATACGCTGAAAATCATAAGATTTCAATCGAGATGGCGGCACGTGAGCTGCGTTACTCTTGGTTTGACGAGCTGCTGAAAGAAAAAGGATTTCATAAACTTGCCGTCGCACATCACGCCGATGA
This sequence comes from Bacteroidales bacterium, assembly GCA_045600605.1. Lineage (GTDB taxonomy): Bacteria > Bacteroidota > Bacteroidia > Bacteroidales > F082 > Limimorpha. Next base: position 70,465 of record JAZRYG010000024.1, read on the forward strand.
CCAAATCGAGACGTTTTTCATCAATCTGCTCCGCGGCTCCGGCATCAAGGGACTGAAGGCTATGCGGCCCGCTAACGGGTTGTATGTCAGGCCGTTGCTGTGGGCTTCACGCGAGGAAATAAAAAACTTTGCTGTCGAGAATGGCATTGGATGGCGCGAAGACCGCACCAATCAGGAAACTGTCTATTTCAGAAACAAGATAAGGCACGAGCTGCTTCCTGTCGTTGACGGGATAAAACCTGACGCACGAGAAAAAATCAGACAGTCAGTCGAATGCTTGGCAACTGAAAATCAATTATATAGAGAGCTGATTAAAGAGAAACTTTCGTGCATCGAGCGCGTTGTCGGTGTGTTGCATACAATCAGAAAAGATGAATTAAAAGACAATCTTCAGCTGCTTTTCGAGTGGACGCGCGGCTTCGGCTTCAGCTTCTCGCAATGCGAAACGATAATGTCGGTCATCGATTCTGAATCAGGGAGAGAGTTTTATTCAAGTGATTATCAGCTTGTTGTGGAGAATGATTTCATTGAAATTTTTCCAATAAGTCTTCATGACGAAAATGTTAAATTAGTTCAGGACGTCTTCGTCAAGTCGCTTGATTTCAAAATAGAAAAGTCAAATCCGGACATCGCGCAGCTCGATGCCGACAAAATAAAATTTCCGTTGAGGCTTCGTCATTGGCGGCAAGGCGACCGCTTCCAGCCTCTCGGAATGCACGGTTCAAAACTCGTGTCGGATTTCTTTAACGACTTGAATTTCACTGCGTTCCATAAGAAAACAACATGGATTGTCACTGATGCAGATGACGACATCGTGTGGATTGCAGGATGCCGCATTGACGATAAATACAAAATCACAGCAAAAACATCACGCATTTGTGAAATTAATTTGGGTTAGATTGAATTTTTTTGCATATTTGCAGTTTGTAAATAAGTTTTGGCTTTATTTGTAAATAATTGAAAATCAGATAAAATGAAAAGATTATCATTAACGTTGGCGATGTTTTTCGCCATGATGCTCCCTGTGGTGTCGTACGCACAGATTTACGAACCAGTAAAATGGAGTTTTTCGTCAGAGTCGTTGGGTAACAATGAGTACAACGTCATCTTCAAGGCTGAAATCGAAGCAGGATGGCATGTCTATTCACAAAACATTCCCGACGGCGGCCCGATTCCGACAGCTTTCTATTTCAATGACACTACGGTTTATGAAAGAATCGGCGATGTCGTCGAGAGCGAAGCCATTGTACATCAGGACCCTGTTTTCGAGATGGAGCTTCGTTTCTTTGAGAAAGAAGCTACTTTCACACAGAAGGTCAAGGTGCTTGGAAAGACACCTGTCGTGTTCAAAGGCGAGCTCGAGTATATGGTTTGCAATGAGGGACAATGTCTTCCTCCCACAGTCGAAGAGTTTGAGATAACGCTTGATAATCAACCGGCTAAAGCTGCCACGAGCAACGCCTCAAGAAAGAGTCTCTGGGCTTCGCTCATCGCCGCGTTCTTGTGGGGTCTCGCCGCCATCGTCACGCCTTGCGTCTTCCCGATGATCCCGATGACGGTGTCGTTCTTCCTCCACGGAAGTGAGAACAAGGCGCAGGGACGTTTCAAAGCCCTGATGTATTTCCTCTTCATCGTCGGCCTTTACACCATCCCGATTGCGGTCATAATATTCATTACATGGCTCGGCGGCGGCGACGAAGGCATCGTCAACATCTTCAACTGGTTGTCAACACATTGGATTCCGAATATCATATTCTTTATAGTGTTCATGGTGTTCGCTGCGTCGTTCTTCGGTGCATTTGAAATCATGATGCCGAGTTCTTTGGTCAACAAGAGCGATGAGAAGTCGAATGGCAGCGGTCTCGGCGGCGTGTTCTTCATGGCACTCACCCTCGTGCTCGTGTCGTTCGCCTGCACCGGCCCTATCGTCGGCTCGGTCCTCATCGAGTCGGTGTCGGGTAACTTCTGGTCGCCAATCCTCACGATGTTGGTTTATTCGGTGACATTCGCATTGCCGTTTGCGTTGTTCGCGCTGTTCCCGTCGATGCTGAAGCGACTGCCGAAGAGCGGCGGCTGGCTTAATTCCGTCAAGGTCGTGTTTGGCTTCGTCGAGGTCGCACTCGGCTTCAAGTTCCTGAGTATCATTGACCAGACTTATCACTGGGGCATTCTCGACCGTGAGGTGTATCTCGCCATCTGGATTGTCTGCGCAGTGATGCTCGGCTTCTATCTCCTCGGTCAGATCAGATTCAAAAACGACGACGAAGTCACGAAGATTTCAGGCTTCCGTCTCTTCCTCGCGATAGTGTCGTTTGCATTCGCGTTTTATCTCATCCCCGGAATGTGGGGCGCACCTCTCAAGTCGTTGTCAGGCTATCTCCCTCCAATCCAGACCGTCGATTTCGACCTTCAGAGGATGGACCGCGAGAACTCCGAGGCTGTCATCAACTATATGGAAGGTCTCGAACAGAACACTTTCGTTCAGGATACCGCACAGGCTGCCACCGAACAACCGTTCATGACACGCACCATGGCACTTTATATTTTAATCGCCATAGGCCTGCTTCTCGGCTTCTTCCTCATCGGAAAAATCAAACTCAAGAAAGGTCCGGACTGGAGTTTCATCTCACTCGGTCGCCTGATAATGAGCATTATAGTGTTCTCATTCGTAGTTTATCTCATCCCGGGTCTCTGGGGCGCGCCTCTCAATGCGATGTCGTGGATGTTGCCTGATGCTAACACCATGGAGTTTAACCTCGAACAGAGCGGACGCACCAACTACGGCAACGTTGCCGCAACATACGAGGAACTCGCGAAACAAGGTGCTTTGGTGCAGAACGAGACCGCAACAGAAACGGAGGCTCTCTGCGAGGAGCCGCTCTACGCCGACTTCCTCCATCTGCCTCACGGAATAAACGGTTACTTCGACTATCAGCAGGCTCTCGCTTGCTCGAAGGCGCAGAACAAACCAATCTTCGTTGACTTCACAGGCCACGGCTGCGTGAACTGCCGCGAGATGGAGTCGAGCGTGTGGGCCGACAAAGAGGTGCTGAAGATATTGAAACACGACTATGTCGTTGTGGCTCTTTATGTTGATGACAAGAAAACTCTCCCTGAAGAATATTGGGTGACAGGCGCAAACGGCAAGGTGAAGAAGACCCTCGGTGCCATCAACGCCGATTTCCAAGTGTCGAAGTTCGAGGCCAACGCACAGCCATATTACTGCCTCATGGGTAACAACGGCGAGCTTCTCGTTGCCCCGCGCTCTTACAACCTCGACGTCGAAGCATTCAGACAGTTCCTCCTGAAAGGAATTGAGAACTTCAAGAACGGCGAGTTCGTGAGAAATATCAATGAATAGAAATAAGATAAACACATTTAGTATTAATCGAAATGAAGAGAACATTCAAGCTTATTTCTTTATGTGCAATAACTTTTGCTTTGCTTCTGTCAGGATGTAAGAAGGAAAACATCGCTGATCCGGAATTAAAGCCTGACGAACCCACGACCGACTTGGTGCGAGTGACGTCAAATGTGCCGGCATTTATCATGGCTGGCAACAGCACGGAACTTTTAGATATGTTGCGTAAGCGTTTCGTCAACATACAGGGCAGTTTAAATAGTAATAAAGTCAGTACGGTCGTTATTGACAAGACATCTGCTCAAAACATGACATCTGAACAATGGAAACAATTAGCCAAAATCTACTATGACGGCGGTGTCATCGTCTATGTCCAACCCACGCTTCAAGATTTTGCCGATTTATCCGTGCATGCATACAGTGCCATCTTACAACTCGGTTATGAGCCTGATATGGTGTGGGAACAATTAGAGTGGCTTGACTATTACAATCATATTCTTGAAGCCAATCCGGTTTTGGCTGATATGAGATATGAGGCGATAGCAATAAATAATGAAGATTCGTATTTCTTGACAGATTTCGGCACAACTCTTCCTGTGGAATACGCTTTCGAGGTGGTCAATCAAGAAACTGGTGTCACCGATTCCATTTCATATCAACATGGTACAACTGGTGAAATGACGATATACCGCAAAGGATTGTTGGTTGACGATCTGGTGCAATGGATTACCAATGCTAACGAAGCGCAAATGTGTGACAAAGGGGAGGCAAAAGTCGCTAAAGAGATTACCCTCAATGTACCTGTCACATTCTATCCAAGCAAATTCACAAGTTTAGGTTGGGGGTGGTCCGTAACAGTTCCTTGCAAGATAATCTATACCATTTGGTCGGTATATGACCTCAATCAACATAAAGACAACTACGTCTTCTGCCGTAATATCGAATTTGACGGTAGTTATTTGGAGTGTGGTCCTGATAATCCAGAAAAATGGTGGGTTGACAAGAATAAAAATCCAGATTACTACGGGCCGTACTTGAACAGCATCCAGGTGGAGTCTTCGTTAGTCGGATCGTCACCAAGCCTCACCAATTGGAAACCACAGAATCCGATGACTTCAACAACCTACAGCGAAGGACTCAGCTATGGCCTGAGCGGAGCAATAAATGTGTCGGAAAAACCAGGCCTTAACATCGGAGGCAGCTTGTCAATCAGTAAATCAGTATCCACTTCGGTGCCGGATCTGAAAATGGAGGTATGGCACAACGACCCCAATCCGAAGTATCAGTATCATATTAACAAACGCCCGCAAGGTCATTTCGTTGGTTCCAAACACGACATTGTGGCTGGCAACTTGCGTCAGGACATTTCAATGCAGCAATACTGGACTTGGATTGTGAATTCTTACGATTACGCTGATTATTCATTTAATACAAATTTTGAGGTGGTCGTCGAGTTCTTGCGTTGCACCGATGGATTCTTTAAGTATAATGACTATTATCAGTCAGCAAAAATATCGTACAATGGCTTGAATGTGACACTTCCAGCTCCTCCACGTGCAATCCAGGAATGGCGTATGTTCTGTGTGACTTCCGACCAGGATTTGATAAATTTTGTCAGCGAGGCTTACGATGGCTATTTCTATAATAAACTTTTCAAGGTTCCTGCGGCAACATCAACCGACAAAGGAGCAATCGACCAGTTCATCCATAACTTCGAGGAACGTCTTAACTGCGACCGTGACCTATGGCGCGCCCGTGGTTTCACCGGCGACTTCGAATTCGTCTGGCGACCGTCCACTTCGTCGGAGACTTACCACACAACACATTTCCATGTGAATCCGTAATGACAATGTGACATTCGAAATAAATGCCCCCAAAAGGTTGAACGAAGACCTTTTGGGGGCTTAATATTTATGCGATTTGTGGCTTATTTCTCAACGAAGTGCTGGTAGAACGCCACTATCGTCTCGATGCCCTTGAAGAAATGGTCTAATCTGTAATTCTCGTTCGGCGAGTGGATGGCGTCGGAGCCGAGGCCGAAGCCCATGAGTATCGACTTGATGCCGAGCACCTGCTCGAAGCGTGAGATGATCGGGATGGAGCCGCCGCTTCTCATCGGGATGGGCAGCTTGCCGTAGGTGTCGTAGAACGCCTTCTCCGCGGCCTTGTATGCCGGCACGTCGATAGGACAGCCGTAAGCCTGTCCGCCGTGCAGACATTTCACGTTGACCGTCACATAATCCGGCGCGATGCTCTCGAAATATTCCTTGAAGAGCCGGCCTATCTTCTCGTGGTCTTGGTTCGGAACGAGACGGCATGAGATCTTCGCGTAAGCCTTCGACGGAAGCACCGTCTTGGAGCCTTCGCCGGTGTAGCCGCCCCAGATGCCGCAGAGGTCGAATGTCGGACGGATGCCGACGCGCTCAATCTTGGTGTAGCCTTCCTCGCCGCGCAACGCCTTGACGCCTAATGAGTTCTTGAACTCCTCCTCGTTGTACGGTGCCATGTTGAGCATCTCGCGTTCTTTGTCGGAACATTCAACGACATCGTCGTAGAAATGAGGTATGGTGATGTGGTTGTTCTTGTCCATCACACCGGCGACCATCTCGCACAAGGTGTTGAGCGGGTTCGCCACTGCGCCGCCGAACAGCCCTGAATGCAGGTCGGCGTTGGGTCCGGTGACTTCCACCTCCCAGTAGGCGAGGCCGCGCAGCCCCGTGGTGATAGATGGGCAGTCACTGGCAATCATGCTGGTGTCGGACACGAGGATGACATCGGCTTTCACGAGGTCTTTGTATTCCTCAATCCATTTCGAGAGGCTGCCGGAGCCGATCTCCTCTTCGCCTTCGAGCATGAACTTCACGTTGCATGTCAGAGTGCCGGTCTTCACCATCGTCTCGAAAGCCTTGGCGTGCATGAAGGCCTGGCCTTTGTCGTCGTCGGCGCCGCGCGCCCAGATCTTACCGTCTTTGATGACAGGCTCGAAAGGGTCGGTGTTCCAAAGCTCAATTGGGTCAACGGGCATCACATCGTAATGGCCGTAAACCAACACCGTCGGCAACGACTTGTCGATGATTTTTTCTCCGTAAACGATTGGGTTTCCTTCTGTCGGCATCACCTCCGCCTTGTCGGCACCGGCTGCCAAAATGCTGTCGCGCCAATATTCCGCCGCCTTAATCATATCCGGCTTATGCGCTGATTCTGAACTGATTGAAGGGATTCTGATGAGTCCGAAAAGCTCCTCCAAGAAGCGATTTTCGTTTTCTTTGATGTAATTTTTAACTTTGTCCATATTAATAAATTTTTGCGATTCAAAATTTTTCTGCAAAGTTAAAAAAAACATCGACAATCCACTTGACAAAATTTGAAAATAAGTGTATCTTTGCGGAAATTTAAAAAAAATGATATGGCAAGAGATATAGCACCTACACCACCTTTGCACGGACAAGATGCAATAGATTTTATCGCTGAACTTGAGAAAAACGAGAAAGTGAACGAAGAGGAAAGAAAAAGGATTTTTGCTGATGCGGAAATTTTTAAATCATGGTTAACATTTAAATTCTGATGGCACAACTTACAGCTGATTTGCGAATGTTTCGGCTGAGAGAAGAATATGTCATCGGAGATTTTGACTGCGGAAACCAAGACCTTAATGATTTTTTGTTAAATGAAGCCAAACTTTTTTCAAAATATTTACTTTCAGTCACTTATATAATAGAACAACATGGAGATGTCGTGGCGTTCTTCTCGTTGTCAAATGATAAGATTTCAATTCCAGATAGTGACAAGCCAACGTGGAGAAAGATAAAATCAACATTTCCACATAGAAAACATCGTTCGGATTATCCTGCTGTTAAAATTGGAAGACTTGGTGTTTCAAGACAATATCAACATTTTAGAATTGGATCAATAATTTTGAACGCTGTTAGAACCATGTATATGCAGGAAAATCGTGCAGGTTGCTCGTTTGTTACAGTTGATGCTCTGAAAGAAGCAATTCCGTTCTATTTGAAAAATGGTTTTAAATTCTTGAAAAAGTCAGAGGAAAATGGGAAAAACGAAACAAGTCTGCTCTATTTTAATTTGACGAGTCTGTCTTAAAAGGTGTTTACAGGAGGTTTTTTAATTTCATTTCCTCCCCGTCGAACTCGGCGTAGGTGAAGTCCCTGAGCCAGTTGCCGACAACGGTGGTGACTGCGTGGCTTCCGGTTTTGTATTGCATCGCCTTGTGTTGATGCCCGAAGACGAAGAAGTCGATAGAAGGGTCTTTCTCCGACTCAAGCTGCGCGTATTTGTATAGCCTCGTGTTCTCGATGTCGGCGTAATAGTTGCCGTTGGCTTCTCTCTCGAGTTTCATGACGCGGTGGTTGTGCGACCATTTCAACGCCAATCTTATTCCGAAGTCAGGGTGTATGATTCTGAAGAGCCACTGGTTGAACTTGCACTCGAACACTCTTTTCAGGAATTTGTAGCCGCCGTCGCCCGGACCGCGTCCGTCGCCATGAACAAGGAAGAATTTCTTTCCCTTAAGCATCATCACCTCCGGCTCTCTATGTACTTGAATGCCAACTTCTTCCTGAAGGTAGGAGAACGTCCAGAGGTCGTGGTTGCCGGCGAAGAGATGAACCGAGATGCCGCTGTCGATGAACTCGGCGAGCTTCCCGAGCAGCCTGACGTGCCCGCGCGGAATCACCGTCTTGTACTCAAACCAGAAGTCGAAGAGGTCGCCCATGAGGAAAAGCTCGTCGCACGTCTCCTTGATTGAATCAAGAAAGGCGATGAGCTTCCTTTCACGCATCTGGCTGTCTTCCAGCGTCGGAACACCAAGGTGAAAATCCGTTATGAAATATATTTTCCCCATTCCTTCCTCTTTAACTTGAAACTCTTTTACTTTATAAACTTTACGAACTTTATAAACTTTACGAACTTTATTAACTTTCTAACTCCAACTCTTCAAACCTTTTCATCATCTCTCTGAGTATCGCGCTCATCTTCGGCTCCGCAACGTTGGCCGCGTTGATGACTTCTTCGTGAGTGACTTCGCAGGCGAGGTCTTTGCCGCCGAGGTCGGTGATGACCGACATGGCGAAGACGGGCAGTCCGCAATGGCGCGCCACGATGACTTCCGGCACCGTTGACATCCCCACGCAGTCGCCGCCGATGATGCCGTAGTAGTTGTATTCAGATGGCGTCTCGTATGAAGGGCCGCTGTCGGCGACATAGACTCCATGCTGCACCTTGATCCCCAGCTCTTTGGCGATTTTGTCGGCCAAAGCAATGGCTTTTTTGTTGTACGGCTCGCTCATCTCAGGGAAACGCGGACCGATCCTGTCGTCGTTAGGGCCGATGAGCGGGTTCGGCAGCAGGTTGATGTGGTCGGTGATTATCATGATGTCGCTCACGCGGAACGTCTTGTTGATGCCGCCGCTCGCGTTTGATAACACTAACAGCTTGATTCCTAAGTGTTTCAGTACTCTTATTGGGAATGTGATGGTCTGAGTACTGTAGCCTTCGTAATAATGGAAACGGCCTTGCATGACGACCGCTTTTCTGCCGCAGAGAGTGCCGAAAACCAGATTGCCTTCGTGACCTTTCACTGTCGAGACAGGGAAGTTTGGAATGTCTTCGTATTTTATAGAGTGTTGAATGTCAATGTCTTTTGTCAATCCGCCGAGACCGGAACCAAGCACTATGCCGACTTCCGGCCTGAAAGAGCCTGTCGCTGAATTGATGAAATCTACTGTCTCAAGAATTTTTTCTAATTCCAACATAATCAATTATTTCCTTGTTAAAAATATCTCCATCATCTTCATGAAAACGCACTTTGATAGGGATGCTGAAAAGTGGTATGTTCTCAAAAAGATTTAAACTATTTGTCAATCGCATGGCGTCCTTTTCTGTCGTAACTGCGATTTTATTCTTTCCAATGACATTGTTGAAGCCTTCAAGAATCGCGTTGATGTTTTCTTTGGTGAAACTATGGTGATCATTGAAGATAATGGTACTCAATGTGTTAGTCTTTCTTTTGAGGTAATCCTCGAGTGGATAGGGGTTGGCGATTCCGCAGAACATGAATATTGAGCGGCATTGCGCGAGGTCCTTTGCCTTGGCAGTCTCGTTCAGCGGCTCTAAATCATCGAAACTGATGTGCGAGAAAAGCACTTTCTGGTATGGCTTCGGCTTCAGTGACTCGATGATGTTTCTTTTCGTGTATGGGTCAATGACAACCGGGCATTTCGTCACGATGATGACATTGGCACGCCGCGCCTCCGACTTTATGTCCCGAAGATTGCCGACAGGAGTCAGATGGTCTTTTGAATAAAGGCTGTGATAGTCGGTTAATAAGATGTTATATCCAGGTTTTATCCGGCGGTGCTGGAACGCGTCGTCAAGCAGGATGACATCGGGTTTGATATCCATGCCCATGAGTCTCCTCACGCCTTCCACGCGGTTTTCATCGACAGCCACGATGATGTCGGGGAATTTTGTGAAATATTGGAGCGGCTCGTCGCCGATTTCTTCGTGTGTAACTCCTTCATGAGCAAGGACAAAGCCCTTTGTACTTCTTCCGTAACCGCGGCTCAGGACAGCCACTTTCATGCTTTTCGACAAAAGACGGATGAGGTATTCTGTATGAGGTGTCTTGCCGGTTCCGCCGAACGAAAGATTACCGACACATATTATTGGTATGTCGAAACTTTTCGAACGTAACAGGTTGATATCAAATAACCTATGTCGTATGTACAATACGAAAGAATAGATTAATGACAGCGGATACAGGAATACTCTCATAATGTTTTATTAAGTGTGCAAAGTTACAAAAAAAATTCAATCACGACATATATTAATTGAGAAACGAAAAAAATGTTCGATTATTCGTTTTTTACAGAAAAAATATTTAATTTCGCCAAAAATTTTTTGAATGAAGAAAGTAAGTGAAATTGTGGGTTGTATCACCGACATGGCTCCGTTGGAATGGCAGGAGTCGTGGGACAATGCCGGACTGCAACTCGGTGATGCCAATATGCTGGTTGACAAAGCTTTAGTCGCCGTTGACGTTACGGAAGCGGTCATTGATGAAGCGATTGAAAAGGGTTTTCATCTTGTGATAAGTCACCATCCGTTGATTTTCAAGCCGTTGAAACATCTCCGTCCGGAAAATACCATCGAGCGTGTCGTCATTAAGGCGATAAAAAATGACGTAGCAATAGCTTGCATGCACACGAATCTTGATAACAGCAGGCTCGGCGTCAGCTGCCAACTTGCAAAACGTTTGGGAATGAGCGACTTACATGTCCTCGAACCTGTCAATAAATTCGATGATGAAGTAGGTGGCGGCATGGTCGGGACACTCGAAAAAGAAATGGATGAGCGTGACTTTTTGGCTATGGTGAAAAAAAATCTGAACGCTAAAGCTCTTCGCCATTCAGATTTCCTGAACAGAAAAATAAAGAAAGTCGCTGTCTGTGGCGGTTCGGGATTCTTTATGCTTAACGATGCAAAACGTTGTAAAGCAGATGCTTACGTCACCGCCGATGTTAAATATCACGACTTCTTTGAAGCCGACGGACAGTTGCTTTTAGTCGATGCCGGACATTTTGAAACAGAACAATTCACAAAAGAATTAATTGCTGATGTTATTTCAAAAAAAATTACTAATTTTGCGGTTTCAATTTCGGAAGTGAAAACAAATTCGATAAACTATTTCGTATAATATCAAAATATTACATAAATGGCTGATAATCAAGAAAATAAAATCAACGAAGAAGAACAGATTGAAGTAACAGTTGAAAAGAAGCTCATTGCACTTTACACATTGCAACAGATTGATTCAAAGATTGACAAGATTCGCATCCAGCGTGGTGAGCTTCCTGAGGAAGTGCAGGACCTTGAAGACGAGGTGGCCGGTCTTGAGACTCGTATTGAGAATTACAACGGGGAGATTAAGAAATTCAACACCGACGTCACAAATTATAAAATCAAAATCAAGGAAACGCAGGCTAAAATCAAGAAATACGAGGAGCAGCTCGACAATGTCCGCAATAGCCGTGAATACGATTCATTACAGAAAGAAGCTGAATATGAATCACTTGAGATTTCGCTTTGTGAGAAGAAGATCCGTGAGTGCACGATGAAAATGGAAGATGTCAACAAGAATCTTGCTGATACGCAGACGAAACTTGATGAGCGTAAGAATTTCCTTGAGCAGAAGAAGTCAGAGCTCAATTCGCTTATCGAGGAAACGGAGAAGGAGGAAGCGGCTCTCATGGTGAAATCGGCTGAGAGTGAGTCGGTTATCGAAGACCGTCTCCTTACGGCGTATAAGCGCATCAGGAAGAGCGCACGTAACGGCCTTGCTGTTGTAAGTATCGCACGTGGCGCTTGCGCCGGCTGCTACAACAAGATTCCGCCACAACATCAGCTCGACATCTGCATTCACAAGAAAATCATCGTCTGCGAATACTGCGGTCGTATCTTGGTTGACGAAGGCATCGTCAACGAATACAAGAAAATCAATGGCATAGTTGACGAAGAAACAAAGTAAGATAGTGTGAAAAAGAAAGAGCAGCATTTTTTTACGATGCTGCTTTTTTTTGTCTGTCTGCCACGGACGAACTCTAACGTGTGAAAGTCCACAAACCGCTTGGTCGAATGTTACAGGTACTTCCGTTGGCGTATATTGCACGGTCGTCAGTGAGATCACTGTCTCGTATTTAACTGCTAATCGGACATGGGCCCATTGTCCGTTTGGTTTGGTGGTTCTTTTCTTTTCGCAGAAGCCACCTTTCCCCTCGGAGGAGAATGAGCGAAAACATGCTATTATATTAATGTATAGTAAATGCCATTTCTGATTCAGGTGTCTTTACCCCTTATTTAAAAAGACTCGGTTAAACGTTATAACTTGTATTTGTGACCATTATTAATTTTATATCTGTTCAAGGTTGACCGTCGGTCTAAATTATGTTGGATGTTGACCACAGGGCATAGCTTTGAAGGAGACCTTCGATTTGTGAGTCAAATTTTTCAGGGTAGGATACATCTGTCGTTTGCTCGGAGATTAACAGCCTATTTTTTGGTCCATTACATCGTTTTTTCAGTAATTTGGCGTGGAAAAGGCGTAATTTTCGTTGTCCTGCGCGTCAAAAAAGTCCGGAAACAAGCGTTTCCGGGGCCGTTTTTGACGCGTCGGCCGTTTTTTCCGTATTGCAACCGGTTGATTATCAGCGCGCGGTAAATAAATGAAAAAAATTTTTCAAAAAGTGTTGACAGGAATGAAAATCGCCGTATCTTTGCACCCGCAACCGAGAGGAAGAGGGGGACGGGCAGTCGGGTTTCGGTGG
>JAZRYG010000025.1:0-30025 GCA_045600605.1 Bacteroidales bacterium
CAGGGAGCGTTCCACCTCGACGGTGAAATCGACGTGTCCGGGGGTGTCGATGATGTTGATCTTGAACTGGTTGTCGTCGTGATTCCAATACACCGTGGTGGCCGCCGAGGTGATGGTGATGCCGCGCTCCTGCTCCTGGACCATCCAGTCCATGGTGGCGGCGCCGTCATGCACCTCGCCGATGCGATGGTTGCGGCCCGTATAATAGAGGATGCGCTCGGTCGTAGTCGTCTTGCCGGCGTCGATGTGTGCCATGATGCCGATGTTGCGGGTGCGGTCGAGGGTCGTCATATTATTCGTGTCGTTAGCCATCTTATGGGATATTGTCGTTCGTTAGAATCTGAAGTGTGAGAACGCCTTGTTGGCGTCTGCCATCCTGTGGATCTCCTCTTTCTTCTTGAAGGCCGCGCCTTCTTCCTTGTAAGCCTGCATGATCTCGCCTGCAAGCTTCTCGCCCATCGATCTCTCGTGGCGCTTGCGTGCGTAGCCGATAAGGTTCTTCATGCCCATGCTCTGCTTGCGCGAAGGGCGGATTTCTGAAGGGATCTGGAATGTCGCGCCACCGATACGACGGCTTCTTACCTCGACCTGTGGTGTGACGTTCGCCAACGCTTTCTTCCAAACCTCGAGCGGGTCCTCGTTCAACTTAGCCTGAACGATGTCCATCGCCTGGTAGAAAATCTCGTAAGCAAGGTTCTTCTTTCCTTCGAGCATGATGTTGTTCACGAACTTCGTGACGTTGACATCACCGTACTTCGGATCCGGAAGGATGATTCTTTTCTTCGGTTTAGCTTTTCTCATTTCCTAATCGTTTTACTAAGTTCTACTTCTTACCTTTTGCTGGCGCCGCACCCTTCTTCGGGCGTTTCGCACCGTACTTTGACCTGCGCTGACGGCGGCCTTCGACACCTGCTGTGTCCAATGTGCCGCGGATGATGTGGTAACGCACACCCGGAAGGTCCTTAACACGGCCTCCTCTGATCATCACGATTGAGTGTTCCTGAAGGTTGTGGCCCTCACCCGGAATGTAAGCGTTGACTTCCTTTTGATTTGTCAGACGAACCCTCGCGACCTTACGCATGGCCGAATTAGGCTTCTTAGGTGTGGTCGTGTAAACACGGACGCACACACCGCGGCGCTGTGGCGAAGAATCCAAGGCAGGAGACTTGCTCTTGTCTTCCAATTTCTGACGTCCCTTGCGGACTAACTGTTGAATTGTTGGCATTCTTTAATTGCGTTTAAATTTTTAATTTTGTTATTAAACTCTTCAAGGCTTTCGGCCTTTACTCAATTTTTTCGTGAAATCGATAGAAAATCTGTGACTGGCAATCACATATAGCAAGGAGTGATAAGTCTTAGTTCAAGACTTCTTCGCGACAAATCCCTTCATCGCTCTCTTTCTAAACACACCGCGAAGATATATTCCGAACGTTTCGCGATGAAGAAACCTTTCACGTTTAACTTATCAGGTCCCTTACTATTTGTAAATGAGGCAACATTTACTACCTTTTTCGGGGTGCAAAATTACAACTTTTTTCAATATGTTCACCAAAAACCATAATTTTTTACAAAAAATTTTTAATTTTATTACAAATGTTTGATAATCAATAATATAACAACCAACCTTTTACAATCAACCCACATACTTCAAAAAAAACACCAATATTAATAAGGTGTAATTTAGCCATAATACATTCCAAACTCCAAACTAAAACAAAACCCAACTCTCCACTCTCAACTCTCCAAACTAAAAACTAAAAACTAAAAACTAAAAACTAAAACCACTCCGTGATGTTCCGCTTCTCGGACAGGAACGCTGTTATTAAAAAAGAGACTGTTATTAAAAAAGAGACGCGGCATGCCGCGTCTCTACGGTTTAATAATAATGGACTGAGACACCTTAGTGCGCCAGTCTCTCTTATCTATCAACTATCTTGCGATAGCGACTTTCTGTGTCTTCACTGTACCGTCGTTGGCGACGACCTTGACGAAATAAACGCCATTGTCGAATGATGCAACATTGACCGACGTCTTGGCTGAGCCTTCAACGTTGGCGACCATCTGACCGAGTGAGTTGTAAACCTCAACAGTCTTGATGTTCTCGCCTTCCACGAAGATTGAGCTGTTGGCAGGGTTAGGATAAACCTTCAAGCCTCTCATGTCGTTCTCGCCTACTGCACTCGGCTTCCTGTTAATCCTCATGAGTTCTGATGCCTGTTCGCCGAATTCGCCGTTGTCCTGGTCTTCACCGATGATGGTAGTGCCGTCAACCTTGATTTTGTACCAGCCATCGCCGTAAGCGCAGCAGATACCGTTATCGTTGTCATCGTAGATGGTGAACAGATAGTCCGCGCCTGTCGGTACGTCTTCGATTGTCTCGACATGGAGCTGTGTGCCGCCTGATGTGATGAGGTGTGCATACGGGCCGCCTTCAGCGATGACTTCACCGAGTGAGTTGACGAGTGTCCATGTGGTCTGCTCGCCGAACTGATCTTGGTTGATGTAAATCTTCATGCTCGTCGTCTCGCCTTCAATCGGCTCTGTTTCAGTCCATTCTTCGCAAACCGCAGTGAAATTGACTTCGTAAGGAAAATCCTGACCGTTAGCTTTCACGATGGTGAGTTTGCCGGCGTGTGTCCCAAAAGGAAGTTCCATCTCGAAGGAAACTGACTCTGCTGATTTCGGTTCGAGGTTGCCGTTCCATTCAAATTCCGAAACAGCACCTGCAATCTCAACATTATACTGGATTGATGTGAGGACATCCGTTCCGCCGTTCAACAGGTTAAAATCGAATGTCTTGACCTGAGTGCAGGCTGCCACCGCACGCTGGCTGACGCTCTTGATGATAGGATAGATAGGCTCGTCAGTACCTTGTGACTCCTCAAGCATGTTGGCTGAAAGGATATTACGTGCCGGGGTGTTTGTTGTTCTCGCGCAGACAAAAGCGAGGAAATGAACATTATTGATGTCAACGTCAACACCGTTTGGTGAGCCGATGACTTCCGGGATTGCGTAAGTGTATTCCTTTGTGATGAGCGTGCCGGCTGTTGTAGGAGAAATCGGGTCGCCCCATGCGCTCTCGCCGATCACATCGCGGAGGATATGCATGTGGCAGTACTGACCGCCGACCCACTGCGACGGGTTTGAAGAGCCACCGCTCTGTGAACCCCAGATGCTGTCCTGAAGCATATAGACAGTGAGATAGTTCGTTGACTCTGTGCTGTTTCCGGTGTAATAGACCTCAACTGTGATGCTGGCTTCACGTGTCTCCGGGTTGATGACGACCTGACCGCCGACGTTAAGCTCTGAAGCCTGTGCCATCTGCTGGGATGCAAGGCCGTTCCATGCGCTGCGGCTCTGGCCGGATGATGTCGAACGGTTGACGACACCTGTCGGATAACTACTGATAGAGAAACCACCGTGGATGGTGTTGCCGTCCTCCGTGTTGAAGTTAGGATAACTTGTCGGAGCATAGCCGCCGGCGTGAACGTTGACAGCCCACACCCGGCCAGGATTGTTGTTGCAGATCTGGTTTGCAATGGCGTGTCCGTCAGGGCAGTAGCCGCAGTTACGGCCTGTGAACTCTTCAATGACGACGTTCCTGTTTGCAGGTTCCGTCGATACGAACATCTGCGCGCTTGCCATGAAGCCCGCCACGAGTCCTAATACGAGTAATGAAAGTTTTTTCATCTTTTCTTTGATTAAATTATTGACATTAGGTTAATTAAAGCTCCACTTCTGTGTTCCAGCCGAACTCATCTTTCTCTGCGCCTGTCTGGATGCCGCGGAGTTTGTTGTAAAGCTTCTGGCTCCACGGGCCGGGTTTGCCGTCACCGAACTGGTATGACTTGCCTGTATCCGGGTCATCGATGCGTGAGATAGGGCTGATGACAGCTGCTGTTCCGCATGCGCCGGCTTCCTCGAATGTGGCGAGTTCTTCTTCGGCGATCGGACGGCGTTCGACCTTCATGCCGAGGCTTTCTGCGAGTTGCATCAAGCTCTTGTTGGTGATTGAAGGAAGAATTGATGTTGATTTTGGAGTGATGTATGTATTGTCTTTGATAGCGAAGAAGTTAGCTGCACCGGCTTCATCGATGTATTTCTTTTCCTTTGCGTCAAGATAGAACTCACATGCGTACTGGCCTCCGTGGCAGGCTTCTGTATGAGCACGCAATGATGCCGCGTAGTTGCCGCCGACCTTGTAGATACCTGTTCCGAGAGGTGCCGAACGGTCGTACTTACGTGTGATGACGTATGGGTTTGCCATGAAACCGCCCTTGAAGTACGGGCCCACCGGTGTGGCGAACACGACGAACAGATATTCATCGGCCGGTTTCACGCCGACGCGGGCGCCTGTGCCGATGAGCAACGGACGGAGGTACAACGACGCGCCGCTCTCGTATGTCGGGACGAACTCCTTGTTGACCTGAACGCATTTAATCATGGCTTCTTTGAACTTCTCCATCGGGAAACGTGGCATGCAGATGCCGTCGCATGATGTCTCGAGACGTTTCGCGTTCTCTTCCATGCGGAAGATGCGGACTTTGCCGTCAACGCCGCGGTGAGCCTTCAAACCTTCGAAAGCCTCCTGACCGTAGTGCAGGCATGTGGCCGCCATGTGAATGTTGATTGTCTCTTCCGAGCAGATTTCAAGCTCGCCCCACTCACCATCACGGTAGTAGCAGCGGACGTTGTAGTTGGTTTTCAGATAACCGAACGGGAGTGAACCCCAGTCAATGTCTTTGGTGTTTTGCATGATATTTTTAATTTTTAAGTTGATAAATTCATTTTTTCAAACTGCAAAGATACAATTTTTTTGATAATGACTCCCAACTTTGAAAATATTTTAAATGCCATGAAAAACAACGTGAGCTAATGCTGTCTCAACACGACGTTCCAGCCGCAAGTGCTTGACGGACGATATGTTCCGTTCCAGAGATCGAAGCCGTCCTTGCAAATCGTCATTCTTTGGCTCTCCATCTGCTTCGCCATCGGGATGTCGAGACGGAAGCTGCCGGTCTCGTCGGTCAGTGTTTTGATGTCCTGCACGATGACAGCGGCTCCGGCGACAGGTCTCCCCTGCTCGTCGATGACGTTGCCGAAGATGACGCCGAGGCTGTTGTCGCGACGCAACGGCAGCGTCAACGATTTCTTCATCTTCATCGTCGTGTCAACAGTTTGATAGCCAGATGATTCAAGGACGAGATGCATTGTCTTGTATTTGTCGCCGAAAGGTATGTTTTCAATCAGGATTGTCGTGTTTGTCCTGTTCACCGGCACTTTGACGGGTTCGTTGCCGTTGATGCTGTATGTGACTACGCCCGACTCGAACGGGAGCGACGGGATGGAATATTCGGTGTCTTCGGCCACGTTCACTTTGATGTCCAAGGGTTTGAAGACGAGCCAGCAGATGACGAAAACGAGCAGTGCTGTCGCGAACAACGCGCTCAGGCAGGCCACACGTCTCTTGCGTCTCGCATTCGCGTCGATGATGCCGTCCATGACGAGGCGGCGGACGACCACGTCGTAGGCCATCTCGGAGAACCGTTCCACCGCCATTTTCTGGAACGCCATCGCGCGGCTCGCCTCGACAGCCTCCTCCAAGGCCTTCTCGTCAGACGCGAAATACGCCTTGACGAGGCCTTTCTCATCCTCGTTGGTCAGTCCGTCGAGATAACGGGCCAGCAACTCTTCCGACAGCTTATCCGTTTTTTCTGACATATCTCCCGTCAATTAATTTCTTCAATTCGGCCTTCGCCCTTTTCGAGATTGTATAGACATTTTCGATGCTGACTCCCATAGACCTTGCAATCTCGTCAGATTTCATGCCTTTCCATTCCGACAAAAGAACGTATTTATACCTCGCGTTTTCGATGCTGTTGATGGCATCGAGGAGTTCAAAACGCATCAGATGCGCATCGTCCTCCTCATATTTTATGATGTTATCGTCAAGCAAGGTCGCTCTCTCGTCGGATACGGCGACATCTTTCTTCTTTTCATCAAAAAATCTCACCAAAACCGTTGACAGCCAAGTGTCAAGGCTGGAAAGGAAATTGAATTTTCTCAGCTTCGCCCATCCATTTTTGTGCAAAAATAAATAAAATTCAGTTATCAGCTCCTCTTTTTTGACGTTTGATGAAAACGTGCGCCTGATGATGAAGGAGAAGAGCTTGTCGCAACGATAAAACAGGAGGTACTCGATGGCGTCTTCGTCATTATTCATGACTGCCTCAAGCAACTCTTTGTCGGACAGCGACTTAAAATATTTCATCCTTTTCCTTCTCACCTTTCAGCTCTGCAACTTTATTTCAACACACGTCTCAACTTTCAGTTCTCAGCCTTTTGACTTTCTCGCCTATCATCTCGTACTTCTTCGCCGTCCTTTTCTTTCCTATCCTCCTATAGAACTTCGACATTTCGACGCACACCTTCTCAAAGAGCTCGTGATGTCCGTCGTGGTCTTCATCGTACAGTTCCTTCGCCTTCGCGTAGGCGTTGAGGTAGGCGTTCTCCGCTTTTTCCTTGTCATTCATCGCGAGATATGTCATGCCGATGCAAGCGTAGCAATTCGGCAGGTCCTTCCTCAGCTTCATCACCTTCCCGCACGATTTCTCCATTATGTCCTTAGCCGTCTCAAAATGGATTATCGACGATTCATAGTCTTTTTTTCTGTAGAGCACGTTGCCGTAAAGCACTTCGGCGAGTTCAAGGTCCACGTCGAGCACACCTTTGTCGTTGTTGTCGGTGTAGAATCTGACCACGCGTTCGCACACCACTGCCGCCTCGTCGTATTCTTTAAGGAGCCACTCGGCTTTGGCGAATTGCCTATTGGCATACATATACAGCCTGTATTCGCCTTTGGGCAGATCGGTGTCCTCATAGATAGACAATGCTTCGGCATAGACTTCCTTAGCCATTGCGAAATCATCCATCTCCATGCAGATGTTGCCCTTCAGCGTGTGGAAATGGGCGAACAGCGTCGCGAACTCCTTCGGGTCGTTCTGGTACGTGCGTCTCAAGACCGTTATCGCCTCGTCGATGGCCGCCATCGCCTCGTCGTACTTCAGCTGGTCGCACAGGATCACGGAGAGTGCCGAGAGCGAGTTGGCGTATTCGTCGTCGTAGGCGGAGTCGATCTCCGAGAGCCGCCGTCTGACCTCTATGGCCTTCCTGAATGTCTGCTCCGCGTCCTTGTATTCGCAGGCGTTATAGTACATCATGCCGAGCGCGTGCAAAGGGTAGTTCATCTTGTGCAGGTAGAACTTCTCGTCCATGCCTTTCTTCTTTTCGGCATCGATGATAGCCATCGACTTCTCAAAATACAGCCTGCTCTTGTCAAAATCCTTGGCTTCCATATAAGCTCTGCCGAGATAGATGAAGATGGAGGCCAGGGCGAACTGGTGGTCGCTGTTCCGTTCGGCCATCCTGCCGTAGCTGATGACCTTGTCGATGTCGATCTCTTCGTCGAAGAACCTCACCGCGTCGTGGATGTAAATGGCATTTGTCGTGTCCGACTCGACGATCTTATCGTACATCTGTCCGACGATCCGCCGGTTTTCCTTTCCGCCGACGAGCATACGCAGCTCTATCTCCTCATACATCCCGGGAATCAGCTCACTGATGGAGGCGTTGGCCTCGTTGCGCTGGTCGATCTTGAGCGACAGTCGTTCGAGGGAGTTGAAGTCGGAATAGACCTTCAACGCGCCTTCGATGTCGCCGTTGTCGAGAGCGTTGAATGCGTGACGGCTCACCGAGTCCATTTCGTCTTTGTTAATCCTCGAGAACCTGTCGGCATAGTCCGCGATTTTCGAGTTGGCGTTTTTCAGGTCATTCTCCGCTACCCTGACACGCTCCTCGTATTCGGCGAGCGTTATCTCCTTGCCCGCGAGCTGCGCCTTCAGGCTCTCGACCTGTCTCTTATAGACGCCGACCTGGTAGTTGTCGAAGATCTCGTAGTAGTTCGCGCGCGCCTCGGCAAGTTTCGCAGGCGGCGCAAGCACAATCTTCAGCGTGTCGCGATCGGTGAGAACCACTCCGTCATTGATCTGTCTGGTGTTCACCACCTCGTAGCCCGACTTGTAAACACGGAGATTATACACCACGTCGCCTTTCTTCTTCT
This sequence comes from Bacteroidales bacterium, assembly GCA_045600605.1. Taxonomy (GTDB): domain Bacteria; phylum Bacteroidota; class Bacteroidia; order Bacteroidales; family F082; genus Limimorpha. Next base: position 8,120 of record JAZRYG010000025.1, read on the forward strand.
TGGCGAAATTCAGGATGAAGACCCCGTCATTGCCGCTGACGGCAGGCTGCACGTCATCCGACGAGACAGCTTCGATGCTCGCGCCGGAGACAGTCTTGCCATTTGAATTAATCTCGACTACCACGCCGACCTGCCGCACCTGCGCCGACAGAGTATAAACACTTGAAAAACAAATTATTACAGAAATAATTCTAAAAAACTTCGCAATCATAAAAACTCATTATGCAATAAATTTGCAAAAATATGATTTTTTCTCAATGGCTTCCAAAAAAACTTCAAGAAAAGTGTGTAAAATTATTATACACATACATTTACATTTTTCGACCTTTTCCCGTAGGTAAATCGCAAAGCGTAGTGGAGCAATCCCTCGGCGCGCCTCAACAATCGTACACCGTCGGATTTCTCTCAATTCTCAAAACTAAAGACTAAAAACTAAAGACTTAAACCACTCTCCACTCCGTGATATTCCGCTTTTCTGACGAGAACACGACTCCAACCTTAAACAGTTTTCTCGAATCTGCGGCGTATGGCTCGGCGTAGCCTTTGTCATCAATCTGTTTCAACGCTTCTTCCGCCGTGCCGTCGAGTTTGAATTCAAAGATATAGACGTAGTCGTTTGTCTCAACAACCATGTCGGCACGACCGCGGGAGTTCGCTTTCTCCGTGAATGTCGAGTAGCACGACAGAAGTCTGAATATTAGATAGAATGTGTAGTGATAGTGGCTCTCGTAGCTCCACGCGCGTTCCTGGTAGTTGGCGTTGTAAGGTATTGAGGCAAAGAATCCCGAGAGCGCGTCGCGCATATCATCGAGGCGGCACTGCCGGAGCATGTCGTTGATGTCCAAGACAAGGTTCTTTGTGTCGTTCCTGCGACCGCAGTAATCGTTCGCGAGAAGCGTGATGAAACCGTTTCTAACCTCGTCATTCGGGTAGTCTAACTGATATTGTTTCCGTATCTTGTCATATCCTTTGATTGTGAGGTAGCCGCTTTGGTATATCATGGCCAATGGGTCTTCGGTGTCGGCCTTGTAGTCCATGAAATAGTTTTTGTCGTACTTCCCACTCACTATCTCCTGCATGTTGGTCTTGCCACGGTCGAGCAGCCGCATGAGATATGTCGGAGTGCCTGTCGCAAACCAATAATCGTCGAGTTTCCTGTCGTTCAATGCGTTGAGCACGCTGTACGGGTTGAAGACATCTATCATCTTTTCGGAGAAATGATAGCCGTCGTACTGTCTCTTCAAATAGTAATACATCTCTTCCTTGGTGCATTCCAGTTCATCGGCCATCTTCCCTATCTCCTCATCGAAATAGTTTACGAGTTCGTCTTTCGTGATGCCGCACAGCGCGTCGAAATCGCTCTTCATGCTGATGTCCTCCGGCTGGTTAAAGCCGCTGAACACGCTGACTTGCGAGAACTTAGTGACACCCGTGAGAAGCACGAAGCGGAGGTGTTCATCGGCGACCTTGAAAGTGCCGTAGAACTCCTTCAGCACGGCGCGGTTCTCCTGCTCCATAGACTCCATCAGCACATCAAGCAGCGGCTTGTCGTACTCATCAATGAGAACGACAGCCTTCTGGCCGGTCTGCCGGTGTGCTTCGGCGATAATTTCAGAGAACCTTGAACCCAATTTGTCAATGTTTTTCTCTATTCCCAACTGATGTTCCCACTGCGTGAGACGGTTATCAATCTCTTTCTGCAAATTGCCTTCGACCTCGTAACCGCCTTGTGCAAAATCGACATGAAACACAGGATATTGCTTCCATTCCTTTTCCAACTCCTCAATTTTCAACCCTTTGAACAAGTCTTTTTCTCCTTTAAAATAACTTTCTAATGTTGATATTAACAACGATTTCCCGAACCTGCGCGGGCGGCACAGGAAGCAGATGTCTTTCTGCGCGAGGTTGTAAACGAGGTCGGTCTTATCGACATAGACGTAACCGCCTTCAATGAGTGTGCTGAATGTCTGTCTTCCGATGGGGTATTTCATAACGCTATCATTTTTTCGGCTGCAAAAATAGTAAAAAGTTTGTAAAGTTCATAAAGTTTGTAAAGTTTATAAAGTGTTGAGAGTGGAGTGTTAAGAGTGGAGTTTTTTGATGCGCCAGCCAACTCCACTCTCCACTCTCAAAACTAAAAACTAAAGACTAAAGACTAAAAAAGCAAGCCCCGCTCCGCAGTTAAGCGAAACGAGGCTTGTTGATGTATTATACCGATTGCGACAAGCCCACGCGCCCTTGCTGGCGGTGCCCCGTCTCTACACCGCCCGTCTGCACGTTTCCGGCAGACTTAAAACAGCTCCTATCTGTCGGAAACCGGACGGACATTCATCCCGGTATCTCGGTTTGTACCAATCACCTTATTATGAGGGGTTTTAAAAAACCACGCACAAGACGGATCATCGAAGAAGAGCGAACTTGACCAATAATTACCGCTCCAGTCTTCCTCGTGGATACCACCATAACCAGAGTAATAGCCGCCATCAGGCATGAAGATACTATTTCCGTTAGGCCCTGTGATATTAATCCCACTAACTCCTTTCAGTGCAGACCGCACGCGTTTACAATTATTCATTAGTTCATCGAAGTCCTTTCTTGTCGGCATTCGCCAGCTGCCGCCCCATTTCACGTGAGCTACATCATCCGAAGATTCAAGCACCAATTTGTTATCCCAATGCCCGCACTGGCCATCATTGCAGTACTTGGTTATATAACCATCTTCCGTCCACCATTTATAGTTTGAATAGTCATAGATACTTTTAGTTGATGTCTCGCCCCATGCGAAGTAACTTCCGTAATCCTCGGGATTGCTCGCGCCCACGTTGCACGTGGCCCACAGCGTGCCACTCGGGAGGCCGAGGTCAACGTACTCGTGGCCGGCAATTGTTCCGCCGCCATTACCGCCGCCAGTATTGCCGCCGCTCGATTTGTCATTGTTTTTCTTGCACGATACGCACAACGCCATCGCCATGCAGACCATCGTAATCGTTAATAATTTGATACCTGTTTTCATTTTTTCCCGCCGCGTTATATCCCATCCGGCCCGTCGGTTTTAGATTTATAATTTTTTACCAATTTCGAATATTCCTCAAAAAAATCACAGCCCAGCACCATCGAAATGCGCAAAAGCAGATTCGTGTCGATACTGCTCCTCTGGAAAATCTTATACACGTTGTCACGACCGCACCCCAACCTAACCGCGAACCACTTCACACTGCGACCCTGCTCATCGATTTTTTTACGTATTCTCTTGCCGATATGAATCTCTTCCATACTAAAACCTTTTTCCATTAGAGGGGGCGAGGTCGCGAAATCTGACAGACTATCTTTAATTTTTTTCAAATTTCAAATTATTTTCAATTTTCATTTTGCAAAGAAAATACAAATTTTATCACAAAATATATAAAGGACAATCCAATAATTACACAAAGTATGTAATATCATTATACGTTTATATCTATGTTTTTCCGCCTTCTTGCGTGGGAAAATTGCATCCTCACGCACCGGAAATCACAAATATAAGCACGTATTGATAAAAGTAAAAAGGGAAAAGACTCGCGACTGCGTGATTCAGATGATGTGATTTCTCCACATCCTCTTCCACAGATAATGCTCGGCAATGCCGTATTTTTCGAGCAAGTCGCTGATTTGCTTTGAGATAGAGACTTTGTCAACAGGCGTTTCGCTTTTCCTTCCGACGAGAAGCACGTTTTTCGGGGTGTCCTCCATCTCGATGAACTCCATGACATTGGTTTTGTAGCCGCAATATTCGAGCACCAAGGCGCGGACGGCGTCGGTGACCATGACCGCCTGACGTTCGAGGAAGATGCCGAACCGCGTGACGGCGTCGGTCCTGCCCGACTTCTCCATCTCCCGCCTGACTTGCTTGTGGCAGCATGGGGCGCAGATTATCAGTTTCGCGTCGTTGCGCACACCTATTAATATAGCGTCGTCGGTGGCGGTGTCGCAGGCGTGAAGCGCGATGAGGACATCGAGTTTCTCTGGTTTGTAATTCTCTATCGAATTTTCCACGAACCTGAAGTCCTTCAAGCCGCATTTCTCGATTATATCGTTGATTTTCAAGACCAAATCGGGACGGATTTCAACGCCTTCCATCACAATCTTCTTGTCGTATTTCGAGGTGAGATATTCATAAAGCGCGAAAGTGAGGTAGCCCTTTCCCGCGCCCATGTCGGCGATGTGGACCTCGTCGCCGAGCTTAGCGTTTTTCATCACGCCGTCAACGATTTCCACGTATTTGCATATCTGCTTGAATTTGTGCTGCATGTCGGCGATGACCTTCCCTTCGCGTGTCGTGAGTCCGAGCAGGAACCACCACGGCTTCGTCGGGTCGATGAGGCGCATCTTCTCATGGTCATGGCTCAGGTCCTGCGTGCGCTGTTCCTTCACCGGCTTGCAAACCAACGAAGGCTTTCCTTTCTTGCTGATTAGCAACATAATATCTTCGGAAATGGTGAAAAGCGAGACGTTTTGAAAGACATCGGGGACAAGACTATTAATCTGTTCCATCGTCTGAACCGCATCGTAATTCTTTGTCTCGTCACGGCGTTCGTAGCGGAACACAAACTGAAACATCTTATTGTTTTTCAACAATATAGGCTTCACATATACATTACGTAACTCATTGTTTTTAGACACCGGCTTCGACAGCGTCATCTTCACCATCGAGCCGTCCTGAAGCGATGCGTTCAGTTTCTCAAAAAAGTTTTCCATCACACAGATTATTTGAATAGATCGGCGTGCGTGCCAGTATTAGTCATTGTCATGATAAGCCTGTCATCTTCCTGCTTCCAAACGAGAAGCCAATCAGGTTTGATGTGACACTCCCATTTGCCATTGTGCTTGCCAGTTAGTTTATGTGGTTTATATTGTGGCGGCAAGACTCCATCGAAGCGCAGCAAATCAACGACGGCGGCTAAAAGTTCCATATCGTACCCTCTCCGTTTCAACCGTTTGACATCATCTTTGAAGCAGCCGGTATATTCAATTTCGTATCTCGCTATTTTAGGCATTGTTCGATAAGGTCATGTCCATCCTTCGCTTTGTAAACCCTTCCGGCCTTGATGTCATCATCAGCCCTGTCGAGTGCGTTTTTCGTCGGTTTTTCTGTCCTTTCTTCAACAGTCACGTACGAAAGTGACCTTATAAAGTCTGCGAGAAACCGCGCGTCCTTGTTTCTTGCATCGTAGTGAATTGTCATAGTTGCCATACCTTTGAAATTATATTTGATTTTTGCGGCAAAGATACACTTTATTTCTGAAACGTGTGAAAATGGTGAAAACTTTTTCATGTTTTCGTCAAGCCATGCAGTGTATATTTGACATCCATTTCACGACATTTTGTCAGTTGAAAAAACATGATGTTTTTGGCACAATTTTTGAAAACCATGCAACAAATTTTCTGTAATTACGTATATTCAAAAAAAATAAATATCATGCAAACAGGATCTATTGGAGTAAAAACCGAGAACATTTTTCCGGTAATCAAAAAGTTCTTATATTCTGAAAATGAGATATTTCTGCGTGAGATAATCAGCAACGCAGTCGATGCCACAAGCAAGTTGAAGACCCTCGCCTCCGCCGGCGAATTTACCGGCGACCTCGGCGACCTGACGATTCACGTTGAGGTTGACAAGAAGAAAAAGACCATCACCGTGCGCGACAACGGCATCGGCATGACAGAAGAGGAAGTCGAGAAATACATAAATCAAATCGCATTCTCCGGCGCCACGGAGTTCGTCGAGAAATTCAAGACAAACAGCGAGGCGGAGTCGGCCAACATCATCGGACACTTCGGCCTCGGCTTCTACTCGGCGTTCATGGTCTCATCAAAAGTCTCGTTGATTACAAAGTCATACAAGCAAACAGCCGATGAGAAAGGTGTCATCTGGGAATGCGACGGCTCGCCGGAATATACGATGAGCCCCATCATGAAAGGCAACCGCGGAACAGACGTAATCCTTTATGTCTCGGACGACTGCGCCGATTTCTTGGAAGAAAGCAAGATTCGCGAACTGCTGAATAAATACTGCAAATTCATGTCAACGCCAATTCAGTTCGGCACGAAGAAAGTGCAGGAGCCAATCGAAGGCGAGACCGACAAGGACGGCAAGCAGAAGACCAAGGAAGTAGAGAAACCATGGATTATCAACGAGGTGGCGCCACTCTGGAAGAAGTCGCCAAGCTCGATAGAAGACAAGGAATACGATGATTTCTATCACACCCTGTACCCGATGAACTTCACCGAGCCGCTGTTCCACATCCATCTGAACGTCGATTATCCGTTCAACCTCACGGGCATCCTTTACTTCCCGAAGATAAGCAACAAATACGAGTTCCAACGCAACAAGATCCAGCTTTACTGCAACGAGGTCTTCGTGACCGATTCTGTTGAAGGCATCTTGCCCGACTTCCTCAGCCTGCTCCACGGCGTCATCGACTCGCCCGACATCCCGCTGAACGTCAGCCGCTCATTCCTGCAGAACGACCAGAACGTGAAGAAGATTTCGGGGTACATCACCAAAAAGGTGGCGGAGAAACTCGAGGAGCTTTTCAAGAAAGACCGCGAGGACTACGAGAAGAAATGGGACGACATCAAGATTTTCATCACCTACGGAATGATCACCGACCCGAAGTTCTTCGAGAGAGCCGAGAAATTCATGCTTTTCAAAGACACCGACGGGAAACATTACACCATTGAGGAATACAAGAAACTCATTGAGGAGACGCAGAAAAACAAAGACGGCAACGTGGTTTATCTGTATGCGACAAATCAAGACGAGCAATACACCAACATCGAGAACGCCAAGGCTCGCGGCTACAACGTCCTGATGCTCGACGGGATGCTCGACTCACACTTCATCAGCAACTTCGAGCAGAAATTCGAGCACACATCTTTCGCCCGCGTTGACTCCAACACCATCGACAAACTCATTGAGAAAGAGGAAGATAAGAAAGAATCCAAGCTCGATGACAAGCAGAAGGAAGACGTAAAGAAAGCCTTTGAAGACATCATTGACAAGGTGCATTTCAACGTCGAGTTCAGCACGATGGACGAAGAGAGTGCGCCTGTCGAAATCATCCAAAACGAATGGATGCGCCGTTATAAGGAGATGAACCAGATGGGCGGAATGGCGATGTGGGGCGACATGCCCGACAACTACACGTTGATGCTCAACACCAACAACCCGGCAATCGCGACATTGCTCGAAAAGAACGAAGACGAACGTAAAGCCGCAATAAGCCAGCTTTACGACCTCGCAAGACTTTCAAAGAACTTATTGAAAGGCAAAGAGTTAAGTGAATTTATCAAGAGAAACTTTAATAGTATGAAGTAGGAATTTGAGGAGATTGAGGAGTTTAAAGGAATATTGGCAACTATATCACCTCAAACTCCTTAAACACCTCAGACACCTAATTACCTAATCACCCAAAACACCTAAAAAAATGAACAAGAAAAAAATCATTTGGATTGTAGTAATCGTAGTTGCAGTTTTGGCAATCTTCGGTTGGATTAAGAACAGTTACAACGGCATGGTCTCGAAGCAGGAGAGCGTCGAGGCGCAATGGGCGCAGGTCGAGAACGTCTATCAGCGCAGGGCCGACCTCATCCCGAACCTCGTGGCCACGGTGAAAGGCTACGCCGAGCACGAGAGCAGCACTTTGACAGATGTCGTCAACGCACGCGCCAAAGCCACGGGCATCACTCTCGACCCGACGGACCTTGAGCCGGAAGACATCGCGAGGTTCCAGGCGGCGCAGGACGAGCTGTCGGGCGCACTGTCGAGACTCCTTGTCAGCGTCGAGCAATACCCCGACCTCAAGGCTAACCAGAACTTCCTTGAGCTTCAGTCACAGCTTGAAGGCACGGAGAACAGAATCACCGTCGAGCGTCAGAAGTTCAACGACAGGGCGAGGGAATACAACCAATACGTGAGAGCGTTCCCGCGCAACATCATCGCCAACATGTTTGACTTTGAGAAAATCGGATATTTCAAGGCCGCAGCCGGCAGCGAGGTGGCACCAAAAGTAGAGTTCTGATGAACGCAAGAAAATTCTTTAACTCTGAACAGCAACGACAAATCGTTGATGCAATCAAAGCCGCCGAGTTGAACACCAGCGGCGAGGTCAGAGTACATGTTGAGAGCCATTGCAAAGGCGATGTTCTTGACCGCAGCGTGATGGTTTTCAACATGTTGAAGATGAAAGAGACAGCAGCCCGCAACGGTGTGTTGATATATCTCGCCGTTGCCGACAGGAAATTCGCAATCATCGGCGACGAGGGCATCAACAGATTGGTTGAACACGACTTCTGGAACGACGTGAAAGACGAGATGGCAAAATGTTTCCGCGAAGGTGACTTCACCGGCGGCGTGGTCAACGGCATCCTTCGCGTCGGCGAGAAGCTGAAGGCCTTCTTCCCCTATCAAAGCGACGACGTGAACGAGCTGCCTGACGACATCTCTTTCGGAAAGGAGGAGGCATGAATGAGTTAAAAGTTAAAAGTAGAAAGTTAAAAGGGCGCGAAGCGACGATGGTTTTTCTTCGCAGGTTTGCCGCCGCAATATTTTTTGTCATCTCATTTTCCGTTTCAGCGCAAGACATTCCGTCGAGGCCGGTGCCGCCGAGGTTGGTCAACGACTTCGCCAATGTGTTGAGTGCCAAGCAGGAACAGCTTCTTGAGAACAAGCTCGTGCGTTTCAACGACACGACATCGACGCAGATTTGCGTCGTCACCATCGACGACTTGGGCGGCACAACTGTCGCCGACTTCGCATATCAGATTGGCGAGAAATGGGGTGTCGGGCACAAAGAGAACAACGGCGCCGTCATCCTCATCAAGCCGAAGAAAGGCAACGAGTCGGGCGGTGTCACAATACAGACCGGCTACGGACTTGAGCCTTTCGTGACCGACGCTGTTTCAAAACGCATCATAGAGCAGGTGATGATACCTTCTTTCAAGGAAAACGACTATTACACAGCCATTGACAAAGCCACCGACGTCATCATCGGCTTGGTGTCAGGTCAGTTTTCAGCTGATGACTACAACAGCGGAGAAGACATATCCGGCATTGCGGCTTTAATCATAATATTGATAATCATAGCATTCGTCGTCATTCTCTTTGGGATGGGCAACAGAAATAACGGCGGCACTATGTCGAACAGAGGCGACGACAGCCTTTGGAAGACTTTGTTCTGGGCGAGTCTGTTCTTCAACAACCACAGCCGCAACAGCAGTTGGGGCGGTTTCAGCGGTGGTTCCGGCGGCTTCGGCGGTGGCGGAGGCTTTGGCGGCTTCGGCGGCGGGCACTTCGGCGGCGGCGGCGCAAGCGGGTCATGGTAATAATTTTTCTCGCAGATTTCGCAGACTGTCGCAGATTTAGTATTTTTGCAAAAATTTCTGCATGAAATCCGCGGAATCCGCGAGACAAAAAATATTGTATGGATAGCGTCATCTCTATAAAAAACGGCTCGGTTTTTCAACATGAAAACCTGATTCTCAAAGACATAAACCTCGAGATAGGACGAGGCGAGTTTGTTTACCTCATCGGGAAAAGCGGCTCAGGCAAGTCGTCGCTCCTTAAGACCTTGTATGCCGACATCCCGGCCACCGACGGGGTCTTTAACATCGCAGGATATAACCTCAACAATATCAAGCGGAAAGAGATACCGCACCTCAGAAGAAAAATAGGCATCGTGTTTCAGGACTTCCAACTTCTGTATGACAGAAACGTCGAACAGAATCTGTCGTTTGTACTGGAAGCCACCGGTTGGGACGACGAGTCGTCCATCTCAAGACGCATCAACGATGTGCTGCAACTCATTGGTTTACAAGACAAACTAAAATCCATGCCACACCAGCTGTCGGGCGGCGAACAGCAAGGTATCGCCATTGCAAGGGCGCTCCTGAACAACCCCGATGTCATTCTGGCAGACGAGCCGACAGGCAACCTCGACCCCGACACGACAAACGACATCATGAAACTTTTCATGAAAATACGCAACCAGAATACGACAATCCTGATGGCGACACATAACTACAACCTTATTTTGAAGTATCCTTCACGAGTGCTGAACTGCGTCAACGGCACGGTGGAATCATCCAAGTAACACCGACAGCAACTTGTCGGTGGCACGCGACGCATCGTAAAAATCGGCCATCCTGCTCTTTCGCATCAGGACCTGCTCTTCAGAAAACGGCTTGTCCATCAGGCTTAAGACAACTGACTTCATCTCGTCAGCGGAGTCGGCAATGACACATAAATCATTGACATTCAACCCATCAACCATCTTTTTATTGACCACGCAATAACGCCCGTTAAACAGTGCATTCAGGAGTTTCAACTTAAGACCGGTGGCCTGGGCTGTGACCAAAATATTGATTTGAGCGTTCCGAATGAGACTCTGCATCAACTCATCGTCAGGATTTTTTATCAGCTCAACGTTCTCATTCGATGAAATGCACGACACGAGATGCTCCGGCGGATTCATACCCGCGATTTTCAACTTGACGGGGATGTCGTTGAAGACCTTTTTCACAAGAAACTCCGCCGCATTATAGTTTTCGGCGACATCCAACTTCCCGTGATAAAGCACGTAATCACCTTGACCTTCAATGACATTCACCTCATCAAAGCCGTTGAATGCAGGAACAAGATGAACATTTTTGTAACAACTGCTGAAATATTCGTAATCGTTATCAGAGATTGCCAAGATGCCTGTCGCACTGTTCAGAATCGGCTCAAACTTCCGCAGTTTCGCGGCTTCGGACACAAAGAAAACCTTCTTGTAAAAATTCTTCTCACTCTTCGCAAGAAGCCGGTAATAATCGTGCTCCACATTGTGCGTCCTGACAAAGATCCTGCGGTCCGGCATCGATTTGTCGAGCAAGACGCCGCAGCAATGCAGCCCTTCGAGCAAGATCGGAAAGTCGTCTTTTTTCAAATTCTCAATCAACTCAGTTGATATTCTTGATGTTACGATATATGGATAATGTTGAAGCGATTTCTTGAATGAGGTGTCACGTTTGTAATAATTCACGGAGAAACATAGATTTTCAAGAACTGAGGAATGCTCACGACCGTACTCAAAAACATGAAGATGAATCTTCACTCCACGCACCGAAAGCGCCTTTAATTTGAAAAAGACGTCGATGACGCCACCGTAATTTGCAGGATACGGTATGTCAAACGCAACGATATGTATATGATTATCAGACATATTTCTTATAAATTTCGAGCAGGGTTTTCTCTTCATTCTCCCAACACAATTCTTGGGCTGCGACCATAAGATTCTTTTTCCACAATGCCATAGAATCCGCGTCGTTCAAAGCGTTTTTTATTGTTTCCGCAATCGACTGCGGTTCGTGGCTCTCAACAAACGCCCCTATGTTGTATTCTCTCACAACACGTTCTATTTCAACGAGATGCGAAGCGATGACCGGCACTTCGGCCTGTATGTAATCGAAGAGTTTGTTCGGCAGGCTGAAGCGGTAATTCAAATTCGTGTCTTTGTCGAGAGTGAAGCCGAGTTCGGCGAGTTGCGTCAGTGACATCATCTTCTGATAAGGCATCCGCGGAAAGAACTTCACGCGGTCATCCCAATGATTTTTGGCGACTTTCTCTTTCAGAATCGGAAGCACGTCTCCCCCACCGATTATAATAAGCTGACAATCATCGAGATAACGCATCGCTTCAACAAGTTCCTCCGAGCCACGATGAATATTTATCCCAGAACCCTGAAGCACGAGAATGTGTTTTTTAAGGTCAAGACCGACATCCTCACGCGTCGCCGGCGATGGCAGCATAGCCCTCATCGGAATGTTTCTGATGACATGAACGTCAATGCCATATTTCTCATGAAACATGTCAGCTATTGATTTACAGACCGTAATCATCTCCGGCAATTTCGGAACAACATATTCCTCGATGCTCCGCCACACTTTCTGCACTTTCGGACGGTCAACCAATTCCGGAACTTCAGTGAAATATTCATGACTGTCGTAAATCAGCTTTATCCTTTTCAGTTTTGAAATCCAGAAATTCGGGAGTAATGTATCCAAATCATTGGAGAGCAAACAGTTAGCGCGATGAAACAGCAAAAACAGGGAAAGCCTTATGTTGTATTCAGCATAGAAAAGCGGACCTTTCTCAAACAGCAGTTTCATCCGATGAGATTTGTAAGGACGTTCATCCATCAGCGGCGACTTGCGTTGGCGGCGACCTACCAAAAGCACCTCAAAGCCCGCCTTCTGCAAAGTCAGGCATGACTTATTAACCCTTTGGTCAGTTACTAAGTCGTTGATTACCGATACTATAACGCGTTTCAATAGCTTACGATTTTAAAGTGCTAAAATTAGAAATTTTCTACCGATATTTAACAAATTTTATCTAATTTTGAAAAATTTTTAACAAATGGAAAAAGACTTCTCATTGCGAGAGCTCAACACATTCGGTTTCGATGTCAAGGAAAAGTATTTTCAAGAATTGAGAACGCTTGATGATGTGGATTTATTGCTTGGAAATCAGAATTTCAGACAGTGTTTTGATGAAGACAAAGTCTTGATTTTAAGTGGTGGTAGCAACATCCTTTTCAGCAACGACTTTTACGACGGCTTTGTGGTTTATCCAAATTTCAAAGGCATTGATACCATTGAAGACGATGAGAATCAGCGACTTATCAGATGTTTCGGCGGTGAGGTCTGGAAAGACTTTGTTGACTTCACGGTCGCGGAAAACCTTTACGGTCTCGAAAACCTCTCCGACATCCCTGGAAAGGTCGGGGCGGCACCTGTGCAAAACATCGGTGCTTACGGCGTGGAAGTAAAAGACGTTATCTATCAAGTACATACGATTGATTTGTCATCAGGTGAAATTAAGATTTTCTCAAATGAAGAATGCAGATTTTCATACAGAAGCAGCGTTTTCAAAGAGTTGAAGATTAAGAGAGAAGAGTTAGGAGAACGCGAAGCAAACACAACATTCAGCCCCTTGATTTTCGCTGTTGACTTCATTTTAAAGAAGAATGGAGAACTTAAATTAGACTACGGAAACATCCGTAACAATTTGACTTCCAAAGGAATAACACATCCGACAATACAAGATGTCGCAGATTCCATCAAGGAGATAAGGAAAGAGAAACTGCCGGAAGTCGGGATTGTCGGAAGTGCGGGAAGTTTCTTCCAAAACGCCATCGTCAGCATGGATAAGTATTTGGAACTGAAGGCTTTATATTCAGAGATGCCATCATATCCGGTCAACGAAAGAGAAGTGAAGATTCCGACAGGCTGGCTCATCGACAAGGCCGGCTGGAAAGGCTATCGTGAGAACCACGTCGGCGTTTGGGACAAGCAGGCACTTGTCTTGGTTCATTACGGTTCAGGGAAGCCGTTGGAAATCATCGAGTTAATGAAAAAAATCCAAGATTCTGTCAAAAAGAAATTCGGCATCGAAATCAAGCCGGAAGTAAATATCATCTCATAAATTCATGAGGCAATGACGTTATAATAACTCCAAAACATTATTGCGACGAGCAAAACGACAAGATAGGCATTGAACCATTTCATGTCTTTTTTCTCAAAATGAGCGATTGCGTAGGCGGCCAATACCGTCAAGCAAGGCAGGGCAGGGAAATAGAAACGCTCTATTGAGAAGAAACGGATGCTTGAGACTATCGCGAGGTATGTTATCGGAACAAGGGCCAACAAACTCATTTCACGAAGTTTTTTCTCACGGTAAGCGATTACAAATGAATACATTGCAAAAAATCCAATGATATTTTTCACAAACACCATACCATTTATTAGCTTCTGATTTTCGTTGCCGTTAATCGTCATTTTAGGTAATGGAAGCACGAAAGCACCTGGCAGATACTGGAAGTTATAGTCAACATGTGCAACAGCATACGTTATTGTATTTTTTATTTCCCAACCGATTCCACTAAAAACAAACAAAGCCAAAGGCGCGACTGCCACGGATATTCCTATCACTTTCACTTGTTTTGTTATTCTTTTATCTACAGCGATATACGCAATAAATGAAGCGATAACGCACAGTCCTGTAGTCATTCTGTAAGCGAAGACCATCATCAATGAAAATAATATCAGGAATATGTTCCACACAAGGTTTTTCCGTTCGCGCATCACGAAATCTATTCTTTCGATGCATAGAATCAAGAAGAAAGCGAAATCCATTTCCTTCAGGTGAAGACCGCAATAGTAAATGAAAAGTGGCATAAACGCGCTCATCACTGCGGCAATCCTTGCGGTGCGGTTGTCAAACAAACGGTCTGAAAGCCTGTAGGCCAACACACAAATATACGCGCTAAACAAAGAGTGTAAAATATGCGGAATCAATATGTTAGGGCCAAAAACACTATATACACAGGCAAGCGATATCACATAACCCAAGTCGGAAAACGCAATACGGTGTGAATAAACGGCATTGACAAATTCATGGAAACGCCCACTTTCAATAATCTTACCGAATTGCAAGGCGTTGTGATGGTAATTCAGGCTGTCGGAAGCGTTATATTCAAGCGGCATTCCTGTTTTAACAGTGTAATAATAGCACATCAGCCAAACATACAACACTCTTATAATCAATGCAAAAGCAAAGACCATGAGCAGGAATCTCTTTGGATTCACGTCTTTGGTTTTCTCAAGGAAAAGCCAAGAGCCCAAAAAGAAAAACGTTGTGGCGCCGGCGCCCCAAAGCACCCAATGCCAGCCTACAAAATGATTATGGAAGACAACACTTACTAATATAAAAGTAACAAAATACAGAGCCAAGCTCTTTATACTGAACGATTTATATAATGTATCTTTCATCTTCAAACGATTAATCCGCCTATCAGTTCATTGACATCATTCACGCCATGGCATTCGCAATATTCGGCAATGCCTTTTGCGACTTTCGCTGATATTGCGGGGTCGATGAAGTTAGCGGTTCCGATTTCTATCGCTGAAGCGCCTGCGAGCAGGAACTCCACTGCATCGGTCGCTGATGATATTCCGCCGAGTCCGATTACAGGGATCTTCACTGCTTTTGCGACTTGCCACACCATTCTCAGCGCCACGGGTTTCACGCAAGCACCTGACAGTCCGCCGGTTATCATAGAAAGAACCGGTCTGCGGGTTTCCGCGTCGATGGCCATTCCGAGAAGAGTGTTTATCAAAGACACAGAGTCGGCGCCGGCTCCTTCAGCGGCCTTGGCGATGTCGGCGATGTTTGTCACATTCGGCGACAACTTGACAATCAAGTGTTTATGATATGCATCACGAACCGCCCTCACCACTTGTTCTATTCCCGAACAAGTAACTCCGAACGCCATGCCACCCTGTTTCACATTGGGGCATGAGACGTTGAGTTCGATGGCGGGAATATTTTCCAGAGCGTCAACTTTCTTGGCGGCGGCGACGTAATCGTCAATGTTTGAGCCACTTACGTTCACTATGACGTTAGTGTCGAAGTCTTTGATACGCGGATATATAGTATTGATGAAATAATCGACGCCTTTGTTTTGGAGGCCGACGCAGTTGAGCATCCCCATCGGGGTTTCCGCCATTCTCGGGTACGGGTTACCCTCGCGGTGATTCAGCGTCGTGCCTTTCACAACGATGCCGCCGAGTTCCGCAAGGTTCACAAAATCAGCATATTCCTCGCCGTAGCCGAAGGTGCCGGAGGCTGTCATGACCGGATTCTTCAGCGTCAGACCCTTGAGTTTTATTTCAGTTTTCACCATAGCAAACGATTTATGTTAAACACAGGACCTTCTTTGCAGACGCAGATGTTGCCTTCCGTGGTGTTTTCGACGCAGCATAGACATGCGCCGATGCCACATGCCATCTGGTTTTCGAGCGACACCTCGCACCAAATCTCTTTTTCTTTCGCGACTTTAGCCACGGCTTTCATCATCGGCATCGGGCCGCAAGCGTATATCTTATTGATTTTCTTGCTATTCCAAAGAGAATGCTGCGTAACAAAGCCATGTTCCCCGAGACTCCCGTCGTTAGTCGTGACGAACACCTCCCCCACCTCGCGGAAACGCTCGAGAAGGAGCAAGTCGCCCGAAGAACGGCCTCCGAGGAGGAAAGAGACTTTTTTATTGCCTGTTTCTTTTATCTTCTTCGCGAAATAAAGCAGCGGTGCGATGCCGATGCCGCCGCCGACAAGCAGGATCTCGTCGTCATTTTCAGGCATCGTGAAGCCGTTGCCCAAGGGATAAACCAAGTTCACCTTTGAACCGACAGGCAGTCCGCACAGTATTTTGGTGCCTTCATGTTTCTCCTGAACAAGCAGGTCGATTGTATTATTTTGATAATCAACATCATGGATAGAGATGGGGCGACGAAGATAAGTCTGCCGGCCGCCATCAATGCGGACCTGCACGAACTGGCCGCCACGTATCTCAGGCAGCTTATCCTCGCATCTGAGGCGAAGACGAGCAGCACGCGACCATGTCTGTTTTTCGACAACGCTAAAATCGGAGATTTTTTTCATACTATTTCCGTTTTCGTTTTTAAAAAAGGTGAAAAGAATAGCTTTCGCATTCATTTTCACCCATATTGCGTAGCCTTCATGTCGAAGGCCGTCATGTTACACCTTTTTCAGACCTTTGACAGTCTTCGCTGTGCCTGCGCTTGAAGTGTTCTTTGCCGTTTCTTTGACAGCGGCTTTCTTTGTTGTAGTCTTCTTCGCTGTCTCCTTTTTCACGGTCTCTTTCTTTGCGGCAGTCTTCTTAGCTGGTTTCTTCTCGTCATTCTCTTCAGCCGGCTCTTCCTTTGCCGTTTCTTCTTTCTTTTCCTCTACGGTGAAATCAAGAAGACCTTTATCATTAAGGAGCTGATACCACTGGAAAACCTTTTTCATATCTGACTGATAGACAGCATCTTCGTCGTAATTAGGCAAAACCGCCATGAATTTCTCCTTCAGTTCGACCGGAGACAA
This sequence comes from Bacteroidales bacterium, assembly GCA_045600605.1. GTDB lineage: Bacteria > Bacteroidota > Bacteroidia > Bacteroidales > F082 > Limimorpha. Next base: position 25,086 of record JAZRYG010000025.1, read on the forward strand.
TTTCTTCACTTCGAAATCAAGTTTGTCACCAAATTTCTCATGAATGCTCATGAAGACGTTCTTCAGAGGGGTGTCTTCGTCTGTTGTGAAAATGCTGATTTCCTCGAGGGAGCTAATCTTATCGTTTGCGAAGGCAGGGAAATGCTTGCCATCAATTATTGATTCGACGATGAGCTTGCCAGCTCCTTGTGACTTGATCAGGAACAAACCTGGTTTTCCTGAAATTGCAAGAATTTTACTTAAATCCATATTACTTTGAAAAATTTCGGCAAAAATAATATTTTTTTCTTTTACACCGTCATTTATTTTGAGTTTTCTCTATTATCGACTCTGTTTCGTTCCACAACAAATCCATCATTTTGTGATTATAGTATTTCTCATGAAGTCTGCGGAATTTGTTTTTATGAAAAAATATACCGTTTTCATCGGAAACCAACGCATTAACGGCAGGTGTCGCACCCTGTTCCGGCGTCGAGCAGAAAAACGGCCTGAAAATCACGTCCGCAAGCGTATCATACCATCTATGCATCATAATCATATTGCTGTTGACAATGCCAGGGTCTGTCATGTTGACATGACAACCTTCCGGAATGATTTGGGAAAGTTTTAAAGTATAAAGCAAAAGTGCATATTTTGAAGTCCCGTACGCCTTTAACTGTCTGAATCTCTTCTCATTAACATCAAAAATATTCTGATTGACATCAGAGAAGTAACGCGACAATGAGACTGTGTTTACGACATGGAAGCCATTGCCCATTATCGGCATCAACAATTTTGTGAGGTACACCGTGCCGATGTAATTGGTGCCTAATGTCGTCTCAAAGCCATCTTCCGTCGTGTTGAAATTTCGGCATATTATGCCTGCGTTATTGAGCAGATATTTCGGCTTAACTTAAAGATTCTCAATCTCTTTGCAAAAATCCTCAATTGATTTGAACGAGGTGAGGTCAAGATGAAGGAGCTTGATGTCGGCATTGGGGCGTTCGGCGAGGATTTTATCACGAGCCTCACTGCCTTTTTTCAGGTTACGGCACGCCATAATGACGCTGAAACCTTTGTCAATCAGCATTTTGGTCGCAGCCGAGCCTATGCTCCCCGATGCGCCGGTGACAATAGCTTTGTCTTGATTTTTTTCCATATTAAACATTTAAAGTCTGGCAATAAAACATCTCAACCGACCATCCTGCAGCCGAGCCATGTCATCGCCTTGAGCCACCACATCGTTTTCCGAGGCATGCAATGAATCAGTGTCTTCATCGGCATAGCGCAACATTTGTGAAGCGACCATATATCAATTGAACGACTGCAAGTCGGTCAGGCGTTTATAGACGCCGCCTTTTGCGATGAGCTCGTCGTGTTTGCCGCGTTCCACGATTTTACCTTTGACAAGCACGATAATCTCGTCGGCGTTTTGTATCGTGGAGAGGCGATGTGCGATGACAATAGATGTCCTGTTCGACATGACTTTTGCAAGTGCTTCCTGCACAAGGCGTTCCGATTCGGTGTCGAGTGCTGATGTCGCTTCGTCGAGGATCAGTATCGGAGGGTTCTTGAGCACTGCGCGTGCGATGCTGAGGCGTTGTCGTTGTCCGCCTGAGAGATTCATACCGCGGTCGCCGATGATGGTGTCGTAGCCGTTTTCGAGCTGCATGATGAAGTCGTGGGCGTTTGCAACCTTCGCTGCCTCGATGACGGCCTCACGCGTCGCGTTCTCCATTCCGAACGCTATGTTGTTGAACACCGTATCGTTGAACAAAATACTTTCCTGCGAGACGATGCCCATCAGTCCGCGGACATCATTGATTTTCAGGTCGCGGATGTCGGTGCCGTCAATCTTTATCGAGCCTTGGCATACATCATAGAAACGCGGCAGGAGGTCAACCATCGTCGATTTACCGCCGCCGCTTTCGCCGACGAGCGCCACCATCTTGCCCTTCGGAACAGACAGTTCGATGTTTTTCAGAACGTCGTATTCGCCATAGCGGAAACTGACATTATCGTAAACAACTTTATCGTTAAACTCCTTGATAGAGTCGGCATTCTCTTTTTCAACAATAACTTCTTCAGCATCAAGTATTTCAAAGATTCTATCGGCGGAAGCCATGCCTTTTTGAAGACAATAGAAACCCTGTGAAAACGATTTCGCCGGAGATATTATCTGTGAGAAGACGACGATATAGATGATGAAATCGGAGGCTGTAATTGTCGAATTGCCGTCAAGGATAAGTGTGGAGCCGAACCAGAGCACGATGGCGATGACGATTGACGACAGGAACTCACTCATCGGTGAGCTGAGGTCGCGTTTCCGCTGGACGTGTCGTATCACTTTCGTGTAAGCCGCGTTTTGTTCCTTGAATTTCTCTCCTGAATAGCCTATCGCATTGAATGCCTTGATGATACGCAGTCCGCCTATGGTCTCCTCCACTGTCGCCAAAAGACCTGCCGACATCGTCTGTCCATCGCGCGAGTCCTTCTTCAAAGACTTTCCGATCTTTCCGATGACAACGCCTGCAATGGGAAGGAGAACCAGCACAAAGACGGTGAGTCTCCAGCTTATCCCAAGCATGAAAAGGAAATACGCGATAATTGTGACCGGATCTTTAATGAAGACATCAAGATAACTTATTATCGACACCTCTATCTCTTGGACGTCGGTGGTGATACGCGCCATGATGTCACCCTTTTTGTTTTTGCTGTAAAACGAAAGAGGCAAGATCATGATTTTGTGATAGATAGTGTCGCGCATGTCTTTTATCGTGCCAGTGCGTACCGCCGCCATGAAATAGAGTGCGAGGTAAGAGTTGAGGTTACGCAGAAAGAACGCTGTGATGAGCATCAAGCAGATTCCTATCAGAGCGGTCGCCTGCCCGTAATTGACAATCATGTAACTCACAAAATAATTGAGCGTGTTCAGCAGCACGTCAGAATCGAGAGAGAACTCGGGTCTCACCGACACCATTTTGTCGGGGTTGAACAGGATGTTCAGAAACGGCCCAATCATCGAAAACGAGAACAGCGAGAATATAATGCCCAAGATGTTGAACAAGATGTTCAACGCCACGCTGCTCGAATACGGCTTGACGAAATGCAGTATTCTGCGGAAATTTCTGTTTTTTTTCATTTGTATTTCAAATTAGAAACCGTATCCGGTGTAATTCTCAGGTGTTATGGCATGCATCTCGGCCTTAACGTCTTCACTTACAGGAAGTTGGTCGATGAATGCGTCAATCGACTCGCGCGTGACCTTCTCGTTGGTGCGCGTGAGGCCTTTCAGCAATTCGTATGCGCCTTCCACCTGTTCGCGGCGGAGAATCGTCTGAATGGCTTCGGCGACGACGGCGTAGTTGTTCTGCAAATCGGCACGGAGCTTGGTCTCGTTGAGGATGAGTTTGTCCAAGCCTTTCGACAGCGAGCTTATCGCGATGAGCGTATGGGCCAACGGCACGCCGATGTTTCGTGTCACCGTCGAGTCGGTGAGGTCGCGTTGCATCCTCGAAATCGGGAGTTTGCGGCTGAGGTGCTCGAAGATGGCGTTGGCCATTCCGAGGTTACCTTCAGCGTTCTCGAAATCAATAGGATTCACCTTATGAGGCATCGCCGACGAGCCTACTTCGCCCGCTTTGATTTTCTGCTTGAAATAATCCATCGAGATGTAAAGCCAGATGTCGCGCGACAGGTCAATCAATATCGTGTTGATGCGTTTCACGGCATCGAAATATTCAGCCATCACGTCGTAATGCTCAATCTGCGTCGTCGTGGTCTGACGTTGAAGTCCGAGGCCCGCGATGAAAGCGTTTGCAAACTCCTTCCATTCTATCTGCGGATATGCGACTTTATGTGCGTTCATGTTGCCTGTCGCGCCGCCGAATTTGGCAGTAAAAGGTATCGAGTCGAGAGTGTCGAGTTGGTTTTCAAGACGTTCCACGAAGACGTAAATCTCTTTTCCAAGATGTGTCGGGCTTGCCGGCTGGCCGTGAGTGTGTGCGAGCATCGGGATGTCGCGCCATTGCTCCGCCATCGTGTTGAGTTTCTCGACAAGCTGCTCAAGTTCTGGAAGAAGCATTTTATTGTTCGCCTGCATAATGGTGTAAGGCACCGCGCTATTGTTGATGTCCTGCGAAGTAAGGCCGAAATGGATGAACTCCTTGTAGCGTTCAAGACCCATCTCATCGAAACGTTTTTTGAGGAAATACTCGACAGCTTTCACATCGTGGTTAGTGGTCTTTTCAATATCTTTAATCTCTTGTGCATCAGCGACTTGAAAATTTCTTACGATATTTCTCAAAGCCTCAAACTTAGAATGGTCGAAGTCTTTGAGCTGAGGCAGAGGCAACTCACAAAGAGCGATGAAATACTCCACCTCCACCATGACGCGGGCGCGGATGAGACCGAATTCCGAGAAATATTCATCGAGTTTCTCAACTTTCTTGCGATAGCGTCCGTCGATGGGCGAAATCGCGGTTAATTCTGATATAGTCATACTTTTCTATTTTACGGTAAAATAATTCGCAAAGATACAAAAAAGTTTATAAAGTACTAAAACCACAAATCCTTTTTCACCACGAATGTTTTTTCACCACGAATTGCACGAATGGCACGAATGACGCGAATATATTCTACGACCCAATGCAACAGATGTTGTTTTCTTTTGACCACCATGGTTGTACTCCGTGTGCCGGAGGCACACCACACTATTAACCCCATACGAAGCGCAGCGCGGTGTGGGGCGAGGAAGACACGACAGGGAAAACAAACCCTCGTGCGCCAGCCAACTCCACTCTCAACTCTCAAAACTAAAGACTAAAAACTAAAGACTTAAACCACGCTCCACTCCGTGATGTTCCGCTTCTCCGATGAGAACACAACTCCTACTTTGAACAGTTTTCTCGAATCCGCGACGTACGGCTCGGCGTAGCCTTTGTCTTCGATTTGTTTCAACG
>JAZRYG010000026.1:0-3318 GCA_045600605.1 Bacteroidales bacterium
TGCTCCAAATGTGGAGGCAAAAAGCATCGTTGGGACAAATACAACCACCGATGGATATGCTGCGAGTGCCATCATATCACCACATTGACATCTGGGACGGTAATGCATGGGAGCAATCTGCCATTGATGTATTGGTTCACGGCCATGCACCTTCTGACATCGACGAAGAAAACATTTTCAGCAGCAGAACTGCAGCGGCAGCTCGGGCATAAGCGTTATCAGCCTATTTGGGAGATGCTCCACAAACTCAGAAGCGTAATGGGCCAAAGGGATGGGGAATACAAGTTGAGCGACACCATCGAACTCGACGAGGGGTACTTTACCACCGAGGATCCTTCTGATGGCGAAACGCCCTTGAAACGTGGCATTGGGAGTCAGCGGAAGGCGAAGGTCCTTGTCATGGTTGAGAGTGAGGCTGTTGATGAACCGAAGAAAGGCAAGAAGGATCGTAAATGCGGGCATATCAAAATGAAGGTCATCCGAGACTTGAAATCCGGCACGTTTGAATCGGAGGCCTCGAAGTCGATAGACACAAAAGCCACGGTAATAATGGACAATCTCGGATCCCATGCAGGGGTGGAGAAGGTTGTTGCTGCCTCAGAACGGCAAACCGTACCCGGGAAGGAGGCTCCAAAGGTGCTTCCGTGGGTACATGTGGCCATTTCCAACGCCAAGGCACTTCTGAAAGACATGTATCATGGAATAAAGGAGGAGTTTCTGCAATCGTATCTGGACGAGTTTTGCTACAAGTTCAATAGGATGTATTTTGGTGACAGAACCTTTGATCGCCTGGTTGTTGCTGCTGTCGCATACAAGCCAACCTTCAAGCACAGGCCTTATAACTCGTCACCTCTTTGCGGATAATCATACAAAATAATGTCGCGCACGTTGCCACTGTTCAGCAGACGCGCACTCTGCGGACGGCATACAAAATTGTGATACTCCGAAATGCGCTTGAACTCACCCCATCCTGGGGCATTTCTGTAAGCTTTGACACACCCCTGTGGCACAACGAGTGTGAAGTTATCCTTAGCCACACCGTCAAAATGTCCGCTACCCTCCAGCACAGGAGGCGTTTCCGAAAGACATTGCACATAATCTAAATTAAAGCAGTTGCGGAAGCAGTTTTCACCAATGGACATCAGATTCTTAGGCAGGATAACAGCTGTGAGCCTTTCACAACCGTCAAATGCTGACGAAGCAATGTGATTGACTTTGGAAGGTATGTTTATCGTATCTATTAACTCCTTGCATCGACAAAAAAGCCCTTCTGGAATTTCTTCAAAATTGTCGGGCAGATAGACATGTTTGAATCCCGTTTTAGCAAAAGCATAACGCTCAAGTATAGTAACTGTTGATGGTAGCATTATATCGCCATCGAAAGGATATATTGTTTCATCACCATAATCAACAATACTAAAACCACCCATCTCCAATTGTGATTCATATGACACCAATTGTCCAGAAAATGCAGCTGCACGAATGGTCTTCAGGCCTTCATGGAGTGTCAATAAGCTGAATCCCGTGCGTCCAAAAGCACCGACACCAATCTCTGTCACCCAATCAGGAATATCAAGATTTCCTTTCAATCCTTTGTTCTCGTAAAAACATTTATTCTCTATTTTACTAAGGTTCTTAGGTATACGTAGTTCACCCGTTATACCATCACACGATTCAAAAACAGCTTCGCCCAAATAGTCCATCTCCTCAGGCAACGAAAGTTCTTGCTTGATGTCGCATCCCGCAAAAGCTCTGGCTCCTATATGTTTCAACGTAGATGGAATGTTTATGCGGTGTATCGAATTCGTATATTGAGAAGCTATGGGATCACTATGATACCAAAGGGAGGCCCAGTTATAGAAAGCTTCGTCACCAACATATATCAAGCCTTCCGGCAGAATGATATCATGGCACAGACTTGCTCCAGAGAATGCCTCTCTACCAATTTTGACAAGTTGGTCAGGAAAAGAAATATATTTTAATGATACTATATGCTCTCCACCATATGAAAATGCCCAATCGGGAATTACATCGTCTTCCTCCTTACCTTCTATCAGACAGTTTACCGTTTTGACATCCTTCAGATTGAGAGCTTCGAGAGATGGAAGATTGCACACCATGAATGTGAAATCTTCACCATTGATTGTACCAGTCAACTTCAGATTTGTTATGTCTTCGTAATAAAGGTTGGCCTCATCCAATGCTTCCTTCAATCCGCCGGGCTTTGCCACATTGACCGTGATGTATGCCCTGGCTTCCGCCTGATGACTTACCGCATCATTCTCCCATGCTGTCACAGACTCACTGACAAGACTGAACTGATAATCTCCTTTCTCAGGTCTATCAACCCTGATTGCATACTTGCTGAGCTTACCTGCCCGATAAACGGTTGTTTCAGAACGCTTATAGGCGTAGAGTTCGCCGTCAATGACTATCTGTATCAGGTCTTCGTCAGCACCGACTGTCTGCGGCACCACCACACAACGCCATTCGTCACCCTGATGATATGGAATTATGGAAGCAGGAACATCTGTATCATCGACTGTCACTTGTCCTGTCTGAAGATTGATATGAGAGCCGAGTTTTATATTGGTAACCGTAACCGCCTTGTCGATTGTCGCCCATTCGCCGTCAAACCCCTCACCTTCAATCAGTGACAGCTGAACTCCTGCCATCAGATGCTGATGATGAAGACAGATAGGGGCTAATGGCTGGCACCCGGTAGCTTTTGCCCAAAGGAAGTCACTCTTCTCGTAACCTCCCAACTGTCTGTCCGCTGCATCAGTATCCTGACGGTGTTCCACCGAAAACGGTATGGACGACACATTGCCTACTGATTCCATAAACGGATAATAGCTGTAGGCATCGACAGAGGTCCTGCTGTCAGTCCAGTAGAGACGGGTCTGACTCGACCATCCGTTCTGACCGTAGGTGAACATCACGTTGTCGGCATGGTTTCCGCTACTTGCCAGGACACAAGGCTTCCCGTCCTCATAGTCCACCATATAGACCCCTATGGCATCGCCGTATGCAAAACCAGTATCATTCACGCGCGTTGCATATTCCTGATGGATGCCGGCCTCCACCTGCATTTCCTGCCTGCTGACAGTTTCCCTAACAGGAACTTCATTCTCAGTGCAAGCTACTAACAGCACTGATGCCAATATGCCTGAATAAAATATATGATTATCCGTAATTAGGTGATGTTTTTTTGTCGGATTCAAAAATAATCCGTATCTTTGCAGCACAAATTATCCGAATAATGAAGCTTCTTGAATTCAATAAAAAGTTTGGCACAGAGGAAGATTGCGTACAGTA
>JAZRYG010000027.1:0-2238 GCA_045600605.1 Bacteroidales bacterium
TGAAGTCAATGATTTTCTGCTCGCTTCCCGAAACGCCCTGCTCGAATGGTGCTGCATCTTTTTTTACAATTGTGTCCTGTTGTTTCTTGCATGATGTCATAAGCATCACGCCTGCGATTGTGGCGAACATGGCCGCCGAAAGTAATACTTTTTTCATGTTGTGTAAAATTTTGTTATGAATTGAAAATGTTGTCTTCTTATTCCTTCACCCACTTCCCGCTCTCGGCCTCGCTCCCGTCTTTGATCACTTTCCAGACATAGACCCCCGAAGGCAGCCCCTCGGTGCTCAGCGTGGTTACGGCACCGGTGATTTCCTGTCTGCCGACGAGCCTCCCGCCCGTGTCGTAAAGCTCCACGTGTGAGCCGGTGAGCGCGGTCCTGATGTTCAAAGTGCTGCCGCCCGGGTTCGGGTAGGCGACGGCGACGGCAAAGCCTGCGTCGTGGGCCTCGTCGATGCCGAGGAAGGCCTCGGCGGGGAACTTCAAAATGGCAAACTCATACTTGCTATCATTGCCCGAATTCCTTTCGCGAAGATTCGTCACCACCAAACAACCTCCATCCTGACAAGCATATACGCCATAGGTGTCCATGGCATACTCTTCATCGATATAATACAATTCGTTAAGGATATTCAAATCAAGAGTGCTTTTCCCAATATAAAGCCCCCAGCAAGGATATTGCAACCCAAGCCCAGCACTAATATCAAGCGTGCCAACGGACAAAATGGTCTCTTCATCGGGGAAGCACAAAGCCTGTGATATGGCCGGCCAATCCACCATATCCTTGTCGCCGTTGCTGTCGGCGACCTTGCAGGAAACCTGGTTCATTTCCGCATCCATCTTGTAAATCGTCAAGTCGCCGTAATGTCTCGGATTTCCATTAAAGGCCGGCCATATAACCATGGCCAAGGCATATATGTTGCCGTCAGGCCCGTTAAAGCACCCGAGCATATTCGGGGAGAAATCCATAGTCACAGCGGTTGTTTCGGAAACAATATTCAATTCGTGATCCAATGCCGTCAGCAGATAAGGCCGGTTTCCTGCATTGCCCTCACCAACATAATAATAGCCCTGTACATTGGGGCGGAAAGTCAAGGCATGAAGTGTGTTAGGTGAGCCATATTCAGCCGACGACAAGGGCTGCTCGGCCAGTATGTCACCGGAAGAGGACATCTTAATGATGTCATATTCTTTGTGGCAAATGCTGTTGTTGTCATAATCAGTCAGTCCGAATACAAATGTACCATCGCTGTTCCGATAAAGGTCATGTACCTTATAGCTATGCCCCGGCTCCTGTCCGACAGCCTTGACCAGCACAGGACCGTCAATCTCGTCCAGATTCTCATCAAAACGCGACATATAAAGCTCCGTCGTATTCCCCTTCGCCAGATATACTGCAACCAAATCATCCCCATCCTGAACTATGCGCACAGAGCTGACCCAAGAATCCTCCTTCGGCAGAAATTCCCGCTCACTGACGGTTCCATCGTTGTTGACTTTATACAATTTACCATAACCCAAACCACCACTCGACGAATTGTAGTGGTCATAGCCAACGAACACATGGCCGTCTCCAACGGCAACACCGTCTATTATGGCACTCTCTGTTTTATAGAGCCTTTCGGGCACAACATGTTCCTGGGAGAAAACTCTCGCCTCACAAAGAAGAACCAGGGCAAGTAAAAGATATTTTTTCATTGTAATTATTATTGAGACTTCTGTTTTTAACAATTTTCGCATCGACACTCCAAATTTTGTGAAGTCTTTTAGCCAAAAATTAAAGCAATCAGTGCGTCAAAGATATTTTTCTTTTATGATTTCCAACAACATAAGAAAATCTTCCCCTATTCCTTCACCCACTTTCCGCTCTCGGCCTCGCTGCCGTCCTTGATCACTTTCCAGACATAAATCCCAGATGGCAATTTCTCGGTATTTATTGAGGTTACGGCACCGGTGATTTCCTGTCTGCCGACAAGCCTTCCGCCCGTGTCGTAAAGCTCCACGTGCGAGTCGGTGAGCGCGGTCCTGATGTTCAGGGTGCTGCCGCCCGGGTTCGGGTAGGCGACGGCGACGGCAAAACCTGCGTCGTGTGCCTCATCGATGCCGAGGAAGGCCTCGTGCGGAACTCTATACAAATAATATTTCATCTCCTGAGTTTTTGGATCAAACGTGTGACAATTGAATACAAGAGCGCCATCAGGACTATAACATAAACCGCACCTGAAATCTGTCGCCAAAA
>JAZRYG010000028.1:0-4079 GCA_045600605.1 Bacteroidales bacterium
TGCCGCTGCAATGACATTTGAGAAACGGATGCCGACCTCCTCATATCTTTTGCTGACTCCATATTCCGCCTCCCACTTGTCAAGATAATTTCTCATGGCATTGGAAATGTAACCAGTGTCTTTGAAATTACCTTTGGAGAAATCTATCCTGAACACCGGATATTGCTTCCAGTCTTTTTCCAACTCTTCAATTTTCAAACCTTTAAAAAGCTCCTTCTCTCCTTTGAAATAGCTCTCAAGTGTTGAAATAAGCAGCGATTTCCCGAACCTGCGCGGACGGCACAGGAAACAGATGCGTTTCTGTGCAAGTTGATAAACGAGGTCTGTCTTATCCACATACACCATGCCTTCTTCGATGATGGTGCTGAATGTCTGGGTTCCGATTGGGTATTTCATAACGCTATCATTTTTTTCGGCTGCAAAAATAGTAAAAAGTTCTTAAAGTTTGTAAAGTTTGAAAGTTTATAAAGTGTTGAGAGTGGAGAGTTAAGAGTGGAGCTTTTTGATGCGCCAGCCAACTCCACTCTCCACTCTCAAAACTCCACACTGAAAAGTACAGACGGGGCATGCCCCGTCTCTACTCCACTCCCAACTTCCAACCCAACTCTCAAAACTAAAAACTAAAGACTAAAAACTAAAAACCAAGCCCCGCTCCGCCGTTTCCGACAAAACGAGGCTTGCATCTGAAATATTCTTCAACCATGCGGTTATATCTCACCATCTACATCATGTCCTGCCATGACTCAATACAGTGAGAAACACCATGCGAAGATTAATTAGCATCTTTAACCAAACGGACAGAGCATCCTCTGTTTTCGTCAGTCTGCATATTTGAATATATCCGACCATTATAAATCTCCATAGAAATTGCTGAAGACCTCGGCAGCTTTGTAGGTTCACCAGAACCGCTAACCGACCAGTAATAACCACTTGTACCAACACCACTGATTGTTGAGCTATTGCGATAACCGGCGGCTGGAAGGAAGACAGCTCCCTCCGTTTCCATGGCATGCCACTCGGAATATGTGTAAACGTTGTCAGTATATTCACTTTCAGGGCCTGATGACGTCCATTGAGACAACCCTGCACTTGTCCAATTAAAATCATCAGGGAGTATTATGAGACCGCATATATTCTCCACCTTGCCTTTGCCACAGAGAGTTGAAGCGTTTGTGCGAACTCCTACCAAATACCGCCACTCTCCGCTATAACCAGTTGTGAGCGTACGCCAGGCGCCAACACCGAGTGTGCCGTCGTTGCTGATGTCGTTATAGACACCCCAGTCGGAGTTTGCATACGTTCCCGTGAGAGAGGGATTACCACTAGTAGGAGGACCATAATAAGAACGATCCGTACTCGTTTCATACGGCATGTAATAACATGTTCCCGACGTTCTCGCGTTCCATCCGCTCGTAGCCCAGCCAAACAGGTCTATCCAGCCACTGTACGTTGGCGATATGTTTCCATTACCACTGCCTATGTAGTCGAACTGGTGCTCCGCAAAGCGCCATGTCCCTTCGTTGCCGAGAGGGCTACTGGAATTATTTCCCGCCGTAGTATGCGTGGTGTTTGCGCCGGTGCCGTTCGTGCGGCTCCACTGCAGGTTGCCTTGAGAGAAGTAAACCTTTTTTGTAGATGACACGCTGAAAGATTTTGGGCTTGCGGCGTTTGTCCAGCCGACGGCCTGAGGACCTGCCGGTGCCTCCACCGACACCGCTATCGCCGTGCCGCTGTTGTAGAACTGGTTCGCCACGACGGTTTTCTCGTCAAGTGTCGCCTCCTTGCCGTTCGCGCTGAACTTCAGCGTCTGCGCGCCGGGAAGAAGTGCGATGTAGCAGTTGGTGCTCGTCGTGCCGGAGGCGAGTGTCATGGTGATGTTGCCTGCCGTGCCGCTGAGCGCCGAGCCGTCGTAGGTCTTGGCGTCGAATGTCGCGCTGGCCTTGCCGCCCGTCACCGTCACAGGGCCGGACACCGCCGCGCCGCCGTCGTTGATGTCAAGGTGGGCTATCGCGATGAGGCTTGTCATGGTAACGCTGCCGAGTTCGGTCGCGCCCGCCGCTATCAGGCTCGCGCTCTTGCCCCACATTATCTGGTTGCTCTCCGCGATGCCATCCAGTGTGCCGTCTTGCGTGCCGATGCTGAACGTGTAGTCGTCGCCTGTAAGCGTGAACGAATTATCTCCCACATAGTAGAAGCGCAAGTACTGCGTTGAGCTTATGTTGCTGATGATGCCGCTGAACGTCGCCGTTGCCGACGGTGTTGAAAGATTACTCGGCTGAATGCTGCCGAGCAGGCCCTGGCTATCACCGACGACGTATATCTTGTCACCCGATTTCCATTTCACGTTGCCTGTCGCGTCTATCTCGGTCTTGGTGTCGCCCAGATCTACGTTGAGCGTCACATACACCTTCTCGCCTGTCGTCTGTCCGCCGGGCATGACCTGCTCCACGTTCTTCCTGCACTGCGCCATGCCAAGCACGAGCGCCAATGCCATCATGATTATTGTCTGTCTTTTCATTTTTATTTGTTATTTTATTTTTTTACTTATGTTATTACTTACATACCTTCCAAAATAATGCATGAATCAGTTCTACCAATTTCCATCTTCGAACGGATTTGCCGTGCCGTTGAATGCAGATGGCACTGCTTCCACATTCACCGGTATCGCGCCATCCCTGCCGTAGAACTTGTTGGCTTCTATGCCGTTGTTGAATGTGGCGCCGCCCTCGATATTGCCGCTCTTAAAGGTCACATCTTCTGCCGACACACCCGTGGGTGGAACCAGCATCACGTAACGCTCAGCGTGACCGGCTGCAAGGATGATGTTGCCATTCGTCCCATGGGTGCAGGTGCCTCCGAAATTCACAGTCATGCTGTTGTAGATATGCGTGCCGCTCAACGTCAGCTCGCCGGGGTACGGGCTCGTCCCGTCAGTGAAGCTGAAACGCGCCAGCGCCACCTTGCTCTTCATCATCACGTTGATGCCGGTGACACCGCCGTCACTGACCGCACCCTTGGCGCTGCCGTAACCCACGTGATGCTTGCTCGCGTTTTCAAGTTTGCCATCATTGTTGTAGATGTTCTGTGAGGCGAACGAAACGGTTGCCTGCGTTGATTCGCCGGCTGTCAGCGTTTGGGAGCCGCTGCCCAGGTAGAAGAAATGGAACGTCTGCTCGCCGGTCGTGCTGTTAGGCAGCGTCACATCGCCCGTGAACGTGCCGGTGGCCGAGCCTGCGCCGCTCTGCAACGTGAGGTATCCCACGTAGGTGCCGCCATGGCCGACATAGATCATGTCGTCCGTACTCCATGTTATCGCACCCGTCTCGCTGATGTCTGTCTTGCCGCCAGGGCCCGCCGTTACCGTCATGCTCACTGTCGTACCCTCCGGCGCAACCGGTGAAGGGAATTTTACCGCAGGCTTCCTGCACTGCGTGAGCAGCAGCGCAACAGCCATAATCATTAGTAATGTCCTTCTCATTGTCGTTGATTTTTGTTTTGATTTCATTTTACTTCTAATTTTACTTTTCACCTTCTTGATCTTTGAATTTTTGAATTTTTGAATTTTTGAATCTTTAAATCTTCGAATCTCTACGCCGCTTCAGCCCCGCGTAGCACAGTCCCGACACGGTGAGTGCGAGCAGGCCCGCGCCCGTCGGAAGAGGGTTACCTTCCTCGAAGCCCTCCCACGACGCCTCGCCGCCCGCGTTCTCGCCGAAGCCCAGCCACGAACCGGTACCGACATCATCGCCACCGCGGTATTCGCTCTCCTCGATGTAGAAGAAATTGTCGCTCTGGCTCAGGGCAATCGCGCCCGGAAGCAGAAGCGCCAGCAGCAGCGCACACGCGGCGACGCCCCTGGCTGCCTTCATCTTGGTTTTAATCTTTACTTTACCTTTCATTGAACCTCCGTTTTTAGGATTTATAATTTCTTTTTTTTTGATGTATTCATTGGATTGTCCGTATTTTGAGTTTGCTCCACTCTAAAGACTAGGAACTAAAAACTAAAAACTCGAAAAAAGGGCCCGCCGCTCCCACCAAACGGCAGGCCGTGCTATGATAAAGTGATCGGCGGATGGCTC
>JAZRYG010000029.1:0-175993 GCA_045600605.1 Bacteroidales bacterium
GGGTCTCGTGACGGCTGTGCGCCTTCATCGAAAAAACATCTTCACCTGACAATGTGGCACATCTTCATTGGCGGCGAACACCATCTTTCCATAACTGTTTTGGTTTCAAGCCGTTAATTTGGTCGAACTCACGTTAAATAATACTGTCCGAAATAAACTTCAAAAAAAATTAAGACGCTATTAATTTTTTATAAAAATTATTTTTATTTTTGCAGTCGCTTAGCCAGCCCGAGGCCTGGTTTTCAGGGATTACGTTTTTGGAAACAGGATGCTGGGTTGGGTGGGCAGACATAATGAAGACGTTACTTGACGTTTATCTTCTGAGTTCAAACTTGGCAGTTTAAAACCTTATGGAAGATACGGCAACGGAGCGTCCACCGGTGGTGACGATTCGGTCATCTGCGCTGTATGTAGGCGTGGAGTTTATCCGTATATCATCCCTGACGTGGGCTGGCGGCGTTGCTTATCCTATAAGGTTGGCAGCCAAGGCCAGAACTCGGGATGAGCAAGGGTAAAGCTCCCACGTCTTTTTTTGTATTTACTCGGAAAGGGGTGCGCCGAGAGGGAAAAAGAAAAAAAGTGTATTATGAACGGAGAATTTAAGCAGTGTCCCAATGGACATTATTATCAAGGCGAAGTTTGCCCTTATTGCAAGACGGACAAACACAAATGAAATGCGGCCTGAAATCGTGGTTATAAAATTTAGTTTAACTTAAAAATAATGTGATTAACTAAAAAAATAATTATGAATAAACGATTACAAAAGTATTGTTTAATACTAACAGCATTAATACTTGTTTTTGCAGTTAGTAGTTGCAATGGCCATAACAATGGCAGAAAAAGGCACTCGTCGACGCAAAACAACATTGTTGAAAAAGATACTATCGTGTTGACTGGAAAAGAAGAAAATACACACAAACCCATTGTTAATGTTTATGTGGAAAATTCGGGCAGCA
Organism: Bacteroidales bacterium; assembly: GCA_045600605.1. Lineage (GTDB taxonomy): Bacteria > Bacteroidota > Bacteroidia > Bacteroidales > F082 > Limimorpha. The sequence continues at coordinate 957 of JAZRYG010000029.1, forward strand.
TGGATGGCTTTGTCAAAGGTGTGACTGATTTTGAGGCAGCTGTATACAATTATCTTTCAGACATCAAAATTTCTGATATAACCGATAGCCTCAACCTTTATTATATTAATAGTGAAGTCATATCTTATGCTAAAGATGCAGATGTGGATGTTATAGAAGATTTTATTAAGAAGCTGGAACCGTCCGAATTCAAAAAAAGAGGCGGTGATAGGGGAAAATCAGATATAGCTGATGTTATCAAGTCGATTTTAAAAGAAACTAACGAAAATGATATTTCCATTTTGATTACAGATGGAATTTTTTCTCCAGGTAAGGACTCGTCTGGTAATCCTGTTAATGCTGACGAATATTTGAAAAACCAGGAGGTCGGTATAAAAACAGCTGTAGCATCCAAATTAAAAAAGCAAACGAATTTCGCTGTTATTGTGTATCAGCTAATTTCAAGTTTTGACGGTACTTTTTATAATAAGATAGATGCAAAAATAGCGTGTCAGGAACGACTTCCATTTTATATTTGGGTATTTGGACAATCATCGAATTTGGCGCAATTACGTTCTGTGGTGTCAGAAGATAGGTTCAATGAAAGCGGTAGCGGTGTACAAAGAATGGTTTCGTTCACCAGCAGTCAGGAGACGGATTATGAGGTTATAAAGTCAAGCAATATGTCCAAAAAAAGTGGACGACATGAAGTCGTTGGGCTTACAGCAAACAAAAATGGAGAAATGAGGTTCTCGGTTAATGTGGATTTAAAATCATTGCTATTGGATGAGAATTATCTGCGTAATATAAATAACTACGAAATCAGTGATAAAGATTATACATTGAATGTCAGAGCAAAACAGGAACAAACAAAATATTCACACGTTCTATCATTTACAATAAACATGAATAAGCGCAAAAACGGGCAATTGGATGTAAAGCTTAAAATGAGCAAACCTGATTGGAGTGATGTTAATGATAATGAAGGAGAAACATATGTGATAGGAAAAACATACGGTATAAAGTATCAGATAGATGGTGTATATAGCGCATTTTCATTCAAAAACAAATATTATACAGAAATAGTATTGGATATAAACAACGAATAATCTTAACAATAAAAAATTAAGCGTATGGAATTTATTTATCGATTATTCAGCTCCTTGTATGGGGACAATTTGCACGATTATCTTGATGGTTATGATTGTGCACAAGAAGATTTTGTTCATAGTAGTATGTTTGCATCAATTGGTATTGTCGCATTGATTATTGCAGCAGTGTTTTTTGTGGTGTATTATTATTTAATAAACTCATCAAAGTGGAATAAATGGTGGCATTGGATTATAGTTGCTTTAATAGTAGGTGTCATCAATTATATTATTGGATATGAATGGACATCTAGAGAGCTTCCAGCAATAGATGATTGTTTAAGGTACTATGTTGATGACTACGGGAATATTAATAAAAATATTGAGGTTATTACTGATGTTGAGTTTTGGATGTTCGGCTTGGCCAATTGTTTCGTTTCTACGATATTCTTTATGATTTTATCATTTGCTGGAAAATGGAAAAGCACCAATTGCTGTAGAACTCCATTCTGATAAATAGAATAATAATGAAATATAAATAAAGTATTATGGCTAAATTATATGTAATAGGAATCGGTGGAACCGGTTCAAGAGTTTTGAAATCTCTCACCATGCTAATGGCAGCAGGTGTAAGAGTGGAAAATGACAAACAAATCCCCTATGATATAGTCCCAGTGATTATAGATCCGGACCATGCTGCAGCCGATTTGACGCGTACTGTCAAGTTAATGAGCGACTATAATAAAGTTTACAATAGTATCGATCATAATAATAGCGGCAAAAACAAGTTTTTCGGCACAAAGATAAACATGGACATACTGCCTGAAGTGAGATTACCTTTGGAAAACACATTGGATGTTGATTTTAAGGATTATATCGGGATGTCATACATGAGAGATATAAACAATGTGCCAAATGCTAACTTCGCGTTGGTTTCCACATTGTTCTCGAAAAAAAACCTTGATGCCAAAATGGAGGTGGGTTTTAAAGGCAATCCTAATATAGGCAGCGTGGTACTAAACCAATTTGCACTCACAAAAGAGTGGACCGATTTAGTCGCTTCTTTTGGACAAGATGACAAAATCTTTATCATTTCATCTATTTTCGGTGGTACTGGAGCAAGTGGATTCCCTTTGTTATTAAAGAAAATACGCTCTGTGGATGATATGTTACCTGGATGTAAAAATATTAAAGATTCTGTTATTGGAGCGATAACAGTACTCCCATATTTTGACGTAAAACCAAGTGAAAATAGTGAAATAGACTCGTCTACTTTTATGTCGAAGACCAAAGCCGCATTGAGCTATTATGATCGCAACATGACCGAAGCAAATATAATTTATTATATCGGTGATGAACAGAAAAAACAATATGAAAACTCGGAAGGTGGAGATCAACAACGCAATAACGCTCATTTTATAGAGTTGGCTTCAGCTCTTGCTATTGTTGATTTTGCACGACAGACTGACCTTAAGACAATAGACGGCAAACCTTCAAATATTTGCTATAAGGAATTTGGAATTAGAGAAGAGGTGGAAGAGATAATATTTGAGAATCTGGACAGTTTCACGAATCTTACGATAGAAAAACCTCTTGTTTCATTTATTATGTTCTGTAAATACATGAATGAGCGAATGTCACAGTCTATAGGTAGACAACCTTGGTCTAGAGACTTGGATTATGACAACAATTTTGAAAGAAGCCAGTTTTACGGTGTGTTATTGAAAGACATTAGGAAAGCATTCTTGCAATGGTTGGAAGAGATGGCTAATAATAGCCGTGCATTTACTCCATTCGATTTGAGAGAAAAACCGGATGATTTATTTGAATTAATCAAAGGTGTCACTCCTGCAAAAGTGTTTTCTTTTGATAGTAATTACGATTTGTTTGACGGTTACTTGAACAAATACAGGAACAAAGTCAGTCATGGCTCTTTAAAAGAGAATGTGTTCATGGAACTATTCTATATGGCAATAAACGATTTGGTACACGATAAATTTAGATTATAATATTATGAGTTATATATTCAGATTACATAAGAGTGGCGACAATACGATAACCGATTGGGGTGCTTCTCAAAAAAACGGATCAGCTGTTATCGAACAAATACAGGATCCCAATGGTGATACTTCAAAAAAAGAAATCACATCAATACCATCACCATTTGCAAGAATTGATTTGGTTAAAACGGCGTTTAAAAAAGTAGCCGAAAAGGGTGTTGAAGGCAACACTATGTATCACAAATTAGTGTCGGATGCTCTTGATGTGGCTCAGATTTTCTTTGAATACGACAAATTTAAGGATAAAATCGACATCATAGTATGGGAAAAAAACAAATGCATAGATGAGTTGAAAAACTCTCCATTTGGTTCACACAAACAGCTTGGCGATGTCATAGATACGTACATCAAACAAGATGGTGCTGTATATAATTTTGATAAGATGGACAGAATGTACATCCTTAATTACAAACAAGGCTCATCTGGTGAGTTGAATGTTTTGGGTGCAACTTCGCCTGCTACATTGTTCTTCACTCCAGCAAATGATTTGACGGAGTGCAAGTTTGGTAGTGGTAACGACATTTTCTTTGATGATGATTTGCGCCCGTTATACAGAAGAGATGTTGATTTTCAGGTTTTTCTGTATTCTTTAAGAAAAGCAACAGTGGGTTTTGCCACACTGTTTCCGGAAGTGGAGAAATACATGGTAGAAAGTCTGAAACTTATGAGTCCGGAGACTCGTAATAAAATCAACAACTTGATAGCAACAGATTATCTGAACAACTTTGATTCAATTCCAATCAACAATAATGCCGGCAACACTGTTTTCATCATTAATGGAATGGAATATAGAACAAGAAGACCAAATCCGTTGATGATTACAGAGGTTAGTGGTTTCGTCATCAAGTCGGATAGTATGCCTGATGCTACTATTGATGGCAAGAAACCATTAATTCTTCCAGTTGACACGTACACACTCAATACAATTTATACTCAGGCACCATGGAACAGTCACACAAAGGTGTCACGCATTAATAGTATTCCACCCAAGGAGCGCGCCCTCCCGGATGATGGTGCGAAATATCCTTATCTTACCATGGGCGACTTCCTGACTGATACAATTGTGAAAATGCCATACGAGATTGACAAAGCCAATTATTTTGATGGAAATATTGATGCAGCAAATGGTTTCAGCTATCTTTTACCGTTAACTGACAGATTCTTCCAATTCTTTACTGTTAAGGATTTGAAGGAAAAGGTGATGAGTGATGGCAAGAAGATGTTTGAACTGGTTAATAATGCTTCAGGTGTAACAGTGATTCTTCGTATCCCGATTAGGAGGTCTTACATCGAGTATCGGCACATATATACAAAAGATGCCGGAGAGGATGACAAGCGCGACTATAAATTTGGTGGCATTGTTGAGAATAAGATAGGACTTGGTATTATACCATTTGTGAAATTTCCTGATAATGTTGATAAGCATTACCGTGTGGCATTCTACGACAAAACCAAGGTAAGCAATGTCAGACTTACCTACATGGATGGTGAGACTATTGTGCCGTCATCTGATGTGGTGAGCTGCAAGAAAGACACTTCGTTGAATATTTGCGGTCATGAGACGTATGTTGTACAAGACAATTTTGATAGGATTAAAGTCGAATTTGGCGATAGCGTTAAGGGATTTATTATACCACTGTTCCCTGAGAGAGGTGGGCAACGTCAATATACTTTCGCTGTTGACTATGGTACTACGAACACTCATATTGAATATTGCACTGACAGCAACCGCACACCTGTAATGTTCGATATTAAAGAGAATGAGGTCCAATTGCGCAAATTGCATAAGCAATACACCGACCGTGACATCAACTCTGGTTTTGTTGAGGACTTTATTCCTGATACTATTGGAAACAACGTGTATTCTTTCCCGATGCGTACTGTGTTCGCACCAAATGTATCTATAAATTACAACACCAATCCTGTGGCTATGGCCGACGGACGTATTCCTTTCTTATATGAGAAAAGATATATACCTACATGGAATGATGTCAAGACTGAAATGAAATGGGGAGGGGTGCCTGATGGCTTGCTTAAAATGCATATAGAGACTATCTTCATTCTGTTGAGAAATAAAGTGGTTTTGAACAATGGTAACTTGGCTGACACTAAAATTATTTGGTTCTACCCTGCAAGTATGACAGAGGATAAGGTTATTAAATTCAAGAGTTTCTGGAATGAGGCATATGTGAAATACTTTGGACAAAACACAGCCAATATTGTCAATGTATCGGAGTCGGTAGCGCCTTATTGTCATTTTATCGAGACACAGGGAGCCGCCAATGAAACTGTTACAATTGATGTTGGTGGCGGTACCACTGACGTGCTTGTTGTTCAGAATGCCGAGCCAAAGATGCTCATGTCATTCAGATATGCTTCAAATGCAATTTTTGGTGACAGTTACAATAGCAGTCCAAGCCAAAACGGATTTGTTAAGACCTATCTGAAAGTATTTGAGAATGTTTTAAAAGACAACAATATGCTTGAGTTGACACAAGCATTGAAACAGATTGAAGACACTCACAAATCGTCAGACATTATCACTTTCTTGTTCTCACTTCAAGGCGAGAAGGTCAAGAACAACGATCAGTTAGACTTCCTAAAGAAACTTCAGAAAGACGATAAATTGAGGTATGTTTTCATCATATTCTATTCATCAATTGTCTATTTTATTGCGAAAACAATGAAGGCAAAAGGGTTGAAAAAGCCGAAGACTGTAGCATTCAGTGGTAATGGCGCGCGTACGTTAAGTATTTTATCAACGGATAACGAAATGATTTCGCGTTTTGTGAAATTGATTTTCGATACTGTTTATGACAATTATGACGGAGCCATTGAAGTGAAGATGGAGAAGAACCCGAAGATTGCCACATGCAAAGGTGGTATCCAGAGTATATATGGCACTGCAGGCGAGAAGATGAAGACCTATGATGATATTGACAATCTGAAGGAAATTGTTGTTGGAGACAATCTTGTATCTGATATTGACAGACGTCTGACATATGGACAGATTACCGAGGATTTGCGCAAAGCTGTTGTCAGTTCTGTTGAAGAGTTCTTTACATTCCTCTTCGACATGCATAGAAACAACAGAGAATTCCTAACCACAAAACTTGGTGCCGATGGCGCATCATTAAATATAGTGAAGGACTTCTGTCTCGGTTCAGAAGGCAAGCAAGTCCTAGAGGACTCTCTATCAAAGGGTTACAACAAGAAGTTCAAGGAGGTTAATGAGGAAAAAGACAAGGCGTTGGAGGACACATTGTTCTTCTATCCGTTGGTGGGCTTGCTCCATGACCTTGCTTGGAAACTCAGTCATTAATTGTTAAGATTGGTGAAATTATGAAAAGATTGTTTTTTATAATGACAACAATGGCATTGCTTTTAGCTTTCACCGTTCCGGTGAAAGCTAAAACGGCTGTGCCGTCTGTAAACGAAATGTGTGTATGTTACACGGATGATAATGACTATGTCGCTGATTTTGAACTGGTTGAATTAGATGAAGGCACTGATACTTGTTTTTTTGCGTTAGAGTGCGAAGGATTAAAGTTAAAAAATACTGAAAACTCAGACGTGAAAACATATGAAATCGACCAAATGACAATTAATCAGGAGATCATTATTAAAGTAGTAATGTCTAAAGAAGACACTAAGATTATTGAAATTGCCCCTACTTCTGATAATAAAGATGTTGTTTCCGTGGAAAAAGAAGAGCAGGAGATAAAATTAAAAGCAAATAGAGCATGCGATAATCCTGTTAATATTGAAGTTTCCTTTAAAATTTATGAAGAAAAAACCGTTAGTACAAGAATTGTTATAAAAAAAGTTAATGCTGATAACAACGATGGTAGCGTTACTACTCAAGGTGGTGATTTTACTGTTGAAATAACAGAAGATCCTACACGCCAAAGTCCTATATGGAAATCTCTTAAAGACAAATCCTACAAAATACAATCTATGACTATTGGTAGTTGTGGTGTCGATTTTAGAATTAAGCCAAACTCTTTAAATCCATACATAACGTCATCTGATGAAACAGCAATATCAATCGAATCTAAAACTAATGGTGTATGGCACATTACAGCAAAGAAAAAAGCACAAGATGTTGAGGTTCGTATAAAAGTTAATGAAAAAGAAGAAAAGTTTACAATAAAAGAAATTAAGGATTCAAAAACTAAAGGTGGTGGTACTAGTTCTTCTGGTGGTACCGATAGTTCTGACAACAAATCAGCTTCAGATGAACAAATCAGCCAATTACAACAAGAAAAAAAACAGTTGTCCGATGAAAAGGATAAATTGAATGAACAATTAAAAAGAGTAAAAAATGAAAATGAAAATGAAAATGAAAAACTAACAAAAACTATAGAGCAACTAAAAAAATATAATGTATATACGGCTCTGATAGCTTTTGGTGCTACGTTATTACTTTCTATACTTATATTTGTAATCATATATAATAAGAAAAAAAGATCATTGGTAAATGATTTGTATAATGCCAACTATCAAATCACTACTTTGGAAGAGAGGCTAAAAAATATACAGACAAATAACATCGATACAAACAATAGTAAAGTTAAAGTTTATGAGAATGAAATCATAAAACTAAAAAAGGAACTTGAAGATGCCAAAATGGAATTGTATAAGTTGCAGCAACAGCAGCAAACAATACCGCCATCTCCTGCACCTACACCTGCGCCAGTCCCTCCAGTGAAGCCGGAGCCGCCGCTGTCAGTAGTATTCTTATATGCTGATAATATTATTGATGGTTGCCTAAATAAAGTCGTTAATACGCCTGATATAGAGAACACTATATATGAGCTTGTTTTAGATAACGAAAATGCCAGTACAGCCCGAGTTAGAGTTTATGATGGCGCACGACCACGTATTCTTAGATATCCAACGTTTCTTGAAGGCTGTGAAATGCAGATTTTGAACAGCAGTGGAACAATTGTTGATGTTGTGAAAGAGGGTGTTGCAACAAAAGACAACAACAGCAACTGGGTTGTTACAACTCCTCCTATGATAGAAATCAGATAGTTTTTATGCTGAGGAAATTTTCATTGTTTTTTATAATACTCGTTGTGTGTGGAGCATGCTCCACACACAACGAAGAAAATAGGAGAGTTGAAAAAACTCGAATTGAAAAAAGTTTTGGCAGGTGCGATGTCAACGCTAGGTATGAATTAAATCTGGAAGTCGTAAAACCTAAAGATGTGAAACCTGAAAAAGTAGAATGGAAAATTGACACGACATACTCTAAAATAGATACAAACAATATCAAGATTGAAAGTGAAAAGCAAAAATGTTATGTAACCTTTAAATCAAAAGGTAAAGTCAGGATTATTGCACAAGCAGATAGTGTAGAAAATAAAATAACATTAAAAACAAGAGCCAACAGACAGTGGATACTGTTTGTGTTATTTATTGCAATGCTGGCTGGAAGTGGCTATTTGAATGTAAAATTATTAAAATCAAGACATAAAACACACTCAAACTCTCTAAAGAAAAAAAAGAGCATACACAATATTGTATCAGTGGAAAAAGATGATAAGTCTACTGATACAATTGATTATGAAATCAAATATAAAAAACTGAAGAAAAAACACAATGACATAGTTGCTGAATACAATCGTTTTTATAAAGAGGAATATGAAAGGTTGTTTGATATATATGAGTCTCAAAATGCTGAGATTGCAAGATTAAGGCAACAATTGGAGATAAAGTCTACAAAATCCGAAACAGTTCGTGTAAATATTCCAGATAATGAGAAAGGTGAGTCAAAGCCTATAAAACTTCCGAAAACCGATAATATTCTATATGGTGATTTTATCATAGATGGTTTGTTCAGCAGTGTAACCAAAGAACCGAATGAGGATACCGTTTTTGAGTTGCATGTCAACAATGATTATGCAGATATTTTAATTTACCAGCAGGCAAAAAGGCGAATAATTGCCAATCCGGCATATCTTGACGGCTGTGAAGTGCAGTATGTTGGCAAAAATGATGTTGTTTTAGATGCAGTAGGTCTTGCACAACGTCAGACAGATGGAAAATGGAAAGTTATTAATGTTTTAAAAGTTATAATTAAATAGTTATTATGGGGTTGCATTTCATTGTAATTTTAGTGATTGTCGCTGTTATAGTGACGATTCAGAGTAAGGTTTTTTCAAACACCTCAAAAAAAATAAATGATTTTCGTTCAATATTTCCAGAAAAACAAGTCTATAGTCTGAAAAAAGAGAATTTTATTAAGGCGGCAAAGAATGCTGATGACGAGACGTTAAAACACATGCTTGAAAATTGTGGATTTGATGTTTACAACTACTATGTGGTCGTTAATAAGGCTGATGATTGGACAGAGGAACTCGTTTTTAAAAGAGAGGAGGCAGAAAAAGAATTAATCAATTATATTTCAAAGACTATCGAAGGCATAGAACCAATACACGAAAACGAAACTTTTATGCACATCGTAGAGTCAATGAACACCTATATGGTTAACAATAAGTCGGTAAATGATTATTATTTGATGAAAGATATCGTAGACAGAAATTGCGATTCGAAAGAAGATGAAATCAATACCCAAATTCCGATTCCTTTGTATTTGGGACTTATTGGAACCATGGTCGGTATCATGGTTGGTATATTATTTTTATGGCTAGGCGGTGGCCTTTCTGATTTGCTTAATGCTGGAGCAGGTGGTGGAAATGAGGCGTCTGGAGTTGAGGCATTACTTGGTGGCGTAGCGTTAGCAATGATATCAAGTATTTTGGGTATTATTTTAACAACAACAGCATCAAACAGTTTCAAAACAACTAAGACGGTTTTTGAGAATGGTAAAAACATGTTTTTTAGTTGGATTCAGGAAAATCTGTTGCCTAAATTATCGGATAGTGTGGCTGGTGCACTTAGAGATATGACGGCTAATCTTGCCGATTTTAACGAATCATTTACAACAAATGTCAAGGGACTTGACAATGCTTTGTCTAAAGTAAACGAGTCGTATCAACAGCAAAAAGAGTTGATGAACGCAGTACAGAAGATTGCTGATAAGGATCTGACGGTCAAAAACTTACAGTTATTCAACGCCCTAAATAGTAGTGCCAGTCAAATTGAGACCCTGGGTACATATTTGAAAAACTCCAATGAGTATCTTGCCAATGTTAAAGCCCTTAACGACAACATTGGTATGCAGGAGAAGCGCACAAAAATGATGGAAGATGTTGGCGAGTTCTTCAAAAACGAGTCCGAACAAATTGAAGCCCGACGTAGTATGATGAGCAATACCGTGGCAGTCATTGACGATAGTCTTAAGCAAGCTTTAGACAAACTGAAGGAAAATCTTGAACAGGAATTTGCCGAATTACAGAAAACAACATTGAAAAATCAGGATGTGATGAAGCAGAAAACCGAAGAAATAGGCAACATTGTCGAAGAATTAAATCAGCTTGGTGACATAAAAACCGGAATTGCCAGCTTTTCTAAGGAAATGCAGTTGCAAAATCAGCGCATTGCACAACTTACAGCATCGATAGAAGCTCTTGCAGAAGCCAATAATACACATGAAAAAAAAGTAGAAGATAAACCTAAACGGCATATTGGCAGAAAGATTTTTGCAACATTAGGCATTTCCGTTTTGGCTTTGTCATTTATATCGTTAATTATTGCAAATTGGGATGCGATATATCGTTTTATAAGTCACGCTTTTTATTTGCATTAGAATATGAAAAAAAACAAGAAAGAATCGTTTTTTTGGACAAGTTATTCCGACCTTATGACATCACTGTTTTTTGTAATGCTTGTCCTTTTTATCCTCGTCATAGTCCTCTTACATAACAAAATGCTCAATATCGATGACGAACGGAAAGCAACTCAAGCTCAGCTGGATAAAATAACGGAAATCCAAAAGGCAACGGAAAATATTGACAACGAATATTTTGAATACGATTCGATATTCAAAAGGCATACTATAAAAAACATCAATGTGTCGTTCCAAACAGGGAGTCCCAATATTTATGATATTTCTGATATAGATAGATTGAAATTGCTCAAAGCAGGTCGTGCTATTTATAAATTTATGTCCGATGCCAGAAAATCTTTACCTGATGCACAATACCTTCTCATTATTGAAGGCCAATCTTCAAAAGATGATTATGTCCGGAATTATGAGTTGAGTTATGAACGTGCGTTGGCATTATACGAATATTGGCTTTTACATAGTGTAGCCGTCAATAATTTAGATAATTGCGAAATAATTATTTCAGGAAGTGGGCAAACAAGTAAGTTTAGGGTTCAGCCAGATGTGCCGACTAATAAATACAATCAGCGCTTTGTAATTCATATTATCCCTAAGCCAGGACTAATTGGACAATAAAAATTACTACTAATATGAAAAGACTATATGTTTTATTACTGATTACTGTATTTTTTCTTGGATGTACAGGAAGAACGAAATCGTATAAAGAAAAACATAATCCGCGAAGAGATAAAGAAAAAATAGAAAAGCGGCAAAACGAGGCTAATACAACAAGACGTAAAGCCAACACAAAACAGATTCATGACACAATCTATATGATAGTGCCAGGTTCTACTGAAAATCAAGAACTATTGGAACATGAAGATGATATAATTATTCCATCAACTAAAAAACTAAAAATTGTTAAGCACAAAGATAATCTTCCAAAAGCCCCTATAATCGTCTTTCCAAGCCCCGTGTTTTTATACACAAGAGAGGAGTATATTGACAATTACAATATTCAGGGTAACATGAGAGATTTGATTATAGCTTGTGATTATGACAATGCGACAGTTAGAAACAATGCAGTAGCTCTAGTATCGATGTCACCAGGTTCATTCAATCTTGGTCAGATATGCGATATATTTGATTTCTGTTACCAAAATTGGAGTTATGTTAATGACCCAATTTCAAAAGAATATTTTGCTAAGGCATCGGAAACATTGAAAAATGGCTTAAACGGCGACTGCGATGACTTTGCTACATTGATTTGTTCAATGATATTGTCAATAGGCGGAGAGGCGAGAATTAGTTTTGCCTATACTTCCGGTAATGGGCATGCTTTTACCGAAGTTAACATTGGAACGACTGACAGAAATGATGTTATGAATTATATGAATGCTCGTTATGGACAGTCTGATCTTTGGCATAAAGAGGAAAACGGCAACTGGTGGCTTAATCTTGATTGGCAAGGACAATATCCTGGTGCTAAATATTGGAATTATGAATATGGTAAATGTTTTAATATTCTCAGGAGTGAGTATACAATGTTTTAATTTAAATTTTAATATTATGAGAAAACATTTTTTATTTTTTATCGTTATATTTGCTTGTGTTGGTTGTCAAGTTTCTCCTTACGAAAAAGGAGTCTCTTTGGCGGACGAGTATAATAAATGTTTATCTTCTTACTTTAATGCATTGGATGAAGTTGGTGAAAACTTTGCAAATAAAGTTCCAGGTTCCTATGTTAGTCGTAAGGCGGCTATAGAAGATTACCTAAGTCTTATGCGTGAATATCATCAAGAATACCTTGATAAATGGGGGAAAATTGAACTCAAAGAACAAAAAATTCGCAAGGATTTTAAGTCCATTGTTGATGTGTCTGAATTTAATGCTGCGCTATCTGAAAATCAGGAGATGCGGGTGTTTTGTTATGAACCGGATGCTGAAACTGTAAATTTATCAAAATCTGTTTTGATGAATGTGCGTAAGATTATCCCTCAAAAACCAACCGAACAACAAATCCAGCAAGATTTAGTAGGCCATTCTTTATCCGAAGGCAAAAGGATGGGTACTATCAACAATCATGGAAATGGACTATTGCAGAAAATAGCATTTCTGATTTCAAAATCTTATCTATAGATGAAGATTCAAATTCAAGGTATGCGATTACTGTATCAATGCGTCTTAGTTCGGATACCCGCTCTTATGATGCCAAAGCCATCGTTCGCTATAAGTTGGATGATATCAATGATTGGGAAATTGAGTTCATACAATCTCAAGGAATGAATATTGTTAAGACACATCAGTATGATAGTTGTGTTAGGTGCTATTTCGGAGGAGGGATTTTTGGCGGTTTATACGCCGAGAATAATTGTGAGATTGCTTTAGAAGTCGCTGGTCGAAACCTTGCATATGGTAAGTGGGGAAAATTTTGTCGCATAGTTCCTCCTCACCAAAGTATACAAGTAAATTATAGCAGCGACGATTTTATAGTAGATTATATTGAGCGTCCATAAATACGTAAAAAATCATTAATTATATTGGAGGAGTTGTTGCTCTCGTAAAAGTAGCCCCGGCCTTTGTTCAAATCCACCCGAAAGGAGAAACTTTTATGGCAAAACATCTTAGAAGCTGTTTTGATTTCTTACAATGATAATTATATTGTATGTCATTTCGATGCGATTTGCATATCTTTCCGGCATCCTTTCCTCGTTTCACTCCTCGCACTATTCTTCGTCGCAAAACAAGAAAAATCTGCTCGAAAATATAATGCAAATCCCTATCGACCAAATCAAAACAGCTTCTTAATCCTCTTGAAAAAGAATTCCTGATTCGCCAGTTCAAGACGAGCCGGCGGACAACCAGAGAAAGCGTTACTATAATGGCGAACTGCCACTGAAAAATAGTTTTGAATCAAGAAAATTGTCCACGGAGCCCAAATTTGTTCAAGAACGACGCAAAAAGACTGATAATAAGGAAGATTAGTAGATGCACAAAAAAAGTGTCTACTTCTATCAAAGAAAATGTAGTAAAAACATAAAAAATGTCTACTTTTGTAAAATCAAAACACGAAAAAACATCACCGATGTCCACTTCGGTAAATAATTATTAACTAAAAAATTTTTTCGTGTCTACTTTTTGAAGCTGGTACAAAACACGCCAAAACGAGGAAAAAATGGGTATGTTTTGGAAGAAAATTGCACACTTTATGGGTATGTTTTAGAAGAAAAATATACATTTTACGGGTATGTTTTAGAAGAAAAAAATGGTAGAAAATATTTGCTTAATTCAAAAAAACAGTACCTTTGCAACCGATTTCAAAATAAAGTACCCATGTACAATAGAGATTTACTATCTGATTTACGAGATTGGAAACGCAAGACATCACGAAAACCGCTTGTTTTACGTGGTGCTCGACAAGTTGGCAAAACCACTTTGGTGGATGAATTTAGCCACGAATTCGATTACTATATAAAGTTAAACTTAGAAAAAAAGTCTGATAGAGATATTTTTGAGCGAACAGACAACGTAAAGGAGATTATCCAATATCTTTATGTGCGAGAAAATATCGCACTCCATGAAACACAGCCGGTACTGCTGTTTATTGATGAAATTCAAGAGTCGTATTCTGCTGTTTCTTTATTACGCTATTTCTACGAAGAGGCACCTGATTTGTATGTGATTGCCGCCGGTTCTCGTTTGCAAAAACTCTTGAAACATAGGCAGAATGACCAACAATTAGCAAAGCGTAGTTTTCCGGTGGGACGCGTTGAGTACCTTAATTTGCGACCGTTCTCGTTCCTTGAATATCTATCTGCCGCAGGTAAACAAACTTGGCGTGAACAAATAGAAAATCTCACCGTAAGTGAGTTACTACATGTTGATTTACAGAGAGAATTTAATACGTTTGCATTGATCGGTGGAATGCCGGAAGTGGTAAGTCATTACTTAACATACCATGACCTTGTAACATTAGCTCCTATCTATAAATCACTGATTACAGGATACGTAGAGGATGTGGAAAATTATGCAACAAATGAAGCTCAAACACGTGTAATTCGCCATATATTGAATACTGGTTGGCACGAAGGAGGAAGTACGATAAAGTTTGCTAATTTTGGTAATAGCACCTATACTTCTACGCAAATTCATGAAGCCATGGATGTGTTGTCTAAGGCATTTATTATGCAATTGGCTTATCCAATTACATCTTCTCAAGTACCTGCAATTCCTATCCGTCGGCGGTCACCTAAACTGATTTGGATGGATAATGGATTAGTAAATCACAAGGTTGGACTTGCACAAGAGTATTTACAAAATAAGAACCTATTAGACACTTGGAGAGGGCGTGCTGCAGAACATATCGTAGCACAAGAGTTACAAATTTTATTAGACAAACATATAGAAGACGAACTTTGCTTTTGGGTAAGAGACAAAAAGGGAGCAAATGCAGAAATCGATTTCATTTGGCAAAAAGACGGTCGCATTTATCCAATAGAAGTAAAAAGTGGTCATAACTCCAAATTACAATCCTTACAAGTATTTGTAGATAATACGGATTTACCAGTAACTGCTATTCGTTTCTGGAATGAACCATTCTCTATCAATGACCTAACAACACCCATTGGGCATAAGCTCTATCGCCTTGTGAATGTTCCTTTTTATTCTATCGGCATGTTAGAGAAGATTATTGATAACTGTAAAAACAACTAATATAGGTATACCTAATAAAATTATTTTTCTATGCAAAGACCTGTAATTCAGCAGATTCGAGAGCGAATTACAAGAACATGGAAGATACATAGTTTTTTGCTCTCAAAAAATCATCGGACATCAATAGTCACAGATAACGTTTCACGGCATCGTGTCAGATCAGATAGCTTTCTCTGATGAGGTGCAGGCCGTCGTTTGAATATTTGATGTCCATCTTGCCTTCCTCGTCGGCGAAGAGCGAAAACAGGTCGATGTAGATGATGCCATCGTCCTCAGCCTAGGTTTTGAACTGGTTTATGCTCGAAGATTTCACTCGGTTTCCGACGGAAACAACCACATCAAAACTGAATGTTTTTACAGGTTTGTCGGAATTTGCAATGTGCAAAAAACGCACATTGCTTTTTTCTTCAAGCCCCGTTTCCTTGAAAACATTTTTGATATGTTTCGTAATGATGCTTCTGTCGCGTTGGAACAGCTCCGCCATCTGCGCCTGCGTCAGCCAGACCGTCACGGGAACGGCCCACAGCAACGTCCACCGCAGGATGCAGCGGTTTCACGAGATGATAGGAGATTGAGGAGATGTATAAATCTCATCGCTTACGTAGTTTTTTATTTGATTAGTTACGATTTACATAAATACTTTTATTTATAAACCTTTTAACATTTTAACCTTCAACTATTTTCCCCTTAAGTCATAAAAGTTATAATCCTCGACGCATACATCAAACCGTCCGTCATAAATCGAATGCGGTTGATTGTCAACAATGAACTTCATTGAAAAATAACCTGAAAGTACTGTCCCGCACACAATTTCATCAATTCTCAACGGTTGGACTTTGTGAAATTCTATCTTACCATCAATCAATTGATAATCAACAGGCGTTTTATCATAATAAAGGGCGAACGACGAATTTGGTTCTTTAAAATTGTAAGTTTTCCCGTCAAGGACAAGAAGTTCAGTATAATTGCTTGGAAATATGTCTTTCAGTTTGAAATCGATGGAGACCATGCGTGAATAAGAGACAAAATTCATTTTGAAAACCGACATTGTGTCTGTTGTGATATAGACAAAGCCGGAATTATATGGATATTGTGATTTTGTCATGCTGTTGTCGTCGAACATTGCTCCGAATGAGTTGTACCCGGATTCGGAATAAATCGGTAGCGACGGGTTGGTCGGGTCGGGGATAATATACGATCCGCTTAATGTTGACTCTTTTTTGCAGGACATAAGTATCAATCCTAACATGCTTATTATCAAAAAATATTTTTTCATGGCTTATCTTTTTACAGGTAATTTATATTCAAATGTAAATCCGATGATGTCTTTTGTATTTATGATTCCGCTGCTTTTTTCGTTTGTCAAATAAGGAAACAAGAACTGCAAGCTGAATTTCTGTTTTTCAGGTTTTCCGAACTGCATTCCGATTCCAGCATACCACGTCGTGTAGTAAACATCGGATTTCTTAAAGTCCTTCCCGATGTTTTTCACGGCATCATTAAATTGAGAATCAAAGGTTTTCACGCGCACATTTTCATGAATCCTCACATTAAGTTCAACTCCGAGTTTGAAATATATCCTGCATAATTTGTTTTTAGACATCGGAAGCAGCACTAATTCCAACGGAATGCTGAAATATCCGGTGTTTTGAATTACTTTTGTAATCCTATAATAATCAACACTATTTGTGTTTGTTGTGTTTTGCAGATACAGATATTTTTCCGTAATGCCGTTTTTGTCAGCCGCTTCAATTTTCTTGAAATGTAAAGCGTACCTCAACCCTGTCTCGAATCCGACTTTCTCGTTTTTGGAAAAAATGGCGAATTTCCCGCCGACTTGATAACGTCTTCCAAATGTATAAATATTGGTTGACGAATATCCGTCATAATAATTTATCAGCGGGATATTTTGTCTGAAAGACGTGTTGCCAAAGCCGCTCAATGTTGCGTCGAATCCGTAATACATCGGATTCCTATCTTGTGCCAACACTATGGTTGACAGCAAGATACAGATTGTGAAGATTGATAATTTTGTACTCATGTTTTAGATTTATATTAGTTTCTTCTTGTAATGGCAAGCCGGAAACCTGTGTAAATATCGTTATGTGTCGGGTCTGCGTAGTGGCCGCGATAGAAAACGTTTGCTTTTGAGGCGTCATCATTCCAGCTGCCGCCACGGGTCACAATTTTGTCTGATTTTCCATAGTTTTCGTATGAATTGGAGCAGTATTCCCACACATTTCCTTTCATGTCGAAAAGCCCTAAATAATTCATGAGTTTTTTCTTCACGGGATGGGTGGTCTCGCTGCTGTTGCTTTTAATCCAGGCCTCCTGTCCAAGTTCAAAACACAAACTGCCGAGCAAGCCGCCACGAGCTGCAAATTCCCATTCCGCCTCTGTCGGCAAACGAAATTCACAGATGCTAATCTCATTGATTTTGTTAATAAACTCCAAGACCTCTTTATAACTGACGTTTTCCACTGGATAATCAGGGTTGCCATAGTTGAAATAACTCGGGTTGCTTCCCATCACCGCTTCCCAAAGTCCCTGTGTCACTTCATTTTGGCAGAGATAAAAATCTTGCACTGTCTCAATATGCACAGGCGTGTCATCACAAGCCAAGGAATCATAGTTAATTCCTTGTGAATCAGTGTTTTGTGCGCCCATGTAAAAAGTACCGCCTTCTATAGGTGAAAAAAACAATTTGTACCCATAAATCTCAATAACAGGGTTTGTCCAACAAAATACTTCTTCATTTTGAGGACTTTGAGGGGAATAATCATTGCTACTTTTTTTGCACGAAACCAACAGCAAAAAAGGCACAATTATGGCTATTTGTAAATAAATTTTAACACATTTCATCCTTTATATATCTTTAATAATTTCTTCAAAAGAACGTTCATCGGCATTCATTTTCAATTGTTTGATACGTTTCTTACGTTTGTAGAACGAGTCGGTCTGCGTGTCAAGCAATATTGAAATGACGCTGTTTTGAAACTGATGTTTTGCGAGGCAGCAGATTCTGACATCCCATTTGGACATCTTCGGATAAAGTTCCGTAAGACGTGTGGTGAAATCGCTGAAAGCCAAGTCGGTGAGTTTCGCGAAATCCTCCCAATCTTTTTCTGTCAACGTGAAATTCAGTGTTTCGGCTGTGGTGTGCTTCGTCAAAGCTTTCGCAGTATTCAATATTTTGTTACTTGCTGAAATCATGTTTATCATTGAAGCTTCCTTGTCGGAAACATTATGTTTTAAATTTGAAAGCTGTTCGTTTTTATTCACGAGGTCTTCTTTTTCCTTGACAAGTTCTGAAATGCGCTTTTGGTTTCGTTCCATCTGCAATCTGAACTGTTCGGTTTCGAGTTTGTTTTGAGCCAATTTCCTGTTTATGACTATCAGCAGCACGAGCATGACAATTACTATCGCCGCGGCAATCGAAAACATCTTCAGGTTTCTGACTTTCTGTTTTATCATAATCTCGTTTTTCTGCGCTTTCAAGTCATAGTCAGCCTTTATGCGCTGCATATTATCGCTACGATGTTCGCTTTCCATTTGCATCAAGCTTTGCGTGAACAACTTTTGATAATCAATTGCTTGACGCATATTGCCGAGCTTGTATTCTATCGCATAGAGTGTTTGGTAACATGACATCTTCAGTCCGGCACGTTCGCTCCGCAGGGCATCGTTTAGAAACTTTTTGGCAAGTTCGTAATCTTTTGTGTAATAATACAGGACTCCGAGTGTCATATTGCAGATGTCAACATCATTGTCGCGCTCAACATCATTGTCGTTCCGCCGCTTGTCAAATGCCATAAGCAACATTTGGATTGCTGTTTCATATTCACCTTTTTCGAGATAGTAATCGCGTGCGAGATCAATATATGTACTGTGTTCAAGTATTTGATTTGCAATTGTCTTTGACAATTCTATTGTTTCTTCGTAATATTTTTTTGCTTCTTCCAGCTGTCCACACGAAGCCGTCGCTCTGCCGCAGTTTCGTATTGCATAGACCTTATCTTCATCATCGCCGATTTTTGAGAAATCCGTGACGGCATCCTGATGGCATTTCAGAGCCTCTTCCATCAGATTGTGTTTCCAATACATGGCGCCTAAGTTGTCAAGAACCAACCCGCGCAGACGCAGCATCTCAATGTCGTCTTCGGCAACATTCTTATTTATAATGTCAAGTGCGGCGTTGAAATCCTCGGCGGCGGATTCAGACAGTCTCTCGGCTTTCTTTTCCAAACCGTTGTGGTATAACGTGGCGGCCACATCATACGCCGCATCACGCGAAATGCATGATGTCATTGCCAGCATAAATACCGCAACAATCGACAATATGTGATTTATCAATTTCATCTGTTAATAATCAACACTTTACCTTTATTCCCAACTTTTAAAAAGTAAGTTCCGGCTGTTAAATCAGATACATCAATATATCCCTCGCAAATTTCATGTTTCCCGACCAAGGCTCCCATCATATTGAAGATTTCAACAGACATCAAATCCAATGTCCGGTTGTTCTGTGGTAATTTTAAAAACACCACATCCCGTGCCGGATTCGGATAAATCACGAATCCAACATCTTCATTTTCACCCAAATCGTAAAACGTCTCACAGTCCGACAAGCCGTGTTTGTAGAGCAACTCACCATTAAGCCAATAGCATCTTAATCCATTGACTCTGTAGTCATTACCAAGCAATTCCTCTGGAAAGAAACTCTTCAGATGACCTATTCCGTAAACTATCAAACCGTTATAATTATCAGCACGGTCTCTTGCATGTATGACTTTTCGCATAACACCCATATAATCAAGATAATTCACGAAATCGACCTTCATGTTGACAGCGGTGTCGAGTACATTTATGCACCATCCATCATTGGCTTTGGCTGTGAAGTCATAAAGGACGGTGAAATCACCAAGTTTCTTGTTATACCAGTACACAATGCTGTCTTCTTCATAAATATACTCAATTTCAGTTGACAACGCCTCCTTATTATATAGAGTGTTCGATTTGATGATAATCTTTACATTTTCGTCATTGACAGTCGTGTCGGCCTGACAACTCAAATATTGGTACGACACCTTTCCGCCACTCACAATTTCATAATACCACTCCGAACCTATCGGAATGGCATCTTGAGCGAAATTCTTCAAACTCAAAAAGACAAGGAATAATATCAAAAAAAATCTCTTCATAAAATTCAAATCAATTTGAAGGCAAAGTTACAGATGTTTCCCAAACAAAAAGATATTTGTCAAGCCAAAAAACATAATGTCCGCATTTTTAATTTTAAACATCATTGATAATCATAAATTTACAATTAAACAAAAATAAAATTGTCCTTATATTCTTTTTAAAAAATGCGGCGGTGATGAGAAATTTTTCATCGCCGCCGCGCACCTTTCTACTTTCTAACTTTCTACTTTATAAACTAATACACTTTCAGTTTGTCTCCGGTCTGCTCGATAATCGCCTTATAGAACTCATCGCTGTATTTCGGCTGTTCGACCTTCGGAGCGTAATACTTATATCCTTCGGGTTTCTTCTGAGCCGTCTTGACGTTGCCGTCCATGTATTTCACGAAAAGATACCTGTAGAACATCTTCCAGTCGGCGCAGAGGTTTGTTGCCGCCGAATTTGAATATTGAATGAGTTTTTTCATGACGCCTTTTTCGCCTTCAGTCTCATAAATTCCGGCAAATTTTTCCCTCAATTCTTTTGTCTCCTTAATCCACATTCCTTCATAATAGTCTTGTTTTTCAGCTATTTCCGGATGGATATAGTCGTATTTCGTGTAGGCGAGATTTGAGACTTGGTTGAAGATCCAGAAGGCGGCTGTCTCCGAGTATTCCATCATCGATCCGTTGCCTTCGCGGAAGCAGAGCGGGATCTCTGTTATCGTCGTGTACATCGGGCAATAGACGGTGCTTGCCGCGTCATCGACGCCGAACCAGATGATGCCGCCCATTCCGGGGATGTTCTGGCTGTTGCTCTGCGTGACGAACGAGAAGCCTGTCTGCTGTGTGGCTGTCGTCCTCTCGTGGCAGTAAGCCTGTCCGTCAACCTCGAAATCCATCGGACGCCAGCGGTACGGGCAGTGGAAAGGGCCAGCGCCGAGGTCGAGCGACATGTCAAGTTCGGTGCCTTCGAGGTGGTCGCGCATGAAGTTCATCATGTCGCGGACGCTCACCTTCTCCTTCGGGAGGACCCAGAGAGGCATTCTGTTTGAAGGGAAGTTCTCGACGGTCTGCGGCTGTCCTTTGACGTAAGGCTTCGCGCGTTTGATGTCGCGTCCGGTGGCGTAGTCCCAATAGGCGTCCATGCCGTCGGCTACTTTGTTGAACATCGCCCATACGCGGAGGTCGCAGCCACGTGCGCCGCTGAAGTCAACGGGAGCGTAAACGTCTGAAAATGAGAAGTCTTCGTCTTTTCCTACATAAAGATTATTAGCTTTCGCGAAGGAGATGACATCTTCGGCGTAGATGCAATCGACCTTCATGTTTGTCATAAATTTGTCGAAGTCCTTTGAGGTGAGGACGTTCTTGCCTTTCAGCGGGAACGTCTGGATGCGTGCCTGGTTAGCGTGGCCGCTGACGTAGCCGTCGGGGATGCGGCGGGCGACCCACACCATGCCTTTTCCGAACTTGCCTTTTCCGATCACTTCCATAATCCAGACCTCTTCGGTGTCGGCGATGGAGAACGACTCGCCTTCGCTGATGTAACCGTATTGCGCGGTGAGCTCGGCGATGTTACGGATGGCTTCGCGTGCCGTCTTGCAACGCTGCAACGAGATGTAAATCAACGTGCCGTAGTCCATCAAGCCTTCGCCTTCCCAGAGGCATTCGAGACCGCCGTAGGTCGTCTCGCCGATGGCGAGCTGCCATTCGTTCATGTTGCCGACAACGTTATACGTGTGGCGCACCTCCGGAATCTGACCGAGGTAACGGCCGCTGTCCCAGTCGTAAAGGTCACGCATCGCGCCTTCAGGGTAATCGGCTGCCGGATAATGATACAACTCGCCGTAAAGTACGTGAGAATCAGCGGCATACGAAATCATTGTCGAACCATCAGCCGATGCACCTTTGGTAATGAGGAAGTTGGTGCAGGCATTAACCTTAACTGTTGAGAAAAGGCAGATAACTGTGATTAATGCTAAGAGTTTTTTCATGATAATTTATTTAAAATATTAATGATTGTCTGTTCATCAATGTTAATCTGACGTTTCAGCTCATCGAGGCCGTCGAACCTCTTCTCGTCCCTGACCCGGTCAACGAACCTGAGTGTCAGCTGTTTGCCATAAAGGTCGCCGTCGAAGCCGATGAGATGCGACTCTATCGTGGCGGGACGGTTGTCGTTCACCGTCGGGCGGCGGCCGATGTACGTCATCGCAGGCAACGTCTTGCCGTCGAAATCGACGAAAGTGGCATAGACGCCAGGCTTCTCGATGAGACGATATTCGAGTGCGACTTCCAGATTAGCAGTAGGATAGCCCATCTGACGACCCAAGCCCATGCCGTGAACCACGATTCCGGTGTATGAAAACTGATGTCCGAGAAGACTGTTGGCCTGACGGATGTCGCCCATCTGCAAGGCGTTACGGATTTTCGTCGAGCTGACGACAACATTATCAACGTCTTGCACCGGCACGCGCTCCACTTTGAAATTGTTTTCCGCGCCGAGTTCGTTAAGCATCTCAAAATCGCCGAGACGGTTATTCCCGAAATGATGGTCGTAGCCGATTATCAGCATTGCAGGTTTGATTTTCTCAACGATGTAATTCTTGATAAAATCTTCGGAAGACAATGTTGAGAACTCTTTCGTAAACTTTATAACTATCAGATTGTCAATGCCCAAGGCATCCATCTGTTTAATCTTCTCTTCTTGTGTGGAGATGAGGCGGAGGCTGTTGTCGCCGATATTCAGGACCTGTCGCGGATGCGGACAGAACGTCACCACGACCGTCTCGCCGTCCATTTCCCGCGCTTTCCGCACCATGTCGTTCAAGATGACCTGATGCCCACGATGCACGCCGTCGAATGTCCCGATGGTGACAACCGCATTGCGCACAGGCTTGAATTCCAATATGTTATGATATATCTTCATTATTCCTAATCACCTAAAAACCTACTTACCTAACAACCTAATCACCTCTTTCGCAATCTGCACTGCGTTTGTGGCCGCGCCTTTGCGGATGTTGTCGGTCACGACCCAAAAGTTGAAGCCGTTTTCGACGCTGTTGTCGCGGCGCATCCTGCCAACGAAGACCTCGTCTCTATCGTAAGCCATCAGCGGTGTCGGATAAATATTTTGGCTCGGGTCGTCGGCTACCACGATGCCCGGAAACTTCGCAATTTCCGCTTTAAGTTCCTGTAAATCGTATGGTTGCGTGAACTCGACATTGACCGACTCCGAGTGTCCGCCGTAAGCCGGGACGCGTGCCACCGTCGCCGAGACCTTTATGTCGGAGTGCATGATTTTGTTCGTTTCAAAAACGAGTTTCTCCTCTTCCGTGGTGCTTCCGTCGTCGTTGAAGATGCCGCCGTGCGGGAGGATATTTTCATGAATCTGGTGCGGATAAGCCGGATTCTCGGCTTTCTCGCCGCGTTGCTCGCAATGAAGCTGGTTGAGGCCTTTGAGGCCGCTGCCGCTCACCGACTGATATGTTGAGACCACGATGCGTTTAATCCCGTAACGCCGGTGCATCGGCGCGAGAGCCATCACAAGCCCGATTGTAGAGCAATTCGGGTTCGCAATTATATGAGTATCAACGTTTATGTCGTTTGCATTTATTTCCGGCACCACAAGCGGGATGCCGTCTTTACGGCGCCAAGCCGAGCTGTTGTCGATGACGTAAGTGCCTTTCTCAGCAAATAGCGGCGCGTATTTCAGCGATGCGTCGGAACCGGCTGAGAAAATGGCGATGTCGGGACACATCTCTATCGCCTGCTCAACAGAGACCATGGTGTGTTCCCTGCCGCAAAACGTTACTTTTCTGCCTATCGAATGCTCCGAAGCCGCCACAATCAGTTCATTGATTTGAACTTTCTGCTCCTCAAGCACCTGCAACATCTTTTGTCCGACTAATCCGGACGCTCCAATGACTGCTATTTTCATCTTTTATGTTTAATTTCTTTTACAAAAAACCCCGATTCTGTTAAAAAATTTTAACAAATCAGCAATTTTTCGATTTTCCGTGTAAATTCCTTTTACAATTGAATTTGTCCGGATTTTTTGCTATACTTTTGCGCAAAAATACATAAAAAAAACACACATATAATACATGAAAGCAAAAATGTTATTGATATTATGGGCTTACCTTATTTTATTAATAGAGCCGCCCATCGTTGCGCAGATCACCGAAGATTTCTCTGACGGTGATTTCACGCAAGAGCCTGTCTGGACTGGCACTGACAGCGTTTTCTGTGTAAATGCGAACTATCAGTTGCAGTTGAACGCCACCGTTGGCGGAAACGCAGCACTATTCATTGTTGATGCCAACAGTTGGTGCCAGCCGGATTCAGGTGATGACAGCCGCGAGTGGCGTTTCTGGGTGAAAGAAGCCTTCGCGCCGTCTTCAAACAACTTTACGGACATCTACCTTTGTCAAAACTATTTTATTCGACTTGGTGAGGCTGGAAGTCAGGATGTTGTTGATTTACAACGCGTTGACGGCACAGAAAACATCAGTATCTGCCGAGGGACCGACACTTTCATCGCATCGCCGTTTTCTGCATCTTTTAAAATTGTCAGAGACAACAACGGACTTTGGCAAATCTTCATCGACAAAAATAATAATGATGAATATCTGCTTGAATGTCAATGCGTTGATAAAACATACGAGCCGACAGGCGACTTCGGCATTGAGATAACATACAGCAAGTCAAACGCCCAAAAAGTGTATCTTGACGACATTTACATCGGACCGAAGATAGTTGATGAGACGCCACCTGAACTCGAAAAAATAAATATCCTGAATGAGAACCAGATTGCATTAAAATTCAATGAGGCGCTTGATGAAAATAACGCCTTGAATGTTGACAATTATATCATTGACAATCAGTTAAATTCGCCTGAATTTGCCGAGTTTTTCGGAAATCATTCAACCATACTTCTGACTTTTTCAAATGCAATTCAGGAAGATGTAAGTTATAAACTGATTATCAATAAGATACAAGACATAAGCGGCAATGTGGCTGAAAATATAGAAGCAACTTTCATTCATCATCCGCCGCACGAAAACGAACTGTTAATCAATGAGATAATGGCCGACCCTGAGCCTGTTATTGGGCTTCCGGCGGCGGAATATGTCGAGATATATAACAACAGCGGTTTCCCGATTGACATCGGAGGTTGGTTTCTGACAATTGGGGCGACAGAGAAAGAAATCACCGAACAAATTGTAATTCAACCAGATGACTATCTGATTTTTTGCAAGAACGATGCTGTTGAGTTGTTGTCGGAATATGGAAACTGCCTTGGGTTCGCGGGATTCGCGGTCACAAATGCTGGGGTGAGGATTGAGTTGAGGAATAAAGACCGTGAACTGATGTCGGATGTGGAGTTTGACCTCACGTGGTATCGCGACAAGAAAAAGGCGGAAGGCGGTTGGTCGTTGGAACAGATTGACCCTGACGCAGCATGTGCCGCAAAGGAAAACTGGCGTGCGAGTACCAGCAAAAACGGCGGTACCCCGGGTTCAAAAAACTCCGTTGACGCAGATAACTTATTGATTCCCAATATAGATTATATTGATGTCATTTCAGAAAACATCATTGAGGTCGTTTTTAACCAAAAGATGGACGCTCAGACTCTCGGGACGCTCGAAAACTACACGATAATCGAATTTGACACGCACCCAAATGAGATAACATTATTTCCGGAAGATACACGGCGCGTGAGACTGCATCTGAGCCAAAACTTGGAATTTCAGTCTGTTTACAACATGTTGATAGAAAACGTCTTAAACTGCACAGGAGTTCCTCTGCCGCCCGAAAGCAGGTTGAGTTTCGGGCTGCCCGGCACGCCGGAAAAAGGCGAAATCATCATCAATGAGATTCTCTTCAACCCCATTGAACCAGCTGGCGATTACGTTGAGCTGTACAACAATTCCGGCAAGGTCTTCAACCTCGCGGATATGAAGATAGGTGTGACGAAATCCACTTTCCCAAATCCGCCAGACACCACGCTGATGCAAATATGTAATGAAAACAGGCAGATTTTACCATATTCAATTGTATTATTGACAACGACAGTTACAGAAATCGCGGAGCAATATGAGTGCCAGACCGACAATTTCATCGAGATGCATAGTTTTCCGCAATATCCCAACAGTGAGGCGACTGTTATACTTACTCATAATTCACAAAACATCGACGCCATCGGGTATTCCGAGAAAGACCACTACCCGCTTCTCACCGAGACAAAAGGAGTCTCGCTCGAACGCATCGATGACGGCTGGCACTCCGCCGCCGCCCCACTCTACGGGACGCCGGGCTCCAGAAACACATCATTCGTTGAAGACAAAGAAATCAACAGCGAAGTTGAAGTCGTCCCGAAAGTCTTCTCTCCCGACAACGACGGCTTTGATGACATAACAACCATAAACTACAGACTTGACAATGCCGGTTTTACGATTAACATCAGCATCTTCGATTCAGAAGGCAGGTTTATAAAACGTGTGGCAGACAACAGTTTGGCCGCAACCGATGGTCGTTTTGTCTGGGACGGGCTCGACAGCAATGGCCGCGTCGTACCGCCTGGAATATACATTGTACTTACGGAAATATTTGATTTACAAGGTGTTGTGAAAAGATTTAAAAACGCTGTTGTAGTGGCTGTTAGATAAAAGAGATAAATAAACACTCAAATTAAAAACATTTTTTTAATTACATTTGATTTAATGTTTTTTTATTACCTTTGCGAGTTGAAAATTTAAGGTATGACTTTTTTCTCTGGAGCATTACTTGGTTTGTCACTCGCGACTATCTTCGGCATCGGACCGGCGTTTTTCACGCTGATTCAGACAAGCATAAACAGAGGTTTCAAAAGGGCTTTGTTTTTTGATGCCGGCGTGATGTTGAGCGACGTCGCCGCCGTTGTAGTGATGATGATGACATCCGTCCAGTTGGATTTTAACAGCGGAAACAGAAATGTGGTGCTCGCAGGAATTGCCGCCGGCATCATCGTCATTGTCTTCGGAATCTTAACCTACAGAAGCAAACCTGAAAATGTTGTCGAGCGGTCGAAACGCAAAAACGAGGAACTCGAGCAGTTTGAAAAGAGATTTGAGAAACTTGACGAGAAGCTTGACAAGGTTGACGAAAAACTGAATATCAAGAAGCCGGAAGGTTCACGATGGTATGTGTATTTAGGTAAAGGATTTATTATGAATGTGTTAAATCCTTTTATCTGGATTTTCTGGATGACATGTGTGGCGACGGCTTCAGGTACTTACGACGGTGAACTCAACAAGGTCATCATGTTCTTCATCGGGACGTTCTCCACCGTTTTGGCATTCGACATACTGAAAATCATCGGAGCTTATTCTCTGAAACGTTTCTTCACCGAAGAAAGAATGAGGGTGCTGAATCATATTACAGGCATCATATTGATAGTCTGCGGGTTGGTAGTGATTGTAAGGGTATTGTTTTTGTGATTTGTTTTACTTCTCATCCGGAAACTTGATGTCTTTGACGTTAAGCTGCAACGTCGTCTTCCCGAGCCAGAAGTTCTCCTCAACGTAATAACACATCGAAAACGGCTCCTTCTCATGAATCCTGTCGAAGAGGTCACCTTTCTGAAATGCGATGCCGGCGAAAGTGTCATCAGGGTTATCTTTCTGCATCACTGTGAGTTTCAAGTGTTTATGATTACCGACAGCGCGGGAATAACCTGTATCGACAACATTGTCTGACAAGAACACCGGCGACAGATTTCCTGGCCCGAATGGTGCAAACTGCTTCAAAATCCTGACGAACTTCGGTGTGATGTCGGAGAAGTTAAGACGTATGTCAACGTTAAGCTCCGGTACAAGCTCCTCATTTTCAAGATGTTCCGAAACATATTTTTCAAAACGCTCAGCAAATGCCGGCAGATTCTCGGGTTTCAACGACAGTCCGGCGGCGTATTTATGACCGCCGAAATGTTCGAGCAGGTCGGAGCAGTCGTCGATGGCATCGTAGATGTCGAAGTTCTTTATCGAGCGTGCCGAACCGGTGATGAGGTTGCCCGAGCGCGTGAGCACTATTGTAGGGCGGTAATACGAGTCTGTGAGTCGTGACGCCACGATGCCGATAACACCTTTGTGCCAGTTCTCATTGAAAATCACGGTGCTCTTGGCGAGCCGCATCTTCTCGTCGGCCTCAATCATCGCGAGGGCCTCCTCGGTGATGGCATTGTCGAACTCCCGACGTTTCGCATTCAGGTCGTTGATGCTCGAGGCGAGCTTCTCGGCATGTTCGTAGTTGGTGGCAATCAGCAGCCTGACAGAGTCACTGGCTTTCTCGAGACGACCCGCCGCATTGATGCGAGGACCGATCAGGAACACCAAGTCGCTGATAGTCATTTCTCTTTCGAGAACGTTCTGTGACTCAACATCGGAGTCTGGATTTTCGTCACGACGTCTGATGTTGGCATGACGAAGCACCGCTTCGATGCCCGGCCGCGGGCGACGGTTCAGCAGCTTGAGTCCGAAATACGCCAAGACGCGGTTCTCGCCTGTGATAGGCACGATGTCGGCGGCAATGCTCACCGCCACAAAATCCATCAAGGCATAGACCTCCTCTATCGGACGTCCGAGGCGCATTGACAGAGCAGTGACGAGCTTGAAACCTACGCCACAACCCGAGAGTTCTTTATAAGGATACTGACAATCAATACGTTTGGAGTCAAGGACTGCCACGGCGTTCGGAATCTCATCGCCCGGACGGTGATGGTCGCAGATGATGAAATCGACGCCTTTTTCGTTTGCGTACTCAATCTTCTCGACGGCTTTGATGCCGCAGTCGAGGACGATGACCAAGCCGAAGCCGTTTTCAGCGGCGTAATCGATGCCTTTGTACGATATGCCGTAACCCTCTTCGTAACGGTCTGGAATATAAAATTCAATCTTTTTCTTGTTAATCAGGTTCTTCAAGTAGGTGTAAATCAACGCCACAGCCGTTGTCCCGTCAACATCATAGTCGCCGTAAATAAGGATTTTCTCGCCGTTTTGCATGGCAAGCTGCAACCTGTCAACAGCCTTGTCCATGTCTTTCATAAGAAACGGGTCGTGGAGATGCGACAACGACGGACGGAAGAAATCTTTTGCCTCATCGAAAGTCGTTATTCCGCGTTGGACAAGCAACGATGCCAAAATCTCGTCGATGCCTAAAGCATCAGACAAGTTTCTAACATTTTGTTTATCAGCCTCTTGGGCTATTATCCAACGAGTTTCCACCTATAACTTTTTTAACTCGTAAAATTATATTTTTTTTCTGGGTTTCCGACATTTTTTCTCAATTTTTTTTCAACAGCAAATAACTTTTTAATTTTCAATTGTTTATACTTTAATTTGGCATAGTCGAAAAAACATTTTGCCTACGACATAAAAAACTTGAAAATTCTTTCAAAAAATCAGTCTCATCTCGCATATTTTCATTATAATTGCACTTTTAAACCTAAAATGATTATGGCACTTAAAAAAATCACAAATTGTTTAATATCAGTATATTATAAAACTGACCTTGATAAAATCGTCAATCTTTTGAAGAAAAATGACGTGCAAATCTACGCCACAGGCGGCACTTTGGACTTTATCAAAAAAATTGACGGCAGCGTGCGTTCGGTGGAGTCGTTGACGGGTTATCCTTCGATTCTCGGCGGTCGTGTCAAGACCTTGCACCCGCAGGTCATGGGCGGAATCCTCGCACGTTTAGACAACGAAGGCGACATCCAGGAAATGCAGAAATATAACATCCCTGCTTTTGACCTCGTCATCGTTGACCTCTATCCTTTCGAGGAGACCGTGAGAAACACCGACGACAAAGAACAAATCATCGAGAAAATCGACATCGGCGGCATCTCGCTCATCCGCGCCGGCGCGAAGAACTTCAACCACTGCCTCATCGTCCCGTCATCGGCTTATTATCAAGAGTTTATGGACATGTACGAGCAACAGAACGGATGCACTTCCATCGAAGACAGGATGCGTTTTGCAAAGTACGCTTTCCAGACAAGCTCACACTACGACACGGCAATCTTCAATTGGTTTGACGGCAGAAACACCGAAAAAACCTCGGCGTTGAGATATGGCGAAAACCCTCACCAACAGGCTGTGTTCAACGGGAACCTCGATGAAGTATTTGAGAAACTGCATGGTAAAGACCTGTCGTACAACAACTTACTCGACCTTGACGCTGGTCTGAATCTCATCCGCGAGTTCGATGAGCCGACATTCGCGATCTTGAAACACAACAACCCGTGCGGCATAGCATCGCGCGGCAATATCCTCGACGCATACAACGCAGCCCTCGCCGGCGACCCGGTCTCGGCATTCGGCGGCGTGATGGTTAGCAATCAACCTATTGACATTCAAACAGCTACAGAGATGAACAAGATGTTCTTTGAAGTCTGCGTCGCACCAAGTTACAACGAAGGCGTCCTCGACATCCTCTTCTCGAAGAAAAACAGAATCGTCCTCAAGCTGAAGTCGAACAAATTCCCTTCAAAAGTATATAAGTCGGCGCTCAACGGCATTTTGGAACAAGACCGTGACCTTCATTCGGAGACGGTCGCCGATTTCAAGCCTGTGACCGATAAACTCGTTGAAAATCAAAATATTATTGATGATTTGATTTTCGCAAACAAGATTGTGAAACACAGTCGTTCAAACGCCATCGTGCTTGCGAAGGACAAGCAGCTTTGCGCCTCGGGCATCGGTCAGACCTCACGTGTTGACTCGCTTCGTCAGGCCATCGCGAAGGCGAAGAGCTTCGGCTTCGACCTCAACGGCGCGGTCTTGGCATCTGACGCTTTCTTCCCGTTCGACGACTGCGTGACCATCGCCAGCGAAGCCGGGATAAAATCCATCGTGCAGCCCGGCGGCTCGGTGCGCGACCAAGACTCCATCGATGCCTGCAACAGACTCGGCATCGCTATGGTATTCACCGGATTCAGACATTTCAAACATTAAACCTGAAAAAAATATAAAATTATGGGACTCTTCTCTTTCTTAAACAAAGAATTGGCAATCGACCTTGGCACGGCCAACACCATCATCATCTACAACGATAAGGTGATGGTTGACGAGCCTTCCATCGTGGCGTTGCAGCGCGACACACAGCAGATTATGGCTGTCGGCAAGCGTGCCATGATGATGCATGGCAAGACGCATGAAAATATCAAGACTATCAGACCGTTACGCGATGGTGTCATCGCCGACTTTCAGGCGGCGGAGTTCATGCTTCGCGAGATGATAAAGATGATAAATTTCCACAACTCGATTTTCCCGCCGGCGTTGAAGATGGTCATCTGCATCCCTTCGGGCATCACCGAGGTGGAAGAAAGAGCCGTCAAAGACAGCGCAGAGCAGGCCGGCGCGAAAGAAGTCAGGCTGATACACGAACCGATGGCGGCAGCCATAGGCATAGGCATCGACGTCCTCGAGCCGATGGGCAACATGATTGTTGACATAGGCGGCGGCACCTCGGAAATCGCCGTCATCGCACTCGGCGGCATTGTCACAAACCGCTCAATCCGCGTGGCTGGCGACGACTTCACGGAGGAAATCGTCGATTACATGCGCAAGGAACACAACATGAACATCGGCGAGCGCACCGCCGAACTTATAAAGATTGAGGTCGGTTCGGCAATCCAGGACTTAGACAACCCGCCTGAGGATTACGCGGTGCACGGCCGCGACATGCTGACCGGCATCCCGAAGGAGATTAAGGTGAACTACAAAGAGATAGCGCACTGCCTCGACAAGAGCGTCTCGAAGATTGAGGCCGCCGTGCTCAACACCTTAGAGGTGACACCGCCTGAACTTTCAGCCGATATTTTCCGCACCGGCATATACCTCACCGGCGGCGGCGCGTTGCTGAGAGGCCTCGACAAACGTCTGCACGACAGGACACAGCTTCCTATCCACGTGGCGGAAGACCCGCTGCGCGCCGTGGCACGCGGCACAGGCATAGCTCTCAAAAACTTTGACAAATTCCCGTTCCTCATCAAGTAACGGACTGCTCAAATGTACAACCTGCTCGTTTTCTTAAAGAAATACAGCGCAGTATTACTGTTTCTGCTATTGGAAATTGTATGTATCTTATTGATACTTAACAGTCTCCCGTATCATAACAGAAAATTGGTGAGCATGTCGAACAGCATCACCGGCGGGGTGCACACAAAGATGTCCGACATCGGCGGCTATTTCAACCTCAAAAAAGAAAATGAACTGCTGACGCAACATAACGCATTTCTGATGAATAAGTTAGAAAAATACGACTTCAACGGCGACTCGACATTCACCGACCAGACTTTCACCTATATGCCAGCGAATGTCGTCAGCAACAGCCTTTATGAGATGAATAATTACATCATGATCAACAAGGGGCGGATTGACGGCGTTGAGGTCGATATGGGCGTCATCAGCGGCAACGGCGTCGTGGGAAAAGTGGTGAATGTCAGCAATCATTACGCATCGGTGATGAGCCTGCTCAACACTTATTCCGTGACAAGCGCGAGATTCGTTGACAATCAGAATATTGCAAGCGTGGTCTGGAAAAATGACGGCTGCGACTACGGCACCGTCATCGACATTCCAGCGCACGTTGACATCAAAAAAGGCGATTCGTTGGTGACAAGCGGTTTCTCAAACACTCTGCCCGCCGGCATATCCATCGGCATCATAGAAGAAAACATACCCGAAGAAAGAGACGACTTCAAGTCGGCGAGACTGAAGTTCTCAACAAATTTCAGTACGCTTCAACATGTCTATGTGGTGAAAAATAATTTCAAGTCGGAAATTGATTCATTATGCTTAACACCCAGATAAAGAACATATTAAGTTTTATCGGTCTGATTCTCTTGCAAGTTCTGATGCTTGACAACATCAGTCTCGGCGGATATGTACATCCTGTTGTTTACATAATCTTCATCATGCAACGTCCGTTCAAAACCCCGAAGAACCAACTGCTTTTGGAAGGTTTCGCAATGGGCATAGCCATCGATGTCTTCAACGGAACACCTGGACTCAACGCTGCCGCGACAGTCCTTGTCGCCTACCTCAGACCTTATGTCATTGACATGATGACCCGAAAAAGTGAACTCGATGAAAAACAAGAACCGACAGTTGAGAAAAAAGGCACCGCTTGGTTTCTGGTCTATTCGCTCATCATCCTCATAATCCACAATTTCACGCTCTTCCTCTTAGAAGCATTCACTTTCAAGCTGATAAGCGTCATTTTGTTAGAAGTTCTCGCAAGTGTCCCCGTCTCAGCACTACTCATTTTATTGATTTCATATTTGTTTAAACCTATAAAAAAAAGAAAATTCGTATGAAAAAACTATTCATCACTTTGTTGGCAGCAATGTGCCTCGTATCATGCTCCGACAATAACACATTGAAAATCAATGTTAATCTTCAAAACGCCAAAGGCAAAACGGTCTATCTTAAAAAGTATGTCAACGAAAACCTTGTCACAACCGACAGCGTTGTCATGAAAAAAGATAACGTTGTGTTCAAAGTCAACAAAGGCGAAAATTCCGACGCTTATTTTATCAACGTCGAAAATTGGAAGAGACCATTGACTTTCTTTATTGATAATCAAGATGTTATGATTACAGGAGATTATCAGAACTATAATCAGATAAAAGTTCAGGCGGGTGAGAGACAGGATAAAATCATCGCTTTGGACGAGCAACTCAACTCTATCGAAGACGAGACAGAACTGATGTATGAGGCAATGAGATTTGTCAAGGAAAACCACACCGACGCCATCGGCGCATACGCTTTATACCGTTACAAATGGGCTTTCACCGATGAAGACCAGTTGAAACTTCTTGAAAGTTTTGAAAACGTGAACAGCGGATACATCAAGCTGATGAAAAAATACATCATCAAGGTCAGGAAAGTTTCTGTTGGCAATAAATGCCCTAATTTCAAGCAGGAGTCTATCGATGGCGGAATTTTTGTCTTAAGTGAATTTGTGGAAAATAACAATCTCACGATGATTGATTTCTGGGCTTCATGGTGTCCCGACTGCCGCAAGGAGAACCCGAATGTCGTCGCGGTCTATAACGCTTTCAAAGACAAAGGCTTTGACGTTGTGAGCGTTTCTTTAGACACCGACAAGGCCGCGTGGCAGAAAGCTATCGCCGACGACAATCTGACTTGGAAAAGCCACACGAGCGACCTCAAAGGCTGGAACAACAAAGTCGCCGACATGTATTGCATCGCGTTCATTCCGCAGAATGTCCTGATTGACAAAGACGGCGTCATCGTGGCGAGAAACCTGAGCGGAGAAGAGCTTATGAACTTTGTAAATGATTATCTTAAATAGTCACCACGAATTTCACGAATTTCACGAATGATAAAGACGGACTTGCGTCCGTCTTTTTTTATTCAGTCAACGATAATTTCACAAACTATTACAAGCAAAAAGTCATGTAAGGCGGAAGAAAAACCCAATTTTCTTTCACTTCAAGATTTTTTGGATGAATTACATAGTTGATGCCAATGCGTTCATGATATTTTTCGTAAAAACGTTCAAGTGAAGTGGTTTTGTACCTGTCAGTTGATTTCACTTC
Organism: Bacteroidales bacterium; assembly: GCA_045600605.1. Lineage (GTDB taxonomy): Bacteria > Bacteroidota > Bacteroidia > Bacteroidales > F082 > Limimorpha. The sequence goes on from JAZRYG010000029.1 coordinate 36,323, forward strand.
AATCGAGAAAATCTTGTATTTCAACTTACTGTTGTTCGATAAAATGAAATCAATTTCAATGTCATTCCTGTGTTTTTCATTATTGTAATGTGTGTAAAAATACAGTTTGTGACCTGCCGCCACCAGCATTTGTGCAATGGCATTTTCATACAACATTCCTTCATTTACAGAGAGTTTGCCAAAAAGCAATTCTTTAAACAGTTCACCATCAGAGACTTCGTTTTCACTGAAAGCGTGACTTACAAGAAGTCCGGTGTCGCCCATATAACATTTCACGTATGTCCGGTCTTCGTTCATTGAGAGACCGACATTCGGGTCTGAACAGTTGAAACATTCATTGGCAATCATAGAATCAGCAAGCCAGAAAAATGTTTTTTGGTATTGTGCGATATCTGAATTTTCAACTACATTTTTGAAAACAACTCGTTTTTCATGTTTTGAAAGCAAACCCGGGATTTGATCGAAGATGGCCAATACTTTTGACTTGTATTTGCCTTCTATTTTCATAATGTCTTCACGGTAAAGATGTATAATGTCACGCTTTTCAATATCTGATGCTTGAAAATTTCTGTTGTTTTCGAGGTATGAAGCAAGACTTTTTGGCATTCCGCCGACAATCATATACTGTCTGAACAGATGCATTATATTGTTGTGAAGACCCTGTATCAACGGTTTTTTATTTTGGAAGCACGACTTCACGTATTCGATTTTTTGTTCTTCTCCCATTGCAATGCAAAATTCCTCAAAATCCATCGGGTACATTTTGATGCCTTTTTCTTCGGATGGAATAGTTATATCCTTGACATTCTTGTGTATAGAAATAAGAGAACCGGTTTCGATGTAATCGTAGCGTCCGTCTTTAACTAAATACTTAACCAATTGACGCACAAAATGATAACGTTGTACTTCATCGAAAATAATTACTGACTCACGTTTGTGCAGCGTCACTTTGTAAATAGTAGAAAGCATTAAAAACAGAGTGTCAAGATCGTTTGAATAATTTTCAAAAGTCTCAAAAACAAGTTTGTCGGCATTGTTAAAGTCGATGAGTATATAGCTTTTGTATTCGTTTTTTGCGAATTCTTCAACTATCGTTGATTTTCCGATACGTCTTGCTCCTTCGATGAGCAGTGCTTTCTGACCGTTGTTTTTCTTCCAGTCGAGTAGTTTTTCGTAAATTTTTCTTTTAAAAAACATAATATTCCGATAATACGCAGGTGCAAAAGTACACAAATTTCCGATAGTGCGCACATATAAAAGTATAAAATTTTCCGATAGTGCGCATGTAAAGAAACCTGTACAGTTTTTCAAAATGTTTATGTACATTACATTTACCTAATTAATAGTATAATTTTAGGTTAGAATGTTACATTTTTGAAAAATTTTTTGAAGAATTTTAAAGGCATAAAAAACTCAGGACAGAAGTTAGACCGTCCTGAATTTTCTTGATTGGAAAGTGAGGTTGACACAGTTTTGTTTAGTTCCTCATATCACCTTCTTGTCCGCCATCTTCCCATTGTTTTTTCTTTTCTTCGTCTTCCTTCTTCTGATTAGCATTGTGTATAAAATAAGCACCAAGTGCTATGAAGACAGTCGAGCCAACCAATGAGTTCCCGTTAATTGCATTGCCGAAAAAAGACAGACAGCCTATGACTAACAATATCCAACCCGCGACTTTCATGCATCCTTCCCTTTCTTATCTTCAGCATCGATGAACTTAATATCTTTGCTGAGCTTTTTGGAACATAAGACAACGATCAATCCGATAAAAAGATTTATAACTGAAAGGAAAAACGCCCAGCCAAACCCTATTTTGCGTTTGCTGCCCATGTGGCCTACACCTAATGCTAACAATATTCCTATAAAAAAGAACAATGCTCTTTCTGCTTCCATAACTTATTTTTTAAATGTTAATACCAAGTTTCTCTTTTGCTTCTTCTTGTAATTCAACGAGTTTATTGTAATTTGTCTCGTATTTTCTGATACGTTGGAAAATATCATCGGCGATTTTCATCTTTCCCTCATCGGGGGCGAATCTGTCGGGATGGCATCTTCTCTTTAACTTATCGTATAATTCTTTTGAATGGAAAGCACTCATGAAAGTGTTTTCAAAATCAATCTTTTCTTTGATAATGTCGCTTTTGAGCCTTTGTGCCGCAACGTATTTTATGTTTCTTTTATTTCTGAAAAACAACAGCAATGCAATGATTATCAATTCAACAATTGCGATTATCATCCATGCGTCAAAAACGTTGCCGGCATTCCCAAAACCACCAGTAATGCTGTCGTTAACAATCGTATCCATACCTAATTTTTAAATTCTAAATACATAAAATCTTTGAGTTGCCAACGCAACCCGTAATTTCCTTCGTCGCAATGGATTTCTAAAGTATCCCATCCAAGAACAACGAGCCGTCTGACAAGCACATCATCGGATAGGATAACTTGTCCGATTAACTTAATCTCGTCTTTCGAGAGTTGTCTGCCGCTGAAGACCTCGATACGGAAACCACTGCTCAACCAAGACGAATACTTATGATGATACTCTTTGCATCCTCTTGATATTTTTGCTCTCAACATAGTCGGTGCAATTCCGTTTATAAACGCCTCCTTCGCCGAATTGTTAAAATTACGCAAAAGCCTGTCTCTCTCCGAACGGTCTGAAAACCATTCAACTATTCTGTTCCAAATATTCATAATAAACCAAATATTGATAATAACATAGAGACAATTACAGTCATTCCCGTGATAATCAGGACCATTATATCTGTATCCTCAATCATCAAATTCATCTCTTTTAAAAATTCACTCAAATGGTTGTAAGATAAATTTTTATGAATGTTTTCTCTAAAATGTTCTACTTTGTTACCATGGAATATTTTGTATTTTTCAATGGGAAAATTGATTAGCTCTTTGTATATTTTATTGCTTTCTGAAAGTGTTTTTATTTTTTTCTCGGCATCTTTATAATCCAGCAATGGCATCTCCTTGATAATTTCTTCTTTCTGACAGAGAAAAACATCGTCAATGTCCAATGACTGTAATGTTGTTAATAAATCCATATATTTTATTCCTTTTGAAATGTTTAAAATATCTTCTTTTATCAATTCAAGTTCTTCTATATTATCGGCCGCCATCAACACTTTCAAATGATAATCATTGATGATGTGCTTTGTTTCAATGTCGTCAAAATCATCTGGATTTGTTTTTTTCAATAGTGTTTCATACAAATCTTTTGTAACAAATCTAACTTCAAGTTTTTCAATTGCCGACTTGCGTAATCGTTTCAATGTTGGAATATCATTATCATTTGTTTTCTTGATTTCATCGGTTAAATCAATAGCAGAATTTACCATATCATGGTCGTAATTTTCGCCATAGTAATTCTTAGGTTCACATTTTACAAGCAATTCTTCCTTAAGATTTGAATATGTACGTAAATCACAAATAGGTTTTGGATATTTACACGATTTTTCAAGATTATTTTTTTTAACCGAGACATCCTCTGCATTAATCCAAATTATATCATCAGTGTTGTTTATAACTTTCATATATTTTGTTATCTTTCAATTACTATCATTTTGTTGCTAAGTGTCTTTATCAAAAATTACGTGAGAATAATTATAATTTTTTCAAACAAAAAAAAGCGTGAAACTTAACTGTCTCCGCTACTTGAGGTGTTTGGTCGTACCCGATAACTACGAAATATGTCAAGTTACACGCTACACACGTGACACTCAAACTTATTTCTTTCAGTTATCTCAAGTGACCAAACTTTCAAGTAGAAAGAAAAAGCCTAATGCTTGTTTATGTCTTTATATTTTGTAAAAATTCTCTTTTTCTTAATTCAATTTTTCAAGTCGCAAATGTAGCAATATTTTTTAATAATCCACAAAGGAAATTTTCTAAATCAAATATATTTTATTTCCACCTGAAAGTTCCTCTTCCAGAACTTCATAATTGTAATCAGCACTTTGAATATACAAACCCGTTTCTGTGTCTATGATTTTCTTATAAGTTTCAGAGTTATATAGAATATTGAGGGCTTCCTGTATGGAAACATTCTTGTTTTCTATGATAAGATTCACAACGCCCGACAGCAATGTGTCAGTTATGAAAATTTGTTCTTTACTCATAACACTTGAAGTTTTGAGATTGCTTTTTCCGTGCCAAAGAAATACTGGTCATTCAAATCACGCCAGCGAAGTGCCTCAACCAATTGGTTCATACTAATTAGATTCATCTCGTACAAATCCAATTGCTGGACGACGCCGTCATCTGCTATTGGACCAATTACGATGTCGTAATCATGGTGAAAACCAGTCCTTGATGCCTTACGGTTTTTAAGGATAAATTCTGCCCATTCTGCACTTACTTCAGTAAACTGTTTAATCTTCAACTTATTGGATAACAATACGGAATTATCAAAATAGAATTCTGTTACAACAGGATTTGTTCCTAAATATTGTTTTGCCTTTCTCTTCGCCATCTCCTCTGCTTGACTTTTGACGGTTGTCAAGTAAAATCCCTTCCCAAAATCTTTGTTGATACGTCCTTTTGACAAATCGATTTTTTCAATCTTTATATTTGAACCGTGGTACAATTTAAGCATATTTCAACCCTCCTCCGTTGTTTTCACAAACTCTCGTCAGATCTTCTATGGCATCATCAAACGACAATGTGTGTTCCGCTTCATAGCAATCGTCAAGGAAAGAGATACCACCATATTTTTTCAAATATTGATAGGATTCTTTCCAAGCTATCGAATAATGCTCCGCAAACTTGCGAATTGTCATTATAATGTATGTCGTTTTAAAATTCATGTTTTTTTTTGCAAAAGTAATAAAAATATCGCAGAACGTAATAATTTTGTTCTTTGTTCTTAAAATTCATTTGCGCCCAATATTAATCTGAAATTTTGACCTATAGGTCTTAAATAACGCATGTACTTCGGTCAAATTAAACATGAAATCAGTCATTAAAAATAAAAAAAGGCCGACGCGGTTGATATAAACCAACGTGCACCAGCCTCTTTTAACTTTACTCTCTTATCTTTTAACTACTCTTTCACGAACTTCCTTGTGACCACCTGACCGCCGATGAAGCTGACCATATAGACACCCGAAGGAAGGTCTTCAACGCTGATTGTCGTCTCGCCTTCAAACACGAAGTTGCGGACTTCCTGGCCTTGCATGTTCAAGATGTGGCAGCAAACACGACCCTTATCGTAACTTGTTGAAAGCTTCAATGTTGACGTTGCAGGATTTGGTATGATGCCAACCTCAAACGGGTCGCTGTGGTCAATCAAGGTAAGGACATTGTTAATCACGGCGATGTCGTCACTGTAGCTGACGACGGCACCCGACAGTCTCAAAATAGGGTTGTCGGCAGCCGAGCAGTTCGGGCAGTTGTTTTGGCCGTTCACGCAGTCGGGGTAGTTCGGATGGCACTGGTCGATGTATGTCGGGTCGAACTGATAGAAAATCGTCGCACTTCCATTGCCAACATATTCGCTGAGGTCGAAATCCCACACCTTACCCATCGAGCCAGGGCACCAACCTGAACGCTCGTATGTCCAAGTGCCGTTCTGCGGCTGGCAGCCGTAAGGATTAGGGTTGCATGTCAACCAGTTGTGCTGATCGTATTTCTTTGCTCCGTTGACATAAACGTGATGCGTGTTATCGCTGAATTCCGCCGCGTTATCGGTGTTGTATGCACCGTTTGTGCCGCTGCTCCAGTTGTGACCGGTGGTGATAACCTTCAGGTTTGCCTTCTGCGTCACCTCTGGGAAGGTGTAGTTGATTTCAGGAACAGGCTGCTGGTTTGCATAATCGCCGAAATCGTATATGCCAAACCATAACTCGTTCATATCAACATACTTATATTCAGGAGTTCCTTTCGTATAATTGAATGTGGCAATAGGAGCATAGCCGTTGCCGCTCCATGTCTGGAAATAAAGCTCGAACTCAACGAGTCCCTGAAGCACTGTTGTGTAATCTGTGACATCGAGGTCGGCTTCGCATTCTACGCCGAACGGGGCGACATAACGGAAGAGTTCGACCCATTCACCACGATAGTTTTTCACGCGGCAGTAACCGACACGGTCGTATGGGTCGCAACCGCCGACACACTGATGCTGATAATTCAACCTGATGTCGTTGAAGGCGTTGACGTGGCTCGGGAACACATAGTCCTTTGTGTTGCTCTGCTGATCAGGTGTCACCACGAGGTCGCCGTTAAATGCAGTCACTTCAATATTGTTAAATTCGTTAGTCACTGTGAATGTGTTCGATACTGATGTTGTCTTTCCGCCACTCTGCGTGATGGTGGCTGTCATGTCGAAGCTGCCGTAAGCCGTCGGAGTCCATGAAGTGTACCAATAACCGTTTGACGGGTCGTTAGGATATGCTGTTTCAAGTTCCATATCCTCACCGTTTATTGAAACTGTAACATCTTCAAACTTAATGGCATCGCCGTGTTCGATGTATGCGCTGATAACGAGGAGTATTGGGTCGTTCAACGTAGGCGCATAGACCATTGTCCCGTCGTATGGGCGGCGGATTGTTATCTCCGGAGTGTATGCATCAGGGTCAACGACCTCAAAGGTACGTGTGACTGCCGGAGCCGGCTGCCAGCTGCTGTTGCCTTCTTGCATTGCTTTTACCTTGACAACGCCAGGAGTGCCCGTGAGAGTCAATGTGTTACCGCTGACTGTTGCCGGACCTGAAACGACTTCAAAGCTCACAGGAAGCCCTGATGAGGCGGTTGCCATGAGCTGTATCGGGGAAGCTGATGTAAGCTGGTCTGAAATAGCCTGAAAATCAATGAACTGTGAAGCAAGTCCGGCAGGGATTGTGCGAAGCACGAAGTTGTCGTAACCGGCATGACTGCTGTTGAGGAAGAACACGCCGTCCCACATCGCTGGATCGAAGCGGTCGCCGCTGCCTGGAGTAAGTCCGCAGTTGACACCCTGAATCTCAGGAACCGGCTGAAAATCGCCTGAACATTCCGGATCGATGAACATTGAAACGCTGCCTTGACCGTTGTTAGCTTCAAGGTCAATCATCATCTTCCAGCGCATCCAACCATCGTAATTGTAGTCATAGTCAACAGCTAAAATATTGTTAGGCAATACTATACCATTGATAAAACGATCGTCATTAGTATTGTTGTACGTTGTTGTGAACCAGATACCGCCGTCCTGAGTGGGAAGGTTCGGGTTTGGTTTTGTTGTTTCATAACTCATCGGAGGAAGCACCGAGCCGTCGCCGTCAGCGTCGTAGCCGACACCGAACACCGTGCCCCAATAGTTACGGTACATGTCGATTTCAATCTCAATTGTCCCGCCCTGTGAGAAATCGAAATTCCAACCGTTTGTGGCTTTGTGTGTGGCAATCTCACCGAAATTGGTGTTGGCAGCATCGAAGAATACGCCGAGAGTCTCGTCAGGCGTGGTTGTTCCGTCACCGCCTACATATTCGATTTTCATCACGCCGCCGCCGGCGCTGTGTTTCACGGCTTTCCAACCGCCCTGGCCGTTGAATGTGCCTTCACTGTAACTGTTGAAATCGTCTGTGATCTCAACCTGCGCGAAAAGTCCCAGACTCATCAACGCAATAAACAAAAACATAGATAACTTTTTCATACTGTGTTGTTAATGATACTATTACTTTTTTTATTTAAAATTAATTTTTCTATAAATTTAAAAATTTTCATTCTGTAATGCCGTTCGCCTCTTTCCAAAGTTGCGAAAATGTCTTCTGTGCAAACTCCGGAATAGCCCGCTTAGAACCCCAGTTTCTCTTCATCAACTGCCTGTATTCCACATTGATAAACATATTCTGCCTGTCCATGTTCTTGCGGTTTTCTACCCTCTTGTTCATTAATATAAACAAGTTCTTCTCATCTATCAGCGACTTGTTTTCCTTTACGATTTCCATTCTGTTATGAAGAATCAAATCGCTGAGTTTAATGTTTATCGGACAATATTTTTCACATTGACGGCATGAAGTGCAAAGCGTCGCGAAATGCGAAGCAAATTCGGCACCTTCCTTTATGGGTTTTAGCACAGTACCGACAGGTCCTGGAACCGACATCTCATAGACATGACCGCCTATAGTGTTGAAAATCGGACAAATGCTGTTGCAACCTCCACAATCCAAACACGTCATAATCTGACGCTGATACTCTTTCCCAATGACATCCGACCGTCCGTTGTCAACTAAAACTACATAATCAGGCTTGTTGGCAAAAATGTAATTAGCTGATACTCTGTTTCTTGATACTTCATAAATTGACGACAGCGGCAAAAGCGTTGACATGTCATCGAGCGTCGCCACAAGTCGGTCAATGCCTGTCAAAACCACATGTTTTCCGGCTGATGCGATGGATTTCAAGACATTGCCTTCGTCTTCGGAGATGACGATGCCACCAGTGTCAGAAACAAAGAAATTGGCGCCTGTTATCGCAATATCTGCATTTAAATAGCTGTTTTTTAATACTTTACGAACTATCGTCATCAGCTGATTAGGTTTCAGGTTAGGTTTTACCGAAAACTTATCCGTGAAACGCTCCGATATTTCATGCAAGGTGAGATGTGCCGCCGGATGTTGCGAATCTGACGGACGCTCATCATCGCAATAACAAATGAAATCGCCTGAGTCTGTTTCACTTACGCTTACTTTCTTCATCTTCAAAAAAGAAAGCAGACCTATCTCTTCTGCGACGCTATTCTTTGTCTTGATGACGTTTTTCGCCTTTTCACTATTGATGATGTCGTAAACCATCTGCTTTGCCTCTTCTGCATCACGCGCCCATTTCACCGTGACGCCGTTGTTGAGGCAATTCGTCTCGAAATCAACCAAAAGCTTGTCGTAATTCCTGAAAGCTTTGTTGCGGATGTTGAAAGCCCTCGACTTTTCAAGCTCAAAATCGGAGTAATGACTCGCACTGTTCATCACGATTTTCTTGAAAAAATCGTAACGTGCGTTCATCTTGCCGCGAAATTCATCGTCGGCGACTACCTTATCTACGTTTTGCTTGAAAAATGAACTTTCCGACATATTTATTTCACTTCTATTTTCTCAACACGACGTGTGTGACGACCGCCTTCAAAATCAGTTGTAAGATAAGCCTTTACAATCTCCCATGCTAGTTCGTTGCCTATGAAACGACCCGGCAGAGCAAGGATGTTTGCATTGTTATGCTGACGCGCCAACTTCCCGAGTTCTACATTCCAACAAAGAGCCGCACGCACATTGTGATGATGATTCGCAGTCATCTGCGCGCCGTTGCCGCTTCCGCAAAGAATGATTCCAAGTGGATATTTGCCGTCTTCTATGTCTTTAGCCAACGGATGTATCATGTCGGGATAATCGACACTCTCCTCCGAATGACAACCATAATCTTTCACTTCATAACCGCTATCTTTCAGTCTCTCAATGATATACTGCTTCATCAAAAAACCACCATGATCAGATGCTATAGGAATTATTTTATTCATAAAACAAATGTTGAAAAATTTTTACAAAAGTAGAAAAAATTTTAAAATGCCACAACCGCTTTTTTGCTTATTTTGAACAAGTTATAAAACTTAATTGTTTTTAGTGTTTTTATATCTGTTTGTTAATCAATATTCAAAAGTTATCAACAAAATTCTTGTTTAAAAGTTGATAAATTTGTTTGAAAATAATTAAAACTTTTTTCATTTCAATTTTCTTGACAATATTGTGAAGTTATTATTATTTTTTTACATCTGTTTAACATGGTTTTCAACATTAATTTTTAATATATAAAATTGATAATCAATTTATTAAATAGTTATCAACAATATCTTATTAATGTTCAAATTTTTATTTTTTATTATTTTAAAAATTATAAAACATTCAAGTGTTCGAGGAGCATTTTGGTGCCGATAAGGATGAGTATCACGCCGCCTGTTATTTCGGCAGGCTTTGAATAGCGTGATCCGAAGAAGTTACCGATGGCGACGCCGCCAAAACTGAAGATGAAAGTTGTCACACCTATTATTAATACGGAAATCCAGATGTTTACTTGCAAGCAGGCGAACGACACTCCGACGGCCAAGGCGTCGATGCTGGTGGCGACGGCAAGCAGAAACATCGTCCTGGCGCCTGTCGTTGAGTCATTGTTGTCCGATTCTTTTTCCGCTACGGCCTCACGGATCATATTTGCTCCAATCAGCAGCAGAAGTCCGAAGGCAATCCAATGGTCGATATTCACTATCAGCCGCTCGAACTGCGCTCCCAAACAAAATCCTATGAGTGGCATGAGAGCCTGAAAACCGCCGAACCAGATGCCGCAAATGATAGCAGTCTTGATGGAAAACTTCTTGGTTGCCAAGCCTTTACATATAGAAACTGAAAAAGCGTCCATTGAAAGCGCGATGCCGATGCCTAAAAGTGTCAGAAAATCCATGTTCTTATTTTTGAGTTGCAAAATTAATAATTTTACATTTGCAGATAGTTTTGTTCATGAAATAATTAAATCTTAAATTTTTCTTAAAATACTAACATTTTTAGGGTTTTAGGAACTGAAATTTAAATTTATTGTCATAATTTTGCAAAAAATTCATTTTATGAAATGCAAAAATGACAATGGTCAAGTCCTGAAAAATACAATAACGATATTGATTTCAATATTGTCGATGTTTCAACTTGTTTCATGTTCAAAAAACAACTCCCTCTCCCCTACCCAAAAATCAATTGTTTATCTTAATAATCAATCATTTAACGAAAGCCTTTACGATTCAAAACTGTCGTTGAAATACGCTGATTCGGCACTCTTTCTTCTTTATCAAGATTCGACAAATTTGATTGAAAATGCATCTGATTTTTATTATAGTAATGTTGCAAGAGCTTTAAATTCAAAGGCTTATGAAAATTTTCTTCTTTCAAATTTTGAAGAAGCAAAGAAAAACATTGAAGACATCAATTCTATTAAAAAAACTTATCCGAATAAAAAAGCCGAGCTGACAATTTCGAAGATTACGGAAGCGAAGATGCTCATGCGGCTTCGTATTTCATGGGATGCCGAGGAGCTTTTAAAGTCGGGAAGCGTCCACAAATATTGCGACGACACGATTTGCAGATGGGCGCAAGGTCAGTTTTACATCACCAAATTGTTTTTGAATTGCTTTTACCGTGACGGAAAATATCAGTATTTCGAGTTGAAGAAAACACTTTCTGAAATTGAGAAAGAAGATGTTTTTCAACGACTTACGGTTGATGAAACGCAGACGTATTCACTTTATTACGCACTTATGGAATCGTACAGGATTCTGTCGAGGGTATCTGAATTTTATCAGAATGAAGAAGAAAAAAATGTGATTTACCTAAAGAAATCCATTTCGTATTTGAAGAAAAGTTTCGAATTGATGGTTGAAAATGAAAGAGTCAGCAAATACGACCTTGCAAATAACTTTCAGACTTTGGCCGGAACGGTAAATGACTTTAGAAAAACGGCTGACACAACTTTCATTATTGAAGATTTGAGAAATATAATGTTGATTCTCAATGATAACAAAGAAAAATTCGGCATAGATTACAATATTCCTGACAATTTTTGTGACATTGATTTTGTGATGAACATGCTTCTTCACGCCGACAGAATTTTCCGCGAAATAGAAAATCCTTATCAGATAATTGCTTCAAAATCAATGGTTGCCGATTTTTACATCATGAATGGCTTCAATGAAAAGGCGCGCCCGTTTCTGCTTAACGCCTTGAATTACATGGATTCCATTGACAAAGCAGAGCGCAAGGACATGCCAAACCGTTTCAAGTTCAGGAACACCACTTCCAAAATGGCGGAAAGGGTTTATAACGGACTTATCAAGACCCAGGCCTCTGAAGACCCTGAGGTTATATTAAAATGGTTTTCGCTTTACCAGTCGGAGATTCACAAGGCTTTTGAAAAAGAAAAATATGACTTCAACTACATGGAAATCAGTAATGTGGAACGGGAAAACGAAGTTAAAATGATATATCTTGTCATTTCCGTGCTTTTGCTTTTTGTAATTTCTGCAATATTGTTTGTGTTTTTCAACTATGCTCATCGCAAAAACAAACTCTTGAAGAAGCAGAAAGAGCTTGACCTTGAGCGTATTGCCAATGTTGAGACCTGTCTTTCTATTTTCCGTCATGACATGTCGCCGTTCATCACTTTTTTGCAGCGTGAAAATCTGCCTGAAGAAATTCGGCGTGACGCTCTTAACAAATTGATTGTCACGTTGAAAAACACTATGAGATGGATAAATCTCTCGACGCCAAACGGACTTCCTTTCAAGAAAACGAATTTTGTGTTGAACGAGGTTTTTGAAGCCGTTACAAAAGGAATAACCGAGCCGAATGAGAAGGTGAAATTGTTTTTCAGTCCCGCGCCATGCTGCGTTTGCGGCGATAAAATTCTGATAGAGATTCTTCTTAGAAATCTGATTAACAATGCGTTGCAACATACGACAGAAGGCTATGTAAGAATTTATGCCGAAAAATACGAACATAACGAAGATTTTGTGAAGATAACTGTTGAGGACACTGGATGTGGCATTCCGCCGGAGCAACTTGACGAGCTTTTCCGTTCCGACAAATTCATAGAATCGGAAAACTCGGCCGTCACGGGCCATCACGGGTTCGGACTTATGCTTTGCGCTTATATAATAAAGAAACATGATGACGAGACAAAACGAGGATGTAAGATATGGGTTGAGTCGGAAGTCGGAAAAGGAACGAAGATATATTTTATCATTGAAAAAAACGAAAAATAACTGACGTATTATGCGAGACTATATCAACTTAATTATCATTGACGACGAGTCATTAATCAGAAAATCAATTGCATACGAGTTTATGCACAACAAACAGACTATCACTGTTTCGGCAAAAGACGACACTGCCATCACCAAGGAGATCCGTCTTCTCGCCACATTCGGGACGAAGCGCGAACTCTTCGATTATCTCGACAATCCAGAAAATGAGAAGCCAGATTATGCTCTTGTGGATATGCAGTTTCCGAGTCCTGCCGAGCCTACCGGCGGAATTACTCTGACGAAAGAGATTCTCGGCGGAGGCTACACAAACCAAGATGGCGATGAAATCAAGATCGTGATTATCACATCGCGTTTCGATTATCCTTCGGAAGACGAGATAAACCGTGATCAGAAAATAAAGGAGATAAACCGCGTCATTGTTGACTCTCTTGAGGCTGGCGCAAAGGCTTTTGTGAGCAAAAACGCGACAGAAGGTTTTGAAATTGAGAATTTCACACGCTCGATTGCATGTCTCGAACGCGGTGAGAAATATTATTTCAACCATCCCGTGTTGCAGACATTGGTGGAGTCGGCGCAAGATAACGTATTGCAGAATATCAACACTTTGAAGCAACGTAAAAATTACGATTTAGACCCGCGGGAAATGCAGATTCTCATCGGACTTGCACGTGGTGAAACGGCGATACAGATTGCAAACAGAATTTACGGAAGAGCAGACGATGCGCAAATAAAGTCAGTCCAAAATCTGCAACGTGCTATTTCTGAACGTATTAACAATGGCGACAACAAGGCGTCGGCTCTCGTGGCAAAGGCGATTTTCTTAGGTATATTGACAGAAACAGAAGTCTATAAAAAGTGAAAATGTGAGTTTTCTTTAAATTGATAGTCGATACCGTTAATTTATTTTTTTAAAAAATAATTGAGGTATCAGAAAATTGTGTATCTCTGCAGGCTCGTTAAATTTAATTAATCACAATTAAAAGTATGAAGAAAATATCTCTATTTATCGTTATGTTGGTTCTGGCAATCAACGTTAAAGCACAAGGTAATTTTATAGTTCCTTTCATTGGTTTGAATGAAAGTGGCGCATTGTTTTATGGTGCCAGTTTTATGGATAAAAATGTAAAATACGATTTAAGCCAATACAGAGAAAATATTGTTGGCTTTGGTGCCGGTGTTAATTATCGTTATGAATCTAATCGGAGATTTGTAATTGAATTAGGAATAAATTATAACAAATACGGTTATGCTTTTCAGGATTTGTACAAGAATGATAACAAGATTTTGTGGGATTATAAAGTCAAATACAATCATTTTTCGGTTCCTGTAATGTTCGGATACATGTTTGTTGTGGGAAGAAACAAAATTTTTACTATCACTCCTAAGCTTGGTATCCAGTTAGGTTTTTATACAAACATGAGACAAAGTTACAATTATATTAATAGTGATAATCAAGAGGTTAATTTTAATGAGAAAAAGAAACTTTCATATAGTTTTGATGTCGCACAGACAATGGGATTAGAATTAGGTTGGTGTTTGAGCAGTTATATTGATTTATTTGTATCGGTATCTGAAAGATTAAGTTTAATAAATATGTTCAACGTAGATGATTATGAGAAAGGCGTGTTTAAGGTTGAAAAAGATGTGACAATGAGAGGTAATACTTACAACTATTCTTTTGGTTTGAATGCAGGTGTGAGGATTAGATTGAAAGGGACATATTATCGTTAGGTTGATTTAGACCTCTGTCATTCAGGCAGAGGTCTTTTTATTGATATATATAATAAAGGATACAAAATGAAGAGAAGATTGTTATTTTTTGCCATTTTGTTTTTGGCGATGAACGTCAATGCACAATCAGGTTTTTCTCTCTCTGCGTTTGGCGGAGTCAATGGAAGCGGCGTGAAAATCAAGGAAGATGTTTTCAACATGCAAGGCTATACCGATATGAAGGCAGGCTTCGCGGCAGGTGTGAAAGTTCAATATGAGTTCAGAAAACCATTGCTCGTTGAAGTACAGTCTTTCTATAACAGATGCAGTTATGGCATTACAGTTCCGAACACGAATATGATGAAACATATTGATTTCTATATGGATTTCATCTCTGTGCCCGTATTGGTCGGTTATAATTTTTACCTTGGTGAAAAAGAGAGTTTCAGCATTTCGCCGAAGGTCGGCGTTGTACCGAGTTTCTTTGTAAATTCCTTCGCCAGATTTGAAAAAGAGAAATATGACACGAAAGTTGACAATAAAGTTGACTGGCGCATAATGCTTGAACTCGAATTTTCATGGAAAATAAACAATCTCATAAGCGTCTTCATGAACGTTGACGGAAGAGCCGGCTGGGGCATTATCACATACTCAAACATTTCAGACTTTGTCGATAATTATTCAGCTCCAGGAGTTAGGAATTACGTGCTTTCCGGAAATGTCGGCGTGAAATTCAAACTCACAAACCGCGAGCAGGAATCTTATGAGTTTTATTAAAATTTATTAACAATTGAAAATGAAAAGACTTGTTGTAATTTTACTTTTGGCGGTCGCTGCCATCAATGTCGAAGCGCAGGAAGACTTTGTCATTCCGGCTTTGGGAGGCAATTTCAGCGGAATGGTTTTCGGAAACGACAAGTATGATTTGAAAAGTCATTCGATGCTTAAAGGCGGTTTCGTGGGTGGTGTCAGATACCAGCACCAGTTCAAGAAACCATTCATTATTGAAACCGCGTTGACATACAATGAGTCTGGTTATATTCTGAACAATTTGGACGAGTTGGAGGAATTTTTGAAATATCCTTTGGATAAAATCAATTTCAAATTCAATTATGTATCAGTGCCTTTGATGTTCGGCTACCGTTTTGGAAGAGTTGACAGGAAGTTTTCGGTTGCTCCTAAAATCGGCGTCCAATTTGGTTATTTAGCATCGTCGAAGATGAAGTATGTTTACAATGGTGTGCCATACAAGGAGGAGTTTGACACCAAGAACAAGTTCGATTTTGCTGAGGTGTGCGAGGTGGAGTTAAGCTGGGTGTGGGGCAAACGGGTCCGTTCGTTTCTGAGTGTGGCGCAGCGTTACAGTTTCACGAATCTCAATTCCGGCGATGAAGATTTGATTGACATGGGTGAAGTGAAAATGCACAATATCCAGTTCAGTGTCAATGTGGGATTGAGGATAAAGGTTAATAAAATGCAGAAATCAATATTTGACTGATATATTTGTTAATAAATCTTAAAAACAAGCCTCCGCCGGATTTCCGGCGGAGGCTTTCTCTTAACTCTACTCTCTACTCTCTTAACTAATTAATCTCCGAGAGTTGCGACCATGACGGCCTTGATAGTGTGCATACGATTTTCGGCTTCGTCGAACACGATAGAGTTCTTGCCTTCGAACACTTCTTCAGTTACTTCGATGCCATCGAGACCGAACTGTTTGTTGACATCGCGTCCAACCTGTGTTTCGAGGTTATGATAAGCCGGCAGGCAGTGCATGAACTTGCAGTTCGGGTTGCCTGTCATATCCATCATCTTCTTGTTGACCTGGTAAGGACGGAGGAGGTTGATTCTCTGTGCCCAGACCTCAGCTGGTTCGCCCATTGATACCCAGACATCGGTGTAGATGAAGTCGCAGCCTTTCACGCCTTTTTCAACGTCATCGGTGACTGTCACTGTTGCGCCTGTCTCTTTGGCGATTTCCTTGCAGGTGTCGATGAGGTCCTGTGCCGGCCACAGTTCTTTCGGGGCGACGATGCGGACATCCATGCCCATCTTTGCACCGCCGACCATCAGCGAGTTACCCATGTTGAAACGGGCGTCGCCGACGTAAGCGTAACTGACATGGTTGAGAGGTTTGTCAACGTGTTCCTGCATTGTGAGGAAGTCGGCGAGGATCTGTGTCGGGTGGAATTCATTTGTAAGGCCGTTCCATACCGGCACGCCAGCGTATTTGGCGAGTTCTTCGACAGTCTTCTGTGCAAAACCGCGGTATTCGATGCCATCGTACATGCGACCGAGGACGCGTGCTGTGTCTTTCATCGACTCTTTAACGCCAATCTGTGAGCCTGTCGGTCCGAGGTAGGTGACGTGAGCACCCTGGTCGTAAGCGGCTGTCTCGAATGCGCAACGTGTACGTGTTGAGGTTTTTTCGAAGATGAGGGCGATATTTTTGCCCTTCAAAGTCGGCTGTTCTGTGCCTGTGTACTTGGCTGTCTTGAGGTCAGCAGCGAGTTTAAGGAAGAATTTGATTTCCTCAGGTGTGAAGTCCAAAAGCTTCAGAAAATTTCTGTTTCTAAGGTTAAATGCCATGATTTTTAATATTTTAATAAGTGATAATTCTTTTGAAATTTTCTGCAAAAGTAATGTTTTTTTCAATGTGAAAATAGTTAAAAATATATGTGGAAAAAATTTTTAAAATAAATGTTGCAGGTTTGAAAAAAAGCAGTACTTTTGCACCCGAAATCAACGATGCATCCTTAGCTCAGTTGGTAGAGCAATTGACTCTTAATCAATGGGTCCAGGGTTCGAATCCCTGAGGATGTACAAAAGCGATGGCGATAAGAGTCGCCGTCGCTTTGTTTTTTCACATTTATTGGATGTATTCATAGTTAAAATTGTTGTTCATCAGCATAGTACCGAAACGCCAACAAATGTTACATGAAGAATTAAATATTTTTTAATTCAAAGTCATAATTTTCCTAACTTTGCAGCCTCAATAATTTAAAAAATTAAGTTCAACTACAACCGCGTAACGGTTGCATATCAGTAACATAACTACTACCATGAAGAAAATCTTTTTGACTTTAATCGCATCCGTCATGTTCATCGGCAACGTGCACGCCGAAGGCATGTGGATACCGCTTCTCCTCCAGAGAAATGAGAAGGAGATGCAGGAGATGGGCATGAGAATCAGTGCCGACGACATCTACTCAATGAACCACAGCTCGATGAAAGACGCCGTCGTCCTCTTCGGCGGCGGCTGCACCGGCGAACTCGTCAGCGACCAAGGATTGCTCATGACAAACCACCACTGCGGCTACGGCTGGATACAACGCCACTCCACCGTCGAACACGACTACCTCACCGACGGCTTCTGGGCCATGACACAACAGGAAGAACTCGCCTGCCCGGGCCTCACCGCCGTAATGATGAA
The DNA here is from genome assembly GCA_045600605.1 of Bacteroidales bacterium. Classification (GTDB taxonomy): domain Bacteria; phylum Bacteroidota; class Bacteroidia; order Bacteroidales; family F082; genus Limimorpha. The sequence continues at coordinate 54,253 of JAZRYG010000029.1, forward strand.
GGAGATGCGTGACGTCACCGAGAAAATACTATATAACGTGACACGCGAGATGACCGACGCGCAACGCGACAGCACCGTCACCGCCAACGTCAAACGTCTCACCGGACTGCTCCAGAAAGAAACCGAATACGAGGTGACGATAGAGCCGTTCTACGAAGGAAACCAGTTCTTCGCAATCTACAACGAGGTCTTCAAGGACATCCGCATGGTCGGCGCGCCTCCGTCAAACATCGGAAAGTTCGGCGGCGACACCGACAACTGGGTGTGGCCTCGTCACACAGGCGACTTCTCCATCTTCAGGATATACGTCTCCCCGGAAGGGAAACCCGTCGAATATGACGAGAACAACGTCCCTTACAAGCCAGATTATCACTTCACAATATCACTGAAAGGCGCAAACGAGAACGACTTCACCTTCGTCTTCGGCTATCCGGCCCGCACGACGGAATACCTCCCTTCGGTGGCCGTCAACCAGGAAGCCAACGTAGTCTATCCCGTCATCGTTGACCTCCGCGGACAGATCCTCGACATCTACAACAAATATCAGGAGAAAGACCCGAAGGTGCGCATACAGTACGCCAGCAAGCACGCCGGCCTCGGCAACGGCTGGAAGAAATGGATGGGCGTCACCGAAGGCATCCGCAGCTTCCACGGCGTGGAGAAGAAACAGGCCTTCGAGGAGTCGTTCATGGAATGGTGCTACAAGAGCCGCAGCCGCGCCCCTTACATGAACCTGCTGAAAAATTTCAACGAGGTTTATGGCGACTTCGAGAAATACCGCATGGCTTACACTTACTTCGCTGAAGCCGGTCTCTCGATAGAACTCATCGAGTTCGCGGCTAACTTCAGGGCACTTGCAAAAGTTACGAAAAACACCCCTAAAGAAGATATTGAAGAGATTATCAACGACTTACGTAATTCATCAAAGTCATTCTTCAAGGATTACCACCAGCCCATCGACGAGGACGTGGCGGTGGCTATGCTCACGGCTTACCGCAACGCGCAGCCTGCCGACTTCCGTCCGACACTGCTGAATGACATCGATACGAAATACAAAGGCGATGTGAAGGCTTACGTCAGTTACCTTTTCGGAAAGACGATGTTCGTTTCGGAAGAAAAGGTGAACAGCCTTCTTGAAAACTTCAAGGTCTCGGACGCAAAGAAAATCGCGAAGGACCCTGCCGTTCTCGCCTTTGAGAACATGCGTTCATTCTACATGGAAAATGTGAGGGACAATTATGTCGCCTGCAACAAAAAAATCAGCTCGCTGCGCCGCGTCTATATGGAAGGCCAGATGAAGATGATACCCGAGATGTTCCCGGAGAGAAACATGTACCCTGACGCGAACTTCACGTTGAGGGTGACTTACGGCAAGGTCGGCGGCTTCAAGCCGAGAGACGGCGTCAACTACAAACACTTCACCACGCTTGACGGCATCATGCAGAAGGAGAACCCCGACATCTACGACTATGTTGTAACTGACAGGCTGCGTGAGCTTTACGAGGCGAAGGACTACGGCCGTTACGCCGACGCCGACGGTACGATGCACGTCGCCTTCATCGCTGGCAACCACACGACAGGCGGCAACAGCGGCTCGCCTATTTTGAACGCCGACGGTCACCTGCTCGGCCTCAACTTCGACCGCACGTGGGAAGGCACGATGAGCGACCTCATCTACGACCCGTCGATATGCAAGAACATCAGCGTTGACATACGTTACGTGCTGTTTCTGATTGACAAATACGCGGGGTGCACACGGCTTATTGATGAAATGACAATCACCACGAAGTAGTCACCACGAATAACACGAATCTAACGAAGTAATCACCACGAATAACACGAATAATACGAATTAATTAAGCACATGGACACAGAAACCGCGTAGCGGTTACATATCCGTAACATGGTAGAACAAAACAACAATACGATTTCCGTGCGGATGCTCTCGTGCGTCCGCTCTGCCACTCCGGGCGCGCTGAAGACGATATGGTGGCTCGTGAAGATAATGACCGGCGTGTCGTTCGGCATCATGCTAATGCAATACTTCGGCATCATCGACGTGATTTCGAGGTGGCTGACACCTGTCTTCTCGAGCTTCGGGCTTCCTGGCGAGGCGGCCCTCGCCTACGTCTCCGGATATTTCGTGAACTGTTACACCGCCATGGCGGTGATGACGACGCTGCATCTCGACATGCGTTCCGTAACAATCCTCGCGGTGATGGTGCTCTGCTCGCACAACATGATCGTCGAGACGACGGTGCAGCACAAGACCGGCTCTTCTTTCGCGAGGATGGTGATTGTCAGGACGTTGTCGGCGTTTCTTTTGGCTTTCGTCTTGAACAGGATAATGCCCGGGCAGTTCGGGGGCGGCGCATCGGAGGTCGTCTCGGCGGAGAATGTCACTTTTGTGGAAATGCTCAGAGGCTGGGCGTTGCGCACCCTGAAGACCGTCGGCCTGATGATTGTGTTGGTTTACGCTTTGACGTTGCTGCAAAGAATCTTGAAGGAGTTCGGCGTCATCGAAGCCATTGCGCGTTTTCTGAAGCCGGTGATGCTTTTCTTCGGGCTTCCGCCGCGCACGGCGTTCCTCTGGCTGATAGCCAACACCTTAGGTCTCGCATACGGTGCCGCCATCATGATTGACGAGGCGGAGCAAGGCACGACGACGAAAGAGGAGAACGACCTCCTGAACCATCACATCTGCGTGTCGCACAGCAACCTCGAAGACCTGCTTCTCTTCACCGCCATCGGCGGCAGTTTCCTGTGGATGCTCCTCTCGCGCTGGGCGATGTCGCTGCTTTTGGTATGGGAGAGAAAGTTAGAGAAGAGGCTGAGGTGAGATTTCATATCAATTTCCCGATAATTTCTTCTTTGGAGAAATTCAAAATCGAGAACGCGAACCAACGCTTCCCCAAGTCTTTCATCGACGCCCCGAGATGATATATTTCATCATCGATGATTAGAAAACGGTCGTGAGATTTGTTGAAGTTTTTTATTGTAATCGGTTGATATTGTGAGTTGTATCTTTCCAAATCAAGTTTGAACTGATTTGAGATTTTAGAAGTGTAAATTGTGACATCGACATTTTCGTTTCTTTTTGAAAGGATGTTCAGTACGCTTTCGTCAACGTAATTGTCGATGAGAATGATTTCTTTCTGTGCTTTTTTGATTAGGTTTGAAACAAAGACGTATGCGTCGAAGATTTGTCCGTCGAAGAAGATGCCTTCTTTCGGATTCGTTCTTCCTTCATCAAGGCGTTGAAAAAGCTCCTCGATTTTCTGGTCGGAATATTGTTGGTGGCTTTGCATTTCAATTTGCAGGTGTTCCATTTTTTGCTGGTTTTGAACTATTTTAAGTTGGTTGTATTCGATGTTCTCAATTCTCTGGAAAAGTTTCGCATTCTCGTTGATGAAATGCCTCATCCCGACGAAGGCCCGCATGATTCTGATGTTGGCTTCAATGGCGGTCGGTGAGTGCAGAACGCTGCTCAGCATGGCGACACCTTGCTCTGTGAAAGCGTATGGAAGATACTTGATGTGTTGTCCTTGTTTTGAGTTTAAGGTCGCAATTTGCGACCTTAAACTTGAGGTCACAATTTGTGACCTTAAACTTTTACACTCATCCCATGTCAACTGGAACATGAAGTCTTCGGGAAAGCGTTCAATGTTGCGGGTCACCTGTTCAATCAGTCGTTTCGTCTCAACGCCATACAAAACCGCCAAGTCTGAGTCGAGCATAACCTGTTGATTCCTAATGATTTTAATGAGATTTCTAATTGAGTTGTCGGGAATCATCAGGCTTGAGGTGCGTGCTTTTATCACGTCCTCGGCCCATGTTTTGAACTGATTGATGCTCGAAGATTTCACTCGGTTTCCGACGGAAACAATAATTTCAAGGTTAAAATAATCGATTGATCTTTCGATTTTTCTGTCTCCTTCCTGCTGAACTGTTCGGAATTTCCGAACAGTTCGATCTTTGTCAACCCCATTGTTTTCAAATGTGTTTTTAATGTGACCGCTGATGTTTGATTTGCTCGAATCAAACAAAACTACCATCTGCGCCTGCGTGAGCCAGACCATCCCGTCTTCAAAAACGACCTCGATTTTCTTGGAGTCATTTGTCTGAAAAATAATTATTTCCTTATTCATAAATGTTGGTTTTTAGTTGTTTGCGAAAAATGGCTGCCAAACGGCCGTCGTGAGACGACATCATCTGACAACCATTTCACCCGAACCGCAAAAATACGGATTATTTTTCAGATAAGAACGGGATTTTTTGATGTTCCTTTCATGTTTCTTCTTGGCCTTGAGAAGCTTGTCGTAGCAGTCGCCGACTTACCCCGTGACCTCGAAGACTTTCTGCTTGTCGGGCGAAATCAGGATGATGTACGGACACGGTGTGGCTTGATAGACCTTCCGGAACTCATTGGATATCAATAGATGGTTCCCTCACGGTTTTAACAAACTTTCCGTCCTCAAAATACAAGTATCGATACCAAATAGTCTCTGCGTTCTCATCGTAAATATGATTCCCTAACAAGTCAACGAGAAACATTTTTTCCAATGGTTTGCAACGGTCGGTGCCATATACTTCGGAGTTTTTCACGAACAGTGGATGGTCGGTCAGTTCAATGTTTTGGCTGAAAGCACCATAAAAATAATCCACAACCACGTACAATTCCACGGATCGTTCATTGCAAAGCCGTTGCAGGTACTCTAATGGTACGCATTTTTCCGACTTGCATATTGGATCCCAAGTGTAAAGCAAAGCCCGGGGACTTTCCTCAATCATCATACGCAACTGTTCGCCCGTTATCGCATAGATCCTGCCGTCGTTTGCGACATGTCCTATAAATTCTTCCGGTTGGGTCCATACTACCAATGACTGTTCTTCTCTCGACAAGTCATCATAATGTTGCCTGACTCCCAACATTGATATTCCCAAAGACCTGCATCCAAAGAAAACGCAGGCACACAGCATTGCAACAAACCAACACTTTTTCATATTAACGCAAGGGGACTTCTGTTTTTACTTTTTCCACGCCGCCATTCTGAATTTCGCGAAGTCCGTTGAACGAAATCCAAAAGGAAACGACTCCGCAAAGTTACATATTATATTCTTATTTCCAATAATTTAGCGATAATATCTTCTTTTGAGAAATTCAAAATCGAGAACGCGAACCAACGCTTCCCCAAGTCTTTCAACGATGCTCCGAGATGATATATTTCGTCATCGATGATTAGAAAACGATCGTGCGACTTGTTGAAATTTTCAACCGCAATCGGTTGATATTGAGAATTATACTTTTCCAAATCGAGTTTGAACTGATTTGAGATTTTAGAAGTGTAAATTGTGACATCGACATTTTCGTTTCTTTTTGAAAGAACGTTCAGGACGCTTTCGTCAACGTAATTGTCAATGAGGATAATCTCTTTCTGCGCTTTTTTGATCAAGTTTGAAACGAAGACGTAAGCGTCGAAAATCTGTCCGTCGAAAAAGATGCCTTCTGAAGGATATTCTTTCTTTTTGTCGAGAAGGCAAAAAACCTCATCAATTCGTTTGTCTGTTTCAAGCTGGTGATATTCAATGGTTTCGATTCTTTGGAAAAGTTTCGCATTCTCGTTGATGAAATGCCTCATTCCGACGAACGCCCGCATGATTCTGATGTTGACTTCGATGGCAATAGGTGAGTGCAGAACTCCGCTTAGCATTGAGATTCCGTGTTCCGTGAAGGCGTATGGAAGTTTTCTTGCTCCCATGACAACAGAATTGGATATCACAAATTGTGATTTCCAATTTTCAAACTCTTCTTTGGTCAGCTGGAACATGAAATCCTCGGGAAAGCGTTCGATATTGCGTTTCACCGCTTGGTTCAAAGTTCTGGTATCGACACCAAACAGCAACGCAATATCTTTATCAATCATAACTTGTTGATTTCTAATGATTTTAATGAGATTTCTGATTGAGTTGTCGGGAATCATCAGGCTTGTGGTGCGTGCTTTAATCACGTCTTCGGCCCAGGTTTTGAACTGGTTTATGCTCGAAGATTTCACTCGGTTTCCGACTGAAATTATCACGTCGAGATTGTAAAATTTCGTCAGATAAGTCTTCCCGTCGGCGGCAGTTCGTTCCAAAATGGAACATACTCGGCTTTCTTCAAATTCGCCTGAAGTGAAGAATTTATTCAGATGTTTTGATATTGCCTGACGGTTTACGCCGAACAACTCCGCCATCTGCGCCTGCGTGAGCCAGACCGTCCCGTCTTCAAAAACGACTTCGATTTTCTTGGAGTCGTTTGTCTGAAAAATAATTATTTCCTTATTCATAAATGTTGGTTTTTAGTTGTTTACGAAAAATGGCTGCCAAACGGCCGCCCTGAGGCGACATCATTTGATAACCATTTCATCCGAACCGCAAAAATAATTATAATTTTCCAGACGGAGATTGGAAATTTTGGAAAAACTTATTTTTTCACAATCTTCTCCTCGAACACCTTGCCGTCGTCGAGCGTGACCTTCATCACGTACATTCCGGGCGCGAAGCCGCTGATGTCGATGCTCCCGAAGCCGGATTGCTGAGCCTTGACGAGGCGGCCGGAGACGTCGAAGAGGCTGATTTCGCTCATTTGGTCAATAACGTCGGGCGAAATGTCTATATGCAGTGTGCTGGAGGCCGGGTTGGGGTAGCAGAGGAACGGGACGGCTTCGATCGCCTCGCCGCAGTCTGTAACGCCACCGTCGCCGTCAACCTTCAAGACGTAGAGGTCGCGCCAGTAATTACCGCTGTTTTTTATGCCCGCGCACAGAAGCAGACTCCCGCCGTCTTCGGCCTTGATGACGCCGAAAGGTGACATGGAGTAACCATTCTTCCTGTAAACACGCTGCCACACGACGTTCAGGTCACTGTCATACCGTATGAGGCAGACCTTGTCGTTGTATAAAGACTCCCTATTTCTTTCGCCACATCCAACAATCCCGTCGTCATCGATGTAGAAGGCGGTGTGCACCGATGTGCCGGAGAATGTCTCGCCGGAGATGTCGTCGTTGAAACAGTACCTGTCAATCTCGAAGTCCCTGTTGAACCTCATGGCACCGATGCCATGGATGATGCTGCTGTAGTTGTAGTAGTATATGGAGGAGAACGTGTAGCAAGTGCTGTCGTTGAGAGCGAGCATCTTGACCGGCGTGAAACCGCTCAAGACGTATGTCCGGTACGGCATGTCCTCGCCGCACTGGAAATGGACGATGGGTCTGCTTTCGACCTCGTTGAAGTCGCCGTCGAGGACGTACATGTCGGGGACGCCCCCGGTGTTTTCTTCGTTGGGTGTCACGCACGTGAGCCCGTATTCGAGCGGATCCTCCCGAAGTGTGAAGATGTCGAACATGTAGGCGTATCGCGAGTGGAATCTCTTGTTTGTCACGAATTTCTCGAGCGTGCCTTCCGGGCTGACACGCGCGAAGAAGTACCCGTACTGCCCGTCACAAAACAGCGCATGGCTTGCGATGACTATATGCCCGTCGGGGTTGAGTATGGCCCTGAACAAGAGGTCGGCGGTGTTGGTTACGTCGGCGATGACGGTGTCCATCTCGAACACGGTGCATTTTGTCATGTTCAGTCCGTGGTCGAACACCGCCACGGCTATGTTGGTGAGTCTCCCCGCTGCGGAGTACGACATCCCTGCGGCGTAGAACGTGTTGTCGTCGTCAGGGTTTGGGATCAGGTCATGAATGACCATGAGCCTGCCGTCGTCGGTCAGGCACAGCGTGGTGTCGATGGTCCGCCCGTCTTCGTCGATGTGTATCAGCCCGGAGAAACTGTATTCGTTGGGCTTGGCGTAGTTCACGTGGATGATGAAGCCGCCGTCGCTGTCGTTGACGGCCGAAATCCCGTTCATCCAATACTCTCCGTTGTGGACGAGCTTCTCGAAGGTGTGCTGCGCAGAGGCGGTCACCGACAGAAGGATGACGACGAGAGTGAAAGTGATTCTTTTCATTTTTTAAATTTTTAGTTGTTATGGGAACTTCTGTTTTTACTCTTTTAACGCCGCCCCTCTGAATTTCGCGAAGTCCGTTGAACAAAATTCCAGAAAAAAACGACGCAGCAAAGTTACATTTTATATTCTTACTTCCAACAATTTTATGATATTTTTTTTGATTTTTCGGGGGGTAATTTGTTAATATTCAATGTGTTATATAAAAATAAATTCATTTTAGGTCTTTGAAATTGCCCATTTCGTCATGCGTTGCGAACAGGATTCGTCAGGATGTTATCGTCACCGTGTAGAAGCCCTCGTCCTCGATGAGGAGCGTCGCCATGTTGGGCGTGTGAAGGAGGTTGTCGCGGTCGATATAGACACCGTTACGGTTCGTGACCACGATGTGCGCTATGCCTACGTTCTCATTAATGTAAATGGTGAGCACGTGGCCGTCGATGGAGGCGGAGATGGAGTTCCCTTTGTCAGATTGACCGTATGTGGCCGTGCTGAATATAACAATAGGGTCTTCGTCTTTTCCTGCAGCATTGTCATTTTTTGCTACACTGAAGGCTGTCGGAACAATAACGCCGAACAGCAGCATGATAACTTTAATTTTGTTCATCTTTTTTATTTTTTACACAAAATTACAGTATAAAACAATGTGAGCAAGAAAATGATGGTGGGAAATGGAGGGAAAACAGCTTTAAACGCTGTAATACAATATGTTATATTTACATGCTTGCCATGTTATAAAGTGCTGCGGTAAGATTATTTTTCGTATTCAGGATGGATTTTATCTTGTTGCTGCGGTAACGGACGGTAGAATAATCCTTCTGCATGAAGGCGGAAACATCGGAATCTTTCAGACCGAGCAGATACAGACAGCAATAGTCGATGTCATCGTTGGTCAATTTTGGGAATCTGTCCTTCAGCCTTGTCGTGAAATTGTCGTAATGCAGGTTGGTGGCCTCGCGCAGCTCAATGAGTTGTTCCTTCCTTAATGCATAGTTCTTGTAACAAAGGCAGTCAATCTTTGATTTGAACTGCTGTTCGTTTGCGACATCCAGAATCTTTTTGCAGATGGGTTCGTCGGCGAATCGTGTCACACTCAATTTCATCTTAATCTCCGAAAGCGTGGCTTCGGTTCTCTCCAAAGCCAATTTATGCTCTGAGGTGCGTTTCTTCCCCCATTTGCGTGTGATTGCGAAAACCGTAAAAGCTGCCAGAAGAACAACAGGCGTTATAATATATGCCGCCCTTCGCTTTGCCGAACGCTTTTCTTCCGTGAGCATTCTGTCTTTCCCCTTTTGCAGGTGGCTTTGGTACATGTTGCCGAGTCTTGAGACTCTCGCTTTGTTGCTGTATTCCTTCATCGCATGTTCCGAGAGGAATGCGGCATACTCGTCAGTTTTGTCTTTGTTGCCGTTTATTCGGCTTGTTTTGCTCAGATAATCAGCGGCTTGAATCTTTGAGACGACATCTTCGTTGTTTTTGTAAACATTTTCAAAATAAAATGCGGCTGAATCATATTGCCCTGCTTCACCGAACAATGCGCCAAGTGCCAGGGAACGTGTCATCCGTTCCGTTTCGGTGGCGGCTCGGGCGGCTATCATCCTCATGCTGTCAATGGATGCCCACACGTCGCTTTTGGACGAGTAATAATTATTCAGTACAATAAGTGAAAACAAGTCCCTGTATGCAATGTTGTCTCTGTCGGGAAGCTCCTCCAATGCCACTCTGTAATAGATTGATGCGCTGTCGCGTTTGTCCATCATGTCATATTGCTTGCCTATGAATGAATACGATTTTGAGATCCCATATTTTGAAGTCGGTTCTATTTTGCAGAAATGTATGGATTTTTTAAAACATCCAATTGCCGGCTCCGTCATGAGCTGTCCGGAGAACAAGTCGGCGAGACGGTTGTATGTCAACGCCATGAACTTGGCTCTGTGTCCTGTCAGGTCTTTCTCATCGAAACGTTTTTCCATGACATATAATGCGTTCAGAAACTCCTCGCAAGCCTCCTCCACGCTGTCGTTCTCGTAAAGACCGACTCCGTTTATGTAATGCGAGCGGGCGGAGAGCATCGTAATGTCATCATTATTAGAGTGTTTCATGGTGAGACTGTCGAAGAAGCGCACTGCATCGATTACTTTCTGTCTGTTGGTCTGCTGGTAATCATTTTTATACAGCGCCTCCGCCACAAGTATCTGATATTCGTTTACGACTGAGCGGCTCGTGCTGTCGTTGATGTCGAAACCAACCAGCACCTTCAACGCGCTGTCGGGCCGTTCCTGCATCAGCTCGTGCGCCGTCAGCAGCTCCGGCGCGGGACGCCACCCGCCCGCCTTGTCGGAACACGAGGCGAAGACGATGACTGCTGACAATATGGCGAGAATGTTTTTCACGGCGGCAAAGATAAGAATAATTCGTGTTATTCGTGTAATTCGTGGTGATTTATTTGTTAAAAGAGTAAAGAGTAAAGTTAAAAGAGTGGTGTTGAGTGTCTTATTCGGATTATTCGTGAAATTCGTGGTGGTTGATTTGTGTTATTCGTGAAATTCGTGGTGATTGATTTGTGTTATTCGTGGTGAAATATCGGCATGGCGGTGTTTTTATTTACGAAAAATGGCTGCCAAACGACCGCCATGAGGCGTTGTCATTTGATAACCATTTCATCCGAGCTGCAAAAATAATTATAATTTTCCAGACGGAGACTGAAGATCACATAAAAAATTATTCCTTCACAATCTTTTCCTCGAACACCTTCCCTTCGTCGAGCGCGACCTTCATCACGTACATCCCCGTCGCGAGGCCACTGATGTCGATGCTCTCGAAGCCGGATTGCTGTGTTTTCACGAGGCGGCCCGAGATGTCGTAGAGGCTGATTTCGCTCACTTGGTCAATAATGTCGGGCGAGATGTCTATATGCAGTGTGTTGGAGGCCGGGTTGGGGTAGCAGAGGAACGGCTTCAGGATGTCACCGTTCTCATTTACCGATGAGCCGTCGTCATCAATCATAATCAGGAATATCCTGAAGTGTTCCGACCCGGATTGGGAGTCGAATCCGCCCACGGCGACACCGCCGTTGCTCAATGCTATCATGGACATTCCCATGTGGAACGGACCTTCTTTCAGACAGTAGCGTTTCCAGCATACGTTCAGGTCATCATCCAGTTTCACAACAGCCACCTGTGTCCCGAGTGCATCTGTGTCGTACGAATAGTAAAATCCGCCGGAGGCCCCTTTCGCAGCCCATATCGGAAACGCCGAAAACACACTGTTTTCATCGGGGAAGATGGCAGCCTTCAGACACTCATTGTCCCTGTTAAATATTGACAGATGCAAGCCATCCACATACGGTTGATCATTTGTGTAGCTTGACGAAAGAGCGTATGTGCTGTCGTTGAGATACAATATCTGTTCGTGATTTCCGCCACTGTAAGCGGAGTTGAGTTTTGTCTCGCCGACAAAATTGAGTAGCGAATCGACCACGACATTGTAAATTGCTAAGAAATCTTCGATGTCGCTGCCCCACAGGCAGTATTCCCTCGGCGACTCCCTGAACAGCCCCAGATGCTGGTACTGGTAGAGGTTGAAGCTCGGTTTCGGCAGCATGGTCTTGTCCTTAAGAGTCCCATCCAACCCGACACGAGCCAAATAAAGTCGTTTGCTTGCGGAATATGTGACTATGATGTCATTGTCGGGGTCAATGAATAGTGCATCAAGTTTTACAATTGTGTCTTGCAGTGAGACGCATATCTCATCTTGTAATTCAATTGGGTTGTCGGTGAAGAACCTGATTCTCAACGAACTGCTTTCGGTGTCAAAATTTCTGGAAACACTTGCGAAAATGTAATTGCTTTCGTTAATCGGGTTTGGTGTAAGCAGAAACCTGCGCATGTCGTTGTCCTCGATGAAGAACGAATCGAGCAGCTCGCCCTGAGGCGACACCTTGTAGAGCCACGTCCCGAGATCCGCCAAGCCGTTGTTCTGGTCGAACACGGGGCAGTTCATTATGATGTTGCCGTCGCGTGTCTCCATAAGGTCGCGCAGTTCGATGTAGTTTTCACTTGTCTGGTAGTAGGTGGTGACTGACTGCGCCGTGGCGGTCATGGCTGACACAAGCAGCAAAAGCAGAAGTTGAAAATGTTTTCTCATGATAATTGCAAGAATGATGATGCTGTTTGTGATTTATCAATACTCCGGCGGCATTGGAGCAAAAATTGCCATGCCGTAGGATACAGTTAGCAGATGATGTCCAACGACTTGAGCCGTAATACCTTCTGTGAGTTCCAAATCGCCGATAACAGCATCCACTCCACCCATAACAACACATTCTCCCAAGAGCGGATATGCATTATCTACGGCCAGACCGAGATATGAGTCAAGTAAATAGCACATTGTTTCTTTCGGGATTGATGTATAATAGCAATCAGTATTGAATAATCTTGAGCGATTGGCTATGGAATCATAATAATCTTTGTAATAAAATTTTTGTTTACGTGTCACAGTGTAATACCTTCTCATTGCGGAGGATTGTTCAGTCGGTTTGCCCTCAAGCAGATTGAATATCCTTGTAAGTTCCGTAACTGCCAGACCGTTGGCAATATAGTTTGTGTTGTCGTCAAAATACAAGTCGCAGAAATCGTCATTCGGGAAATAGAACCATTTTGAAGAATTGCTATATGTTGTTATTGTAGATGTCACAATATCGCCATTTTTACAAACAGATGAACTGATGTATTTTATGTTTTTGTCATCAAGATCCAAACTCCTGTACAGGCCACAGATTTGTTTGGCAATCGCTTCGTATGCCAAATTGAGATTGGTGAGTGTTATCTGGTTGTTTTCGATTCTGACTTTTGAATAAATGGTATCAAAGCGGATGTCTGAATAGTCTGAAACGACATTTGCATATTTATAATTGGCCATGTTGGTCAGGTGCCATTCAGCTTCAGCTATTGAGAGTACGTCATCACTTTTACCTGACTTCATTCGCCTGATGAAGTCTTCAAGATACGCATTCATGTCGTCTATCTTGTCAGGGTGCACAATGGCAGATTCTTTCATGACTGTTGGCTGGTTCTGGAATCTTGTATCTTTCCTGCATGCTTCGAATGTCACCACGATGGCTGCCACCATCAACAATGCCACTGCAACTGTGGCGAGTTTTAAATAATTCTTCATTATGTTATAATTTTAGATTAATTTTTTCCGCACATATTCATTTCTTTTTCCGTTGTCCCGGCATCCGTCCCGCCTTGCGCCGCGGGTCATCCGCCGCCGTCTTGGTTTTTTCCTTTCACCGCCTCCCGCGCCGACGATGGACAATGCCGTGCGGAAGGCTGAGTGTGATGAATTTCAGTTGTGTAAACATAAATCCCTCCGTCATTCTGTCACCATGAAATCACCATAGTAAACATCGCCGTTGTTCAGTGTTATCGTCACCGTGTAGAAGCCCTCGTCCTCTATGAGCAGCGTCGCCATGTCGGGCGTGTGAAGGATGTTGTCGCGGTCGATATAGATGCCGCTCTGGTTGGTGACAACGATGTGCGCTATGCCCACGTTCTCGTTGATGTAAATGGTTAGCGCGTGGCCGTCGATGGTGGCGGAGATTTCGTCTTCAATGTCACCTTTGATATCAATGTCATACGTTGGATTGTTTTTCACTATTCTTATTGGTGTCCCCGCATAAACGACCTGCGACATCAACAAAAAGATTGAAATGATTGCAAATAACTTTTTCTTCATTTTTTTTTCAAATTTTTAAATTTGACATTCAGTTACTTTTGGAATTTTGATGGCAAAATTACATCCTTATCACACACAAAAACTTTTTTTGCGTTTGCAAATTTTTGCAATTTTAGGGCTAACAACTTGACAGCCATATTGTTACACTATGTTTAGAAGCACCTTTAAACTTGGTTTTGAAAAATGCAAATATTTGATATTCAATAATTTAAGGCCTTTTTGAAAATATTTTTGCAGATTATTGCAGAAAATCGCCCAACAACTTGATAATCAAGATGATAAAATTATCAGAAAATTAGCTTTTGTAATCTGAAAAATTTTTATTTTTGCGGAATGAAAAATAAAAATGCCTTTCTGACATCGGTTTTCTGCGCCATGCTGCTCCTCCTGCAAGGCTGCAGCTTCTTTACGCCGTTCTCGGGAAGCAGGAAATCGCTTCACAACACCGTCCTGAAGACGATAGCCGACACCATGACCGCCCGCCCCGACGCGGCGTTGGACATGATAGTGTCGCTCTCCGACACCCTCGACGAACAGCGTCTTTCCGAGGCCGAATATTATGAATACCAGATTTTAGTGGCCGAGGCCCTGTACAAGAACGACTTCGGGCAGACCAACGACTCGGCGGTTGCAGCCGCCGCCGTCTTCTTCGACAGCCTCGCCTTGAGATATCCGAAAAACATTGATGTCATATTCTATAAGGCCCGCGCCCATTATTACAAAGGCGTTGGCGAGTATGAAAGGGAACTCGCAGCTGAGGCTTTCGGCGACTTCCTTTCGGCACTCGAGGCTTTGGACATGATAGATTACGAAAAGGCGGAGAGATACGACATCAGGCATTTCAAGGCGTTGACTTACATCAGGTTGGCATCAGTTACATCTTGGCATGAAATCAACAGCATCTCAATTGGATTATATTCACTTGCCAATGAGATATTTTTGAACGAAAAAATGTTTCTTTCAATTGCCCAAGACAAGTACCAAATGGCTTCAATTTACAATAAAATGAATGAAGACAGTCTTGCGCTTTCGTCAATTATGGAGGCCGATTCGCTTCTCACATTAAGCGGGCGGGACGACAGCAGGCTGAGGGAGCGCATCGCCCGCACCAGGGCGATGATACTGTACAACATCGGCAGTCAGGACGAGGCGCGAGGCATAATCATCTCACTGATAAACAGTTTCGACGATGAGACGTCAATGATGAGCTGCGGCATGTTGGCGGATGTCTATTACAATGAAGGTCAATACGATTCGGCGATATATTATTATGAGCGATACTTCAACATGCACAAGTTCTCTCGCATGGACGCGGCCTGGCGCATCATAGAGATATGCGACATCACGGGCGACAGTGAGAAGGCCGCGCAGTATGCTCCTTATCTCGCCGAGGACACCGCGGATGAGATTGCGCTCACGTCGGTGAAGAACGAGATAGTGGCCGCCTACGGGCGGTATCTCGCCGGCAGGGAGGCGGCGAAGAAGGCGCGTCTGTGGAGGATGATAATCGTCGTTGTCGCGGTGTCGGCAGCCGCCGCGGCCGCCGTGCTTTCGCTCAACGGAATGTTCAGGAAGAGACGCCACAGGAAGGAGATCGAGAAGAAAGACGTTGAGATAGAGAGCCTCAACAGGGAGATAGGCGACAGGGAGTGGCTTGTGGGTGTCATGAAAGGCCGCGCCCGCAGCGCGTCGAGGGAGATGGAAGAGCTGAAAGGTCGTATGCGCGAGCTTGAGGCGGAGAACGCCGCGATGAGGTCGGCGATGCGTTCGGCCCCGTCGCAGTCATCAGCACCGAAACAGTCGTTCAAGGAATGCATGTCAGCCGTGATGGACGACGCGACATGCCTCCGCGTGTCGGCGATGAACGACGTGTTCGTGAAGGCGAGCGGCTCGTACCCCGAGCTGCGGCTCGACAAGGCGACGCTGCGCCATATAGTGGATGTCGTTGACGAGCACCTCGGCGACATCATGCAGGACATCGTGCCGGAAGGCTACAAGCTGAAATACGACGACAAACTGCTGTTGAGCCTCTGCATCGTGGGCCTCGACGACAAGCACATCGCCGCCGTCACCGGCACCGCATACAACAACGTTTACCGCAAGATGCAGCGGTTCCACGAGATAATAGGAGAATGAAAAATCATCTCCCCACCGGATAAAACGCGTCTTCTGTGTGTTCAATCCTGTGTTCGTTGTTCTGGTCGATGACAACCGCCACGATGTCGAAGCGCACGTCAATGTCGAGCCTGTTGCGTTCGACGTAGGCGTTGGCCGCCCAAATCAGAAACTGCTGCTTGTAACGGTCGATGGTCTCCTCCGGCTCGACGATGACCGGCACCTTCCGCGTTTTCACTTCAACGATTACAAGTTCGTCGCCGTCCCTGGCGATGATGTCTATTTCCTTGTGGCCGCAGACCCAGTTCTGCTCCAAGATCTGATACCCTTTGGCGATGAGAAAGTCACGCGCGAGCTTCTCGCCCAAAGCCCCTGTTTCATTGTGTTCTGCCATATTGATATGTAACCGCTATGCGGTTGTTAAGGTTTCTATTGTTTTTGCTTCCCTTTATCTTTACTCTTTACTCTTTTAACTTTTAACTAATCAATGTGCTTCAAGCCAGTTCTCGCCTGTGTTCAGCTCGGCGATGACAGGTATGTTGAGCTTTATCGCGTTCTCCATATTGTCTTTGACTATTTCCTTGACAACATTGAGTTCGTCAAGGCAGGTGTCGAAGACAAGTTCGTCGTGTACCTGAAGAATCATCTTTGATTTTAAGTTTCTGTTTTTCAGTTCTTTATGAATATTCGCCATCGCTATTTTTATCATGTCGGCGGAGCTTCCCTGAATCGGCGCGTTGATGGCGTTGCGTTCGGCGAACTGCCGCATGACGTTGTTTGATGTGTTTATGTCGCGCAGGTAACGGCGGCGGCCAAACATCGTCTCGACGTAGCCGTTTTGTTTAGCGAACTCTATGGTTTTGTTTATGTATTCTTGTATTCCGGCGTATTCGCGGAAGTAGTTCTTGATGATTTCCGCCGCTTCGAGACGGCTGATGTCCAAGCGTTCCGCCAAGCCGAATGCCGACATCCCGTATATTATGCCGAAGTTCACTGCCTTTGCGCGGCGGCGCATGTCTTTCGTGACATCTTCCAGCTTGACGCCATAGACTCGTGCCGCCGTCGCCGCGTGGATGTCGAGGCCTTCGCGGAAAGCCTCCGTCATGGCCGGGTCGCCGCTGAGGTGCGTGATGATGCGAAGCTCAATCTGCGAGTAGTCGGCGGCGAGGAGTATGTGGTTCTCGTCGCGCGGCACAAAAGCCTTGCGTATCTCCTTGCCTTTGTCGGTTCTCACCGGTATGTTCTGAAGGTTCGGGTTTGCGGAACTCAACCGCCCTGTGGCAGTGACAGCTTGGTTATAAGAGGTATGTACAAGTCCGTCGATAGGACTTACCAATTCAGGAAGCGCGTCAACGTATGTTGACTTCAGTTTCGACAGACTGCGCCAGTCGAGAATCAGCTGCACTATGGGGTGTGCGTTGACGACTTTCTGAAGCACCTCCTCGCCGGTCGGATATTGTCCTGACTTTGTTTTTTTCGACGGGGCCTTAATTTTCAGGTCATCAAAAAGCACGTCACCGAGCTGCTTGGGCGAACCGATGTTAAAAGTCTTTCCAGCGTTTTCGTATATCTGGTCTCTGATCAACTCAATCTCCCTGGCCTGTTGTTCGCTGATTTGCTGCAGGTTGCCGCTGTCGATTTTCACGCCGTTGCATTCCATCGTTGAAAGCACCTCCACAAGCGGCATCTCTATCTCTTCAAAGAGTTTTGTAAGCTGGTTCTCGGCAAGTATCGGCTTGAATGTCTCATAAAGCTGATAGGTGACATCCGCGTCTTCGGCGGCGTATTCCTTGAGTTGCCCGATAGGAACCATCCTCATGCTTATCTGCGACTTGCCTTTCCCGATGAGTTCCTCGATGTGAACCGTCTCGTAATTCAGATAGACATCGGCGAGATAATCCATGTTGTGACGTTGCTCCGGATCGATGAGATAATGCGCGAGCATCGTGTCGAACAGTTTGTTTTTCAACGAGATGCCATATCGCGACAACATCGACATATCGAATTTTATGTTTTGTCCGACGAGCGTCTTCCCCTTGTCGGAAAACAATGGAACGAATAGTTCGAGAACCTGTTTTGTCTTTTCAAAACCGTAAGGCATCACCACGTAATACGCCTCGTGCGCCTTGACGGAAAACGACATCCCGATGATTTCCGACGAATATACATCAAGTCCTGATGTCTCCGTGTCAAATGAAAAGATGTCATTTTTCTCAAGCAACTCAATCAAAGAATTAATTTGCGTTGGTGTTTCAACCAATTGATAATCATGTTTCACTGTTTTGATTGACGATTTCGATGGGAATTGCACCGACATCCGCTCGTATGTTGGTGTATCAAATTCCTCAAGTTGTGAGAACAGGTCTAATTCATGAGGCTTGTTTCTTGGTTTTTGTATAACCTGCACGTTTTTATCATCTTGTGCACGCATTGCGCCGATGTCATCAAGCATTCTTTTTGCGAAACCGCGGAACTCAAGTTCATCGAATATTTGTGTAAGGACTTGTATATTAGGTTTTTTTACAGCGAGTTCGTCGATGTTGAAATCTATCGGCACATTGGTGTTGATGGTGGCGAGCATCTTCGACATCATGCCTTGTTCGGCGAAGTTCTTGACGTTTTCCTGTAGTTTGCCTTTGAGTTCGTCGGCATGTGCGATGAGGTTTTCCATCGAGCCGTATTCCTGCACGAATTTTGCGGCTGTTTTCTCGCCCACTCCCGGAATGCCTGGGATATTATCCGCCGCATCGCCCCAAAGTCCCAGAATATCAATAAGTTGTTTAGGTTCATTGATGCCATATTTCTCGCAGACTTCTTTGGGTCCCAATATTTTAGGGTCCTCTCCCATTTTCGAGGGCTTGAAGATGAATGTGGTGTCGCTCACGAGTTGCCCGAAGTCTTTGTCGGGCGTCATCATGTAAGTCAGATAGCCGGCTTTCTCCGCTTTTTTGGCGAGTGTCCCGATGACGTCGTCGGCTTCGTAGCCTTCCACTGCGTAAATCGGGATGTTGAAGCCCCTGACAATGTCCATTATATAAGGTATTGATGCGCGGAGCTCTTCAGGCATGGCGTCTCTGTTAGCCTTGTAGTCGCAGAAATTCTCGGTGCGTAACGTCGGTGCGCCGAGGTCGAAAGCCACGCCGATATGACTTGGACGCTCGTTTTTCAAAATATCGTACAGCGCATTCAGAAATCCGATGATGGCAGATGTGTTGAATCCTTTTGAAGTGGTTCTTGGTTTTTTGTTCAAAGCGAAAAAAGCCCTGTAAATCAATGCGTATGCGTCAATGAGAAAAATTTTCGGTCTGTCTGGAGTTATCATTTTTGTGCTTTCAGATTAAAAAATATCCAATGAAATTATTTCATATTTTTGAAGCGTAAAATTACTGCTTTTTTTTGAACAGTCTGAAAAATTCTCGATTTTTGGAATAAAATTAAGATTTTTTGAAAAGAAATAAAAAAATATAACTTTGTAATTTATTGAATATCAAAAAATTAAAAAAATATGTATAAAATATTTCAAAAAAAATTATCATTGTGTGAAAAAATGAACTACTTTTGTTGAGTTTTTTCTTTGAGCAGAAAAAGTATATTTAAAAATAAAAACTATTGAAAATGTCAGAAATTACAGAAAAAGTCGTATCAATCATCGCTGACAAGTTGGCGGTTGAGAAGTCAGAAATCACATTGGAAAAGAGTTTTACACAAGATTTAGGCGCGGATTCACTCGACACAGTTGAGTTGCTTCTCGAGTTTGAAAAAGAGTTCAATGTTGCTATTCCGGACGATCAGGCCAGCAACATCATGACTGTTGGTGATGCAGTTAAATACATCGAAGAACACAAAGCATAAGTCATGGATTATAAGCGTGTTGTAGTAACCGGTCTTGGAGCTATCACACCGATAGGCAATAATGTTTCAGACTATTGGAATGCGTTGCTTAGCGGTGTCAGCGGTGCCGGCGAGATAACACGTTTTGATGCTTCTAAGTTCAAGTGCCGCATCGCGTGCGAAGTGAAAGACTTCGACCCGTCGCAGTATTTCGATCGTAAGGAGGCGAGGAAACTCGACAGTTTCGCTCAGTTCGCCATCGTCGCATCCGACGAGGCTATCAAAGATTCAGGTATCGACAGGGATAACACCGATTTCGATGAGGTCGGTGTTATCTTTGCGTCTGGTATCGGCGGCATCGACAGCCTTTATAATGACATGAAGGACTTTGCGTTAGGCGACGGAACGCCGCGCTTGAGCCCGTTTATCATCCCAAGGCTGTTGCCTGACCTCGCCGCAGGTCACATCTCGATAAAATATGGTTTCCATGGCGCCAATTTCGCGACGGTTTCCGCCTGCGCGTCATCAGCCAACTCTATAATTGAAGGTTATAACTACGTTCACAGCGGTAAGTCATCCGTGATGATTGTCGGTGGCTCCGAAGCGGCCATCTGCCCCGTCGGTGTCGGCGGCTTCGAGGCCATGAAGGCTCTGTCCACCCGCAACGACGACCCGAAGACCGCGTCACGTCCGTTCGACGCTGACCGTGACGGCTTCGTGATGGGTGAAGGCGCCGGCTGCCTCGTATTGGAGGAACTCGGACACGCTCTCGCCCGCGGCGCGAAGATATACGGCGAGGTGATCGGCTGCGGCGTTTCCGGCGACGCTTACCACATGACAGCCCCGCATCCGGAGGGACTCGGAGCCGCGTTGAGCATGAAACGCGCATTGGAAGATGCCGGAATCACTCCCGAAAAAATAGACCATATCAACACTCACGGCACATCGACACCCGCCGGCGACCTGCCGGAAGTGAACGCGATAAAAGAAGTCTTCGGAGAACACGCTTACAACATATCGATAAATTCCGGCAAGTCGATGACAGGACACCTTCTCGGCGGCGCAGGCGCAATAGAGTCAATATCAACTATCTTGGCCTGCAAAAACGACATCGTGCCTCCGACAATCAACCACTTCACCGACGACCCGAATATCGACCCGAAACTCGACTTCACTTTCTGGAAACCAAAGAAAAGAACCGTTAATTACGCTATCAGCAATGCCTTTGGCTTCGGCGGTCACAACGCTTGCATAGTCTTCAAGAAGTTCTGATAATGTTTGAGCTTTTACGTTATCGTAACAAATCCCAACGTGGCTTGGCGAATTTTATACATAATATCTTCGGATTTTATCCGGGGAATATCGTTTTGTATGAGTTGGCCTTTACTCATAAGTCGATGAGCGCCAAGATTTTAAGCGGCGTGACAGTGAGCAATGAACGTCTCGAATATCTCGGTGACGCCGTCCTGAGTTCTGTCGTGGCCGAATATCTCTTCAGGAAGTTTCCGACAAAACAAGAAGGCTTCCTCACCGAGATGCGCTCGCGTATCGTCAGCCGCGCTTCATTGAACAAGCTTTCGCAGAAATTCGGCTTTGAAGAGAAAATATCGTACGTGAAATCACACGACAGCCACGGGAAGTTCCGCTGCATCGGAGGCAATGCCTTCGAAGCCTTCACAGGCGCACTCTTCCTCGACAAAGGCTATGACTTCACCTATAAAATCATTGTGGATAACGTTATAAAATTGCATCTCGACATTGAAAACATTGAGAAAAATGAAGTCAATTTCAAGAGCAAAATACTCGAATGGTCGCAGAAACACAAACATCATATCGATTATAAAATCGTAAATACAAAAGGCGAAAGCTACAACAAACTGTATGAGATTCAAGTGTTTATAGACAACAAAGCGTATGCAAAAGCCTCCGACTATTCGATAAAAGGCGCCGAGCAACTCGCCTCGGAGAAGACATGGCACATCCTTGAAGAGGAATTTTAAATACAATATAATATGGTTAGGAAAAAAAACAAAATCGTCGTCGAACCTTTCGATGACATCAGAATCATCGGCATAAACAGTCACCTTGAAGACTATAAACTTGCTTGGTTCATTAACAACGTACTGAAAATCAATCTTGTAAAGTATTCCGATATTGTTAATGAAGACGGACAGCCGTTTTCGTTCTATCTTTACGATGGCGGTGAAAACAGCAATGCGTTCAATCTTGTGGCACTTTCAAATGAAGAGTCAAAGTGGATGAAAATGGCACTGCCGACCGATTATCTCATTGTGATACGCAATTTCATCACCGATGAAAACTATCAGTCTATAATATCAAAAATCAAGCGGATTCCAGGCGTTATAGTTGTCTATAACGTTGATATTGAGCACACTAAAAAGATTGACAATCTGCTTGAAGACATTGAGATGCATGAGATCGAACTCATTAAGAGTAGAGAGTAGAGAGTAGAGAGTAAAGAGTAAAGATTAGAGAGACTGAAGCACATGTACAACTCACGCGCGTTTGCCTCTCTAATCTCTACTCTTTTAACTTTCAACTAAATTCAGGCTTGCTCGAACTGTTCCAAGAATCTGATGTCGTTCTCGAAGAACATCCTCAAGTCGTTGATTTGATATTTGAGCATTGCGATGCGTTCGATGCCCATTCCGAAAGCGAAGCCTGTGTATTCTTCAGGGTCGATGTTGCAGGCTTTCAGGATGTTGGGGTCGCAGATGCCGCAGCCGAGGATTTCAACCCAGCCTGTGTGTTTGCAGATGTTACAGCCTTCGCCTCCGCAGATGTTGCAGGAGATGTCCATCTCCGCTGAAGTCTCCGTAAACGGGAAATACGACGGGCGGAAACGCACTTTTGTGCCTTCTCCGAAATATTCCTGCACGAAATGGTAAAGTGTCTGCTTGAGGTCGGCGAAAGATACGTTTTTGTCGATGTAGAGGCCTTCAATCTGATGGAAGATGCAGTGTGCGCGGGCCGAGATTGCCTCGTTGCGGAACACTCTTCCTGGCGCTATGATGCGGATCGGGAGCTTGCCCTGTTCCATGACGCGCACCTGAACACTTGAGGTGTGTGTGCGGAGGACTACATCCGGCGATTTCGTCACGAAGAATGTGTCCTGCATGTCGCGTGCCGGATGGTCGGGCGGGAAGTTCAACGCCGAGAAGACGTGGAAGTCGTCCTCAATCTCAGGGCCTTCGGCGATGACGAAACCGAGACGCTTGAAGATGTCGTTGATTTCGTTGCGCACGATCGACAGAGGATGGCGTGAGCCGTTCATCATGCCGGCAGGCAGAGTGAGGTCGAGGTCGTTCTTTGCGTCTGTCTGAGTCTCAAATCTTTTCTGTTGTTCTTCCAGCACTTCCTGGACAGCGTTTTTCAGTTCGTTAAGCTTCATGCCCATTTCCTTGCGCATCTCAGGGGCGACCTGCTTGAAGTCGTTGAAAAGTGCCGCAATGGTGCCTTTTTTGCTAAGATAAGCGATGCGGAAGTTCTCCACCGCCTCCTTGCTGTCGGCGTGGAACGACTTGACTTCCTTCAATATCTGTTCAATTTTCTCTTTCATACTGATGTGTAACTTCTAACTTATTGTCATTTTTATGTTACTGATATGTAACCGCTACGCGGTTATAGAGGTGGTTATTTGTTTAGTATTTCAGCTGAGATGATGATTACTGGTTCGACGGGGGCGTCCATGTATCCTGTCTTCACCGCTGCTATCTTGTCAACAATATCGAGGCCTTCAACCACTTCGCCGAAGACGGTGTAGTCGCCGTCCAAATGCGGAGTGCCGCCGAGTGTGGTATATACGTCAACCATCTCTTTGGTGAATGTCTTTCCGTAATAGTCGCGGAATCTCTCGAGTTTTTGCGGTGTATAGACTTCACCTTGGACGATGTAAAACTGTGAGCCGCTTGAGTTCTTTTTCGGGTTCACTTGATCGGCCATGCGTGCTGCGGCGAGTGCGCCTTTGAAGTGATAGTGGTTCGGCTTTATTTCCGCAGGGATTGTGTAGCCCGGGTCCACGCGTCCGTCGGCGTTCTGGCCGCCCTGAATCATGAATTTGTTGATGACGCGGTGGAAAGGCGAGCCGTTGAACCACCCTTCGTTAACCAACTTGATGAAATTGTCGCGATGTTTTGGTGTGTCGTTATAAAGCTTCACCGTGATGTCGCCCTGATTGGTCTTTAATAAAACCTTTGTCTCTTTGTCTTGTGCTTGTGCTGTCATACCTAATAAAACGCAAAGTATAAAAAATAGTTTTTTCATGAGATTCTGTTATTCAGTGTCAATTAATGAATATGTTAGTTCGAGTCTGAGATTGTTTTCAATGTCTTGATAGTCAGGGCCGTTGAAGATCCAGCGGCGCGGGGTGTAGGAACCGGCGTTGACATAAATGTAAAGCCCTAAGTTCTCCGCATCCGGACCGTCTAAGATGAGGTTTTGTATATAGCTGTTCAGCCTGAAATAGACCGTCCCGCTTCTGCTGTCGTATTGTCCGCCATAATATTCCGAACCGACATATTGGTCATCAAGGATTGCATACGTCCCCTCACCTGTCTTCTTCGCGATGATGAGCTGCGCCGGGGGAGTGAAAGTCGCGGTGTCGTTGGTTGCTCCGTTAATTGACTCTGGTGCGCCTTTCATAATCAGCTTTGCCTCATTGATAAGGACGTTGGTGTTGAATGACTTGGCCCATGAAGCGATGTTCGGGAACTTAATCCATGTCATGACGCCTGCGATGCCTTGGACGTACAGATAGCGGCTGTCGGTGGAGTCGTTGAAATTTATCGGTGCCATAGCAGCCTCGTAATCATGACTGTAGTTGCAGAAATGCTTGTTGTCGGACGTGATGTTGAAATCGTAGCTCAACGTGTCTGTATCGTTGTGATAATAAAGCCTCACGTATGTGTAGCTGTTTGTTGCGTCGAAGAAGCACGTCGCGCCTGTTGAGCCTAACATCGGGATGTCGGGTTGGCATGAGATGTTCAATCCCTTGAAGAAATCGAGAAAACCATCTAATGTCTCGAATTTGTCTTCATTTTCGATGAAAGACTGTCCGAGGCTGATGTCTAACGGGATGCGCAGGACGGCCTTTGTGAGTGAATCGTCATCGATGTTGCTGTATTTGTTTGGATGAGGTTGGAATGTGTATTCCGCGAGTATGTTGTCCTTGACGGCGAGCAAAGTGTTTGAGTAGCATTTTGTCGAGTCGGTAAATGCCTCATCAAGTTCTCTGACCACAAACGTTTGATACGTCGTTGTGTCGCCATGGAAGCCGTTGTAGCTTAGCTGGAGCACGATGGAGTCAGCCACCGCATTGTCGCCCCACACTTGCCCGATGACCGTTGGGGAGATTTGCGTGAACGTCTGCGAAAGCGATATGCCGAAGATGTCGTCATGCATACAGCCGATGAGTAATGTCGTCGAAGTGCTTGTAAGCAGTGAGTCAACGTGTTGTGTGAGTGCAACGATGTCGCGGTCTTCTGATGAAAACACTTTGATATAACTGTTCTGCGGTTGCAGGTTGTCGCCTATTGTTTTTGGTGTCTTCTTGCATGATGAGAGACCGACCGACGCAATAACCAATGTTATTGCCAGCATCCGAAGTTTTGTCATAGTTCCTTGATCTTGTCGTAAAATTCGTTGTATGCATCAACGTAGTTTTCCTCTCCTTGGTATTCAAGAATCGGTTTATTTAACGATCTGGCGTATGTTTCAACATCAGGATTGATCTTCGGGCTTGCGATGACGATGCCGTCGGCGAAGTCAAGGGCCGATTTCTGGATGTTGGCGTATGTCGGATTTTTCAGGAATTTGATTTCTTTGGCAACGATTCCCGGCATCTTGAGTTTTTTGTCGTATCCATTGCGGAAAGCGCCTTCGAAATCGTCGTCATAAATCGAATAAACCACCTTTGAATCGCTGAATAAAGGATTGTCTTTGAAGGCTCTCTTGATGTAAAGCGGCACAAGCGAGGAAATCCATCCGTGGCAGTGTATGATGTCGGGCGGCCAGTTCAGTTTCTTCACCGTCTCGATGACTCCTCTCGAGAAGAAAACAGTGCGGTCGTCGTTGTCTTTGTAAAACTCCTCGTTGTTTTCGGCAACGGTGAACTTCCTCTTCGTGAAGAAGTCGTCATTGTCGATGAAATATATCTGAATCCTTGCTTTCTGAATTGATGCGACTTTGATAATCAAGGGATGGTCGGTGTCGTTGATGATCATATTCATGCCCGACAGCCTGATGACTTCATGCAGCTGGTTGCGGCGTTCGTTCACGTTGCCGAAACGCGGCATGAAGATGCGAATTTCTTTCCCTCTTTCTTGAATCCCCTGTGGTAAGTATCTGCCAATCAATGACATCGGTGTCTCTGCGAGATAGGGAGTTATCTCTTGGTGGATGAATAATACCTTCGTCTTGTCCATTTTATTCAGTGTGTTTTTTGTGGTCAAAAATAAGCATACAAAATTAAGCAATTTTTCTGAATGAATGGTTACTTTTTTTGAAAAAATGTTTTTGGCCGTCTCCCTCTTTGTATTTCGGGGTGAAAAATCCTACAAAAAACTGATGATTTTGTCTTTGATGTCTTTGTCTCTGATGTTTTTTTCCTCAAAGATGATTTTCACCGGCGCCTTGCTCATGACGAAGATGTCGTCGCTCATCGCGATGGCTTCATCGATGTCGTGTGTGACGTAGATGACCGTTTTTCTTTCTGTCTCCAAGATGTTTCTGAAGCTGTCGATGATGTTTTTCTTTAAGATTCTGTCTAAGTTTGAAAATGGCTCATCCATGAGAATGATGTCGGGCTTGACTGCCAATGCGCGGGCGATGGAGACGCGCTGGCTCATTCCGCCACTCAATTGTGACGGGTATTTGTCGGCAGCATGTTGTAAATCAACGAGTTTTAAAAACTCATCAGAGTCTTTGCCGTCGGCGACAAACTCGATGTTTTGTCTGACAGTCTTCCATGGAAGCAGTCTCGGCTCCTGGAAAATATAGCCGAAACGCTTGTTGTCAAAACCTTGCAGTGACCCGGCATCGGGCTTGAGCAGACCGCAGATGATGTTGAGCAGCGTGGTCTTTCCGCATCCCGACGGTCCGAGTATGCACGTCGTGACGCCTTCCCGGAACTCGATGTCGAAATCCGAGTAAATGACGCTGTCGCCGAAAGTTTTATTTATGCCTCTTAACTGTAACATTTTCAATCAGTCTTATTATTTTTTCAAAAAGAAAACCGAGTAACACGGCGATGATTGTCCAGGCGATAAGCTTGTCAACACTCATCTGAATCTGCGCGAGTTGCATGCTGCTTCCGATGCCATAGCGCGGCTGGCTCAAGACCTCCCCTACTATGATTGCACGCCAGCCGATGCCGATGGCACTTGAGATACCGCTGACCATAAACGGCGCTATCGCTGGCACATAAACCCATTTTATCACTCTGATTTTCTTCACTTTATATAACTCGGCCATCTTAAGCAGCCTGCCGTCAACATTATGAATGCCTTCCACTACATTTGTGAAAATCATCGGGAACATTGTCAAAAAAGCAATGAAGACCGCCGTTGACTGCGAGAACCATATCAGTGCGAGGAGTACGAAGGCGACGACGGGTGTTGAGCGCATCACCACGACCCAGGGCTTCATGAATGCGTTGAAGCCCTCGTGGATGCCCGCGGTGATTCCGAAAACCACTCCTGCTGCCGTGGCGATGAGAAACCCTATTATGCCGCGGAAGACCGTGGAGAACACGATTGAGACGAAGTCTTTCTCGCCAAACAGCCTGACCGTTGAAATCAAAGTCGCTGCCGGTCCGGGCATGATTTGTTCGGAGTCGATGCGCAGGGACGCCACTTCCCAAAGAATCAGCATCACTGCGACGGAGGACAATATGATAATGTTTTTAGTAGAATTTTTCATCCGGCATCTTCCCTCCTATTATCGCTGAATCCATTTTATGAAACACGTTTAAGTAATTCACCACCAAGTCTTTGACATCCTCCGAGCGGGCGACACGCAGGTTTGAGCGCGGAATGGCGTTCCGGGCGGCACTCTCGTCGCCCACAATCTCATACCTCACGGCGAGAGCGGCGGCTCTGTCAACATTTTCATTGACCCAATCGGCCGACTTCCCGTAAATACTCACGATTTTTTCAACAAGCTGCGGGTTGTCTTCGACCAAATCGCCTTTGCAGATAAACGCTGTCTCCGGCATCTCAAAGCCTTCGGTCTTCTCCCATTCATCATGCAAACTCATGATAATGTGAATGTTGTCATTTTTTATCATGGCATAACTCAGATATGGTTCGGAAAGGACGCTCATCGGCGCAATGCCGGCCGTTGTCGCATTGGCAAGGTCGATATGGTTCGGAAAACGGTAGTCCAAGTCAACATCCCTATAAGGCTCAACGTCGTTTTTCATCAGGAGGTAGCGGAAAAGGACATCTGGCGTCATGTTTTTCGCCATCAGATGTATCTTGTTGTGTCTCAAGTCATTCCAAGTGTGAATTGTCGTGTCATTGCCGCAAAGGTAAAGCGTGCCCCATGTCGAGATTGCGGCAAGTCGGTAATCGACACCTTTATTGTAAAGCAACGCCGCCATCGTGGTTGGTAGGACGGCGAAGTCGGCGCTGCCGTCAAGCATCATCTTTCGGACCTGAAGCGGCTCGTTGAGAATCATGATTTCAATCGTGGATTTTTCTGTATTATTCAGACTGTCAATGAGTTGAAGCATGCCGAGCGATGACGGACCACGCAGAGAGGCGATGACGTAATGAGACCTCTTCCTCGGTGAATTACTGTTGCCACAGGAAAATAACATGGCAAGCAGCAGCACACAAAAGACCGATGTCAGGATTGAATTTTTCATTTTGCAAAAATAGTTATTTTTGACCACTAAAGTTATTTTTTTCACCACGAATATCACGAATAATCCGAATAAGACACTCAACACCCCTCTTTTAACTCTACTCTCTACTCTTTTAACAAATCAATCACTACGAATTTTACGAATAACACGAATATATTTTATCCTTGAGATATAAACAATTTGTATAATTTTTTTGTTTACCTTTGCCGGAACTAAATCAACGAAAGCCGTAATAAACTGAAATTAAGACAATACGTTGAAGTTGAAGAAGTTACGGAGTTTTTAAAATCTAAACCGGAGGTTATTCTAATGGAAAAGAGACTTGGAACAGTAATTATCGAAATCGAAAACCGGATGGCGGCTCCACGCGTCAACGAAATAATATCGCGTCACGCCGAGATCATCATCGGACGCATAGGGCTTCCGCGCGCCGACAACCACAGCATCATTTCCCTTATTTTAGAAGGCACCACCGACCAGATTGGCTCCTTGACCGGACAACTCGGACGTCTTGACGGCATCGAGGTGAAATCGGCCTTGCTAAAAATTAAGTGAAATGAAAAACAGATTCTTGAAAATCGGCGCGGTCATCTTTTCGATGTGCGCCGTCGCAGTCAATGCGCAGACAATGCAACACTCTGAGAATGACACGATTGTGAAACTCGAAGATGTTGTTGTAAGCAGCCTTAAGGTTGAAAAGAAAATTACGGATGTTCCTATCAGCATCGCCGTTGTCAATTCGTTGAAGTTTGAAGAAAGACCGACTTTCACTGTCGCCGACGGTCTCAACGATGAGCCCGGGGTCTTTATGGGCGGTGATGGTGTGTGGGCGAAAAACATCAATGTGCGCGGACTCACAGAAGACCGCCTCGTCACCATGGTTGACGGCAACAGGATTGAGACTGCCACCGATTTAACCGCTTCATTGTCAATGATTGACGCGAATGACATCGAACGTGTGGAAGTGATAAAAGGCGCACAGTCGGTGCTTTACGGCAGTGGCGCGATGGGCGGAATCGTCAATGTCATCACAAAAGACGGACACTTCTCCGACAGACTTTATGTCAACGGGTGTGCCACGGTAGGACTATCTTCAGTCAATGCTTCAAATGCAGACTATATAAATGTTAATGTCGGCGACAAGAAATGGTACGTGAAACTCAACGCGGGTTACGGATTTGGCGATGACATCAATACACCGGCCGGTTACATTAAAAACAGCGGCTACAAGACGAATGACGTTTCAGCGCGTGTTGGTTTCAAACCGGCTGATAATCACATTATTAAATTGAATTTCCAAAGAAATTGGTCGAAAGATGTCGGCATACCCGGAGGCGCGGCATTTGCTCCGACGGCGACAGCGAAATATAAAGACATCAGCCGCACGCTCTTCAACGCCAACTATGAAATGAAAGACCTTACAAGCGTTTTTAACTCATTGAAATTCACAGGCTTTGTGCAAAACATCATCCGTGACGTGGAGATGAATCCGAACAGCGTCACGAAGAAAACACTCCCGAACGGCAACGTTCAGGTGACGAATCCGACGCTTGTCACACCACGAGGCACTCACCTGACTTTCGGCGGAAACGTGCAGGGTGTTTTTAAGTTCAACGACAGAAACACTCTCATCGCCGGTGTTGATGTGTGGAGAAGAAACATCACCAGCGACAGGACGAAATACATCACCGTCAATGTCGTTGATTCTACAGGAGACACCTTGAAAACCAATAATATAGAACGTAAAGAGTCGCCGCTTCCTGATGCGTCTTTCACCAGCGCGGGTGTCTTTGTGCAGGATGAGATGCGTTTCTTCGCAAACCGCCTCAACGTCACCGTCGGCGGACGTATCGACGGCATCTTCGTCGAAAACGGGGAATGTCACGATGTTGATTACATCATCACAAACGGCAACATGAACGAACACCCTGCCGGACAGCGCATCACCTTTGAAAAAGGGAAGAAGCAAGACTTTTCATGGAGTGCGAACATCGGTGCCATATATAAGATTACCAATAAGTTGCATGTTGTTTTGAACGGAGCACGGTCTTATCGTTCGCCTTCGCTCGAAGAACGTTTCAAGTACATCGACCTGACGAGCAAGGTTCGTCTCGGCAATCCTGACCTGAAGTCGGAAGACGGTGTTTCAGGTGACCTTGGAGTACGTTTCTGGGGCGACAGGTTCACCATACAGGCTTCGGGTTTCATCAACAGAATCAACAACATGATTGTCGAGAGAGACGGAGTTTTCAACTATCAGACAACCGACGGCGCGACAGAATCGGTGCCGGCGTTAGTCTTGGACAACGTTGGAAAAGCCTTGCTTTATGGAGTTGACTTGAGTCTCGATTACAACATTATCAACGGGTTGAATGTCTTTGCGTCAGGCTCTTACACTATGGGCATCGACAGAGAAAACGATTCTTATCTGCCGAACATCCCGCCGATGAAAGGCGTGATTGGTGTGTCATACACTTACGATAAGGTCGGGACAGCATCCGTTGAGGTTACGGGCGCAGGCGAGAAACATCTCATCGCCGAAGGTGAAAAGCCGACATCGGCTTACGGGCGGCTCGACATCGCATTGCGCAGCAGAGTGTTCAGAATCGGAAAGGTCGGATTCCAGCTTTTCGGTGGCATCGACAACGTCACAAACGAGACATATACCAATTTCTTCTCCACAAACCGCAGCGACATCAACTACGAGCCGGGAAGGAATTTCTATGTCAAAGGGAAAATTAATTTTTAACTTTCTGTTAAACAACCTCCATCCTCACTTCATCAGGTGTTTCGACCTTGATATAATGATAGTTGCAATCAATGGCGGAGTCGTTTGTGCGCTCCGTCATTTTTTTGTGAATGCGGTCGCGCAGGTCTTTTTGGGCTTCCTTGAAAGGCAATTTCCGGTCTGCATAGAACGGCCCGTCGTAGTATGTCACGCCTTTGGTGCTTCCGTCGCGGCGTTTCTTATATACGGTAGTCCTTGCATAGCATGGGGCGTCCAATTTCACCGGATAATAAAAACTCACATCGGGGAAATTCCTGATTTTGTTGTATTTAGGCCAGATGTGCGCCTCCGGGAAAATCACTATCGAACGGCCTTTGCCGATTGCTTTCTCGATGGAATTATAGAAAGTGAGATAAGTCTTTCTTTTTTCAGGTCTTGGGAAAAGCCCGATCATCCTGAGGAAGGTGCTGAGTCCTTTGATGGAGATGCCGTCGGGATGAACGATATGGTAGCAATGTCCCGGAAACGCCGTCCCTGGGTGGGCGAAGGCGTCGTTGATGGCGTTAGTGTGGTTTGCGAAAACGAAATAGCCCTTCTTGCGGTCTCTCCTTTCCTTCAGCACCTTCTTGTTCTTTATCGGGAAGACGAGTCTCAGGCCGTAGCAAATCTTGATGATGACGGCGATGAAATAATATGCGACGGGTTCGATGATTCTGTACAGACGGCTCTTCGGGAAATATTCGTAGTCTTCTGGTATGGGCTTTGCGACAATACTGTTACTCGCGAAGTCGTCGTGAACCTCGTCGTAATAATAGAAATATCGCTGTTTCTTTGACATATATTTAACACAGGTTGCACGAGTTTTTATGTTTTTCTATTTCTTTCAGGAACATTTCCTCCATTTGTCTCATGCATTCGTCCTGGTCGTAGTTGACGCTTTCTTTGAGGTATTTCCTGCTGAGTTCTGCTTTTTCCTCTGGATGTTCGATGAAATAATCTATTTTGCGTGCCAGGTCGGTGCTGTCGTTGACTTTGAACAGGCTGCGTTCGTCGATGGCGAAACCTTTCGTCGCGCATTTCGGCGAGTTGGCGATGACAGGCACGAGGCCGCAAGAAATCGCCTCAAGACATGCGATGGCTTCAATCTCGACTTCAGCCGGATGGCAATACAAATCGCAGAAGTTGATGATTTCGAGAAGTTTCTCTCTTGAGAAGAAACCGATGACCGGCTGATTTACAAGATGTTTCGCTGAATATTTTCTTATCGCCTTTTCGGTTCTGCCGTTGCCGGCCAAGAAAAGCTGAATCCTGTCGTTGTATTTCGACTTGTGGACGGCTTCGAGAAGTACTCTATGAGATTTCTCATTTGAAAGCCTTCCTGTGAACAGAATGCAAAACTTATCTTTGAACTGTTCGGGCTTCGGTCCCGGGTTCGGCTTGAACATCTTGTTCACGCCGTTGGAGATGACGTAGCCGTTGGTCTTTCTTCCCATCTCATTTTCAAAGATGTCGCGGATGAACTGCGTCGGGTAATGAATGGCTTGTGCGCGACGGAAGATGTTTCCGTCGTACCAATGATACATAAGTTTGTTAACCAGTTTCATGTTCTGCATCCCGACCTGGTTTGTGAAATTCTCGGCCTGCGCGTGAAATCCGGCGGTGACAGGTATCCCGAGGCTCGCGATATATTTGGCGGTCTTCCGTGAAATGAACAAAGGCAGCATTACATGCACAATGTCGGCGTCCTTTACGGCTTCATAAATTATTTTTCTGTCAAATTTCGCAAGGACAATGTCATTGATGCGAATCATGTAGTTTATCAGCACACCGAGATTCTGCTTCGGCAAAATATAATATCCTTCAAGTTCGCGTTTGTCCTCGTCAGGACACACCACCTTTACGTTATGCCCTTTCTTTTTCAAATAACTTATCAAATTCAGCGCGGCTATTGTGGTGCCGTTGTTCGCTTCTCCAAATACTTCGCAAATTATGGTAATGTTCATTTGCCCGAATTTCTTATTTTTACTCTGAAAATGCGGGCAAAGTTACAAAATAAACACTTATATTTATAAAGTTTTCAACGAATATGTTTATTTTGGATTTTTTAGTACCTTTGCCGCTCAATTTTAAAATGAAGGTCATTAAAGATGAAAAATATTTGGAAAGAAATCATTACCATCTTAATTGTTTGTATATCAATTGATAACGCCGTCGCTCAGGTTCAGACGACGGTGGTTGAAGGCGACACGTTGGTGGTCAACCGCGCCTTGCAGAGGAGTGAGGTTTACCAGCTTGTGAATTTCACCGACGACACGCTTGTTGACAACCCTTACGGCTCTCCCGACGAGATTTTCAACGCATTCTTCCCTACGAAAATCGGCGCGCAGCTGACCTATGAGTCGTACGACAAGAAAGGCGAGATGAACGCGTATTTCACCATGACGGTGCGTGAGCGCGAGGGCGACCTCCAAAACGGACGCCTCATGATGGTTTACAACTTCTACGAGCCCGACGGCGAACCGTTCTTCCGCGCGCCTAATGAGTTCATCATGGACATCACCAAGAAAAACGGGAAGTCGTACATCGTGATGAACGACTGGATGAAAGCTCTGAAAGTCCAGTACATGCTCTCCTCCGGCGACCCAAGCACCATCATGGGCGACTTCAATGTCGGCGACAGGCTGCCCGACACGGAGATGCCGGTGAAGATTGGATTCATCAAGGCGACGATTTACACCACTGAGCGACAAGTTATTGATTATAAGACCATCAAAACGGAGGCCGGCACTTTCAACGCCTATCTCATCCACGAAAGCGTCCGCACGAAAACGCCGATCGGGACGTTCCGCTCATCGTCCGACTCGTGGTATGCGCGTTACGTCAGCAACATAAGCCAGGTTGTATATAACAGCAAAGGTGTCGGGAAGTCGAGCGTGGTCTTGGTGGGGTATAAGAAAGGGGATAGGTAGATTCCCTCTCACATTTCTGAATATTTTTAAACCTATATCGTGAAATTTATTACTTTTGCAATTCATTATAATCAATTAACAATTAACTAAAATTCTTTCAATATGAGAAAAAATCTACTTCTTCTTGCTATAGCCATATTGACGGTAGGCGTGGCAAAAGCTCAAATCACAACCTTCGAGGAAGGCTTCGAAGACGGCACTCTCGGTGTCATGACCGTCCTTGACGGCGATTTCGACGGTATCAATTGGATGAATTCCTCGACGCTTCAGGCGCAGGGCGACGGACACAACGAAAGTCTCCGTTATGCTTACTCCGAAAGTTGGACCACCGTGATGCGTCCGGGACTCACACCCGACAATTTCCTCGTCACACCGCTTATCGCCGCCACAGAGACATCAGTGTTCACATTCTTCGTTTGCTCCGACTGGTACGCATATGTCGGCGAACATTACGGCGTCGCCATCTCCACGAAGAGCAATACGGAGCCGACCGACTTCACCACCATCGCAGAGTGGACCCTCACCGACAAAAGCCGTGACAACGACCAAGGTCCGTGGCACGAACACAACATCGACCTCAGCGAATACGCCGGACAGAACATCTACGTCGCCATCCGCCACTTCGAATGCTCAAACATCTACCGCATCGATGTCGATGACATCTCCGTCACCACAGAAGAAGGCGGTTGCGATGCTCCTACCAATTTCGCAGGTGTATGTAACGACGCACATACCACACTCGTTTGGGATGCCGTCGAAGATGCCGAGAGTTACAACATTTATCGCAGCAATACTGGCGATAACTACGAGATTGTCGCAAATACCACTGAAGTTCAGTATGAGGAAGATATCGTTGAAAACGGTACTTATTACTATCAGGTGACAGCCCTCTATGCTGATGATTGCGAGTCGGCCCCAGCCATGACCGCTGAAGGCGAAGACTTCCTCATGTTCACCGTTGAAGGCCTCAACGTCAGCGAGAACAGCATCAACGTCAGTCTCTACCCTAACCCGTCAAACGATATGTTCAACATCAACTGCCCCGGCATAACAAAGGTCACGGTTTACGGTATGTGCGGCGAAACAATCGTTGATGTCAACACCGACTCCGACAACTACAGCATCACCGACCTTGGCACGGGCATCTATTTCGTAAGAATAGAAACCGCGACAGGCAGCATGACAAAGAAAGTTGTCAAATTATAATGCTTACCCAAACGTGGAGCTTAAGTCTCTGCACTTCAATATGATTTGAAAAGTCACCGTCAGCCAAGGCCTACGGTGATTTTTCGTTGTCTGTTTGCAAAAGACACTATTGAAAAATAGTTGCAGCGAAACAAGATCCACCAGTTGGAAATAAAATTAGTAAAATATTTTACTATTTTCTTTAAAATATAGTAAACGTATTTACTTTTTTTTGTATTTTTGCGGCGTTTTTCAAAAGCAAAAAAAGGTAAATTTAATAACATTATGAAAGCAAAAAAAATTTTAGTTGCAGCATTACTGTTGCTATCAACTTCATTCACAGCAGTTTATGCACAGAAACCCGAAACAAGGGTTGAAAAGAGGAAATCGTTTATCGGCGATTATCTGTCAATCGGCGGTCGCATTGACGCACAGTACACCTATGATTATTTCAAGAACAACATGGATGTCGAGGAGATTTCCAACACATTCAACGTCAGGCGCGCGCGTCTTGACATGAAGGGGAACATCAGCAAGCACTTGGAATTCCGTGTCCAGGCCGAGTTCGCAAGCTCACCGAAACTTCTTGACGCCTACGTCGCGGTGAAAATCAATCCGTGGCTCAACTTCAAGATCGGCCAGCAGAAACTCCCGTTCACAATAGAGAATCCTTATTCACTCAACGACTTGGAAGTCATCGAATATGCGCAGGTCGTGAACAAGCTTTCAGGCTTCAGCGACATTTCGGGCGTGAGCAGCTACGGCGGCGGCCGTGATGTCGGTCTCATCGCCTACGGCAGCTTCTTCAACCGCGAGGAAAACGGCAAGAAATACGACATCTTGGGCTACACCGTCGGAATTTATAACGGCAACGGCATCAACAAGAAAGACAACAACGAGTTCAAAGATTTTGCGGCACGCCTCGACTTCCACCCATTCATGAAAGACCTCATGATCACGGGTGCGGCTTACGTCGGCGCATACTCCCTTATTAATGATAGTCTGGACGGCGACAGACAACGTTACACTTTCGGCGCACAGTATAAAAACGAAAAACTCACCGTCCGCTCGGAATACATCTACGGCATCACCGACAGACTCGACATGACACAGCCAGGCTGGATAACGACACAGAAAAGCGATGGTATCTATGTGATGGCGACTTATTATTTCACGGTGAAAGGCAAGAAAGAAGGCGCACAGGTGCAGAAAATCGCGCCGGTGCTCCGTTACGACTACATGAACAACGACATCGACCTCGACAACCAACGCTCGACATATTACATGGTCGGCGTGAACTATTACCCGATGAAACACCTTCGCCTGCAACTCGACTACACACTGAAAACAGCCCAGGCCAACGATAACAACGGCCACATGGTCGCAGCTTTGGTTTCGGTCAACTTTTAGTTGCACAAAAACCTGCGGTTCTTTATTTATTGAAAGCATTTGATTGAAAATCAATATTTTACAAACACCATATTGAAATTATTAACACCATATTTTTTTTGACAAGATGATTTCCTGACACCAAATCATCTTGTCGTTTTCAAACACCATAAAAATCATGCAAAACACTAATAATGAAATTGTTACGGCAGGGGGTACTACGCTCTCTGACCTTTGGAAAAAAGAAGACTGGCTCGCCTGCTGGATAGGCTTTATCGTCATCGCAATAGGCTGTGTATCAGTTCTTTGCGGTGGCTTCGACTTCTCCGCATTGAAATTCTCAACATGGTATCTCTGGGAAGATAAAGGCACGTTCGCCGAATCGATGGGCAAGCAGCTCAACATCGGTTTCGTATGGAAACTTCTCCGCACCTTTGTCGTGTTGGGCGTTCTTTTCACGCTTGGCGCGAAAATGATGGGCAAAAGCCTGAAAAAGTACATCCCGGCATTCATCGGGCTGTTTGTCATAGCCTTATTGGTGAGATGGATAAGCGCGGAATTCACCTTGAACCGTTATCTCGAATGGGCTTTCTGGGCGTTGCTCATCGGCCTTGTGATTTCAAACACCGTCGGCACACCAGAATGGCTGAAACCGGCGGTGATGACAGAGTTTTACATCAAGACGGGGTTGGTCATCATGGGCTTTTCGGTTCTGTTCTCGAACATCGCGAAGTTCGGGCTTTACGGTCTTGGCATCGCATGGATTGTGACGCCGATAGTCATCATTTTCATGTGGTGGTTCGGCACCAAGGTGCTGAAAATCGACAACAAGCCGTTGGTCATCACGTTGGCGAGCGCGACGAGTGTTTGCGGCACGAGTGCTGCCATCGCCACCGGCGCGGCTGCTAAGGCGAAGAAGAGCGACCTCTCGATGGCGGTTTCAATCTCAATCATCTTCACTATATTGATGATGGTCTTCGAGCCGATGATCATCAAGGCGTGCGGCATGAGCCAGCTCATGGGCGGCGCGTTGATCGGCGGCACCGTTGACAGCACAGGCGCCGTTGTTGTGGCCGGCACCGCGCTCGGCGAAGAGGCGCAGAAGGCCGCCGTCCTCGTCAAGTCAATACAGAACATCCTCATCGGTTTCATAGCGTTTTTCGTGGCGATATTCTTTGCGACGAAAGTCGATAAGAACCCTTCCGAGAAGGTCGGCGCCAAGGAGATTTGGTACCGTTTCCCGAAGTTCATCATCGGTTTCTTCGTGGCTTCGCTGGTCGCTTCGTTCATCATCCAGCCGATGTTCAACACCGCCGATTTCAACGCCGTGGGCGCAATCAACAAGGTCCTTGACCAATACAAGAACTGGGCTTTCGTGCTGGCGTTCACAAGCATCGGCCTCGATACTAATTTCAAGGAAATAGCCAAGCAGATGCACGGCGGCAAGGTGTTGTGGCTCTATGTCATCGGGCAGACTTTCAACATCGCCCTGACGCTGTTTGCCGTATGGTTCTTGCTTTCGGGAGTCGTTTTTCCGATACCTGTACTCGATTAATTTATCATGAGCTCAAAGAAAAATCATAGGATTTTCAAGGTGGCGACCACCGTTTTGGTGGTTGTCACCATTTTGGTTGCTGTTTACATAATGGCCAACGGACTTGGTTTGGTTGACGGTCTCGACTTCGGAGCTGGGGCGTATTTTTACGCCGACATCCCTGATTATGAGAGAGTTGACGCTGACGGATGTTTTGTCTCAAGAGTTCCAAGATGGGTTCATTTCGTTTTGTTTTTCATCTGGGGCGCATTGATGTTTTGGCTTTGGAACAGAATTGAAAACCAGTCGGAAAAATAATTTTTTCAAAAATCTCTCCGATATAAAAAAAAGTTGTATTTTTGCAGCCACAAATGCAGGGTATCATGGCCGAGTGGCTAGGCGAAGGTCTGCAAAACCTTTTACGGCGGTTCGATTCCGTCTGGTACCTCGAAAAAGCGCGAACGCCAACCATTTAATTTACAATGGTTGGCGTTTTTTATTTTGTTTATGATAGTTATCAAAAGAGCGCGGAGCAACTTCCGTCGTCCCGCGCTCTATTAACTCTCATCTCTCACCTATTTCTTCGACCCGCGTTTCTTCGACGCGTTGGCTGGGTCGGCGATGATGTCCATGCAGTCCTGATAACTCAGGTTGTTGGCATCGTAGCTGCGCGGAATCTTGTAGTTCGACTTCTTGTACGTGATGTAAATTCCGAATCTTCCTTTCAAGACTTTGAGGTCTGCGTCTTCGGGATATGTCGTGACCACGTTGTCGAGGTCAGATTTACGCTTGTTTTCGATTATCTCGACGGCGCGTTGGAATGTCACCGTTGACGGGTCATCGAGCTTTGAAAGGCTGTAAAACGCGCTCTTGTGCTTCACATACGGGCCGAAACGTCCGATTGCGACCTGAATCTCTGCGTCTTCGTATTCGCCGAGCGAGCGCGGGAACGCGAACAGGTCCAAAACCTCATCCAAGGTGATGGTCTCGATACTCTGGTCTTTGTGCAGCCCCGCGAACTTCGGTTTCTCGTCGGCATCCGTCTCGCCAATCTGCGCCACAGGTCCGAAACGGCCTATCTTCACGAAGACTTTCTTCCCGGAAGTTGGGTCGATGCCGAGGAACTTCTCGCCGCTGAACTTGCCCGAATTGCCCGATGTCGATTCAATGTCTTTATGGAAATCCTTGTAGAAATCTTTAATCATAGTGTTCCACTCGCAGCGGCCTTCGGAAATCTTATCGAATTCCTTTTCAACATTCGCGGTGAAATTATAATCTATGATTTTCTCGAAATAGTTCATCAAGAACTTGTTGACGAGGACGCCGATGTCGGTCGGGACGAGTTTTGCCTTCTCGAAACCGATGTTTTCCTTGCCTGTCTTCTCGGTGATCTTATTCTTCTTCAGTGTGAAAATCTTGTAGTTGCGTGTCTCGCCGGTGATGTCTTTCTTCTCGACATACTCTCTCTTTTGGATTGTGGAGATTGTCGGGGCATACGTTGAAGGGCGGCCTATTCCAAGTTCCTCCATCTTCTTGACCAAGCTGGCTTCGGTGTAACGGAACGGCTTGCGGGCGTAACGTTGCTGTGCCTCCATCTTATCGAGTTCGAGCGTCTGCCCTATTCTCATCGGCGGAAGCATGCTGTTGGCGTTCTCGCCGTTTTCGTCATCGACACTCTCGATATAAACCTTCAGGAATCCGTCGAAGAGCACCACTTCGCCTGACGCCACGAAATCCTTGTCGGAATTCGATACATCGATGTTCACGACTGTCTTTTCTATCTGAGCGTCAGCCATTTGCGAAGCGATGGTGCGTTTCCATATCAGGTCATACAGACGGCGTTCGTCGGCGGTGCCTTTGATGGTCTGCTGGTCGAGGTATGTCGGGCGGATAGCTTCGTGGGCTTCCTGTGCGCCTTTGCTCTTTGTTGTGAACTGACGAGTCTTAACGTATTGAGCGCCAAAGAGATTCTCAATCTCCTTGCGTGCCTGACTCATGGCGAATGTCGAGAGGTTCACGGAGTCGGTACGCATGTAAGTGATTTTTCCTGACTCGTAAAGCTGCTGCGCGATGCGCATGGTGTTGCTGACTGAGAGACCGAGCTTGCGGCCTGCCTCCTGCTGCAACGTTGAGGTGGTGAACGGCGGTGCCGGACATTTCGACAACGGCTTCTTATCCACCGCTTTTATCGTATAACCTGCTGTCTTGCAGTCCTCAAGGAACTTAAGCGCATCTTCCTCTTTCTCAAAACGTGTTGGAAGTTCGGCAAACAGCTGGTATTCATGGTTGTCAATCGTAAACGAGAAATTCGCCGTGACGCGGTATGCGCTGCTGTTCTGGAAGTTCTTTATCTCTTCTTCGCGTTCCACGATGAGACGTACCGCCACGCTCTGCACACGCCCCGCCGAAAGTGCTGGTTTCACCTTTTTCCAAAGGAGCGGCGAAAGCTCGTAACCGACAAGACGGTCGAGGACGCGCCGCGCCTGCTGTGCCGCCACGAGGTCGTTGTCAATCTTCCGCGGGTTGTCGATGGCGTGAAGCAAAGCCGGTTTCGTGATTTCATGAAACACGATACGGCGGTATTTGTCCTCCGAAAGTCCGAGTGTCTCAAGCAGATGCCACGAAATGGCCTCTCCTTCGCGGTCCTCATCGGACGCCAACCACACCATCTCCGCGGCGTTCGCGAGTTTCTTCAATTCAGCGACAATCGCCTTCTTGTCATCCGGAACCTCATATTCAGGCTGGAAACCCTTCTTTATATCCAAACTCAAATTCGATTTGCTCAAATCCCTGACGTGACCAATACTTGCCTTTACTGTAAAATCCTTCCCAAGAAATCCTTCAATTGTCTTTGCCTTCGATGGAGACTCAACGATAACAAGATTTTTTACCATATTTCTAAATTTAAAATGTTATGTGAAGACCGATAAAAGTCTTACACCTTTTATATAATACGAGTCGCGAAACCGCTCCTCAAACGATTTTTTCGCGTGCAAAATTACTACAATAAAATTTTAATTTCGACAAAAATTTTTAAAATTTTTTAAAGTTTATTGATTATCAATGTTTTAATTATTTATTTTTGCAAAAATTTTCGTAATAAAAGGACGACAATGATTATCATTGATAATGTAATAGTTACAGATGAATTTCTGGATGCGCGTTTTTGCTGCCAGCTTTCACGTTGCAAGGGTGAGTGTTGCATTGCGGGCGATGCAGGCGCTCCACTCGACCCCGAGGAAGTCGGGATTATTGAGGAAAACATCGAGGCGATAAAGCCATATATGCGGCCTGAAGGCATCGAGGCAATTGAGCAAAACGATGTCTATGACTATGATGACGAAGGCAATATGGTTACGCAACTTGTTAATAATGAAGAATGTGCATTTGTTTATTTCCATGAGAACGGCACGGCACTCTGCGCAATTGAAAAGGCATACAATGAAGGTAAGATTGACTTCTGGAAACCGATAAGCTGCCACCTCTACCCTATCCGCCTCATCGAAAAAGACGGCTTCATCTATGTCAGCTATCACGAATGGAGCGTCTGCGTCCCAGCTAAAAGGCACGGTGAGAAAGAAGGAATCCCGCTTTACAAGTTCCTCAAACAGCCTCTGACGCGACGCTTCGGAGAAGATTGGTACAACCGCCTGATTGAACAAATCAACAAAAAATGTAAATAAAATTTTTACAATTTTTTTACATCTCTTTTAAATGTAAAAATTTATTAACAATTTGTAATTCAATTACTTACAAAATTTTTGGCACAATTTTTGATAGTGGTTTGTGTATATTTTCATGAACCAATAAATTGTTTTTTATGAATGAAAATG
The DNA here is from genome assembly GCA_045600605.1 of Bacteroidales bacterium. Taxonomy (GTDB): domain Bacteria; phylum Bacteroidota; class Bacteroidia; order Bacteroidales; family F082; genus Limimorpha. The sequence continues at coordinate 96,453 of JAZRYG010000029.1, forward strand.
AAATATCAAAAATTGTAATGAACGATGCAATCAAAGTCCATAAAACTCTTGGCCCAGGACTGCTTGAATCAGTCTATCAAAGATGCATGGAATATGAACTGACAAAATCAGGATTATTTGTTGAATGTGAAAAAATATTGCCTGTAATCTACAATAGAATAAAACTTCCAAGTGGATACAGAATTGATATTTTGGTTGAGAACAAGGTGATTGTTGAAATCAAAAGTGTTGAAAACATACATGACGTCCACAAAGCCCAACTTTTGACTTACTTGAAATTGTCGGGATGTAAACTCGGATTACTGATGAATTTTAATGTAACATATATTGGTTTAGGTGTTAAGAGATTGATTAATGGGACAATATAAATTAACACAAGTTACACAAGAAAAAACATGTGTTAAAAACTCGTGTAACTTGTGTCAAAAAACTCGTGCAACTTGTGTTAAAAACTTTGTGAAACTTATGTCAAAAACAATCCTCGATTCTATAATAAACCTCTTTTTCCCGAGCGTCTGTGCTTCATGCGGAACGCTGTTGTTAAAAGGCGAGGAGACCGTCTGTACCACCTGTCGTTGTCTTTTGCCTAAAACTAAATATGAGCTAAATCCTGACAATCCGTTGATGCTCAATTTTTTAGGTCAGATGCCGTTCAATGCGGTGACGGCGGAGTTTTTCTTCAGCAAAGGCGGTCATGTCCAGGCTTTGATTCATGGTTTGAAATATCACGGCGCAAAGGAAAACGGGATATTTCTCGGACAGGAGATTGGCAAAAGCATCAAGCAATCGCCTGTGTTTCAAGGTATTGACTATATCATTCCGATTCCGTTGCATCCGAAGAAACAGAAGATCCGCGGCTATAACCAAAGCATGGTCATCGCGCAAGGGATAGAGGAGGAGACGGGCATCCCGATTGTCGGCAACTGCTTGATTAGAAATGTTTTCACTTCAACCCAGACAAAAAAATCGCGGGAGGAGAGATGGCAGAACGTGAAAGATATTTTCGCTGTCGTCAATGCCAATCAGCTTGAAGGCAAGCATGTGCTTTTAGTTGACGACGTTCTGACTACTGGCGCCACGCTGATGGCGGCGGGCAAGGCTTTATACAATGTCAAGGACATAAAGGTCAGTGTCGCCACTGCCGCCTGTGCCGGCGGGTAATGTCTGCGGCTCGGTGTATGTCCATCTTGAGCAGTCGCACTTGCTCTTCTTGCGCTTCTTGACTCCTGTCGGCTTGTAAGCCCTTGAACATGAAGCGAGTAGGAGAGAGGCTAAAAAAAACAAAAACAAATTTTTCACCGCTCTGCGGACTTTTAACTTTTTACTTTCTACTTTTAACTTTTTCATGGCTTCAACCAAGTTTTTGGGTTTGTGTGGTTTTTGTCGTTCCATAATTCAAAGTGCAGGACAGTTGTGTTTTCGGTCGCGCTTGTATGAATTACTCCGATTCTGTCGCCGGTTTTTACCTTTTCCCCCGACTTCACAAAGACTTTGTCGAGGTTGGCATAGAGCGTGAAATACAGTCCGTGACGAACCATCACGACGTTGCTTTTACCGGTGTTGAAAACGGTGGAGACTTCACCGTCAAACACGCAGTAAGCCGTTGAACCAGCGGTAGTTGTGATGTCAATTCCGTGATTGTTTACAGTCACTTTCGACTGTGTTGGGTGCTGGCTGTAACCATATTTTCCGGTGACGATTCCGTCGCACGGCCATGGCAGTTTGCCTTTGTTGTTCTCAAACTTCGTCGAAAGCTGATAATCGACAGATGTCTTGTTTTTGCTTTTCGCGACAGCCTCGCGCTCGCGGGCTTTCTTCGCCTCAGCCTCGATAATCTGTCTGATTTTCTTCTGCAACGCCTCCGATTCCTTGTTTTTCGCCTGAATATCTTTCTTGATGGAACTCTCTTTTTTCTTCAGTTTCGCGACTTTTTCGTCAAGTTTTTTCTTGTCTTTCAACAACAAAGTCTTCTCTTTCTCCTGCGCCGCAAGGAGTTTCTGCTTGTCTTCCTTGTCAGTCTCGTTTTTTGCTAACTTATTCTTTATCTTAGACTTAGTGTTGTCAATCTCTGTCATTTTTTCCTTCAGCGACTCGTTAAATTCTCTGATGTAGCGCATTCTTCTGACAGCCTGACTGAAATCGTCTGACGAAAAGATGAAAAGCAGATTATCGAGGTTGTTGCGGTTTTTATAACTTAGAACCAGCAAATCGGCGTATTCCTGACGGTGATTCTCAAGCTCATCTTGTAGGTTTCCGATGTTTTTTTTGTCTCGTTTTATTGCTTTGTCCAAATTCGTGACCTGCTGTTTGTATGTTTGTATAAGTGCTTCACGCTGATTGATTTGTGTCTGGAGAAGATTTACTTCGCTGACGGTTGCCGCCTTGTTTTTCGATGTCTCATTGAGCAGTTTTTCGGCTTTTTTTATGTCTTTTTCAAGCTGCTTCACCTTCGACTGCAGGTCGTCTTTCGACTGGGCAAAACCCTGCATTGTCATGACGATGAGCATCAGACAAAACAAAACCGCTGAAATGAATTTTTTCATAGTCATTTTACTCGCTCAAATTTTTTCGGGATGCTGAATTTATAATCTTGTTCAGTATTTAACAAAACATTTGAATATGAAATACTTATATTAAATTTCGGTTTTTTTGAAATTGTCAGGTCAATGTTTGTTGGCAGAAATCTGCCTTCATGATTTTCAAAATTATCATATTTCAGTTCGATTTTTCTTTCGTCACCGGAAATTTCATTCAAGTCGCATTTCTTTATTCTGAAATTTTCTGGTTGAACGAGAAGAATTTTATTTATTTCTTTGATTGTCTGTAATTTATACATTTCATCGACAATTTCAGAATAATATTTGTCGCCGTTTTTCAAGGTTATGTCATTGCCAACGAGAATTGCCTGGATGAATTTCAAATCAGCGATGGGAGAGGGGATTTGCTTGAAATTTTTGATGCTTTCCTTGATGTAAGTTTTTTCGGTGCGGTTAATCACAAAAACTGAGTCGTGGGTTATCATGGCGCGGACCACTTCAAGCCCGACCGGAAGTGCAACGGAGAGCCAGACGACGCTGTCATTCTTCATGCGGAGCTGACCTTTGAGTGACAATTTGGCATCTTCCGTTTCCACTTTCGCTGAAAACTTCGTCTGAAACTGGTCGAAAGTGAAATTATTATCTTCAACTTCTTTTATCAGGCGATTTGCAGAAAGTGCGTGAAGGTTTTTGTTTGCCGTAACCTTGTTTGAAGCACAGCTTGAGGCAAAAAGCGACAAGCATGTTAGCATACTTATTATCAAGATGTTACGTATTTTATTCATACAATTTTTCATCTTTTATCTTTTTGTCAATAAATTCTGATGCGTCGCCGGCTTTCTTGGCTTTCTTCCAGTTCTGCAAGGCTTTTTTGGTATCACCGAGTTTATAAAGAATGTCGCCAAGATGCTCAAAATTGACGCCAGAAGGATTTTTTTCGTATTTGAAGCATTTATCCATCCATTTCTTCGCTTCCTGGAAGCGGTTCATTTTATAAAGAATCCATGCGTATGTGTCGAGGTAGGTGGCATTCTTAGGCTCGGCTAAAATTGTCTTGGCCGACATCTCTAAAGCTCTCTCAAGGTCTTGATTATCAAGGGATAGATAATAAGCGTAATTATTCAATACATAAATATTCTCCGGATCGGCGCGAAGAACCCTGTCGTAAGCCCCGTATGATTTTTTGCGATTGTCCATGAGGTTATACGTGTCGCCGATATAAATATCAAAATCCTTTGTAAGATCTTTATTAGCAGAGAGTTTGCGTCCTTTTTCAAGGAATTTCACGGTATTTTCATAGTCTTTCAGGTTATAATACGACAAACCTGCGAAAAGGTAAAACAGCGGTTGTTCGGGATAGAGGCTTATCGCAAGTTCGGTATGTTCAACAACTGATTGATAATCATGTAAATCCATATCAACGAGGCATAAATGGTAAAGTGTAGCAAAATTACTTTTGTCACGTTCCATCGATTCCGTAAAGTAATAATGTGCTTTTTGCAAATCCTTGTCGTTGTAATAGACTACGCCCATTATGTAATAACCGATGTTTTTGTCTGGATGAGTCTCAATGAAAGCCTGCCCTATTGGTTCGGCGCCTCGAATTGTTAAAGAATTATTACTTTTTTCATTTTGTTCCGACCAAAGTTCATAAATCTGCACCTTGGTATCATAGTCGAGGTTTTTGTTTCTGATCGCCGCGACAAATTCCTCGAGAGCCTTGTCGATTTCGCCTTTGCTTTGGTAATAATCGTACAACGATAGGTTTATATATTTGTCATCGGGGTCGAATTCTTTAATCCGCAAGTAAAGTTTATATGCTTCGGTGTCTTTTTTCGCTTGACAGTAGAGTTGGGCCATCATTGCGAGATAACGCGTGTTTGTCGGAGCGAGTTCTATCAATTTCTCCATTTCCTCTGTCATTTTTTTTGTATCGCCGACAGCTTTGTAAATGTCGATTTTTTGCAGATAAATCAGCTCATTTTTCCCGATTAAATCTTCAAGAACATCAATTTTCTCGATGGCTTTTTCATAATCTCCGACCCGGAGGAGAACGTCGATATATGTTTCAATATAGTCAAGATTGCTTGGGTCATCGGCCAATAGTTTTTCATAAATTTTTATGGCAGAATTGTAATCAGACTGGTTTAAATAAAATTCAGCCAATCTGATTTGATACCATTTGTTGTCGGGCTTGAGGTTTGCCGCCTTGTATATCATTGAATACGCATTCGTATTCTGATTTTTCAGTTGATAAAGTTCGGCGAGTTCATACATGCTTGCATCATCATCGTTATAGAATTTCAGTGCTTCTTCGAAATAATGAATGGCCATGTCGTAATTCTCGTTGTACTTGTTTTCAAGTCCTTTTGAGAAGTTCTCGGCATTTTTTGCAAGGTCCTGTCTCACAACGGTGTCGGTGACGGTTTCGACCTGCCCTGAAACTAATCGGCATGTAAGCAAGAATAGGCTTAAAAATATTGTTTTCAATTTCATATCACTAATTTTTACCGGTATGGCCGAAGCCGCCTGCACCGCGTTCTGTTTCGGTAAGCACCTCTACATCAACGACTTCCATCTGTTCACATTTGGCAATTACGAGTTGTGCGATTCTGTCGCCGCTGTTTATGACAAAGTCTGAGTCGGAAAGGTTTATCAAAATCACTTTCACCTCGCCGCGGTAATCTGCGTCGATTGTGCCAGGGGAGTTCAGGACGGTTATCCCGCTTTTTATGGCGAGTCCGCTTCTCGGACGCACCTGTCCTTCGTAACCCACCGGAATCTCCATGAAGAGGCCTGTTGGCACAAGAATCCGTTGCATCGGTTTAATAACTATCTGTCCATCAGGAAGATAAGCCCTCAAATCCATTCCAGCCGAATTGACAGTCTCATAGTTCGGCAATGCGTTGTTCGATTTATTGACAATGTTCAATTTCATATTTTTATAGGATTTTTACGTTCAAAAAATATTACAGTTCCGATATAAGCAAATATTATTATTGTATTGATTATCAATCTGTAAACTAAATTCAAATCTTTAAAGACAAGACTCAGCAGATAGAGACCTAATGCAAGGACGAAATAAAAGGCGATTCTGCCGATTTGATATGGTATCGGGAAATGTTTTTGTCCCCAGAAATACGAGACAATTGTCATGACCGAATAACATGCTAAATGAGCGAACGCCGCGCCTTTGTAGCCGATTTTCGGAACAAGTAGGAACAATGTCAGCAATGTCACCGATGCTCCAATGATCGTGATGACGGTCCCGCAAATTGTCTTGTCGGTGAGTTTGTACCAGATTCCAAGATTGAACACAATACCAAGTAACATATTGGCAATCAATATTATAGGAACAATCACAAGACCTTCGTGGTAGTCACTTCCTTCGGTTCCGCTGAAATATTTAAGCACATCGATGTACAACATCACACCGAGGAAAATCAGGAGGCAGAAGACCACGAAATATGTCATTACCTTTGCGTAAAGTTCTGGCGCGTTGCGGTCTTTCGCCTTGTTGAAGAAGAACGGTTCGGAGGCGTATCTGAACATCTGAATGAAAATCGTCATAAGCACCGCGAGTTTGTAGTTCGCGCCGTAAATCCCTACTTGGGCGATGGCGTATTCACGGGCGGTCATGCCTAAGCCACCCAAAGTCTCTGCATCGGGAACAGGAGTGAGATATTTTATCAAAATCTTGTCGGCGACTTCGTTAACCATGCCGACGATGCTGACGAGTAGGATAGGCAGTGCGTATTTCAGCATGGGTTTCACAAGGTTTTTGTCCAACTCAAAGTGGAATCCTTTCATTTGCGGGAGAAGCAGAACAAGGCTTAACAGACTCGCTAAGATATTGGAAATCAATACCCAGATGAGTAAACCAGCTTCAGGACCGAACAATTTTGCGGAAATGGCTTCTGACTTTTCTGGAATGACAACCAGGAAGAAAAGATTCAGTCCGATGTTGAACAAAACATTTGCGATTTTAATAATCGAAAACTGTTTTGCCTTGTTTTCTCTTCTCAGTTTTGCGAAAGGAACGGCTGTCAAGGCATCCAAAGCGACGACAACTCCAAGCAGAAGCACGTATTGTGTGTTGTGGTCGTAGGCAATCAGATTGGCGAAAGACTTGTAAAAAAACGAATAGAGAAACGCAAATATCATTGTCGTCGTGAAGATGCACGACATGATGTTGTTGAAGACTTTATTTGGATCTGTTTTTCCTGTGTAACGGAAGAATGTCGTTTCCATTCCGTATGTCAGGAGTGCTATGAGGAGGGCCATCCATGCGTACAAGTCGGTGATTTGTCCATAGACTCCCGAGACGAACACTCTGACATATAAAGGTGTAAGGAAATAGTTCAGCAGACGTGGGATCATCGTTCCCAGTCCATAGACCACCGTCTGCCCAGCCAAGGCCTTCAAAGGATTATTGCTCATTATTTTTAGTTTAATTCCAAAACTGCAAATTTATAATTTTATTTCAATCATTACCAAAATTTAGTTCAAAAAGTGGTCTTTTCTGACGCATTATCTCGAATTTTTTGATACATTGCATGTTTAAAACGGAAAACGTCTTAAATCGCTTAAAAACGGCGTCAAATCAGATTTTGTCAAAAACGTATATCAAGCTGGAATATTCGCCGGTCTTTCTCGCTTTGATGTTCGACTTAATGCCGTTGAGAAATCCATTCAGCATTGGTTTTCCGTTTGGGAGGTATTTTTCGCTCATCATTGATATGAAGAAGGCGTCCCATTCCATCGGTTTGATTTTCTTCAGTGCAAATTTACCTTTCAAAACGTTTTCGAGTGATTCTTTATGGAAATGGTTGAGATGACGCGGAACGTCGTATGCCGCCCATTTGTCTCCATAAAGCTCGGCGTCGTATGATTTGTAATTCGGAACTGCGATGACGAGTCGGCCATTGTCGGCGAGAAGCCTGTGAAACTGATTGACTATCAATTCTAAATCATCGACATGTTCAAAGACGTGCCATAGTGTTATCACATCGAAACGCCAGTCAGGCAGAGACGACAACGCGTTTGGTTCAACAATTTCAATCCTAAGTTTTTTCGTTGCAAGAGTTCTTGCGTCAGCACTCAGGTCACAGCCATAGACGTTGCAGCCTCTCCTTTGGGCAAAGCGCAGGAAATCACCGATTCCGCAGCCATAGTCGAGGAGGCGTGTCTTGTCGCGTTGAAGGTAGTTATCCGCAAAGGCTACTTTAAATTTGTTTCTTATATTTCTTTTCTTCACCCAATTGTAGAGGCACGGCATCAATCCTTTTTGATTCTCGTTATGGCTCAGATATTCATCAGATTTGTAATATCTGACAATCTCAGACGAAGACGGGCGTGGCGTGGTAAAAAGCAGTTTGCAATCATCACACTCGAAGATTTCGAAGTCTTCCTTGGTTAAAAAATAGTCCTTTAACTTAATATACTGTCTTGTATTTTCAGACTTGCAAAACGGACAATTATGAATCATTTCTTTAATTTTAAATCATTTACAAAAACTTTCACGTGAAACTAACGACCGAGGAAAACCGCTAAGACGGAGATGTCGGCAGGGGAGACCCCACTGATTCTCGATGCTTGTCCGAGCGTCTGCGGCTTGTGTTTCGTCAGTTTCTGCCGCGCCTCGATGGTCAGTGAATGAAGCGAATTGTAGTCGAAATTCGGATTCAATTTCACGTCTTCAAGACGTTTCAGCTTATCGGCCACTTCACGTTCTTTATCGATATAACCTTCATATTTCACCAAAATCTCCGCCTCTTCGGCGATCTCTCTTGTCATCGCGTCATCCATATTCCACCGCGAATTTAGCATTTCAACGTGTTTTATCATCTCAACGATATTGATTTGAGGCCTTGTCAGAATATGCGCCAAACGCGTTTTATTGCCGATTTCGGGTGTGTCGTTCTCAACCAGGAGACCGTTGATTTCCTCCGGATTCACGTTGGTTTCTTTCAAGAAACATACAAGCTCGTCAACGCGTTTTTGTTTCTCAACCAACCTGTCGTATCGTTCCTGTGTCGCGAGGCCGAGCTTGTAGCCGAGAGGTGTGAGGCGCGCGTCGGCGTTGTCTTGACGAAGCAGAATCCTGTATTCGGCACGGCTCGTGAACATCCTGTACGGCTCGTCAACGCTCTTTGTTATCAGGTCGTCGATGAGGACGCCGATATAGCCTTGGTCGCGTCGCAATACCAACGGCTCTTCTTCTTTTATCAAAAGATGCGCGTTGATTCCGGCCATCAGCCCCTGTGCTGCCGCCTCTTCGTAGCCCGTCGTCCCGTTGATCTGACCCGCGAAGAAAAGGCCGTGAATCTTGTGCGTCTCGAGGCTGTGTTTCAGCTGTTCCGGCGGGAAGAAGTCGTATTCGATGGCGTAGCCCGGACGGAAAATCTTCGCGTTTTCGAAGCCTTCGATATTACGAAGTGCCTCATATTGAATGTCTTCAGGAAGCGATGAGCTGAATCCGTTGAGATAGTACTCGACTGTCGTAGCGCCTTCGGGCTCCACAAAAAGTTGGTGGAAGTCTTTTCCCGCAAAACGCTCAATCTTGTCCTCGATGCTCGGGCAGTAGCGCGGCCCGATTCCCTGTATCCGGCCCGTAAACATCGGCGATTTCTCGAACCCGCGACGCAATATTTCATGAACTTTCAACGAAGTATATGCAAGATAGCAGCTACGTTGCTTCAGCGGTTTCTCGACGTTCATGAACGAAAACCCCGTCACCTCGTCATCGCCTTTCTGCTCGGTCAGCTTGCTGAAATTGATGCTTCTGCCGTCGATTCTGACAGGCGTGCCGGTCTTCATCCTGTCGGCCTCAAAGCCGAGTTCCGTTAATTGTTCTGTTATGCCGTGACTTGCGCTTTCGCCTATTCTGCCGCCGGAGAACGACTTTTCGCCGATGAAAATCCTTCCGTTGAGGAATGTGCCGTTTGTCAGGATGACCGTTTTTGATAAGACATCGCCACCCATCATGGTGTGAACGCCGACGACTTTGTCGCCTTCGACAAGTATTCCGTCAACATGGTCTTGCCAGAACTCAAGGTTGGCTGTCTTTTCCAACGTGTTTCTCCACTCAGCCGAGAACGCCGCCTTATCGCTCTGCGCGCGCGGACTCCACACCGCCGGCCCTTTCGACTTGTTGAGCATTCTGAACTGTATCATCGTCTTGTCGGCCACGATTCCCATCTGTCCGCCCAAGGCGTCAATCTCGCGCACAATCTGGCCTTTCGCTATCCCGCCGACGGCAGGATTACACGACATTGCCGCCATGAAATTCATATTCATCGTGATCAGCAACGTCTTGCTCCTAAGGTTCGCGGCGGCGGCAGCAGCCTCACATCCGGCGTGACCGGCCCCGACAACTATAACATCATATCTATCAAAAATCATATTCTTCGTTTCACGTGAACTAATATATTTAACAAATTGATTTACAATTTAATAGGTCGTATTCCCAAACAAAACTCCTCTTGCTTTCGCATCTCGGCAGCGTCTTTGTCCGTCTTGTCTTTAAAACCGATGAGATGCAGAACGCCATGCGCCAAAACACGGTGAAACTCGTCCCTGAACGGCTTTCCGAGCTGCTCGGCGTTGTCGTGAATCCTGTCGATGCTGATGTAAAACTCGCCCGAAAGATATTCTATGCAATCGTTGAGCGGAAACGTGACGATGTCGGTGTAAAAATCATGATTCATGCGCCTCATGTTGAAATCATACAAACACTCATCCGAACAGAACATATAATACAACTCCCCGACTTTCCTGCCGTATTCGGCAACGAAACTCTGAATCCACTCTTTGGCTAAACGCTCGTCAAGCTCGGGCTTCTCAATGTCAATCGTCTGAAACCTTATCATTGTTATTTAAAAAGTATTCGTTTATCTTTTCTCTGTAAAACTGTTGATATTCAATAGGATTGGTGCGCAAAAAGTCTTGTTGTCTCTTTACGCTCTCCTCATATCTCAACTCATCAACATCATGTCCTTTTTGCTCTCCTTTGTACTCGTTCGACTTGCGTTTTTCTTCTTTTTCGCGCTCCTCCTGCGCCTTTTCAGCCTTCAGCATCCTCGACATGATGTCTTTGTGTCTTTTCATGGTCTGATTTGTAACTCGTTTATTTACAAGGTCTTCCTCGAGCTTCTCCATGTCTTTCATAATCTGGTTGATGCCGTCGTCGCCAAGTTGCCCGTTCTTCTTCATCTCGTCGAGCATCTGCTGCATTCCTTCACGTATCATCTCCTGCTGCGCCGCCATGCGCGCCAGCTCCTCGCTCATCTGCGGCATCGGCGGCCCGTCTTTCTGCATCTGCTGCATCTTTTGCTGCATCTCCTTCAGCTGTCTGCCAAGCTGCTCCTGTAAGTCTTTCATGTTCTTCATGTCCTGCGGCTTGCCCTTGCTCTTCTTCGACTTGCCCGGCTTCGAGCACGAGCCGCTCATCCCGTCCATCTGCATCTCCATTTGGTCCAAAGACTCGGCAAGCATCAAAGCGAGGTTGTTCATCGACATCATCGACTTCTGCTGCTTGCTCGCCGCCATGTTAAAATGAAGTTCGAGAATGTCTTGCATCGCACCTTCTAATTGATTGTCAATGATTTGCAATTCGCTGAAAACAAAATTCTGTATTGCGGTCTGACGCAAGGCCATCTTTTTCAACGAATCGCTGACCATCACGAAATTATCTGAAATCTCTTTTTGGCGACTTATCTTATCCGAGACGCTCGGGTCGTCTTTGCGCATCTTCCCGACCTGACGCATAAGCTCCTCCTCAGCATGCGACGAACGCACCACGTTTTCAAGCAGAATCCTCACAAGATGAGCGTCTTCCGCAAGCTGGTCCATACCCGAACCCGCCATCATCAGGTCCAAACTCTCGGCCATCTTCTTCATCTTTTCACCTGCGTCTTTTTTCTTTTTCTGCGCACCCGAACTATCGTTGTTATTTTCCGAATCACCGGCCTCGTCCAAGTCATCATTGATTTCATCGGCTGCCTCTTCATCTTTTGAAATGTCAAACGGATCCTGCAAGTCTTTGTTTTGTTCCATGACAGAATCCATTTTTTGTTCCAACGTATTAAATTGATTTTTAGCGTCTTGTGCCTTAATACTGTCAGTGTTGCTTTCAAGTTTCTCGCCGAGTTCCTTCAATTCGTTTATCAACTCATTGACCTCTTTCTCGACCTTCAGCTGCTGAAGAAGTGAGAGGTTTCTGTCCATCATCTGCGAGAAATTCTCGTTGTTCTTCTTCAATTCCTTCATCATCTCCTGCATCTTCTCACGCGGCATCTCCTCGAGCATCTTCTCAATCTCATCCATCATTTTCTTGATGTCATCCGGAACGACCTCCTCAAACAGTTTGTTGATTTCCTCTTGTTTCTTTAATAGTTCTTCCGATGTTAACTCATTGTTTTTCAAGAAGTCGGAGAGTTCTTTCTGCTCTTCCTGAACCTTTTGCCATTCCTCTTGAAGCTGTTTCTGCTTCTCCAAAAGGTCTTTCATCTTCTCCTTGTCGCTCCAGTCGAGTTCCTTTTTCGCCATCAGGTCGCGGAGCATGTCTTCAATGTCGCGTTTCAGATTTTCAAGCTCCTTTGAATCCTTATTCAGCTTCTCAAGTATCTGATTTTCAGAACTATCGGCAATTGAATCGAGTTGCGCTTCCGTGGGCAGACTCAGATAATAGACTTCCGAGCGTCGTGATTTCGGCCCGCTGATTCCATCATTGTCGAAAATCTCGAAATAAGCTTTTATTTCATCGCCTCTGAAAATATTAAGTGTGTCTAAATCAACACTATAATAAAATGAAGTGCGTGTCTGACGCCTGTCTATCGCAATATTTTTGACAAAAGACTGCTCTGGCTTTCCGTCAACTTCAAAATGATAAAGCAATTTCGTGAAGCCATAGTCATCGGCAATCAGGCCGGAATAATATGTTTGTCTCGCGAAATCCTCGTGGAAATTTTGCACCTGAATGTCGGGAAAAGCGTCCGGAACGACCTCAATCATAAAAGGTATCGGCTCAAGATTTCCATTCCACTCATTTAAGACATGGACTTTTAACCTCTTGGATTTCAATGCTTTGATTTTAAAATGAAAATCATTGGCATCGTTTTTAGCAACGGATTTCAGGGTGTCGTCGTAGATGAAAAGCGAATCAACATCACGTGTGTGAAACGTGAAATTCAGCTCGGTTCCCAACGGCACAACAAGTCGCGTCTTCCCCGTAACGGTCTCGCTTTTTCGTTGAATATACTTCGGAAAAACCAGTTCCGTCTCGTAATAAAGCAGTGTCGGATTAGGCCTGACGACCAATTCAATGTCATGGCTTCTGTAATCACCGCCTTCAACATAAAAAGTTTCGTTTTGATAATTATTTTTGAAGATGAAACGGAAGTCGTTGGTATTCAACCTATTCATCAATCTCACGCCGTTTGTGCCCTTTATGTAAAATGCATCGGGAATGTTCTCGCCGGTTACGCGGATTTCAAAACTGATGTCATTGCCTTGTGTCACCTCAAGTCTTGATGATGAGAGCGTTACATCGAAAGGAAGCGGCTTCTCGTAAACCTTCGAGTAGTTGATGATTCGTTCTGCCGGCCTCTTTGTGAATTCAGGTACGAAAATGACGAGAACCGACAATACAACAAACGCCAAGCCAAAGATTTTCAAGTATTTGTAATTCTCTTTCAGATTTATCGCATCAGAAAAATTGATTGGCTTCAGGTTTTCTGTACGCTGCTCAATCGTCGCGGCAAGCAACTCATTATCAGTATTTTCAGACAAACTCTCCGAAAGCTGAAGCGTGTTAAGCAACTTATCGTTGACTTCGGGGAAGAATTTCCCTATCAAAACCGCCGCGTCACGGTCGGACATCTTCTTTCGGAATCGCAAAAGATTGACTATCGGAATCGCAAAAAACGTGGCGATGACAAACGCCGAGATGCAGATGAAAAGAACTAAAAGTATGAACCGTCCTTTCTGCGGAAGCCATGAAAAATATTCTATTCCATTGAAAATCAAAAAGAAGACAATCATCAAGACAGAACCTACCAACGCACCTTGAATGAGGCGGTTGAGATAGAATTTCCTGATGAAACGCTCTATTTTTTCGAAAAGAATATTCTTATCCATTTTAATAATTAAAACCTGCAAAGATATGGAATTTTTTCAAGCGGTAGGACATGATTTTTAAGGTTAAAAAATCCACGACTCCGTATCTCATTTTTTTCTATTTTTGCAGAAATTTAATCTAAAATAAAAATGAAGGAAGTACGTGTACGTTTCGCACCGAGTCCGACCGGACCGTTGCACATCGGCGGCGTGAGAACCGCGTTATATAACTATCTTTTCGCGAAGAAAAACGGCGGCAAGATGCTGCTCCGCATCGAAGACACCGACCAGACGCGTTTCGTGCCGGGCGCAGAAGAATATATCATCAAGTCGCTCGATTGGTGCGGCATAAAGTTCGATGAGAGCGACATCGTCGGAGGCCCTTACGGACCTTACAAACAGAGCAACCGCAAACATCTTTACAAGCAATACAGCGACGAACTCATCGCGAAAGGTTGCGCGTACTACGCCTTCGACACCGCCGAGGAACTCGACAAATACCGCGCGGAAGCCGAAGCTCAAAAAAAGACCTTCATCTATAACGCAGAAAGTAGAAAAAATCTTCGCAACTCTCTGACGATGAGCAAGGAAGAAGTCGATGCCTTAATCAATGCTGGAACGCCATACACGGTGCGTTTCAAAATGCCGGAAAACCACATCGTTGAGATGCACGACATCATTCGCGGCGACATAAAAGTGAATACAAACACCTTGGACGACAAGGTTCTGTTCAAGTCGGACGGAATGCCGACGTATCATCTCGCAAATATCGTCGATGACCACCTGATGCTCATCTCGCATGTCATCCGCGGCGAGGAGTGGCTGCCTTCGATGCCGTTGCATGTGCTTCTGTATCAGGCTTTTGGCTGGGAGGCTCCGGAGTTCGCGCATCTTCCGCTTTTGCTCAAGCCTGACGGCAACGGCAAACTCAGCAAACGCGACGGCGACCGCCTTGGATTCCCGGTCTTCCCGATGCAGTGGGAGAACCCCGAGACACACGAGATTTCGTCAGGTTACAAACAGTCGGGTTATTATGCTGAGGCGTTCATCAACATGCTCGCGCTCCTCGGCTGGAACCCAGGAACCGAACAGGAAATCTTCTCGATGGACGAACTCATCGAGGCGTTCTCGTTCGACCATTGCAGCAAGTCGGGCGCACGTTTCAATGTCGAGAAAGCGAAATGGTTCAACCATGAATATCTCATGAAGAAGTCAAGCGAGGAAGTGGGCAGCGACTATCAGGCGTGGCTCAAGACCGAAAAGAACATCGACGCTGATTTAGAATACGTTACGAAAGTGGCGGCGTTGGTGAAAGACCGCGTCAACTTCGTGAAAGAACTTTGGGACCAGAGCTTCTTCTTCTTTGAAGAGCCTACGGCATACGACGAGGTGACGGTGAAGAAACGCTGGAAAGAAAACTCAGCGGAGATGATGAGAAAGGCCGCCGAGGTCATCAACGGAATCGATGACTTCACGGCCGAGAACATCGACAAGACCTTGAACGACTGGATTACGGGCAACGAGCTCGGCATGGGCTTGGTGATGAACGGCTTGCGCCTGATGCTCGTCGGCGCCGGCAAAGGCCCGCACATCCACGAGATCCTCGCGCTTCTCGGCAAGGAAGAAGCCCTGAAACGCATCGAAAAAGGAATAAAGGCATTAGGGTAGGAGTTTTAGGAACTTAATTACCTAAATTTACTGATTATGGCACTTATATCGATAGAGAAAATGGAGTTTTACGCCTATCACGGCTGCTTCGAGGAGGAGCGGAAGATAGGCACTTGGTTCAACGTTGACCTCAGTTTGGAAGTTGACACCTCAAAAGCTGAGAAGTCGGACAACCTTGAAGATACTGTCAACTATCAGGCTGTTTATCAAGTTGTTAAGGAACAGATGATGATACCGTCGCATCTTCTTGAGAACGTGGCGCGTCGCATCTTGGATGCCATCAGCAAAAATTTTCCGGCGGTGTCGTACGCCTGGGTCAAGGTCAAGAAGATGAACCCGCCGCTCGGTGGCGTGATGGATAGCGTCTCGGTGGAAATTGAAATGTAACAGTTTAAAATAACGAAAATGGGAAATGTATCAGCAAAGCTTATTGAACGTAAATATCTGATAACGTTCATCTTAATCACTACGTTGTTTGCCTTGTGGGGATTTGCCAACGACATCACGAACCCGATGGTGGCGGTTTTCAAGACCACACTTGAGATCTCGAACTTCAAAGCTGCGCTGGTACAGTTCGCGTTCTACGGCGGTTATGCTACGATGGCTATTCCGGCTGCTTTTTTCATCAGGAAATATAGTTACAAAAGCAGCATTTTGCTCGGACTCGGACTTTACGCCATCGGCGCGTTCATGTTCATCCCGTCGGCCTCCACGCAGAGCTTCCTGCTTTTCTGCCTCTCGCTTTACATCCTGACATTCGGACTTGCATTTTTGGAAACGACGGCAAATCCTTATATCTTATCTCTCGGCTCGCCGGAGACGGCAACACGACGCCTGAACCTCGCACAGGCTTTCAACCCCGTCGGCTCCCTGACGGGAATGATAATCGCAAGTCAGGTTGTCCTTTCAAATCTCTACAGCAACAACGATGCCGTGAGCGCGACATACGGCGTCGGCGACTTCAGCCAACTTGACGTTGCCACGAAGACAATGATTCGCGAGCACGACCTCAACACGATAAGAAACCCATACGTTGCAATCGGCGTGGTGGTGGTTTTGATGTTCATCATCATCGCCGTTTTTGTGAATAAGAACGTGGCGAAAGGCGAGCAGAAAGAGCAGCCGAAAGCCAAGGATTCGCTCCGCAGGCTGTGGAAAAACAAGATTTACCGTGAAGGCGTCATTTCGCAGATGTTTTATGTCGCCGCACAGATTATGTGCTGGACGTTCATCATCCAATACGCCGGAAGAATCGGCATCGAGAAAGACGTGGCGCAGTGGTGGAACATCGGCGCGATGGCTCTGTGCCTGTCGGGTCGTTTCATCGGCACCTTCCTGATGAAGTTCGTGAATACGCGTAAGCTATTGATGCTGTTTGGAATAGGAGCGATGTGCTGCACAGCCGGAGCTATTTTGATTAACGGGATGGCCGGTTTGGTTTGTCTCGTCGCCATCTCAATCTTCATGAGTATCATGTTCCCGACGATTTACGGCATCGCGCTTGAAGACGTGCGTGAAGACACGACGCTCGGCGCCGCGTTCCTCGTGATGGCCATCGTGGGCGGTGCCATCATGCCGCCGCTTCAGGGCGCGATCATCGACTTGGACGAGACCGCACCGGGCATTTTCGGAAGCGTCTCGGCGACGAACTTCTCATTCATCCTTCCTTTCATCTGCTTCCTGATCGTTACGATTTACGGCTACAGGGCGATGAAGATGGCGAAGAGATAAATTTGAAAAGGATATTTTGAGAAATGGTACGTAGTGGATGGCCAATCGATATTAAACACTTAAAGGAATGGATATCAGCGTATTACTAAACCCTGTCAAGCAGGAAGTCATAGATGGATGCGGCCTCAACAACCCGAAACAGATTGGAAACACAATCTGTATTTACAAAGACGAGGCGTTCTTCCCGAAACTCGAAGACTTCACCCTCGCCATCATCGGCGTGGAGGAAGACCGCAACTCCGACGACAACGAAGGCTGCAAAGACGCGCCAGACTCAATCCGACACGCATTGTACCCTCTCTTCAACCACTGGCCGGACCTCAAAGTCGTCGATCTTGGAAACGTGAAGACAGGCTTCCATGTCGAAGACACATACTACGCACTGAACCAAGTGTTCCTCACACTCCTGAAATATCACATCGTCCCGATAATCATCGGCGGAAGCCAAGACCTGACATATCCTATCTATCAGGTTTATGAGAATACAGGTAAGTTGGTGAATATCACCGCCATAGACTCGCGCTTCGACATCGGGCAGGACAACGAGAAGCTCAATTCGCATTCGTATCTTAGCTACATAATACTGCACCAGCCGAACTATCTGTTCAATTTCACGAACCTCGGCTTTCAGACCTATTATATTGATAATGAGTCGGTCGGGCTGATGAAACAGCTGCTTTTCGACATCTACAGGTTGGGCACGGTAAAGACCAACGTTGAGCTTTCGGAGCCGCTGCTGCGCAACGCCGACATCATCACCATCGACGCGTCGGCGTTCAAGTCGTCGGAGATGCCCGGATTGAAAAACGTCTCGCCTAACGGCTTCACCGGCGAGGAAGGCTGCCGGATGGCGCGTTACGCGGGCCTCAACCCCAAACTCACCTCAATAGGCTTCTTCGAATATAACCCGCACTACGACATCAACTACCAGAGCGCCAGCCACTTCGCGGAGATGATATGGTATTTCATGGAAGGCTTCTCACTGCGGCAAAACGACTTCCCGAATGCCGGCAACATGACAGACTTCAAACGTTACATCGTGCAACTCGAAAACTACGACGACATCATCTTCCTTTGTCACAAAACGAGCGGGAAATGGTGGATGGACCTGTCGTTTAAGAGCGAGAACAAGGAGAAGTACGAGCGTCATCACTACGTGCCGTGCGCAAAGGACGACTACGACATGGCGATGCAGAACGAACTGCCCGACCGCTGGTGGCAGTTCTATCAAAAACTGATGTAAGTTCTGAAAATCGATCTGTCACTCTCTGACAAACCTGATTTTTTCGTTACCGTTGACAATAAGCGTGTAAATGCCCGGCTGGTAATTTCTTACGTCAACCGACTGTGACGTTACAGCCTTTTCGACAAGTTGTCCGAGCGAGTTGAAAACCTCAATCGTCTCAACGTCAATCCCTTCAATTTTGATGAAATCAGTCGCCGGATTCGGGTAAACCTTCGCTGTGATGTTCTGGTTTTCGCTCGCCGAAGTGAAGTCGAACGAGAGATATTCCTCTCCGTCAACCGTCAGCGCGGGGACTGACTCAAGGCCGTTGTTATAGACAACTTTTAATTGATAATAATAGTTTCCGATTTCAAGTCCCGCATCGGTGTATGAAGTGCAATTCTTTGGCAATGTGTTGATTAGATTCATCTCTTCGAGGCTTGAGCCACGATAAACGTTGATGCTTTGGATGGTGTTTGCCGACTCCGTCTCCCAACCGAGTGTTATCGTCACATCACTCACGTCTTCGTTGTAAAAATACTCGCCTGTCAGCTTTGAGATGTTCTCTTTCGGGTTCGGGTCGTCGTATGGGATGAAGAAACAGAGCTGCGAGAGATTCTCGGTTGTCGCGATTTCGGTTGAATGTCCGGTTTCGAGGTCAACGGTGCGGATGCAACTGTAGTCATAGACGTACATCCACGTATCTGTCTCATATTCACACCAATACAAAATTCCCGTATTGTAGTCGAAGCCGCCCGATTGCAGGTAAAGCACCTCATAGTCTTCATCGATGCCGGTGTAGCCGACCATGCTCAGTGCGGCGGTCTGCTTATCGACGATGTAGAGTGCGCTGCTTCTGCCGCCGCTGATGGCGTAGAGAGTGCCGTCGAGGGCGCACGCGAGGACGTAGATCTGGTCTTCGGTCGGGAAGTCGCCGATTTTTTTGACGTCGCCGGTGGCGAGATTTACGGTGAAGAACTCGTTGTTGTAGGTGCCGTAAGCCGTGGCGGTGGTGTAGTCGTAAGTCATCTCTTTCTGGTAGTAAGTGGAGCCATCGTACCACAGGATCTCGCCGGTGAACGGGTCGATTTTGTTGAACCATTGGAAGCCTTCGTAGATGTCGTAGGCGTAGAGGTAGCCGTCGAGATAAACGCCGCCGTAGAGCTCCTCGTTGTTTATAACGGTAAGATTATTAGGCGATTGCATGTCGTAATGCGCGTATGTCACTTCTTCAGAAATCACATTGGTGACGGAGGCGTAGGCTGTCGGGCCGCGGAAACCGCCGTGATTTTCAACATGTCGGCGCATCGGCGCGTCAACATGCGACTTGGCTTTTGGTTTCATGAAGAGGCTGTCGTTCACCTGCGGGAGAGCCGTCATTCCCGAAAGGATAATCATCGAAAGAAGTAAGGATTTTAATCTCATAAACGTGAAAATTTAAAGTTGCAAAATTAGTGAATTACCATCATAAAACCAACATTTTTTCAAAAACAGCGACAGCATAGCGGTAAGTGTTTTTCACCTGTTGAAATTATTTTTTGAAAAAATGTATTTTTATGCTCGCTATTTTTTGGAAAAAATGTATTTTTGCAACCGTAAAATTTTGGAAAAAATGTAAAAACTATGCTTAAGCGTAAGATTAGCAAGAAGATAGAAGAACATCTGAAATCAGATTCAAACAAGATGCTTATTGTTGATGGTGCAAGGCAGATTGGGAAATCGTATAAATAATGAGTTTTGATTTCGTGAATTTTTTAATTTCAAAGTGCAAATTCAAAATCAAATGTCGGAGTCTGTTGCGCAACCAACACATTTTTTTGTGCAAGTTTTGCATATTTAGGCATCATTTCTATACCAATAAAATCTCTTTTTGTTTCAATTGCTGCGACCGCAGTCGTTCCGCTGCCAATAAATGGGTCGAGAACCAAGTCGCCTTTGTCTGAATACAGACGGATTACACGTTTTGCTAATTCTTTCGGGAACATCGCTTGATGGACATCGTTTGCCCTTACACTTGGAATATCCCAAATCTGCCTCAATCCCCATTCTTTCCATTCCTCAGGTTCTAATCTTTCTCTGTTCACCACATATTCGCCAGGCTTCCAAAAAATGTACAAATCCTCTGTCTCTGATACTGCTTTCAAAGTGTTTGTTGTCCACCTGCTGTTTGCCCAAGCCGGATCTTTTTTCCATATTCTTTTATCATACAAAAACAGACCCGCATCATAAGCATATTTTTCTATATTACCACCAACGAGTTTGATATGTGTACCCTTAGCATACTTTCCACCTCTTATGTTGTTACCATTAAGTCTTCTGTCAATAGTTTGTTCACTGCAATTCAGCGCAGCCGCAAGTTGGTCTCTGTTATACTCAGGGTGTTCCTCTTTTACCTTGATAATCATTTCTTTGGTTACAGAACATTTTCTGTTGGAAGGATTTAATCCCATAATTTGTGGCATTTTTTCGTCAGGGAACACCAATATGTCTGCAATATTTATGACCAAAAAACCACCTGGTTTTAATACATCGTAATGAATTGTAATTACATTCTGTAACATTTGCTGCCATGAATCATAAGTGGCGTCTTTTTCATAATCTTTGCCAAGAAAATACGGAGGAGACCAAAAAGACAAAGCAACTGAATTTGGCTCAATTTGTTTCATGACCTCTTGTGAATCACCACAATATATGTTATTTGGCTTAATATATGTCATCTTGATTACAATCTATATTGTTTACTCTCCAACTGTCTATTTTTGAAAGGATGTCAAATGACACCCTTGCTCGTGTTTTCATTATATCTTTGGTGCTGTCATCTTTTCCTGGGAAAAATAATCCAGGAAACAATTTGTTATAATTGGGATTTTGTGTTAGAAGAATGCCATTAGGTATGCTCACAACTTTGATGGATTTGAGGGGCTGGCCAATGGTTTTTCCATTGTCATCTCTAATCATCGAATAAATCGGCTTGATAACGAAAGTAACAAGAGGTGCTATTGTTCCGTCACTCAAAACGTAAATCGGTGGCAATGAACAATAGAAATCATGAATCACAAACTTGCCTGTTGCAGCAATAGGATTATTAGAAACACCATCATTCTCATTTTTCCACTCTCCAGAACCGGAAATTTGATAAGGTGACATTACTGCATGCTCAAAATTGTCACGAGGACCGGCTGATTTTATATCAACAAATACCCAAACTGAATCTGTAATCTTCAAAACCTCTTTTATCCTTTGACTTGATATAATACATCTATCATCAGCACCTGATGGGAGTCCTGCATCTTTTACAGAAAAATTAGCTGCAAAATGCCGAGATAATTTGTTACCGAACACTTGTTCACCAACTTCAATCCACGGATACTGATCTCCAACTGGCTGCCTTCCTCTGTCTAAAGGTGGATAATTTTTCCAAAAAGAATGTAAATACGAAGCCTCGTTATAATCTCTTGTAATTTCCGGTTTGTGTAAATCAATAAAATGCAATAATTCTTTAGTTACAAAACTCTCAATTTCAGAAAGGCATTGAGGGTTTTTTATATAATATTCTTTTGCTTTGTTGTATTCAGCAAATTGCTCTTTTACACACTTGTTAAACATTTTGCGTTAATTTAGTGTGCAAAGATACATCAAAAAATTCATTTCATGTCTTCAGCCCCAAAATTTTTATCAGATATACATTGAACAGTTTAGTTTTTTTAAAACATTTTGCACTGTAACCGTGCATTTTTCTTAAAAATCTGCACTGTCGTTGTGCAATTTTGTTTATTTTTGCAGAAATTTTTGAACAATGGAAACACTTGTCAGGACTTACAAGCATCTTGTAAACAATGTGAACACTGATTTTGTCAGATATATTCACGATGAAATTGCGTGGGGAAGCCGGCTTGTCGCGATACTCGGGGCGCGTGGTGTCGGCAAGACTACACTGATTCTGCAACACATAAAACTTCACGACAACATCGATGATTCGTTGTTCGTCACCGCCGACGACTTTTACTTTTCATCACACAGGCTTTACGACCTCGCCCTCGAATTTTCACAAAATGGCGGCAAGAATTTATATATTGATGAGATTCATAAATACGACGGTTGGTCAATGGAAATAAAAAATATTTACGACAAAATCCCTGACCTGAAAGTGGTTTACACAGGCTCGTCGGTTCTTGACCTCGAAAAGGGCGGTGCGGATTTGAGCCGCCGCAAACTTGAATATCTGATGCCGGGGCTTTCGTTCCGCGAATACCTGAATATCTCCCGGAAGATGAATCTGCCCGTTTATTCTCTTGATGAAATCCTCGACGGAAAAGTCACGATTCCGCAGGACGGATTCAAGCCGCTGCTGCATTTCAAGGAATATCTAAAGAAAGGCTATTATCCTTTCTTTACTGATAATGAATACTTTATGCGTCTGCGAGGTATTCTTAAACAGGTCGTTGAAACCGACATCCCGACTTTTGCGAAGATGCAGGTTGCCACAGGCTACAAACTTAAAAAACTGCTCTATGTCATAGCGCAAAGCTCGCCTTTCAAACCTAACAACGCGAAACTTGAAAGAGACTTGCAGATAAGCCGCAACACTCTCCCCGACTATTTCGAATACCTTGAAAAAGCAGGCCTGATAGCCCTGCTCCGCGAAAAGGCTTTTGGAATAAAACTGCTCGAAAAAGTCGAAAAGGTATATCTGAACAATACAAATATTGCCTATGCCTTGTCGGAAAATACGCCCGACATCGGTACTGTACGAGAGACGTTTTTCTTCTCAATGATGAGACTGAAATATTTCATTTCATCATCGGAAATTGCTGATTTTGAAGTGGAAGGAAAAGTTTTTGAAGTCGGTGGAAAGAGCAAGAACCAAAAGCAGATCAAAGGCGTGGCGGATTCATACATCGTGAAAGACGACATAGAATACGCTTTTCAGAACATCATTCCGTTGTGGATGTTCGGATTCGCCTATTAGTTGATTATTTCCCGAACTTTTTCCTCTCTCATTCTCATAAAAAACGTATTTTTGCAGTTTGTAATTTTTGATTTTTTGAAGATGAAAATTTGAAATATATGGAAGAAAAGAAATTCAAGCGTTATCTGATAACCACGGCGTTGCCATACGCCAACGGCCCGGTCCATATCGGGCACCTCGCCGGCGTCTATGTCCCGGCCGACACCTACGTCCGCTACCTCCGCATGAAAGGCGAAGACGTGCTCTTCGTCGGCGGCTCCGACGAACACGGCGTGCCCGTCACCATCAAGGCAGAGAAAGAAGGCGTCACACCGCAGGACATCGTCGATCGCTACCACAGCATAATCAAGAAGTCGTTCGAAGACCTCGGCATGAGCTACGACATCTATTCGAGGACGACATCCGCCATACACCACAAGACGGCAGCGGAGTTCTTCACGAAACTCTACAACGAAGGCAAGTTCATCGAGAAGGAGACCGAACAGTTCTTCGACCCTGAACGCAACAAGTTCCTGAGCGACCGTTACATCATCGGCACATGCCCGAAATGCGGCAACGACCGCGCCTACGGCGACCAGTGCGAGAAATGCGGCAGCACGCTCAGCCCCGAGGAGCTCATCGACCCGCATTCCGCCATCAGCGGCGCGAAACTCGTGAAGAAGATGACGAAACATTGCTATCTGCCTCTCGAACAATACGAGGAATGGCTCCGCCAGTGGATCCTCGAAGGACATAAGGAATGGAAGTCAAACGTTTACGGGCAGGTGAAGAGCTGGCTCGACGGCGGACTGCAGCCCCGCGCCGTCACCCGCGACCTCGACTGGGGCGTGCCGGTGCCGGTGAAAGACGCCGAAGGCAAAGTGCTGTACGTCTGGTTCGACGCACCCATCGGCTACATCTCTAACACCAAGGAGATCTGCGCCGAGCGCGGCGACGACTGGGAGAAATGGTGGAAGTCGGACGACACCAAGATGGTGCATTTCATCGGGAAAGACAACATCGTGTTCCACTGCATCATCTTCCCGTGCATGCTGAAAGCCTACGGCGACGGCTTCATCGTGCCGGAGAACGTGCCGGCCAACGAGTTCCTCAACCTCGAGAACGACAAGATCTCAACATCACGCAACTGGGCGGTGTGGCTCCACGAATACCTTGAGGAGTTCCCCGGAAAACAAGACATCCTGCGTTATGCGCTCACCGCAAACGCACCGGAGACCAAAGACAACAACTTCACGTGGAAGGACTATCAGGACAGAAACAACAACGAGCTCCTCGCCATCTTCGGCAACTTCGTGAACCGCATCATGGTGCTGACTCACAAATACTACGAAGGCGCGGTGCCGGCGATGGACAACCTCACCGAACGCGACAACGAAGTCATCGCCGAGATGAACCAGTATCCCGAGAAGATCGGGCATCTCATTGAGACTTACAAGTTCCGCGAAGGCGTCGGCGAACTGATGAACCTCGCACGCTTAGGCAACCGTTATCTCACCGAGAACGAGCCTTGGAAACTTTACAAGACCGACCCGGAACGCACCAAGACCGTCATGGCGCTCTCGATGCAGATCGTCGCGAAACTGGCCATCTTGAGCGAGCCGTTCCTGCCGTTCAGCGCGAAGAAACTCCAGAACATGATCGGCCTGAAGGTCGAAGGCTGGGATCAGGCGAACACCACGGCGCTCCTCGCCGCCGGTCACGTCATCGGGACACCGGAGCTTCTGTTCGAGAAAGTCGAAGACAGCGTCGTCGAGGCGCAGATCAAGAAGCTGGAAGACACGAAGAGACAGAACGAGCTGAACGCCTGGAAGCCGGCGGAGGTGAAGCCCAACGTCAGCTTCGACGACTTCGGCAAGTTCGACATCCGCGTCGGCACCGTGCTTGAATGCACCAAGGTGCCGAAGGCCGACAAGCTGCTTCAGTTCCTCATCGACGACGGCATGGAGAAACGCACCATCGTCAGCGGCATCGCGAAACATTACCCCGACCCGCAGGTTCTCGTCGGGAAGCAGGTCTGCTTCATCGCGAACTTCGCCCCGCGCAAGCTGAAAGGCGTGGAAAGCGCGGGCATGATACTATCCGCAGAGGACAAGGACGGCCGCCTCGTCGTCATCACCCCGAGCGACACGGTGACGCCGGGATGCTCGGTTGGATAGAGTTGAAAGTGGAATGGAAAAAATGTGTAATTTTGCCAGCAAATCATTTTTGATAAATATTGAATAATATACATGAATTATTTAAACTTAAAATATTGAAATACAAAAAGATAAAATCTAACTAACATAGTATTAATTTAGCGTTTGCTATTTATTCGGCACTGCTTCGAAACCTAGGAAATTTTGAATTGCATCATTACGAATAAGTTTGCGAATGTCTGCGCATAGCGTGGACTGCGACTTATCAATGATGCGGGCAATCCTAGGGCCTCGAAGCGTGGATAGTCAAAGTCCGCGCTTTTTTTGATGCTCAGTTTTGCCCGTTTGCTGAACGATAGTCCCCGCTGAAAAACAGTAGCGCAGATGGTAGAGAAATACAAAGAAGTATCTGTTACGCGAGAGGATGTGCTTGCCGCAAAAGAAAAAGGTCAAGATGAACTTTCGCGACTTATCCAATCAGTTCACAATAGTGGAGACTTGATTTTCATTTTAAAGAACAAATGAAATAACTATCTTTGCAGCCAGATTCAAAATGAATGCTATTCGCTAAAATTAAAACTTGGGGCTGACTTCCAAAACGGAAATCAGCCCCAAGTTTCCTTCAAAAAAGCTTTATCGGACAAAAATAGAACTTTTACCTGCGAAACGCAAAGGCATCAAAATATTTCTGAAGTGACTTGCCATCAGTATAGAATTGATTATCATATAGAAAATAATCGGGAATCACTTCCTTTAACCGACAGAATTCCTTTAATGAATGCTTGCCTTTCTGTGCTTCAATAGTGAGATAGACAAGTTCGAGCGCACGAAAAACTGCGTTTGTACACTGTTCTTTGTTGCCTTTCTTTTTCCAGCGTTCCGCTCTTGATATTTCACTGCCGATGTTGAGCATCTGCTCCGCCAATGACAATTCAGCCCAGCGGCCTTCCGCAAGTTCTTTGTGTTGGAAATTCATCGCTCAATCTTTTTGTTGACAATTTCAATAATCTTATTTCTAATTTCTTGATTCTCAACATCTCGACTACGATTATTGTTGTAAGGTCTGATGTTTATCATAGAGTCAAACTCAATGAAATCATCACCATTCTCGTCAGGGTATAAGTTAAAGCCCCATAAGTCAGACTGTTGAGAGCCATTTGACAGAAGATACTGTTCCATGTCGGCATGTAATTCTGCATCAACGCAAAGTATTTCCTTGTTTATATCTGCGACAGCCTTGACCATATCTCCGAAATAATTCAGAGCCAACGCCTTCAACTCATCATTTGTAATTTTATCAACAATTATCATTACACTAAAAATTGAACTGCAAAGGTAGCAAAAAAGTCTATTGCTGTCAGATAAAACTTTTTTGAGGGCGAAAAACAAGGGCTGATTTCTGTTTTTGAAGTCAGCCCCTTATCTTTGCAGTTGTGTTTAGTGGACTGCAATAATCTAATTCAAACATCAATTACCGCCGCCGAGGGCAAGATAGAGTGTTATCATTGAGCAGATTGCATCATAGTCGTTGGCAATTTTCGTGAGACTTGACTCCAATAGTGCCTGCTGTGCGAAAAGCACCTCAAGATACGAGCCTTGACCGTGTTTCATCAACTCGCTGGTGGCGTCGAAGGCATCCTGATAATGAGCCTCCTGCTCCTGATACAGGGCCGCCGCGTCGTTTGCTGTCTTCAGACTGCACAAGGCGTTGTCAATATCAACGGATGCCGTGAGCAAAGCCTTCTCGAAGTCGAGGTGTGCCTGCTCCTGCTGGGCCTTGGCGATTTTGCGGTTGGCGTTGAGCTGGCCTCTCTGGAAGATAGGCTGGAACAGCGAGCCCGCCACCGACCACACGAAATCGTTGGGGTTGAAGCCCGTCGATGCGCTTATGCCTATGTTGGGCCAGTATTCGGCGATTGTTCCTCTCTCGGCATAGAAAGCCGCCTCAAGAGCACGCTGCGAAGCTCTCACATCCGGACGCGAAAGAAGGTTTATCGACGACACCTCTACATTTCCTATCTCGGGAAATGCGACATCCATCGAGCCGCATTGTATCTCATCGATGTTTTCATCTATCAAGATCGCCAATGAGTTACGCACTTCGTTGAACTGTTTCTGAAGATTGACCAACTGCACCCTGGCGGCGCAGAGTTCGGCGTTGAACTGGCTTACAGCCGCCGAGTTGACGTGTCCAGCCCTCATCAAGGCTTTCTGTGTCTCAAGAGCCTGTTCGCGGATGGCTATGGTGTTGGTCACGACCTTCGTCTGGCTGTCGATCATCGACAGAGAATAATAAGTCTTGGCTACGGCGGCTATCAGTTCCGCTCTCGTGGCTTGCTCAAGGTCGCGGTATTCTTCCGTGAGGGCATTGGCTTTCCTCTTGGCTGTGGTGGCGCGTCCGAAGATGTCGATCTGCCAGTCCAAAGCCACCGGTATCATGTATTCATTCGTGGATGTTGACTTGACACCGGCGAAAGTGGCGCTCGGATTAAAGCCAACCGAAGGCAGATACGCGAGCTTGGAAGCCTTGAGTGAGGCTTCCATCTGCTGCACCGCGAGATGTGACTTCTGCAAATCAACGTTGTTCTGGAGAGCCTTTTCTATCAGAGCCTGAAGCTGGGGGTCGGTGAAGACCTCGCTCCACTGCATATCACCGAAAGTGCGTACTTCATCGGCTTGTGCTTCCTGCCGCGTGTCAACAACAGGCTCGAACTTCTTGTAAATGCCGCAGCTTGAAAGCATCAAGGTGGCGACAACAATTAAAACTATATTCTTTTTCATTTGTCTTTGCTTACTTTTTCGTGCAACTTCTGGAAAATAATGAAGAACGCCGGTGTCACGAAGAGCAATGCTATCGTGCCGACAATCATGCCGCCTGTCACGCCGATGGCGAGTGAGCGGTTGCCCATAGCTCCCGCACCGCCTTCGATGATAAGAGGAATCATACCTGCGACCATGGTGAGGACTGTCATCATGATCGGACGGAAACGGTCGTCGCAGGCCTGCCGCGCCGCATCGATGATACTCATGCCTTGTGCGCGTCGCTCCGTGGCGAACTCGGTGATAAGGATTGCCGTCTTCGCCAAGAGGCCGATGAGCATGATGACACCGGTCTGAAGATACACGTTGTTCTCAAAGCCTGTTATCTTCGTGAAGAAGAAAGCACCCATCAAGCCGAAAGGCACCGACATGAGGACCGCCAACGGCACGAACCACGACTCATAGAGGCTTGCGAGGATGAGGTAGATCAGCAACACGCAGATGGCGTAGATGAAGATTGTGCTGTTGCTGCCCGCTGTCTTAGCCTCTTCCCTCGAGATGCCGGCATATTCATAGCCGTAACCGGCAGGAAGCGACTCCGCCGCGACTTCGGCGATGACTTTCTGCACCTGGCCTGTGGAATATCCCGCCGCACCCTGAATGTTGCAGAAGATGGCGTTGAACAGGTTGAAGCGTTTCTGTACCGAAGAGCCGAGTGTCGGGGTGAGGGTCACGAACTGCGAGACAGGAGCCATCTTGTCGCCCGTGCGCACGAAGATGTTGTTGAGCGAAACAGGGTCAAGCGTGTATTCGGGAGAAGCCTTGGCCATGATATTGTATATCTTGCCGTACTTGTTGTATTTTCCGCAATACGCGCCGCCGCAATACGCGCCGAGCACGTTCAGGACCTCCTGCGGGGTTATGCCCGACTTCATGCATTGCGCCGCGTCCACATCGACCTTGTATTTCGGGAAGTTCTCGTTGTAAGAGGTCATCGCCACATCAATCTCAGGCCGTGACTGAAGCACTTCGAGGAAGCGGTTGGCGTGGGCCGCGAACACAGACATGTCGCCGCCCTGACGGTCTTCAAGCACAAGCTCCATCATGTTACCCGTGCCGTAGCCCGGAATCTGAGGCATCTGGAAAGGAACGACGGATGCCTCCTTGACCCTTTGCGAGGTAAGGTAATACTTGTAGATGACCATGTTTATGCTATGTTCTATGCCTTTTCTGTCGTCCCAGTTCTTCAACCTCATAATCAGTGTGCCGTAGTTGCTTCCTGCACTCGAAAGCATACCGAAACCCGACACAGAGGCGCAGGTCTCGATTTCCGGAATGTTCATTATGTCCTTCTTCAGGTCTTCCATGATTCTCTGGGTCTGCTCGAGGGTGTTGCCCGGAGCTGTTGAGACGTCAACGAGGATGACGCCTTGGTCTTCCTGAGGGATAAGTCCCGTAGGCGTCGTCTTCATCGTCCACACCATAAGCACTATAGCGCATACAAGCGCCACCACCGCAATCACAGGTTTCTTGATGAAGATCTGAACGGCCTTCATATATTTGTTTTTCATTGCTGAATATGAGGCGTCGTATGCTTTTTTCACATAATAGCTGATGTTTTTCCTGACCTTTTCGTCCTTCGGGCGCATCATGATGCCGCACAGCGCAGGGCAGAGCGTCAAGGCCGAGATACAGGAGATACCCACCGAAGAAGCGATTGTTATGCCGAACTGCGTGAAGAACTTGCCGGAGGTGCCGGGCATGAACGTCGTCGGGATGAACACCGCCATGAACACGAGCGTGCAGCTTATGACAGGCACCATGACCTCGTGCATCGCCTCGTTTGTGGCTTTGCGGGCCGACTGTGCGCCGCCTTCCAATTTGGCCATGACAGCCTCAACCACCACTATGGCATCATCGACGACAGTTCCGATGGAGAGGACCAAGGCGAAAAGCGTCAAAATGTTAAGCGAGAAGCCGGCCAATTTCACGACGGCGAAAGTGCCGAGCGTCGATACTATTATGGAAATCGAAGGGATAATCGTTGACTTGAAATCCTGAAGGAAGAAGAACACCACCAGGATGACAAGGATGATGGCGATGATAAGTGTCTCGACAACGTTATGGATGGCAGCGAAAAGGAAGTCGTCGGCTGTCTGAAGTATGGTGAACTCCAGTCCGGCGGGCATCTCCTTCCGGATTTCCTCAAACGCCTCGCCTATCTGTGCATTGACCTGTGTTGCGTTGGCGCCCGCCGCCTGATAGACAATGAACACAATGCCTGGCTTGCTGTCGATGTCGGAAGAGAACGAATATGACAAAGCTCCAAGCTCCACGTCGGCGACGTCTTTGAGCCTCAATATCTTGCCGTTGTCACCTGTCTTCACGACGATTTCTTTAAACTCCTCGATGTCTTTGAGTCGTCCGCTGTACTCCATCGTATATTCATACATGTTCGACGATTTCTGGCCAAGGGAACCGGCCGGAGCGACGAAGTTCTGGGTGGAGATGGCGCTGATTACCTCGTCAGGCATCAAGTTGTAGTTGGCCATCTGGTCGGGATGGAACCAGATGCGGAGCGAATAGACGTTGCCGAGGTTCGTCACGCCGCCTACGCCGTTGATACGCATCAGCTTTGGAATGACGTTGATGTCCAGATAGTTGGTGATGAAGTCGTTGTCGAAGCGACCGTCCTTGCTCACCAAGGCCGAGATCTGAAGCATGCTCTTCTGTTTCTTCGTGACCTTGATGCCGTTTTGAAGCACTTCCTGCGGCAATGTGCTCTGCACCTTGGCCACGCGGTTCTGGACGTTCACGGCGGCCATGTCGGGGTCAACGCCCTGTTCGAAGAAGACCTCTATCGAGGCGTTGCCTGATGACGAAGCCGTCGAGGTGATGTATGTCATGCCCTCCACGCCGTTGATCGACTCCTCTATAGGCATGATGACGGCGGTCATGACGGAGTTGGCGTCAGCGCCGGTGTAGTCAGCCTCGATGTTGATTGTCGGAGGCGCGATGTCGGGATATTGTTCAATCGGCAATGTGCTGAGGGAGATGAAGCCTATCAGCAATATCAGGACGGAGATGGACACTGCCATCACCTTCCTCTTCATGAAAAAATACTCTTTGTTCATATCACTTCACTTTCATTCCATCTTGTACGGTCAAAGCACCCGATGCGACGATTTCGTCGCCCACCGTCAAACCGTCGGTGACTATATAATCCTTTCCTGTGTTTTCCGGAGCAACAGTGATCAAGGTTGCGGTGGCGCAGCCGTCGGCGCCAACCTTATAAACGAGCTTCTTGTCTTGCAGCTGAACCACCGATGCCATTGGGATGACAATAACATCATCATAAACGTATGTGATGATTATAGTCCCGTTCTGTCCTGACAGCAGCTTGCCGTCGGGATTGGGGAAACGTGCCTCGCACACTATGGAGCCGGTCTGCTTGTCAACGACACCCGACACGCTGGTGATTTTTCCCTTGTGCTCGTATATCGAGCCGTCTTTCAACTTCAGGTCAACGGGTGGCAACATGCTCAGGTTTATCGAGCCGCCGTATTCGTTTTGGATTGCTAAATAATCGTTTTCCGTAAGGGAGAAATTCGCGATTATCTCGCTGTTGTCGGAGATGACCGTCATCGGTTTGAACATTGTCGAGCTTACGAGGTCGCCCGGCGAAGGGACTATCTCGCCAAGCACTCCGTCAACGGGAGCCGTGATGTCGCAGTACGAGAGGTTTGTCCTCGCGACATTCTCTTCCGCTTTCGCGACTTCGACCGCCGCCTCCGCGCTCTTGTAGTTGTTCTCCGCCGCCTCCAGGACGTAGCTGCTGACTATATTCTTCTGAAAAAGCTCCTTGTTGCTTTCATAGTTCAGCTTTGCCGTGGAGAGGTTGGCTTCGGCGTTGAGGCGTGCCGCTGTCGCCGACTGCAACGCAAGATATTGCGTGCGGTCATCCAGCTTGAACATCACCTGGCCTTTCTTCACGCGTTCACCATTATGAACCAGCGTCTCTTTCAGCTGGGCGTCGATTTTCGGATAGACACTCACCGTGTTGACGCCTTTCAGGTTTGAGGCGACTGCTGTCGGAAGCTCTTGATTCGTCTTTGATATAATCATTGTCTCGTACGGGGTGAATTTCGCCTCCGGAACTTCAACACAAGACGTTGCCGACAAAGCCAGCAACACAATTGGAAGTAATAGTTTGAATTTCATCTAAAAAAATTTTACGTATAGGTTCTGTAAACTCATATTTTCGCCAAGTCAGCCAGAACCATTAAACTGACTTGGTGAATATTCCGCCAATACAGGCGTTCTTAATCAGCTTGCAAAATTATGTAATTTTTCGATATGTCTGAGTCATTCCTGAAACATTTGCCAGAATCAGCTCAAACTCATCCGTTTTTTGTATTTCGGACAGCATTTGAGACTTTTTCATGAACAGTCATTACCTGAAATTATTTTTTCAGGAAAAATTCATGATAAGTCGGCAGAAGCAGCTCCGTCTCTTTCGGAAGAGGGTTCTTTTCCACGTAAATCTCCGCATCGCGTCCGACTATGAGTGTGCTTCTGTCGGTCTTGTCATACTCCGGGATGTCAAGTCCTTCGATGCTCGGGTTGCCGGTGCGTGCGAAGTTCACGAAGATGTTGCTGAAGCGTTTTGTGAGAACGGAATCAAATGGAGCACCATCTTTATAAACGAGGTTGTTGAATGCGTATGTGAGTTCGCAGGCGTGGCAGGCTTTCATATAATCCTCTCCCTTGTTAGCGCCCTCTGCATATCCCTTGCCGAAGACATACATATATGTCTTACCCTTACCGCCGGCCTCTGCGTGGTTCTGCGCTATAGTGATGCTGCCGAGACGGAAGTTGTAGTTGTTCATAATCTCGGTATATTTCCAGATGCCTGGATGTTTTGCGTCCCACTCGTCGCTGTCGGGGTCGATATAGTTCATACTCTCGTCGATGCGGCGTGCCGTCTCCGGGCCTCCTACTTTCTTTATTCCATTCACTTTTGCCTTGGCCCATTCGTAATAAAAGCCGAGAGGGTTTTCTTCGTCAGTTGGGTCGAACTGAAGATGCGCCCAATATCTTATCTCATCGGCCACAATGCCAACCATCACGTCAACGTCTTTCGACTTCCCTTCGAGCAGAGCCTTGTAGCCATCGGAAGGGATTATGCTTCTCTCGTCGCTGCGCATAGGCCAGTTGTTGAAATCGCCCACTTTACCGCCGATACCTTCGGCGCTTACACCTCCGGCCTCCGAGTTCAAGGCTTTGAGCAGGTCGGCTTCCGGGAGTGCCATCAGCTCGTCCATGTTGGTGCAGCCTGTCGCAGCAAGCAGCTTGGCAGCCTGTCCTGTCGCCTTGTAATTTTCGGGCGTGTGTTCCAGACAGATCTCACCCGACATGGGTATCGCACGTCTGAAGAGGCCCTCCGAGCCTTTGGCTATGAGATGGCATGTGATTGAGCCGCCGCCAGCCGACTCGCCAAAGATTGTCACGTTGTCGGGGTCCCCGCCGAATGCGCTGATATTCTTCTGAATCCAGCGAAGAGCCTGCTGCTGGTCAAGGATACCGAGATATGGCGCATCGGGGAAAGCCTCGCCGCCGGGGACATCGACAAAGTCGATGAACCCCATGGCGTTGACTCTATATTCTACCGTGACCAATACCACATCGGGATATTCTTCAACGAGGTATTTGCCTTCGTAGAGAGGATCGATGGTGCCGCCCCAGCCGTAGGAACCGCCGTGGAACCAGACCATAACCGGACGGTCCTTCTTCATCTGTAAGTCTTTCGTCCATACGTTCAGGTAGAGACAGTCCTCGCTCAACTCGCCGTGACTTGCCACCTCGCCTTCGTCGTACGACTGAAGACCAGGAAGTCCGTAAGTCTTGGCCTCGAAGACTTCGTCGGAAGCCTCGACAGGCTGCGGAGCCTTCCATCTGAAATCTCCTACAGGAGCTTTGGCATAGGGAACACCTTTGAAAGTAAGCACGCCGTTATCTTCGATATAGCCTGTAAACTGTCCGTTCTCACAGACAGCCACGGGGTCATTCTGTTTTTCTGAACAGGATATTGCAGCAATGCTCAAGGCAATGACTGTTATCAATAAAATGATTCGTTTCATTTCAAAATTATGCTATAGTTCAAATTCGTAACGCTTTTCGTATTTCTCACGGATAGTCACCCAAAGAGACTTGTTGGCGATGTCGTAGGTGCTGTTATGTGCGGTGAACCACAGATTGAGTTCGGGGTCATATTGACCTGTTTCTTCATAAACTTTATAAGCCTCAACTTCGATTGCCGGCATTTCCTGCTCGAGCACTTTTTCCTTTGTCCAATAATCCATGGTTTGCTCGTCGAATGTTGGGATTACATCGTAGTATTCCGAACACCAGAAAGGCTCTGTTGACTCTTTGTATGTCTGTGTATATTGCACTTTCTTCATAAGTTCCCACATGCCTTGCATCGTGTTACCGCCGTCGTAGTTGGCCTTGAGGATTTCGTATCTTTCCACGCCGCATGCGTGAGCAGGATATTCGCCATTTTGTGCATAAAGATGATTGTAGAAGTTTGTCATGATGTTTGTCTCGATGAACTTGACTTCCGAACCTTTTTCGCCTGTAAACTCAACAATAACCGTATTTTCTGCGTCTGCAATCATTATATGACCATCCCACATTTCGCCTAATTCATGAGGAATAGGGACTATGTCGTGATTCATGATAAACTCCTTCGCTTCTTCAACGGAACCGCAGTTATCGAGGAGTGCGCGAACCAACAGCATCACCATAATCTGAGGCTTTCCGGGATTTGTGTGTGAGTGCATATTCTTCTCAATGTCATACATATTCACGACATTGATGTTACATACCAGACCTGCGTCATTCACGCCGTCCATAGTCATCCAAGGGATAAAGTCCAGTTGTTCTTCGCTAAGTCCAGCATCTACCATTTCATTTGTTATGTTCATAAACACTGGATTTGCCACACCTATTGAAGCGTGTTTGCGTGTTTCTGTGGCTTTTGTTCTTATCACAAATTCACAAATCTCATTTATGTCGAGGTCGAGATTACGTCCGTAGAAATTGCCGTTTCTGACCGCGCTGCAAGCGAATTTGACAGGGCCGTCGTCGGTAAGAAGTGCCGTGGGAGCTTCCGTGCCGTAATCTTCTGCTTCATATTCATAAAGATAATCGGCAATCTTGGTCATAGGAGACTGATAAACCTTCTCGCCTTCAAACCACGTAGAGACAACCTTTGTCTTGTGGATGTCGGTCACAGGGCAGGAGAACACATCCTGGTCGGCAAGCACGAAGTCTGCATATTTACCGACTTTGATGCTGCCGCGCTCGTTTTCAAGACCGAGCTGCCATGCTCCGTTGATGGTGAGAGCCTGAAGAGCCTGTTCCAGAGTGATAAGTTCCTCCGTGTCAAATTCCGGCGTCTGTCTGCCTGTATTAGGATCAATCATCCTGCCGGTGACGGCTACCTCCATAATTCCGAAAGGATCCTGAGGACAGACACCATTGGCTGGGTAATCGGTGTGGCTGGAGACCTTAACTCCGGCATCGAAGAACGACTTGATAGGATAACCGTGCAGTACATATTCCTCATCAATAAATTCAGGCAACACCGCCAGACTCAGTTCGTCCGTCACATGCCATGTCAAGCCGGCGGTGCAGGCGATGTTGTTGTCGGCAAAACGTTTGAAATCTTCCTTTCTCACATTACGCAGATGCACGAGGCAGTTGCGGTGCACTCCGTCGCCGCCCTTGATGTAAGCGTCGGTGGCCTCAGCGATGGCTTTGTCGCCCATCACGTGAGTATGAACGGTGAGACCTTTGGCGTTGCATTCGCGGGTGATGTCGGCGAGACGGTCAACAGGCCAATGGCTGTTGTAAACAATTCCGCTTTTATATGGTTTGAACATTGAGCCGGTGGTGGCTTCCACGACGCCGTCCATAAACACCTTCAGGTACTGAGGACGAACATGTGCTGTTCCGTATGTCTTATTGAGAGACACGAGATTATCAATCTGCTCGCTCATATCTTTCTGCCAAGGCTCGACTTCGTATGACATGGAAAGGAGTATCTTAAGCTTACTTTCTTTGTCAAAACGGTTGGCTACCTCATAGAACTTGGTTGGATGATAAGCATTTGACCAACCTTCCATATATGACACATAACCATTAGAAATTAAAAGTTCTTGCGATTTTTCAAGGGCGATACTTGCAACTTCGTCATCTATGATTTCATCAGGGATGATACCTCCCATACGCATAGGATAACCAGTCACGCGCTCATCTATGAAACCCGTAACATGACCATTTTCATCTAACTCAAGCAAACCGCCCTCGATTTTATTGATAAGCACATTGCCTCTGTCGTCGATGATGCCGCAGCGACGGAAGCACTCTGTGTTGCAGTACATATTGTGTCCGCCAGCGTCAAAAAGGGCGACAGACACACCGTGTGAGACAGCATCAAGTTCGGCCAAGGTGATACGGTCGGTCATTCTGTTTTTAAACATATCCCAACCGAAGCCGAAGAGACATTGTTTCCCTGCCTTCGCAGCTTCAAGAGTTGCGGCATCGACTTTCTTCAGAATCTCGGCCTTATCGTCCTCGTGAGAGAACAAAATGCCACCCTTCATATTGGCAAGACAGATGGTCATCATATAATGCGCGTGGCCGTCGAAGCAGCCAGGCATCACCATGCCTTTGCCGGTATGGTCGATAACCTCAGTCACTCCTTCTTTGATTAACGATTTCACACCGGCCTTGTCGCCGACGTAGATAAACTTGCCGTCTTTGACAGCGATAGCTTCGGCTGTCGGGGTTTCAGCCTCGGCGGTGCGGATTGTGCCATAGACTACGATGTCGGCGGTCTCGTGTTTGCAGCTTGTCATCACCAAAAGTGCGAGAGCTAACAGAATGATTGATTTTCTCATTTTTTAAGATTTTGTTATTACGATTGTTAATATCTATTAATCAATTTGAAAGACATAAAGATAAGAGCTATTCCGATAATGTCGAAACAATTCTTATCTTTTCGTTTTCAGCTTTGAAGGGAAAACCTTAAAGCCGAATGGTTGGACATCCAAACCATGCAGATTATTCCCAATGTTGCTATTCTAATGTAAATTCGTAGCGTGATTCGTATTTCTCGCGGATGGTCACCCAAAGTGCCTTGTTTGCGATGTCGTAAGTGCTGTTATGCGAGGTGAACCACAGGCCGTCTTCAAGACTGTACTGGCCGGTTTGTTCATATACCTTGTAAGCCTCAACCTCTTTTTTAGGCTCTTCTTGCTCCAGAATCCTTTTCTTGGTCCAGTACTCGATAGGATTTTCATAGTCGTCGAATGTCGGGATTTTGTCATAGAATTCGGAACACCAGAAAGGATCCGTCGATTCCTTGTACGACTGAGTATAACACACCATTTTTAGCAGTTCCCACATACCCTGCATTGAATTGCCGATGGCGTAATTGTCGGAGAGTATATTGTATCTTTCCATACCGCAGGCATGATTGGGGAAATGGACACCATCAAACAGGTGGTTGTAGAAGTTTGTCATAATCATCTTATCCTGCACCACAAATTTGACTTCATTGCCTTTCTCGCCTGTGAATTCTACAATCATGGTCTCATTCGGGTCTGCAACCATTATATGGCCGTCCCAAGTCGTGGGAATAGGCATGATGTCGTGATTTTTGATAAACGTCTTTGCTTCTTCCACACTTCCGCAGTTGTCAAGCAGCGCGCGGATAAGCTGCATCACCATAATCTGCGGTGCACCCTCGTTGGTGTGGGTGTGCGGGTGCTCTTTGATATCAGCTGCATTCACGACATTGATGTTGCAGACTAATCCGGCATCATTGATACCATCCATCATCATCCACGGAATGTACTTGAGATGTTCTTCGCTGAGTCCGGCAGCCACCATATCGTTAGTGATGTTCAGGAAACAGGTGTTTGCCACACCGATGGAAGCGTGAGGGCGTGTTTCCGTAGCCACGGTTCTCACCACAAATTCACAGATTTCGTTGATGTTGAAGTCCAGGTTTCTTCCGTAGAAGTTACCGTTTCTGACAGCACTGCAACCGAATATCGGAACAGGACCGTCGTCAAACAGAAGTTCTGAGGGTGCCTCTGTGCTATAGCCTTCGGCTGTATATTCATACAGATAATCGGCAATCTTTGTCACTTTGACACTTGGCTGAGGTACTTCCGGATCCTTTTTGTTTTCCTTTTTGCAGCCTGTCATCACCAAAAGCGCGAGGGCTAACAGAATGATTGGTTTTTTCATTTTTTAAAGATTTAGTTATTAATTGAGGGGACTTCTATTTTTACTTTTTTCACGCCACTCTTCTGAATTTTGCGAAGTCCGTTGGACAAAATCCAAAAAGAAAACGATGGCGCAAAGTTACGAACATATATTCCTATTTGCAACAATTTTGCGAAAATTTTATTAAAAATCTGGGGGGGGTAAACCTCTCTTTATCAATATGTTATACAGATTGATTCACTCCAATCTCACAATTTACTCATATCGACACGCGTCGTAAACCATGCTCCACACGCACTATCGTCTTGGAAATTCCCCGAACAGGCCTTCAACACTTCTGTCGAAACAATCTTTAGAAAAATGGTGGAAATCAAGGCACCAGCGAAATTAATAAAAAATCTGTCTTTTATAGAATAGAGTTTGATTTTTTTGCGTAAGACAATCCCGAACAATAATTTAAAACAGCTTCTAAACTACAGCCGAACAAGAAAACCATTCAAAAATTATAATAGAATGAGACTTTAGCTGTCGAAGCATCCATAAGGAGTGAAAATCCCTTTTCCTCATACTGCTCATAACCTATCCAACCACAACAGAATTCGGCAGACCAATGCTCGGTAACATCAAATGTAACACCTGACGACAAACCAATGTCCCAGCCATTGTCTCCAAATACACGAACACTGCCAATAAGGTCAGTGAAAAAGCCAAATCTGTCAATTTCGTAAAAATTGTAGCGCAAATATGGTGAAAGACAGATGGTTTCTATTTGAAAACTGTCGCCTTGGAGTTTGTCTTGCTGAAAGTCGAATTCTGTGATAATACCAATAGCAAATGGCACATTTTCAAATGTGTAGCCAAAATCAGGACAGATGTTTAGGGCACTGTAGTTTTCGAAAAACTCGGCACTGAAGCCACCGCCTACATACCATTGCGCTTTTGCCGTCATGACGGCAAATAGAGCCAATATAACAAGTAAAGATTTTTTCATAAATACAAAACCTTTGAAACTATTTCTGCATGGTCAACTAAAATCTTACACATTCATAAAATTCGGGTATTCATCGAACAGGCACATTGCCAATATGAATGAAGCAATGCATATTGTCCACACAAAAACCGTCCAAAACACCCTGCGCTTTCCAAAGAAGGCTTCGGTTCTCTCTTTGAGATATTTTGAGTATATGACTACTGACAGTATCGTTGCGGCTAAGATGCAAATCCAGGCTATAATCACTTGTCCATCAGTACAGAGATTCTCAAGGCTAAACGAGAAATAAGAAATAAACATAATTATTACCCAAGAGATGCAATAATACTGGTTGATGTGTTTTGATGGATGGATAAGGACCGGTATTGATTTCTGCGGTAGCAGTTGCCCGAGAAAAAAGAACAGGCTAATCAATCCCACATTGATGAGCAAGCAGATGACAGCATCAGTAATCGGACGATGTGCCAGATAGACTTCACTTGTCAAGCCCCTGAAGATATTCTGCTCCACATTGAACGACAGGTAAATATATGCTACGCACAATACTGTCCCAACCAGAAGAGATATGGCGTGGAACTTTTTCTTGTCCTGCAGGAACTGGTATTTGTCGCCGAACCACTGCCCGGCCGCCACGAAGATGAACCAGTTGAAGAATGGGAAATAGCTCTCAGATTCGGTGCCCCAGAAGAACCCGAGAAGCTGGTCAACCGGATAACAG
The DNA here is from genome assembly GCA_045600605.1 of Bacteroidales bacterium. Taxonomy (GTDB): domain Bacteria; phylum Bacteroidota; class Bacteroidia; order Bacteroidales; family F082; genus Limimorpha. The sequence continues at coordinate 136,607 of JAZRYG010000029.1, forward strand.
CCGACAGATACTCCTTCAAGTAATGTGCCCATCACACTCAAGGCAACGGATATAATCACCATCCCGCCATTCCCGATTTTCAGTTTCTTAAGGCAACCGATAAACAGGAAAGCGAGTCCCGCGAACTGAAGGATATCGACGCTTACTCCGTATGCCAGGTACACCAGATTTTCTGGGAGATTGAAAATCAAGCTGCTCAGCAACGCGGGAATGATTTCCCTGCACAGAAACAGAGTAAAACCAGTGGTAAGAAGCTTGACACCCCTTTGAATGCACTCCTTTGCCGAATTGTGCGTGGTATATGAAAGGCCTATGCCCATACAGAACATAAAGGTGACGGCACCGGCAATCGAACCTCGTACATACGAGTTGATTGCACTCAGGGACGGCTCGAATCCGGTGGAAAGGGCCTCATAAGTATGAGTCCATATCATCAGCACTATTGTCACGGCCTTTGCCAGGTCAAATTCCAATTGCCTGCCTGTGTTGACTCTTTCTGTGGAAAAAATGGTATTCATATACTGCTATAGATTAACATTTACAAATTGTTTCATTCAATGGAAACAACTATCTCGAATAAACCTTCTCCCCCTCGAACCATGTGGAGACGACTTTTGTGTTGTGGATTTCCGTCACAGGGCATTTGAACGCGTCCTTGTCGGCGAGCACGAAGTCGGCATATTTACCGACTTTGATGCTTCCGCGCTCATTCTCGACGTGCATCTGGTATGCGCCGTTGATGGTGAGTGCCTGAAGTGCTTGTTCGCGAGTGATGAGTTCTTCTGTCCAGAATGGTGGTGTAACCCCACCAGGTGCCTGTCCGCTGACCGCGATCTCCATGATTCCGAACGGGTCGTTAGGCGAGCCTGAGGTGGCGGGGAAATCGCAGTGAGACGACATTATCGCTCCGTGGTCGAAGTAAGACCTCATCGGATAGGCCTTTCCTACCAGATTGGCCGGGACAATCGTATCCAAATAACCGGCAGCCTCTTCACTCATGACGTGCCACAGCAATCCGCTCACGGCGACGATGTTGTTGTCGGCGATCCTCCGGAAATCCTCGTCCGGCACGTTGCGTGCGTGAACTATGGTGTTACGGGCCTCCGGATTGCCGAAGCCGGCGAAAGCGTTCACGGCGCGATGCACCGCCCCGTCGCCCATGGTGTGGATGTGCATCGTCATATCATGGGCGTTGGCATATCCGGTGATAGCCGCCACTTCGTCTTCCTCCCAGTTGGCGATTCCCTGATGTCCGTCTTGATAAGGGTACATGGTGAGTCCCGTCCCGCTTTCCACAGTGCCGTCAATGAAGATCTTGACGTAGTTGGCGTTGATGTGTCCGCCGCTGTATCTTCTTGTCTTGACAGCCTCGTCAACTTCCTTTTCGATGTCTTCGCAGGAGCTTTCAAACTCGTATGGCATGCCGAGAAGTATGTGGAGGCCGCCTCCGTCGTCCAACGTCCTGGCAGCTTCATAGAAAGCGTTTGTCCCGTAGTAGTTAGCCCAGCCGTCCATATACGAGACGTAACCGTTTTCGAGAAGTGCCTGCTGCGAGAGTTCAACTGCCGCGATGGCGGACGACGTGGGGAATATCTCATTGAAGTTGATGCCTTTCTTGCGGACGTAGGTACCCGCCTGTTCTTTGAGAAGTCCGTTGGGCTTGCCGTCGTCACCCATGCATATCTCGCCGCCCCTTATCTCGTCGATGAGTACGTTGCCTTCAGCATCCATGATGCCTGCATTCTGGAGGCACAAAGTGTTGGCAAGCCCCTTGTGACCCTCGGAATCACTCACGAAGAGCGCGATGTCGGGGCAGACGGAATCCAGCTGCCGGCGTGTGGGCATACCGTCATACTCAAAACTCTGGTAAAGCCATCCGAAACCGTAGATGCTTGACTTGCCTTCAGCCTTGGCCCTCTGGTATGTGTTTTTTACTTCTTCAAAAAATTCCGGCACGCTTGTGTTGATGTTGATTGCAGGCCCGTTCATGAGGTTCAAGCCGTTTTGCATCAGATAATGCGCGTGACCTTCATAGCAACCGGGAATCACCATCCCTTCAGTGTGGTCGATGATTGTGGTATTGTCGTCGATATAATTTTTCGCGCCGTCTTTTGTCCCGACATAGACGAACCGGCCGTCTTTCACGACAAATGCCTCGGCTGTTGAGTTCGCATCGCCCTCCGCCGTATAGATTTTCCCATAGACAGCAAGACTTTTCCCATCTGTCGGAGGTTGTGGATCTGTGACTTTTTCCTTTTTGCAGCCCGTCATCACCAAAAGCGCGATGGCTGACAGAATGATTGATTTTCTCATTTGACAATATTTGTTTAACATTAAAATGATTATATTTCATTTTTTGAAAAAACTTTGCAAAGGTACAAACTATTTTCTTATTTCCGACAGTTCGGCAATATTTTTATGAAAATTCTATGAGGGGGTAATTTATTGATGATCAATGTATTGTATTAAAAATTAATTTATTTTGAGCCTCTGAATTTGCTCACAGTGCTATTGCCGAGTGAGTCCAATTTTGCCCCAAATGACCAATGAAGTACAATTTCCACACCCTAAACAACTGTATTTTTGTTAATTTAGAATATCGGAATCTAATAAGAAATCAAATAATCCTAGAAGATACATTTTTCTATCAAAAACCATGTTTTAGGGTGTGTTTTTTGTGGCATGCCACATTTTTTACACCGCAAAGGTACTACTTTTTTTATTGGTATCCGATAAAACTTTTTTGGAAGACAAAAAAAATGTTTTATCGGACACCAATAGTTCTTTTTTGAATAATTTGTGAAATTTTCAGAATGGATAGCCGATTCCGAAGTTTAACACCACGCCGTCGCGCCAGAAATTCGGGATGTTGTAATAGCCGCTGCGTCCCGTGTCATACGGCGCATGGATGGCGATGCCGAGGTCGAGCCTGATGACTATCGACTCATAGTCGAGGCGCAACCCCAGCCCGGTGCCGAGGGCGATCTGGTCAAAGAACGTCTCCTCCTTGATGCTGCTGTTGTAAAGAGCCGGCAGGTTGAAACCTTTGAGCACCGCCTCAATCTGTTCGTCAGACATATAGTCGTGCGGGTCTCTAAGCACCCAGATGTTTCCGGCGTCAACGAAAAATGCCCCGTTGAGTTTCCACACTATCGGGAAACGGAGTTCGGCATTGAGTTCCAATTTTATATCACCGGTGTGGAAGATATATGAACTGTAATTTTCGTTGTGGAAGTCGCCCGGCCCTATGGAACGTGGCAGGAACGCCCTGATGCTGTTGGGGCCGCCTATCGAGAACGACTCCGAGAGCGGAGATACCTCGCTGTTGCCGAAGCTGACGACGGCACCCGCCAAGGCCCTCGTGGCAAGCTCGAGGTTGTCGTTAAGCCTGAACCTGTTCCTCACCTCCAGCTGTAACTTCACGAACTGGTCGTAGTCGATGCCGAGGAAATTCTTGTATTTTTCGTTGAAGTCTCTTCCGAAGGTGGCCATCACGCTTGAAATGAGGTTCGCGGATTCCTTCAGCTGCACTTCCAATGCAGTATTGACGGCACGGCTTCTGTCGCGGTAGTTGTTATAGCTGAACGAATATCTTACTGAAGGTATGAACTCGTTGTTGATGAAGAGTTTGAGGAGGTCCACAAAGTCCAAATTTGTTGTCAGTTGCTCCGATGTCCTGTCGGCCAATACGATGGAGACATACAGAGGCGAGAAGCTGTGCGTGACGAACCTGCCGTTGCGGACGCTGTAATCGACGCCACCGTATAGTTTGTGGATGCCGTAGTCGCCGGAGATGTTTTCGTTCAGGTAGCCGAGGCGGTAAACCGTCTGTCCGTTGTATTTGCGCGCCCATTCGCCGACTTGCATGTACGGGAAGTTGAGAGCGAAGTCAGCGCCGAACAGATAAGTGTCGTTCCTCGTGGGGTCCTTCAGCTGTCTCCTGTTGAGATTCCAGTAGTACGCCCCCTTGAGCTTGACCGTGAAGACGTCGTTACGTCTGAACAGATTCTGTTTTGTCAGCGAGACCGCCGCGTCGGGGCCGAACTGGTTGTTGCTCCTGAGCACCGCGTTGGTCTCCACTTCCATGTCAAGTGACCTGTCCAAACTGTCGCGCTGGCGGACGAGCGTCTTGTTGAAGAGCACACCGACGCCCGACTTTATGAGTTCCCCCTCCACGATGTTGTTGTAGTCCTTCATGCTGAACAGCCGCGCCTTGAACATCCCTGCGGAGTCTATTTTGTATTCGGCTGAGATGTTGTTGATGAACGACGTGGAGTTTTTGTTCACCTCGGCGTTGTCCGACACGCTGCTGCCGAGCTTGACGTTCAGCCTGTCTTTGAAGAAACTCTTGGAGACATTCAAGGTGTAGTCAGTGGTCTCGATGCCTTTCTCATGTTTCGCCTTAGCCATGCCGAAGTCTAAATTTATCATGTTTCCGAATCTGTTTGACGATGCGGCGTTCAGCTTCGACTGCAGGATGCTCGACAATGCGTAGCCTTCCATCTGTGTGGCCTCGTTGCTTTCCGAGGCGTACATGCCGGTGGCCAAGAGAACCGCGGCCAAACCTTCCCTGTCTTCCTCCGGCGTCTCCGCGAGTTCTTTCTGTATCTCGCTGTCACGAGGCGCATCAAGGAAGAAGCCGATGTCTATCTTATCCAATGAGCCTCCGACTTTGACGCCGGTGATGAAATCCACCTGCCTTGAGACTTGGTCATGGGGCTTGTACATGGCTTTCGCGCTTTGCGATGCCGAGACTGCGAGCTCGGTGTTTTCGATGCCTCCGTTGAATTTTATGTGGCTGCCATTGTCGATAACGAACGGCATCATAGGGTACAGTTTAGGCGAGAAGAATACCCTGCCATCCGTTATATCCAACTGGCCTCCGAGTTGCAGTCCAGTTTCGCTGCCATATTGCACATTCACTGTCCCCGACGGACTCACTTGCGCGAGGTTCTTCTTGTCGATGGGGTATGTGATGTCGGTCTGCGGAAGGATGCTGACATCGACATTGGCCTTATAGTCGTCAACGCTGCCGGTGACGCTTCCGTCGATGCCCATGAGCAATCTGCCATACACCGGTATCGGGCCGTCTTTCGGGAGTCTGACGGGTTCGAAGCCGTCCGACTTCACCGACACGTCAAGGGTCATGGAGTCGAGGTCCAAGCCTCCGTCAAGGGCGATGAACGTGCTGTCAACGCCGGTGACGGTGATTCCGTTCAGACTTATCTTGTTGTTTTCCAAAGTGATTTCCTGTTCACCGAGTTGCAGCAGCATGTCGTACGGAGAATATTCAACCGCGGCATCTATTGGCGTGATGCCGACGAAAAGGTCGGTTTGGTCAGGAATGCCTTTGACGGCTGCGCGAATCCTTATCTTCCCCTGGATTCCGATGTCTTGCGGAAGCTCGACGAACTGTTTTACCAACTCAACAGGAATATCGTCAAGATTTGCGGTGGCGACGGACCGGTCCGGATTGTCTTCGTCAGGACGGAGTTTCAGGAGTATGTTTCTGTCTCCTATGTTCTTGCCGTCGTAAACCAAGTCCGCCAACCTGATGTCACCGTCAACCATCACGTCGTCGCCGTCTCTTTTCAGCGTGGTTTTGAGCATGAGCCTTGTGTCGATTCCGTTCACAGACATGATTCCGTCTTTGATGTCGGTGTTGAACTTGAGGGAGGCGTTGGCCTTGCCGTCCGCCATGTCTGCGAAAAGAATCGCATTCATCGCAGGAAGCCTGTATTCTCCATCGAGGTCAGGTGTCTTCAGCGAGACGTTCAGCTTCCTCGAAGTGCCGAAAGTGTGCAGACCTGCCGTGAGTTCCGTGATGTCGAACCCCGTCTTCCGGATGATTCCGCGCAGCGGGTTGTCCTGTCTTATTTCAAGGTTAGCGTTGGCAGCCGGCAGCGCGGCGATGAGGGAGTCGAGGTCGTCCAAATCATTGATCTCAACCGAGGAAGGCAGAAGCGACGGGATTTCAAAGGCGTGGGCCGGCACATCGGCGGAGAAGTCGATACCATGCGTTTTCACTCTGACGTCGCACAGCTCATTCATAGTCTTGAAATTCACGTTCATCCTGCTGACATTCAACGTGTCGTTCGGTATGCCGACTTCCACGGAGTCGAGTCTGGCGGTGAGTTCTATTTCAGGAAACCGTCCCGCAAAGTCACTCACGGAGAAGCGGCTGTCCAATGTCAATTTCGCCGATACCGACGTGTCGGAATAGTGGACCGGCGTTGTCAGAATCCCTTCGAGCGTGCCAGATTTGATGTTGGCTGCAAGGTCAAGGCCGGAGACGTCAAGGCCGTCGAACCGGCAGATGTCGAGGGCTGCGGTGACATCGGCGGTCATATTACTGTCCATCGGATTCATGCCCGAACCGGAGGCGCGCACATGACCCGCCACAATGAGTTCGCTCCCCGACATTTGTAGTATCTGCGCGAGGTCCGTCCTGCCGAAGTCAAGACCCACATCGAACAACTCGTCATCGATGTCACAATCCGCGTCAATGGAAAATTCAGAACCTGACAGGCTGCCCTCCGCTTTAGTGATTACCCGCATCTCATTCATGTCGAAATGCGTTTCGTGAAGCCTTGCTTCAGATTGATATTCAGGAATGCTTATATTCAATCCGTTGGAAGAGATGATTGAATTCTTGAGGTCAACAGAGGCATCGCCAGACAACGCGCCCACTGTGATTTTGAAGTCATCCATCCCGAAATCAGTGTCCGCCACGTCCATGCTGCACACGGTGTAGCAGTCATTGCCGACATCGGCCTTTGCCTCCGCCGAGAGTCTGCCTATGGAAAATTCGAGGTCATCCATCCCGAAATCAGAATCCGCAATGTCAATGCTGCGCACGGTGTAGCAATCCGCGCCGACGTCAATCAACGCGCTTGCTTCAGCCTTGCCCACATCGAGCTTCAACGCCATCTGTTCCATGGAAAACCTCACGTTATCCAAAGAGATATTTTCAAAGTCGATGGCCAAGGCCGTGCTGTCGGACGGCGACTCTTCTTTCTCTTCATCTGAATCGTTGAGGACAAGCGACACATCGGCATCTTTGATGGATGCGTCGGTTATCCTGAAACATCCTTCGCTGAGTCCGAAAGTCCTCGCTCCGGCGGAGAGTGACCCGATGTTTCCGTCTATCGTCACAGACGAAATCAGATTCCCTGTATGAGCGACCACGTTATTTGTCTTCAGCGACTTGACGGCTATCGAGTCGGGCAGCGCGTCAATGCGGATGCGGGCGTCCAAGTCGCCGATGAAGAAAAGAGTGTCGCCCGAATCGCTACCTGCGAAGACATCATTCAAAACAACATCGAACGGCGGCTTCACCGAGAAATGACCCACCGATGCCTCGATGCCCGTCCTCTCGGAGATGATGCGTGCGGCGGTCTGCGCCGCCTTGTTCTGCACGGAAGGAATCGTCAACGCGAACATGAGCGCTATGACAAGAAGAACCGGCACAAAGATGAGGCAGCCCGCCACAATCAATGTGGTTTTAAGCCAAGTGTTCCGTTTCTTCTTTGAATGTTGCTTCATTTAACGTTTGTCATAAAAATAAAACGAACTGCAAAGGTAAATTTTTTTACGACATCTTTCATGTTTTTGGCCGTATTTTTGTTCGTCTGCATATCTGTCTGAAAAATTTGTGTACTTTTGCAAAAAAGTTTTTATGACTAAAAGAAAAGTCCCGCACACTTACGTGATAATTTTTTTCATCATTGTGCTTGCCGCGATGCTGACATGGTTCATAAAACCCGGCAAATACATCGACGGCACTTTTTATTTTGAAAACGAGATTCCAATTGAAAATCAAGGCGATTTCAACCCTGAGCCGCAGACGTGGCAGGTGTTCTCCGCGCTTTTCGACGGCTTCGTGGAGCAGAAGTCAATCATCGCGTTCATTCTGATAATCGGCGGCGCGTTCTGGATTATGAACAAGAGCCGCGCCATCGACATGGGCATCTTCTCGTTCCTGAAATTCACGAAACGGCTTGAGAGCAACAGGGTCCTCGGCGCGATAGGCGTTGACAACATCATCATCGTGTTGATAATGTTGCTGTTCAGTTTCTTCGGCGCCATCTTCGGGATGAGCGAGGAGTGCATCGCCTTCGTGGTCATCGTTATACCGCTCGCAATATCAATGGGTTACGACAGTATTGTGGGGCTGTGTATGGTCTATGTGGCAGCGCACATCGGTTTCGCAGGAGCGATATTGAATCCGTTCACGATAGGAATCGCGCAAGGAATCGCCGAGGTGCCGCTCTTCTCCGGGATAGGCTACAGAATCTTCTGCTGGGTGATAATCAACATCTTCGGAATCGCTTTCGTTCTGAAATACGCACATAAAGTGAAGAGAAATCCGACTTCCTCGATAATGTTCGATGACGACGTCTATTGGAGGAAAAACGCCGCGGCGCAAGGCGAGGAGTTCGAGAAATACGTCCCGAAGGCAGCGTGGTTCGTCTATGCCTTCCTGCTCATCGCGATGGTTCTGTTCTCGTTCAGGAATCCGTCAACGACATTGAAAATCGGTGCAAGCGGGACGACGCTTCCGCTTATTCCGGTGCTGACGGGCATTTTCGCCGTTGCCGGCGTCTTTTCGTTGAGAAAAACGGTTCACAACTTCGTACTGCTTCTCCTCGCCTACACCATTGTCTATCTGATAATTGGGGTGATGGGCTACGGCTGGTATGTGGGCGAGATCGCCACGTTGTTCCTCGCGATGGGCGTGTCGGCGGGTGTGGCTATCGGCAAGAGCGCCAGCGACATAGCGGGACTTTTCGTCGAAGGCATGAAAGACATCCTCTCGGCGGCGATGGTCGTCGGCTTAGCCGGCGGAATAGTGATAATCTTGAAGAACGGCGGCGTCATCGACACGATTCTATACGGGTTCTCCAAGTCGATGTCCGACTTCGGCAAGGTGGCGTCGGTGGAGGTGATGTATGTCATCCAGACGTTCATCAACGTGATCATCCCGTCGGGGTCGGCGAAGGCCGCCATCACGATGCCCATCATGGCGCCGTTCAGCGACCTCATCGGCATCAGCCGCCAGGCCACGGTGATGGCGTTCCAGTTCGGCGACGGCTTCACCAACATGATCACCCCGACGTCGGGAGTGCTCATCGGCGCCCTCGGCGTGGCCAGGATACCTTACCAGAAATGGTTCAAATGGGTCTGGAAATTCATTCTCATGATGGTCGTCTTAGGCGCGATATTGCTTATTCCGACGGTGACGATGGGACTGGAGGGGTTTTAGGGAATTAGGAGTTTGAGGTGGTCAGAAATTTGAGGAAATTAAACAACTAAAAAATCACAAATATTTGCTGGAAACTCTCTCTTAATAGTTGTATCTTTGCACAAATTTAAGAATAACAATTTCAACAATAAAACATATCAGAATATGAAGCCGTTAATAAAATATCGTGGGGGAAAGTCAAAAGAAATCCCTCTTATTGTATCTCAAATTCCTCGTTTTAGAGGCAGATATATCGAACCCTTTTTTGGTGGTGGAGCGTTGTATTTTCATTTAGAACCTCATAGAGCAATTATCAACGATATTAATGCAAAACTAATTGGTTTTTATCGTGGCGTTCAACAAAACTATTCTGGATTACGTAAGGAACTTGATGAAATAGAGGAAATATATCACTCAAACAGAATGGAATTTAATGCATTGAAGGCGAAAACACCTAATGAAAGAGTTGAAGACAAAAACGAGGTTTTTTACTATTCTATGCGTGATATGTTTAATGGATTGTCAGACAAAAAATACACAGATGCATCGTTGTATTTTTTCATAAATAAAACAGCATATTCAGGCATGATAAGATATAATGCCAAAGGAGAGTTTAACGTCCCCTTTGGAAGATATCAAAATATAAACACCTCACTTGTAACAAAAGCACATAGCAACTTACTTTCATCTGCTGAGATATACAATCTTGATTATAGTGAAATATTCAATATGGCAAAAGATGACGATTTTATTTTCCTTGATCCACCATACGATTGTGTTTTTTCAGATTATGGCAACGAAGAGTATAAATATGGTTTCAATGATGAATGTCATATCAAATTAGCAAATGATATCAGACAATTAAATTGCCGTGTTCTTTTGGTAATCGGCAGAACGCCGCTAACAGAACGTTTATACGGGGATATGATAATTAGCGAATATGCAAAAACCTATGCTGTCAATATTAAGAATAGATTTAAATCATCAGCATCTCATATTCTTGTAGCTAATTATCAACCAATCAGAAGAACTCTTTTTCAAGAAGTACATAACAAACAATTAATTGAAGTTTAATGGCAAGAATAGATAGCAAAGTTGTTTTTGTTACGACATCACCTCGTACACCTGCAAAAATGATTCCTGAAATTGATTTGCTTAATCAGAATTTTGCAGGACAAAAATGGAATAATGAAACTCAAATAGCGTTCATGGAACGTCTTAAAGAAGAAAATTTCTTTAATGGTGAAGGTGCAAATGATCCTGCATTTAGTGCGAGAGACAGAATGAATAGAGCCCCTAAAGCATTGGGGTTTGTTAAACTATCGCCTGTTGTTGCGCTAACACCAGCTGGAGAAAGATTGATTCATGCCAAACGGAAAGAGGAGGTGTTCCTTCGCCAACTTCTTAAATTCCAGCTTCCATCACCATATCACAGACCAAGCAGTCATGCCGCAAGTTTTTGGGTTAAGCCTTATTTGGAATTATTCAGATTGATTCGACATTTTGGTTCGTTAAAGTTCGACGAACTGATGATTTTTGGCTTGCAGTTGATTGATTACAGACGATTTGATACTATTGTTGACAAAATAGAGCAATTCCGTACAGCAAAAGCGGAGAACCAAGGCAGCTATAAAACATTCAAAGGTGAATACCTGAAAAACGAATTGTTGGCGATATATGAAGCTGATATCAGTGATGGAAATACAAAGACAAGAGAAAGTAGAGATAAGTCAATCAAAAAATTTTTGAAAACAAAATCAAATAACTTACGTGATTACGCCGATGCATGTATCAGGTATTTACGAGCCACAGGACTTGTGAATATTTCCCATGTCGGTAAATCTCTATCGATAATCCCAGAAAAAATTGGCGAGGTGGATTTCTTTCTGAAAAAAACAGACAGAAATCCATGCTACATCGACAGCGAAGTTCAATATACTGATTATTTGGGCGATGCAACACTGCCGATTCTTCAGACAGACGACAAAAAGATTGTAATAGAAAAACTAAGAACAAATTCCATTTCGGTTTCATTCAGCGAATCATCCCCTGTTGAGGAACTGAAAGATTTACTTTATGATACAATTGCCGAACATAAAAATCAAATAATTGAAAATCAAGTGTCTGAAATAAAAGAATACAAATTTTATGATGATATTCAGACCGTATTCAAACAAATAGAAAATAAAGATTTGTACGATTTATCATTGATGCTTGAATGGAATGTGTGGCGAGCTATGATTATGCTTGATGGCGGAGTAATTAAGGCCAACTTGAAATTTGATGATTTTGGGAAACCAATGTCAACAGCACAAGGTAACATGGCTGATATAGTATGTGATTATGGCGATTTTGGATTGAGCGTGGAAGTAACAATGTCTTCAAGACAAACACAGTACGAAATGGAATGTGAACCTGTGTCGCGACACCTTGCAAAATTGAAGAAAACAACGGGAAAGCCATCGTATTGCTTATTTATTGCACCTACTATTAGTGAGGCATGCGTTGCACACTTCTACGCCCTGCATAAAATGAATATCTCCTATTATGGTGGCAAATCCACTATCATACCCTTGCCTTTAAATATTTTCTGCAAAATGGTAGAAGATTCGTATAAAGCAACATATTCACCTCAACCGAACCAAATAAAACGTCTTTTTGAACGTTCCAATGAGTTGGTTGAAACTTGTGAAAATGAACGAATTTGGTTTGAGCAAATGAAACAAGAAGCATTAAATTGGTTGTCAATAAAATGAACCCACCCGTAACAAATATAACCACCATAATAAATTCGTTAAGTTATTCAAAGCATTTGAAAACTATGAACTTGATTTTGAAACAAAACCTATAAAGAACAATAAAAAGCTGCAAGATTTGCGGGAAAATCAAAATATGAAAACGTTATTGAAAGTCAAGAACCTGCGTGTGTCCTTCCGTCGTGACGGCGGTTGGAAGGAGACCGTGCACGGCATCGACTTCGAGGTTTTCAAAGGCAAGACGCTCGGCATCGTAGGCGAGTCAGGATCCGGGAAGTCGGTGAGCAACCTCGCCGTCATGCGCCTGCTCAACATGAGGCAGTCGCGCATCACCGCCGACACCATCGAACTCGACGGCGCCGACATCTCAAAATACGACGAGACGCAGATGAACGACATCCGCGGGAAACGCATCGCGATGATTTTCCAGGAGCCGATGACATCGCTCAACCCAGTGTTCCGCTGCGGCTATCAGATCGTCGAAGCCATTCAAGCGCATGAAGACGTCACCAAGGAAGCGGCACGCGAACGCGTCATAAGGCTCTTCAAGAGAGTGATGCTGCCGCGGCCGGAGAACATCTTCGAGAGCTACCCGCACGAACTCTCCGGCGGACAGAAACAGCGCGTCATGATCGCCATGGCACTCGCCTGCAACCCGGAGCTGCTCATCGCCGACGAGCCTACGACGGCGTTGGACGTGACGGTGCAGAAAGAGATCCTGAAACTTCTGAAGGAACTGCAAAACGACGGTGACATGGGCATGGTCTTCATCACCCACGACCTCGGTGTGGTGGCGGAGGTGGCCGACTACGTCGCCGTCATGCACAACGGCGAGATAGTGGAATACGGCGAAGTGAGACAAGTCCTTGACAACCCCAGAGACCCTTACACCAAAGGACTTCTGGCGTGCCGCCCGCCACTCGACACACGGCTGCAACGCCTTCCCGTCGTGAAGGAGTTCCTCGACGGAGTGTGGAAGAACAAAGACGATTTCACAACGAAACTCATTGTCACACAAGAAGAAAGGAAAGAACATCTTGAAAAATTGTACCGGCAGAAGCCGCTTCTGAAAGTGGAACATCTGAAGACATGGTTCCCTCTGCGGAAAGGCGTTTTCAACAGGACATACGACCATGTGCGGGCTGTCGATGACGTCAGCTTCGAGGTGTTTCCGGGCGAGACGCTCGGTCTCGTCGGCGAGTCGGGATGCGGCAAGACCACACTCGGACGCTCGATTTTAAGGCTTATCGAGCCTTCAGGCGGAAAAGTGTATTTTGAAGACAAAGATGTAACATCGTTGAATAACAGAGACTTGCGTCTGTTCAGGAAACAGGCGCAGATAGTGTTTCAGGATCCGTATTCGTCGTTGAACCCGAACATCACCATCGGTGATGCCATCGCGGAGCCAATGATGGTTCACGGAATTGAGGAAGATGCCGCTAAGCGCAAGAAAAGAGTCTGCAAACTGTTGGAGGAGGTCGGACTTGAAGCCGCTCATTATCAGCGTTATCCGCATGAGTTCTCGGGTGGGCAGCGGCAGCGTATCTGCATCGCTCGGGCGTTGGCGGTCAACCCGCGCCTCATAATATGCGACGAGTCGGTGTCGGCACTCGACGTCTCGGTGCAGGCTCAGGTGCTTAACCTGTTGAACAGGCTGAAACGCGACTTCGGCTTCACCTACATCTTCATCTCGCACGACCTCAGCGTGGTGCGCTTCATGTCGGATCGCATCCTCGTGATGTACAACGGAAAACCCGTGGAGCTTGGCGACGCCGACGAGATTTTCAACAACCCGAAAAACGACTACACGAAAAAACTGATAAACGCAATACCGAAAATTAGTTAAAAGATTAAAGTTAAAAGATTAGAGATGAAAACGATAAAAGAAATCTACAGAATCGGTCACGGCCCGTCGTCGAGCCACACCATGGGGCCGAGGTTCGCGGCGGAGCAGTTTCTGGCGCGTCATCCGGAAGCCAAGTCATTTGAGGTGACGTTATACGGCAGCCTCGCCGCCACAGGCAAAGGCCACTTCACCGACAGGGCGATTATTGAGGTATTGGAGCAGCAGGCTCCAGTCATCATCTTATGGAAAGCCAAGATTGTATTGCCATTCCATCCTAATGGAATGACATTCAAGGCGATAGATGAAAACGGTGCCGTCACTGAAGAATGGACCGTGTATAGTGTCGGCGGCGGCGCGTTGGCGGAGGAAGGACATCCGTCGAGGCTGCACGACATCTACGAGATGACGAAGATGACCGACATCATGAACTGGTGCGAGCGCACCGGCAAGCAATATTGGGAATACGTCGATGAGAGCGAGAACGACGCATCTTTAGACGAGCATCTGTCAAACGTCTGGAGCGCGATGAAGGAGGCCGTCCGGCGCGGACTCACCGCCGAGGGACGTCTGCCCGGCCCGCTGAACCTCCCGCGCAAGGCGGCACAATACCACATCAAGGCGCAGGGGTTCCAGCATTCGATGCGAAGTCGCGGCATGATCTTCGCCTACGCCCTCGCGGTGTCGGAGGAGAACGCCTCCGGCGGCGTCATCGTCACCGCCCCGACATGCGGCTCATGCGGCGTGCTTCCGGCCGTGCTTTACCATTGCAACCAGGCTTACAACTTCGACGAGACACGTATCATCAGGGCACTGAAGACGGCGGGGCTTGTCGGCAACATCGTGAAGGAGAACGCCTCCATCTCCGGCGCCGAGGTGGGCTGCCAAGGCGAGGTCGGCGTGGCCTGCTCGATGGCGGCAGCGGCGGCATGTCAGCTCTTCGGCGGCAGCGTCGCACAGATAGAATACGCCGCCGAGATGGCTCTCGAACATCATCTCGGCATGACATGCGACCCCGTCTGCGGACTCGTGCAAATCCCTTGCATCGAACGCAACGCCTTTGCCGCGGCACGCGCCTTGGACGCCAACGCCTACGCCACATTCAGCGACGGCCACCACAGAGTGTCGTTCGACAAGGTCGTGCTCACCATGAACAAGACAGGCCGCGACATACCTTATTTATATAGAGAGACAGCAGAAGGCGGACTCGCCTCCGGATACCAACAGATGAAATAAGATGAAAAGACTTTTTCTCGCAATACCGATACAGACAGAAGACAACGGCTTCGCGCCGCTGCTCGACGAACTGAAGACGCGCCTCTCGCACGAGAAACGCATCAACTGGTCGATACCGAAAAACATTCACCTCACGCTGAAATTCATCGGCGACACCTACCCGCAGGACGAACCGAAAATCATCGAAGCGGTGAGCAAAGTCGTTGAGAACCACAGACGTTTCGAGATGGACTTCAACAGAACCGGCGTCTTCGGCAGCCGTTATGCGCCGCGTGTGCTGTGGCTCGGGATGCAGCAGACACCGCCGCAACTCCTTGATTTGGAAGAAGATGTCCTCACCGCTTTCGACGGCATCGGATTCATGCGCGACCGCCAGAACTTCGTGCCGCACATCACACTCGGCCGCATCAAAGATCTGTGCGAAAAACAATATTTCTGGAAAGTCATCACGGCAATAGAACAAAAGTCGTACATCCACCAGGAAGTGAAGGACATCATCCTGTTCCAGAGCATTTTAAGACCTGAAGGCGCGATTTATAAAGTATTGAAAAAGTGGGAGTTAAACCCCTAAGACTATAGCGGGGTCGATATTCAACTTACGGCTGATTTCCCTCGCCACCTTTAGCGTAGGCTCGGATTTGCCGGTCATATATTCGCTGACGCGGGAAGGACTCACGCCCAACAACTCGGCCAGGCCTTTCTGCGTCAGCTTCATCTCCGACAACCGGAGAATCATCACATCAATAAGTGACGGCGCGCCAACCGAAAAATGCTCATCGGAATAATCGGCGACGAGATTAGAAAGCAACTCCAATTCAATTGAATTTGGATCATTTACCGGCGTTTCATCGTTCACAAGCGGAAGCAGCTTATCCACCCTTGAAACCGCCCATTCATACTGTTGTTCATTCTCAATCTTTGTCATAACTCATTATATATTAGCAATATCCTTGATTTTTCATACTCTTCATGCTTCCCGATAAAACGGACGTAAACAAATTTTATCGTAAACTTTATCACAACCACCAACCTGTAAACATTTCCTTTGATGTTAAACACATAGTGTTGATTTCCAACACTGTCAACGCTGTTAAACGTCGATTTGACATCTGCAAAACACTTCCATTCAGCTTTTTTCACTATCGAAACCCATTCCTGAACCGCCGTCTTCGATTTCGGTTCCTTTTCAATGTATTCCTTTAGTTTTTGCTCCGTAAAAATCCTCATAAATTTTTATTTTTGAAAGTGCAAAATTACAAATTATTTTGAAATATGGAATAATATTTTGAAATTTAAATTTTCTGAAAAATTTTTATGATAATAAAATGTTGGCAGTTTCATAAATTGTCGTTGACAAAAAATATCACGAAAACATGACACATTAAAGATTTTATATGTACTTTTGCAAAAAAATAATATTATGCCACAGATTAGTAATTTTTACGGGATTATTATACTTATGAATTTCACAGATCACGCACCGGCACATTTCCACGCCTGGTATAATGAGTATAAAATCAGTGTTGATATCAAAGATGGAGTTGTTAAAGGAGAGATGCCTGCAAGAGCCTTGAGAATGGTTTTGGAATGGCTCGACTTGCACCGTGAGGAATTAATGTTGAATTGGGAGAAGGCACAAAACGGCCTGCCGCTCGTTAAGATAGAATCACTAAAATAAGAATCATGTTTTTCCTTGAAGTTATAAAAGCCGAATACATCAGCGGATATCGCGTGAAATTGTGGTTTAACAACGATGTCGTTAAATGCGTTGACCTGAAGGACTCGTTGGTCGGTCTCGTTTTTGAACCACTGAAAAATATTGAATATTTCAAAAATTTTTCAATTAAATTCAACACAATCGAGTGGAGCAACGGGGCTGATTTCGCGCCGGAATATCTGATTGAATTGCCCGAGGTTTCGCCGCTTTCCGGAAGGTGAGTCATGCGTACTGACTAAAGATACTTATAATGCTCACCTGCAAGATTATGTGTTCAGGTAATAAATAGCATTCTGCAGTCAAAATATAAGTTTTTAAAGATTTCTACTGCACACAATAAAATTCCATATTTTTGCCGCCACCATGAAAAAATATCGGCAGCATACAATATTTGCGGGAGAGAATAGTCATTTGGCAGTGTGTAAAAACATTATACAAAATAATTCGCTGCGCCCGTGCTGTTCATGATGAAAAGTTTCTATCTTTGCGGCTTGAAAATGAGTAGCATAACGACGACGGAGGCCCTCGCCACCCACGGCGCTGCGCTTCGTATGGGGTTAATGATGTAGTGTGCCTCCGGCACACGGAAACCGTCCACGACGTGTCCCTAACACACCATCCTATTAATAATTTCGCTGTCATTTTGTCAGATTATTTATCCAAGAAAATAATTATTTCGGAAATTTTGTCAGTTGTAAAAAATACTGAAATTTTTTCTACACAGAATAAAACATTATCAGTCAAAGTGTTGTTTGTATTTTTGGAAAAAGGCAAGTTTTTCGGAATGCAAATTGCCAATCCGCCCGTGTCATCGAAAAAAGATGGCAAGAAAACAATATAAAGATTAGAGATTAAAGATTAAAGTTAAAAGAAAAACAAACAATTAAAAAACTAAAAAAGGAGATTAGATTATGTTAGTAGCAAAAAGAACTTCGGATTTTTTCCCGACACTGTTCAACGAACTTTTTGAAAACTTCAATTACGGAATGCCGAAAGCGAACAGCCCGCAGATGAACATCATTGAAAATCAGGAGGAATTCAAGATTGAGATGAGCGTTCCGGGCCTCACGAAGGAAGACCTGACATTGAACATCGACAGCGACAACAATCTCGTCATCGAGATGGTGAAGAAGAGCGGCAGCGAGGAAAACGACAAGAAACAGCAGTATCTGCGCCGTGAGTTCACGACGGCACATTTCAAGGAGACGCTCGCGTTGCCCGACATTGTGAAAGTTGACGAAATCAGCGCGAAAGTCGAAAACGGCGTGCTGGAGGTGATGCTTCCGAAGGTCAAGCCGGAGGAGAAGAAGAAACTCACAAAGACCATCGCAATCGCTTAGCCACGAACGGTTTCGTCTTTCAGAGACATAAAAAAAACAATATGGATTATGATTTCATGAGAAAGGTTTGGGCGTTCACGTCCGAGCCTTTTTCCTTAAATCCCGCCGTTTCATGGTGAGATTTTATTTTTGACTTGACTTTTACGAGATATATTCGTATATTTGCGCGTTTTTTTATAGTCTAATCACAAATCAACCAATTGATATGACGTTCACTGCTGGTAATTTCCTGCTTCTCGCAGCGATAATACTTATTTTCAGCATCTTGCTGTCGAAGACCGGTTACAGGTTCGGAGTCCCGACGTTGTTGATATTCCTGCTTGTCGGGATGTTTTTCGGCGAAGACGGTTTCGGCATACATTTCGACAACTACAACACGGCGCAGTTCATCGGCATGATTGCGCTCTCCATCATTCTTTTCACCGGCGGCATGGACACGAAGTTCGAGACGATAAAACCCGTTCTCGCGCCCGGGATAGTGCTTGCGACGGCGGGTGTCATGCTGACCACGGTGTTCACCGGATTCTTCATCTACGGTGTCGGCGTGGTCTTCGAGAAAGCCATCAGCATCCCGCTGACCATCGCGCTGCTGCTCGCCGCCACGATGTCGTCAACCGACTCAGCGTCGGTGTTCAGCATCATGAGGTCGCAGAAAATGAAGATGCGCAACAATCTGCAGCCGCTCCTCGAACTCGAATCGGGAAGTAACGACCCGATGGCTAACATGCTGACTATCGTGATGATACAGGTGATACAAAACGGCAGCGGCGGCAACGTGAGCGTCGTCGAAATCATCATGACGTTCCTATGGCAATTCGGCATGGGCGTCGTCCTCGGCTATGGCTTCGGCAGGATTTACGTCCTGGTCCACAACGCACTTCGGCTTGAGAACAAGTCTCTGTACCAGATACTTATCATCGGCTTCATCTTCCTGACATTCTCCATCAGCAATCTCGTCGGGGCGAACGGCTACCTCGCCGTATATATCGCCGGCATCATCGTGGGCAACGCCGGAATGGTGAAACAGGACATCAAGATAACCATCTTCAACAAGGAATTCTCATTTTTCGGTAACAAGAAAATCATTGAGAGACGCAGCATCGACAAGCTCCTCGACGGCCTCACATGGCTCGTGCAGATCGTCATGTTCCTCATGCTCGGCCTCCTCGTGACGCCGCACACGATGCTGTCGATAGCGGTGCCAGCAATCATCATCGGGGTCTTCGTCATCCTCATCGGCCGCCCGTTGGCGGTGTTCCTCTGCCTCATCCCGTTCAAGAAGATAGGGCTGAAAGACAAGACGTTCATCTCGTGGGTCGGACTACGCGGCGCCGCACCGATCATATTCGCGACGTATCCATTCGTGGCAGGCATCGAAGGCGGACAGTTTATCTTCAACGTCGTGTTCTTCATTACGCTGATTTCACTTATCGTGCAAGGCACTACGATTCCGTTTTTCGCTAAAAAACTGAAGCTCGGAGAAAAAGACGAAAGCGGACCACAGAACTTCGGCATCGAGATTCCAGAAGAACTAAACGCAATAATGGACGAACAAACCGTTGATAATGAAGCGTTTCTGAAAGACTACCCGCTCCCGAAAGGAACTCTCGTGATGATTGTAAAACGCGATGAACGCTATATCATTCCTAACGGAAAACTATACCTTAAAAAAGGCGACAAGCTCCTTCTCATCTCGGAAAGCAGAGAGGAAGAAATCATCGAAAACATTGAAAATCACAATGATGGAAAAATAAAACTGAATTGGAACTTAGATTTAGACTTGTTGAACAAAAAAAACAAATGATTTCGTTGAGTATTGAAAAATAATATATTTTTGCATTTCGGAAAACAACACAAAACACACATAACATGGTAAATTACAAAGACTTAGGATTGGTGAACACACGTGCGATGTTCGCCAAGGCCGTCAAGGGCGGCTACGCGATTCCGGCATTCAACTTCAACAATATGGAACAGATGCAGGCCATCATCATGGCTGCGGTGGAGACCAAATCTCCTGTCATCCTTCAGATTTCGAAGGGCGCGCGCAACTACGCGAACCAGACGCTTCTCCGTTACATGGCGGAAGGCGCCGTCGCCTACGCAAAAGAACTCGGCTGCGAGCATCCCGAAATAGTGCTTCACCTCGACCACGGCGACTCATACGAGCTCTGCAAGAACTGCATCGAGATGGGCTTCTCGTCGGTGATGATCGACGGCTCAGCTCTACCATACGACGAGAACGTCGCGCTGACAAAGAAAGTCGTTGATTTCGCACATCAACATGATGTGACGGTCGAAGGCGAGCTCGGCGTCTTGGCCGGCGTCGAAGACGAGGTGTCGGCGGCGGAGAGTCACTACACGAAACCTGAGGAAGTGATTGACTTCGTGACAAAAGCAGGCGTCGATTCGTTGGCAATCTCCATCGGCACGTCGCACGGCGCGTACAAGTTCACGCCGGAGCAGTGCACCGTCGATCCGAAGACAGGCCGTCTGCTCCCGCCTCCGCTCGCGTTCGACGTCCTCGAAGCCGTCGAGGAGAAACTTCCCGGCTTCCCCATCGTGCTTCACGGCTCATCGTCGGTGCCGCAGGAAGACGTTGACATCATCAACAGCAACGGCGGCTGCCTGAAGGCGGCGGTCGGCATCCCGGAGGAACAGCTCAGAAAAGCCTCGAAGTCGGCGGTCTGCAAAATCAACATCGACTCCGACAGCCGTCTGGCGATGACGGCGGCAATCCGCAAGACCATGGCCGAGAAACCCGCCGAGTTCGACCCTCGCAAGTACCTCGGACCGGCTCGCGACAGAATGAAAGAACTCTACATGCACAAGATCATCAACGTGCTGGGAAGCAACAATCAGATAGAGGAGAGTTAAGAGAGGAGAGTTAAGAGAGGCCGCCGGAGATGTGAAATGACCCCAAAAGGTTGGACAGAAAACCTTTGGGGTCACTTCAAGACAGAAACCAGCCACGTTTTTTCGCCTCAAAAATTTGAAGAAAACGTGTACGCACCGCTTGGGATACCGAACAGAAAATATGCTTGATTTTGCAGGCAAATCAAAAACATAAAATGATGAATACGACTGTTGAAACTGAAGAAAAGATTGATTTTGAAGCGATTGAAGATGAATTGACGCCCGAACAGAGAGCCTACTGGGAAGCCTCCATTGAGCGTGATTTGCGCGACATCGCGGAAGGCAAACCTCGTAAATACCTCACACCCGATGAGTTTGAGAAGAAATTGATTGAAGCGGTGCGCAAAATCTATGCGTAAATATATCGTAATAATAACGGACGATGTTGAGGCATATTTCGTTGAATTGATGCGCTTCGTTGCATCAAATTACACGATGGAATCTGCCATACGATATGCCAAACGAATCCGTAAGGAAATCGAACCATTGTCGTATCTTGCACCGATTCTGCCCAGGAGCAGCTACGGATTGCCAAAACTCTATCATCCGGAGGCCAAGACCTTTTTGATTGGAAACAAGAAACTTACCGTGATATTCCACATTGACGGCGAGTATGTGATTGTTGACAAGATACTGCCTTCGGCTTTGATAAAGTTTTGAAAGATAATGGCGAAGAACAGAAAAAGTGTTGTTTTTAGAAAAATGATTACAGCGAAATAAAATAATTTGTTTACTTTTGCAACGCTTAAAAACGAAAACTATGATATAAAGTAGAAATAACAAGTATAACATATTGAGCTTGACGCTCTTGTTCCCTCATGACGAAGCTGGTAACTTTCATGGAGCGGGGATGGGACGCGGAGGGTTCGCGCTATGGCGTGAATTTTTCCAAATCTTATTCGCTCCAAAGGTAAAACCAGCACCTGTCATGTGGATAAGGAAATTTAACGGAAAGGATTTGCGCCTTTCTTTATGCCTTCAAGGAAACAAAGACTTCTTGCTCAAATAACAAGCAGGGAAGCCGAAAACTGCATTATAGAGTAGGCAAAATTAAAAGTTGAGCCGACACGGATTTAGGGTTTTTAGAAATGAAAAAAATATTTTTTGTATGTATGGTATCGTGTCTCTTCGTGTTGAACACTACTGCACAAGAGTACAATTTTGAGGATTATGTTTATCCATATGGATGCCGCACGTATGCTTCACCAGATGGTAATGGAAATCTATTATCTGTAACTCAGTATAGTTTTGAATCTCAGGCTTATGACAATTATCTTGTAGAAGAAGTCTACATTGGTGTTGGGATGATGTCAGCCAAAACGACTTATAGATACCACATAGATAAGAATGCTGTAATCTCTGATGTTCAACTTAGGCAAAACAGATTAACGGGAAGTACAAAGTATCAAGACAGATTAATACTTTTTGCTTTCCCTGAGAAGGATAATTCTTTTAAGTGGACAGAAACAGATAGAGGAGATAAGTACCAATGCTCATCTGAATATGTGTATATCAATGCTTCCATATATCAAAAATCGTTATTCTTGAAAGCCATTAAAATAACAAGAGATAATAGTTATGTTGTTGAAAATGAAAAACATAGAATAATAGAAACAAGCTATTGGGTAAGTAATTATGGTCGTATTATTACTTTTTTAGATTGGGATGGGACAAAACGGACATCCTCTAAGTTAGATATATTAGATTACGTTCAGGAAATATCTGCAGAAGAATACAATACACATAAAAAATAGTCATATGAGTACAGAATTTATTATTGGAACAATTATTGGACTAATTGGTATCATTCCAATTATTATCCAAATTGTAAAATGGGTAAAAAAACCTAATCTTAGTGATTTGATGAAAAAATTGGTTGATAATACTTTGTCGACGAAAACTCACAGGAAAGTACTTCAAGAAATGAATGTGATACTCCTGCGTGCAGGAAAGCATATATCATCTAAATACATCAATAACTTTGTTCTGAATAAGCGTGGTAAGGAAGCGGTCTTTACGGATTTATGTCTGCAAAATGACTGGGAACCCTCCAAGGATCTGTGTGAAATGTTTATGAAAGGCGATTATCCGTCAATCAGAAAGAAATATTGGGATATGAAAAATTCGCAACAGAAAAGAGAAGAACCAACTGCTGATGCTGTTGAGAAAGTTGAATCTATTTCAGCACTGACAAAGGTCAAGGATGTTGTATATTTGTCGGAACTACTTAAAGAGCGTTTCCCAGATTGCTTCAATCGGTTGACTTCCATACTCAGAAAACACGATGTGGAATATCGTCTGCTGAAAGGTACGAAGGATATTTGGTGTCGTGACTATATGCCAATTCAAACTGAATCGGGCAAGTTCATTCAATTTACATACAACCCAAACTACTTGAAAGGCAAAAAAGTATGGGAAGATTCGCGTTCCGATGTGCGGGAAGTTTGCAAACTTAATAATATTGAAGCCTGTTTTTCTGATATAAATATTGATGGAGGAAATGTCCTTATTTGTGATGGACGGGCGATATTATCAGATAGGATTTTTTCTGAAAATCCCGATTATGAAAAAGATGTTCTTATTAGTGAATTATCGAAATTATTGGAGTGTGAGATAATTATAATTCCTGCACAAAATAACGATTACACAGGACATGCAGATGGAATGGTGAGATTCGTGGACAGAAATACCATTCTTGGAAACAATTTAGCCGCTGAATACAAGTATTGGCGCGAGGGCATGCAAAAGGTAATTACACAATATAGTTTGAAATACATTGATGTACCATTCTTTGAACACAAAGACAGCAAACATCCTGAAAGTGCAATTGGAATATACGTGAATTATTTGGAAGTCGATGATTTAATAGTTGCTCCTGTATTCGGAAGAGATGAAGACAAGCTGGCTATTGATATTATTCAAAATGCCTTCCCTGACAAAGTTATTGAAACAATAAATTACAACGATGTAGCACAGGAAGGCGGTCTCCTTAATTGCACAACTTGGGTAGTAAATAACAAATAAAAGTACGCCAAATGACCAAACAAAAGTGCGCCAAATGACCAAATCAATGGAAATATTTCTCTTGTCTCAAATGGTTTGCTGAATAATCTGGAAACTATGGGGCTGTTGTTCGAGACGCTTTGCGCACAGGGATTAGCGCGGCAAAAATGACACAACGGTTGAAAGTGCTGAAAATCGAAAGACCTCACACGTAAAAAACAGAAACACTAATCCCACTCATGCGTTCCAGATCTCGTCTATCATCTCATTGCACCTCGCCGGCGTGATTCTGATTGTCGCGCCACAGGCGACGAGGTCTTTCCGCGTCGGGTTGCCTTTGCCCATGACGGAGGTCGCGTGCTCGCCGTGATAACCTTCATGGAAACGTGTCAGGTCGTACGCCGGCGCAAGACTCCAGCGACCGTCGCGGCAGACGAAACTGAAATTCTTCGCGTGGTCGTCTTTGTTCTCAATCATCACGTTGAAGACCATCCGCCTGAACATCTGCTCCACTTCCGCCGGCGACTGAGTGAGGAATCCCGTCAATGCTAAAAGCACACGATAGTCGGTCATCGGCGGGTTGATGCCTTCGCGCAGGAGTGCCGCCGCCGTCGCCACATGGAGACGTGTGCCGTCAGCGGCTCTGTCGAAACGGCGCGTGGCGAGATACTTGCCGTTCAGCAGACGGCAGTCGGGGATGTTAATGCCGCACTTGGCAGCCAGTTGCATGTAGTCATATTCCTGTTTGCCAATGTCTTGTGGGTCGTATGTGTGCCTGAACTTGACGAGCCACTCGCCTTCTTCGTCATGAATAAGACATTTTGGCCTACAGCCTCCGCTATTTCCACTGTTGTAAAACAAAGTGTCGGCGCCGTCTGTCTGCTTCTCGCTCAAGACATCAAGCGCGAGTTGCTGTAAGTAGTCAAGATTATCATTTTTTTCGTTATGTCTTTCTTTTTCAATTTCAATGGCAGGGACATATTCCAATGCTCCCATTCCGGAGCTGCCGACGATTGCAAGTTGTTGAAGGACAGTCAAATCCATGTCATGAATACCTTTGCGGGCAAGCATTCTGTTGAGAAGATAACGTCCGTAACCGTCGTGAAGCGAATCTTCAAATATGCCGAAATTGCCATAGAAAGGCATCGGCTGCGCAATGAAAAGCTTGTCTTCAAGCGGCAATTCAAGCGGCGAGATGCTGAAACCGTCATGCAGCCATTCCTGCGAATAACGGAAACTTGCCTGTCGCGAGTCGGGTGTGAGAACGAGAGTGCCGACCACACGGCCGTGCATCATCACGGTGAGTTTATCTGTTGAATTCATTGCGGCCACGTCTGCGTGATTTATTACGGTTTATCTGTTCCAGCTCCTCCTGCGTCGCATAACGCGGCTCGGCAAGCAGCGACTTCATCTGGTCGCTGTAACCCAACGCCTTGGCTATCGCGACATACTGCGAAAGCGAGATGACATGCTTCTGCTCAAACTTGGCAAGCGTTGACACCGGCACCCCCGACATCATCGACAACGCCTCGCGCGAAAGCCCTCTTTCTAAACGTCGGTCCCGCACTTGCCGCGAAATCAGAGCCATCAGTTCCTCGACACTCTCCAATTCAAAAGTGTAAAGTTTATTGATACCATTATAGTCGTTATTCGGCATATTCTGAAATATGAGATATTATTGTATTTCTAAAAAACGTTGCAAAAATACAGTTTTTTCCTGAATGACGATTATGAAAAAGATAAAACAATCAAATAAACCGGCTGAACATCTTCCTCACCTTCTCGGCTTCTTACCGCTGTTCTTCACCACAACCATCTCGAAATCAAGCTGTTTCTTAATCAGATCGACATTCTTCACGCGCACTTTCACCTCATCGCCGAGTTGGTAAATCATGCCGCGGTCGTGGCCGATGATGCGGAAGTTCTCCTCATCGAGATAGTAATAGTCGTCGTCGAAGGTATTGTATTTAACGAGACCCTCGCACTTGCTGTCTTTAAGCTCGACGTAAATGCCCCATTTCGAGACGCCGGAGATGAGACCGTCGAACACCTTGCCGATCTTGTCCTGCAAGTACTCGGCCTGCTTGTACTTCACCGACTCGCGCTCCATCTCGGCGGCGCGGCGTTCCATCTCGCTCGCATGTTGGCACAGGACCTCGTATTCGTTTTGGCTCACACTCGGCTGATTTTCAATCATATAACGCTCAATGAGACGATGCACCATCAGGTCTGGGTAACGGCGTATCGGCGACGTGAAATGTGTGTAGAACGGAAACGCCAGTCCGTAGTGTCCGATGTTCACGGTGCTGTAAAGTGCCTTCGCCATCGTCCTGACCGCCACCGACTCGATGAGGTTCTTCTCGCCGCGGCCCTCGACCGCCTTGAAGAGGGAGTTGTACGACTTCACGAGTTTCTCGCGCGTGCTGATGTTCATCGAGTAACCGAGCCGCGACACAAGCGCGATGAAGTTGTAGAGCTTCTCCGGATTCGGCTCGTCGTGGACACGATAGACGAAAGTATATCCGTGATATTTGCTGTCTTTCCTGCCGATGGCCTCGGCGACGGTGCGGTTCGCGAGAAGCATGAAGTCCTCGATGAGCATGTTCGCCTCGTTCTGCACCTTCACGAAAGTGTCGATAGGCTTCATGTTCTCGTCGAGGATGAATTTCACCTCTTCGGAATGGAAGTTGATGGAGCCGTGTTCCATGCGTTTCTCACGCAGCTTCATCGCCAACGCGTTGAGTGTCAACAGTTCATCTTTAAAGTCGCCATCACCGCCTTCAATCATCGCCTGCACTTCCTCGTAGGCGAAGCGGCGGTCTGACCTGATGACGGTCTTCCCTATCCATTTCTCGATGATGTTGGCGTTGTCGTCCATCTCAAAGACCGCCGAGAACGTCAGTTTCTCCTCGTCGGGACGCAGCGAGCATACCATGTTGCAGAGTTTCTCCGGCAGCATCGGGATGGTGCGGTCAACGAGATATACCGACGTGCCGCGGCTCTGCGCCTCGCGGTCGATGGCGGAGCCGGGCTTCACGTAGTAAGAGACATCGGCGATGTGCACCCCGACTTCGTGATGTCCGTTCGGCAGCTTACGATATGAAACTGCGTCGTCGAAGTCCTTCGCATCGCGCGGGTCGATTGTCACGGTCAGCACATCGCGGAAATCGCGGCGATGTTTGATTTCCGAGACTTTTATCTTGTCGGAGATGGCTTTCGCCTCTTTCTCCACATCTTTCGGGAACTCAAGCGGATAGTCGAACTCCGCGAGTATCGACTGCATCTCGACGTTGTTCTCGCCCGGGTAACCGAGCACTTTCACTATCTCGCCGAAGGGGTTGCGTGCGTTGTCGGGCCAGTCGGTCATCTTCACGATGACTTTCTGTCCGTCCTTCGCGCCTTTGTATTTCCCGTGCGGGACGTAAATGTCAATCGGCATAGAGACGCGGTCGGAGATGACGAAGCCGAAGCCGTGGGAGAGGCTGAAGATGCCAACGAACTCAGTACGAGCGCGTTGCAGAATCTCCACAATCTCGCCTTCATTCTTCTTCGACTGACGTTTCGGAAACATCTGCACCTTGACCTTGTCGCCGTGAAGAGCCTTGCCCGTGTTGTTCGAGGCAATCTGTATGTCCTCGCCTTCGTCTTCCGGAATGACGTAAGCCTTGCCTGTGCTTTTCATATCGACGGTGCCGATGACGTAAGTCGGTTTCGGGCCGTATTCAGCGATGAGGTCAGGATTTAATGTATAGCTATACGGATGATTTTCAATAAGTTGACCATCTCTGCAAAGTGTTACCAAAATCTGGTAAATCACATCTTTGCCGGCGGCGTCCCTCACACACAAAATCTTCGCTATCTGTTTGTAATTCATCGGCTTGAACGGATGTTCGCCGAAAACTCGCAGGATTGTGTTCACGAAAGTGCTGAGGCTTGTATTCTTAGATTTTTTCTTTGCCATAAAATATTGTTTTTAAGGTTTGTAAATCAGTTTATTAAACATAAAAAAATGCTAATCTGTTCAACAACGGACTAGCATTTGGAAATTTGTTGCCTAACCAGGGTTCGAACCTGGACTTTACTGATCCAGAGTCAGTCGTGTTGCCAATTACACCATTAGGCATCAATTTCACGGCTGCAAAGATACATCTTTTTTCTATTTGTCAAGCAAAATTTTTGATTTTTTCTTATTTATTTGATAATCTGAAAGTTGCCAGCCTGATTCGCCATAATTCTGCATCATTTCAGCTTGCTGTGGATAGTCGGAAAGATAATTCTTTGTGTCTTTTTCTTGATATTTATACAGACCCTTCAATTCTTCGGCGGGTTTGTTGATGAAAAGCCACTCATCATCGAGCACGCCGTACTTATCATCGCCCATGAAGTAGGTAAAACGGCGGTTTTCTTTCAGCAGATCTATGCCGAAGGTGTTATTTGTGTACGGGATATTCAACATGCCCATTATTGTCGGGAAGATATCCATCTGGCTTGCAATTGTCTCATTTACAGACGGTTCTATCTTTGAAGGCATATAAAAGACGCATGGCACGTGGAAATAGCTCAGCGGAATGGAATAGTCAGAATCGAAGACGGCGCCGTGGTCGGCGACAAGGACAAAAAGAGTATTGTTGAACCAGCTCTGCTGCGATGCCATGGAGATGAATTTCTCAAGCGAGTAGTCGGCGTATTCGGTCATCTGGTATTTCAGTTCGCTGTTCCTTGGCGTGAAATAATCCGGCAGATAATAAGGGCTATGGTCAGATGCGGTGAGCATGGTGACGAAAAATGGCTTCTCTTTATCAGCTAACTCATTGATTATCGGTATGGAAAACCTGAACATAAAGTCATCGGGCACACCCAGAGTGGTTTTTAACTTCATTGACTGGATAGTTTGCTTGCGAGACAATGCTTTCGAAGCCATTTGCACTCAGGAACCCTGCGATGTTGTCAAACTCACCGTCATGCGTTGTGAAATACGTCGTGGAATATCCGTTTTTCTGCAATGTTGAAGCGATTCCATCGTATTGCAATATCGGGGTGTGCTTGAAAGGGAGCTGTCTGAAAACGACAGGATATGACATCAAAGTGCTGTAGATACCGCAATAAGTATGAGTGCCGGAAGTGTATAAGTTACTGAAAAACAACGATTTGTTGGCTAATGAATCGAGGAACGGCGTGAGGTTCATCGTGTTGCCGCCATGAGCCGTCTTGTTGATGCTCATCCCTTCCATTATCACCACAACAACATTGTAATTGTTTGGTTCTCCGTCGGTTGCGACTTCTCTTGCCAACGGATATCCTTCTATCTCGTCGGTTATCTGAAGATTTTCGCGGACATTGGCAATGGCTGTGTCGTCGGACATGAAGCGTACCAGCTGGTTGTCTTCGTCCAAGGTGTCGAGCCAACTGCGGGCGAGAGTGTAGTTAGGGTTCAGCCCTAACTGATTGAGCAGCGCGTTGTTACAGAAATAGGCCGTCCCGACCATCATTGGTGACTTCTCGTTGAGACGACCACGCATCCCGATGAAAATCAGTCCCCAAAGCAGAACTGTATAAATCGAATACGAAACATATTTCCTTGATTCCCAGCCTGTTGAACTCTTGAACATTCTGTTTGTGAAGTAATAGAACACGAACCCTGCCGCAGCAACTGGTATCAGCATCAGGAAATATGTCGGCTCCTGAAAAATCATCTTGAATACGAAACCGGCGTCGCCTGTGTTAATCCACTCGAAAGCACCGAAGTTGAACCTGTCGAAAAACTGGTTGAAATACGGGATGTCGGCTGAACAAGTTATGAATGTTATTGTAAAAATCACCGTTAGGATTACGACGTAAGCTTTTTCGAAAGCCCGGCTTTTCCTGCCGAAGAACGCAAAGACCGACAAAGCAATCGTCGGGATGGCGATGGCAAAACCTATCGTGGCGACATCAAAACGTACGCCCATGACGAACGCCTGTATGACCTCCCAAGTCGTCCCGTCACCTAATCTGTTGATATTCAGCAGAAACAAGACCAATCGAAAACAGAAATATATCGCGAGGAGCAACAAATATAACTTGACCGTCAGGCGGACATGCACCGGTAATTTTTTCATTTCAAAAATTTTTGCAAAGTTACATTTTTTATAATTTTGCAAAATAAATTTCAGGAAAAATGGAAGAAATAATTGATTTTTTGAACCAGATTGTGGTGAACAACAACCGCCCGTGGTTTCAGGAACACAAACAGCAATATCTTGATGCTCAGGCGAAATTCAACGAAATAGCGGAGCGGATCATTCTCGGGATACAGAAATTCGACGACCTGACGAAAGGCCTGACGCTGAAAGACTGCACCTACCGTTTCTATCGCGACACGCGTTTCTCCCCCGACAAAAGCCCGTACAAACGTCATTTCGGCGTCTTCGTCTGTCCGCGAGGGAAGAAATCGGGGCTTGCCGGCTACTATTTTCACATCGAAGGCAAAGGCGCGGAATATCTCGGCCAGCACGGACTTTATCCAGGAATGTACCAATGCGAGCCGGCAGTTACAAAAAGCGTCCGCGAGGACATTAATATATATGGTGCAGATTTTGAAAAAGCTCTGAAGAAAGCGCGGAATTTCACGCTCGACGAATCGAAGGCGTTGAAGAACGTGCCGAAAGACTTCCCCGCCGACCACCCCTACGGAAAATATCTGAAGCTGAAAGATTACTGTCTGTCACAGCCCATCCCTGACGATATTTTATATTCCAACAACTTGATTGAGTGGGCTTTGGACGAGTTCCGCTCATGTTACGACTTCAACTCATTCCTGAACCGTTCGGCACTGTTCGCAATGGAAAACGAATAAATTTTTGCGGGTTTATGCAGCATTCCGACGTTCATCACGTTCAGGTGGGTGTAAATAGAAAAAATGACAATGTTTGACACAATTCTGAATGACGCGCGCAACGGAGACCAACAGTCGCTGATGAGTCTTTACGACATCTGCTGCACGACGGTCTTCAACGCGAGCTTCAGGATTTTGCTGAACGAACAAGACGCCGAAGAAGTCACGCAAGACGCGATTTTGAAGGCGTTTTCCTTACTCCATTCATTCAAAGGCACACAGCGCGATTTCGTCGCCTTCGTGAAAACCATCGCCATCAACAAAAGCATCGACGAATACAGGAAATTCAAACGGCTGCCGCTGCACGTTGACATAAAAGAAATCAGCTACGACAAAGGCAACGACGACAACGACGACGAAATCTTTTCCATCGACAAAGTCAAAAAAGCAATCGACGACCTGCCGGAAGGCTATCGCCTCGTCATCACACTACGCCTCTTGGAGGAAATGGAATATGAAGACATCGCCAACACCTTGAACATAAACGCCTCATCCGTGAGGTCGCAGTATTCGAGAGGGATAGCGAAACTTAGAGAAGTTTTAAGAGTGAAGTTTTGAGAGTTAAAATTAATAGTTATGAATATTGAGGATTTCATTAAGGACAACAAGTCGGAGTTTGCCGGAAGGCCGTTGCCGGAAGGTCATCGCGAGAGGTTCCTGCTGAAACTTGAAGCGGCCGGAGACAGCGGCGCGGCGGGGAAAACAGTGCGCAAAAACAAAAGACTGTCACTGCTGACAATATGGAACTCCGTTGCGGCGGCAGCCGTTGTGACGGTGGCGATAGTCACCATCGGATTTAACAAAGGAAGCGGCCTGACAACGAAACTGCCACAAACGACTGACAATCAGCTTGTTGAAATGAGGACTGTTTATGAGCAAAAAGTCGATGAAGCAATAATAAACCTTGAAAAGATTATTGAGAATGTTGACGATTCGACACGAACACAGATTACGGAAGTCATTCATAGCCTGGCAAATACCGAGGATGTCTTCGCGGAAATCGCACCATTGCCGCAGGACAGGCAGATGGCCATCGTAGAACATATCTACGATAACAAATTGAAATCAATAGATTTGATAACCAAACAAATAAATAAGTAATAACAATGAAAAAAATCCTGATTCTGACAGTATTGTCTCTGATGACAATTCTCACCATCGCAAGCAACAACGGAGATTGCGACCATCATTACAAATTTGAAGAACAGAAAGTCGTGGAACGGATTTTCGATGTCGAGGCCTTGCCGGAACTTGAGATGGAAGGCATTTACAGCGACTTCATCATCACCACATGGGATGAGCCGCAAATAGATTTCAAAGTGAAAATCACGGTGAAAAGCGACAAGGAAAAAGCCGTCAAATACTTGATTGACATCATCAATGTGGAGTTCGTCCAGGAAGGTGACTTAGTGAGAGCCAGGACAGTTTTTGAAAACAAAACCAACAGGTCGTTCAACGCCTCGGTCTCCATAAAATATTATGTCAAAGTGCCTGAAGACGTGAGAATGGACCTTGAGACAAGATACGGAGACATCATTGTGGAAACCGTGAAGAAAGACTTCAAGGCCGAGGTGAAATACGGCTCTCTGACGGCTGGCAACTTGTTGGCTGATAACGAGATAGAAATCAAATACGGCGATTTTAGCATTGCATACGCAAAAAATCTCGAACTCGACATGAAATACAGCGACGGAAAAATCAACAAGGTCGAGTTCATCGATGCCGACATCGAATACTGTGACATCACCGCAACGGAAGTCTTCAGAGGTGTCTTTGAAAATAAATACTCCGACATCAGGATTGAGAAAATCAAAGACCTCAAGTCGAAAAACAGGTATTCCGACATGAAAGTGACCTTGGACGGCAGTGAGCCGGATGTGGATATTGATGCGAGCTATTCTGACATCAGATTGAAAATCAATGAAAAAACATCGTTCAGATATGACATCAGGGTGAATTACGGCGACATCATCTGCGGGGAAATCATGGGGTCGAACGCCGGCAGGACATCCGACGGGCGTATTGCCGGAAGACATGGCGAAGGCAGCTCCGGCAACATCAGAGCCGAACTTCAATACGGCGACATAAGAATTGAATAGTCTTTTTTTCATACCTTGAAATTAATGTCGGGTTTCCGATAAATCCGACATTGATTTTTTATATTTTTGCATACTTTTTTAAATATCATTCCGTTAAATCCGAAAAACGAGCAAGATGAAACGTGTATTATTTTTTTTGACAATTATATTGCTGAATGTCAATGCATTATTGGCGCAGCACATCGTAAGTGGAACATTGATTGACAGCACGAGCAAGGCCAAACTTGAGTTCGTGAATGTCGGCCTGATACGGTCTGCCGACTCAGCCTTCGTCAGCGGGGCGGCGTCGGACGAGAACGGACGCTTCAAACTGGAGCATGTGCCGAACGGACAGTTCATCGTTCAGGTCTCGGCCATTGGATATCAGACATTCAAGAAAATCATTGATGTCACGGGGGATGTGAACCTCGGTGTCGTGAAGATAAAATCCGGCACGACGACGCTCGATGAGATCGTCATCACGGAGAAGAAGCCGATGTTCGCCAACGAGGGTGAGAAGCAGCTTTACAACGTGAGCGAGGACCCGTCGATACAGACCGGCACTGCCTCCGACGCGCTTCAGAACGCCCCGGGCGTTGAGGTTGACGTCGAAGGAAATATCACGTTACGTGGCGCTTCCGGCGTCGAAATCTGGATCAACGACAAGCCGTCGCATCTCAACGAGGAGAACCTCAAGACTTACATACAACAGCTTCCGGCCAACGCCATCAAGACCATCGAGGTCATCACGAACCCGTCGGCACGTTACGCCTCGAAGAGCGACGCCGGCATCATCAACATCGTGACAAACGCCAAGGTGCAGAAAAACAGCTTCGTCAGCTTCGGCGCGAGAGGCTCCTCAAGACCTGACGTCTCACCATGGGTCTCATACGTCTATTCAAACGAGAAATTCACGATGAACCTCTACGTCAACGGCAACTACAGATACAACAAAAGCGACAACAACGGCTACAGCTACTCGTTCAAGGACAGCGACATCCCCGGACTGCTCGACACAACGACCATCGTCAGATATGACGGCAGTCAGAAGTCAGACAACTTGGGCGGCGGCATCAACCTCAATTTCACATACAACATCGACACGATGAACACCGTCACGTTCTGGGGCGGCGGCTGGCCGAACTGGAGCAACAGCACCTCGTACCAAGACTATTACCGCAAGGAATTTCTTGAAGGCGGCGGAATGAAAGAGACGCATTACATCGACAGCTACGATGGCAAAAACGATTTCCAAGGTTTCCACGGAGGCCTTGAATATCAGCACCTTTTCAACAAGGAAGGCCATAATCTCATATTCAGCTTGAACGGCGGCTACTGGGGCGGCTCCGACAACAACTACAACACAAGGAATTTTTACGTTCCGGGCACCGACAGCATCAGCCGCGTGAAAGGCATCCACAGCAGAAACAATTTCAGTGACTTCAGCTACGATTTCAACATCGATTACAACATCCCGTACATGAAAAACGGTGAAATCGGCATCGGCGTCGTCTATTCCCACGACCCCGACTCGTATCACATGGTCTATGACACGCTCTCGGGCGACACATACGTCAATGACAGATACCGCACCGTTGACCGCGAGAGCTGGGGCGATGAGTTCGACACTTACCTGACGATACAGCACAAGTTCGGCAACTTCGTCGTGAAGCCGGGCATCAGGATGGAATACGAGATGGTGCATTGCAACATGGACGGCTTCAACGCCGGACAGGTCTTTTCGGAGCACCTGTCGAAAGACTACCTCAACTGGCGCCCGTCGATACACCTTTCGTACAGGACCAAGTCGATGCACAACTTCAGATTCAACTATTCGAGACGAATCAACAACCCGAGTGCGCGTTATCTCACCAATTTCGTGGAATACGAAGACGAGAGCGTTGATCTCGGCAACATGGACCTGAAGCAGGCTTACACCAACTCCTTCGAGATCGGCTGGACCAAATATTTCAACAAGTTCGGGAACATCGGACTGACGGGTTATTTCAGAGACTCCGACGGGGCTGTTAACAGCATCTCCGACAACTATTTCGAAAAATACGTCTTCAACCGCTATGTCAGGGCGACGGTGCCGACCAACGTCGGGTATTCGTACAACGCCGGTGCCGAAGCCAGCGTGATGTTCCGCCCGAACGGCTTCTTCAACATGCGACTCTACGCCAACGTCTATGACAACTATTACGAGGCGGATTATAATGAAAACTCCGTGAGCAGCAACATGTGGTCGTACAGCCTCCGGCTCAGCGTCTGGGCGAAACTCTGGAACAAGCTGGAAGTCAACGCGTCGGGTCATTACCGCTCGGCGACACAGTCGCTTTACGCCGAGAGAAAGCCTTCATATTCAGTCAACTGCGGCCTGAAAGCCGACTTCTTCGACAGAAAGATGTCGGTGTTCCTCAACGCCAACGACATCTTCAACTGGAACAAATGGGACAACGACACCAACAACCCGTATTATATCTCGCACAGCTCGTATAAATTCAACAGCCGCTCCGTCAGCGTCGGCGTGACATTCCGCTTCGGCAAGATGGAACTCGAAAAGAAAGCACAGCAAGGCGGCGCGGAGGAAGGCACGATGGAACCGGGGGGAAATGGGAAATAGTTAAAAGTTAAAAGAGGAAAGAGGATAAAAACTTGTGTAACTTGTGTTATAAACTTGTGCAACTTGTGTTAAATTACTTGTGCAACTTGTGTTAAAAGCATGAAAAAAACATTATACATCTTATTGATTGCCATCGTCTTCGCGTCATGCGACACGAACACGAAGCCGGCGCAGACAACGTCGCAAAAGACAGAAAAGAAAACTATTGTCGTTCCGGCTTTCAACGCCGACTCGGCGTATCGTTTCGTTGAAAAGCAACTTGCGTTCGGGCCGCGCGTGCCAGGGTCGAAAGCGCATCGGCAATGCGCCGAGTGGTTTGTGAACACATTACACGAATATTGCGACACCGTTTTTGTGCAGGATTTCCGCACACGCCTGTACGACCGCCGCGGCATCGACGGACAGAACATCATCGCCTCTTTCAACCCCGAGGCGAAGAAACGCATCATCATAGCATCGCATTGGGACTCAAGGCCTTTCGCCGACAACGACCCCGACGAGGCCAACTGGCACAAGCCTATCGACGGAGCCAACGATGGAGCCAGCGGATGCGGCGTGATGATGGAGATGGCAAGAGTGCTGAAAACCAATAAGATTGAAGGTAACATCGGCATCGACTTGATATTTTTCGACCTTGAAGACTACGGGGCTCCGCAGTTCGCGCCGGAAGAGCAGCACGACAACTTCGCGTGGGCGCTCGGCTCACAGCACTGGGCGAAGAACCCGCACATAGCCGGATATACAGCTTATTACGGAATACTTTTAGACATGGTCGGGGCGAGCAACCCGCGCTTCCCGAAAGAATATTATTCGCAACAATACGCATCATGGGTCTTGAACAAGGTGTGGCGTACGGCACGTGAAATGGGCTACGATGAGTTCTTTATCAACGAGTTAGGGCAGCCCATCAACGACGACCACATCTATGTGAACCATTTCGCGGGCATCCCGATGATCGACCTCATCCATCTTGTTGACAGCGATGAAAGCAGCTTCGTCCCGTATTGGCACACGCTCGAAGACAACCTGAACAACATCGACAAGACAACGCTCGGAATGGTCGGGAATGTGCTGATGACGGTGATTTTCAACAGTTAGGATTTTTTCAACACAAGTTGCACGAGTTCAGAACACAAGTTGCACGAGATTCGGTGAGACCAGCCCTTTGTGTTATTTTTGTTGTGGTAAAAAAATAATAATGGGCAAAAGTACACATTTTTTCGGACTACCGCTCTATGGCCAGGTGATAAATTGCTTGACAAGTCAAGAATCTTTTAAATCATGTATTACGTCAACTTCCACAGCCTCTTCAACTTCACACGTTTTCAGTTTTATCGGACAGCAATATCTCAAAACCTCGTCCAGATGCGCTGCGGTGCGTCTCTACAGCCAGACAACGCCGACCTGACAACAAATTATTTTTTCAAAAAAACATCTGATTCAAAATATTATGTGTATTTTTGCAGCGATTTCAAAAGTGTAAAAATATTAAAGTTTTGAAAATGAAACTGATTGAAAGAAACATTTATCTCGACAGAATAAAGTCAAAAAAAGGCTCTCCGGACATAAAAATAATAACAGGAATAAGACGTGCCGGGAAGTCAAAACTGCTGCTGTCATATATGGATTACTTGAGTAAGATTGATGACAAAGCCAACATCATTTTCATTGATTTCCGTCTGCTAAATACAGAGCCACTAAAAGAATACCACGCATTGAATAATTATATTGAAGCGCAATACATTTGTGGCAAGAACAATTACATCTGCATTGACGAAATTCAGATGTGCGAACATTTTGAATTGGCAATCAATAGTTTACATGCAACTGAAAAATATGACATTTATCTGACAGGCAGCAACGCCTTCATGCTTTCAAGCGACTTGGCGACTTTGTTCACAGGTCGTTATATTGAGATTCAGGTGTTTCCATTCAGTTTTAATGAATACAGAAAATATTTTGGTGAGGATGACAATATCCAAAGACAATTTGATAACTATGTGATTGAAGGAGGTCTTGCCGGCAGTTATCTTTATGAAAAAACAGAAGACAAGACAACATATATCCGTGACGTTTACAACACTATTCTTCAAAGGGACTTGGTAGAGAAATATAATCTTCCCGACAACAGAGTCCTGACAAGACTTGTCGAATATATGATGGACAATGTAAGCAACATTTCTTCTCCAAACAGCATTTCTGAAAATCTAACAAAAAACGGGATAAGCACCAACCACGTTACAATATCGACGTATCTTGAACACCTGGCAAAGTCGTTTGTGCTTTACAAGATTGACCGATATGACATTCGCGGAAAGAAATATCTGCAATCTCTCAACAAATTTTATCTCGCCGATACAGGCATACGTTTTGCTGTTTTAGGACACCGAAACATGGATTGGGGCCGAATGTATGAGAACATTGTATGTCTTGAATTTCTGAGGCGTGGTTACGAGATTTACGTTGGCAAATTATACCAGAAAGAAATCGATTTTGTTGCCATTAAAGGCTCGGAAAAATTATATGTTCAAGTAAGCGACGACATCAGCAACGATGAGACTTTCATGCGTGAATACTCACCTCTACTTCAAATCAGGGATGCATATCCAAAGATGATAATTGCACGGACACGCAATCCTCGCTATGATTATCAAGGAATTGAAATAGTTGACTTGGCAGAATGGCTTGTTGATATATAAAAACAAAATCTTAATTTAATGAAAACGCCCGTCTCAAAAAAACGAATGTCATTTCCTGATTTAGGTTGACTGTTTTATGTCTTTACTCCTTGTTTGAGTTGACTCGGTTAAACGTTATGTTTCACTCTTTCACGAACTTCCCTTTCAGAAGCTCCTTTTCACTGTTGAATACCGAATAGACGTACGTCCCCGCTTCGAGCGACGAGGCGTCGATGGTGAGAAGGTTCCCGTTGCCGCGTATGATGCGGCTCATACGGACCATGCCCTGCATGTCGGTGATGCTGACACGGTTCTCGGTGTTGTCTGGCAGACCGGAAATGTCGATGTTAAGTTCTCCGCGTGTCGGATTCGGGAACGCAACCGCATGGAGCTTCTCCTGCGGAACCTCTTTCACGCTGCACGGGATCGGGTTCAAGTCCTCACGCGAGAGTTTGATGACGACAGCATCATTGCGATACGGGCTATAATTCTCTCGCCAGCACACCAGCACGCAACCGCCGTCAGGCGGAGAGATTATTTCATTTGAAAAACATTCGCTGAATGCCGAAGACATTGTCCTTACTGCAAGAATCTCCATATCCTTGGTGAACAGGCACACGCCTGGCTTAACTTCAAATGGGTTTTTGAAGTCCTTGTATATGTAGTAGCTGCCGTATATCGTGGTGTCGTTTGCCATTGACATCCAGTGTGTCCCACCGACATTGACGCTTGTGTCAGGGATGCTGTAGAACTTGTCGTACCTGTTCACCGTCCCGTCAAGGCTGATGTCTGCAAGTATTAAATCCCCTTCCATCAAAGTCTCACCGTAAACAAGCATCCTGTCGTCAGACAGCCAAGTGTCGGAATTCATTGCCTCGAACAGTGCTTTCATGTTTTCATCAACAGGGCAGAACTGGGTGTTGCAGCAGTTGAAATCGCGGTCGTAGAACAGCACATGGTCAAAACCATAGTACTGTACATTGTTAGTGCTTGATTCCGCATTGCCGAATATGATATACCCGTCAGACCTCGGATCCCTCTTAATCTGGTTGCATTCAAATCTGTCGAAGAAATACTCT
>JAZRYG010000030.1:0-23119 GCA_045600605.1 Bacteroidales bacterium
CATACGGGTCTCGTGACGGCTGTGCGCCTTCATCGAAAAAACATCTTCACCTGACAATGTGGCACATCTTCATTGGCGGCGAACACCATCTTTCCATAACTGTTTTGGTTTCAAGCCGTTAATTTGGTCGAACTCACGTTAGTTATCTTGCAGAATCTTCGACATCTGAACCTGAAATCTGTCGCCGACATCAACAACATTCTGATGGAAAATCTTCCATACATCCGGCAATTCCTTTGATACCACCGACTCAAAACTGCCTTTGTGCATCGAGACGACAGAATTTATCTTGTTCAGGTCTGTCTCAACGTCATGGAAGTTGAAAAGCTCGAAGAGCATCTCCGTCTCGTACTGAATCTTGTTGTATTCAAACTGCTCTTCGTTCGGTTCCATTGATGGAATGGAATCTGTGAATTGGTTGATTTTCAAGTCGTTGAAGAGTCCGTTTTGTGAAATTTTTGTCTTAAGCACCAATCCGTCCAACGAGGTGCAGCGGCTCAGCGCGACATAGACTTGTCCGTGCGCGAAGGCGAGGCTCGCGTCGAGGATCACGTTTCTGAATGTCAGGCCCTGGCTTTTGTGAATCGTTATCGCCCACGCCGTCTTCAGCGGAATCTGCGTGAAACTGCCAATCTCTTTTTCTTCAATCTCCTTTGTGTCCTTGTTGATGTTATATTCAAAGTTCTGCCACGTAACCGGCTCAACCTTAATGACTTGGTCGTCGCATTTCACGAAAAGACCCGCTTCCTTGTCGTAGTTCACCACCTTCCCGATCTTGCCATTATAATAAAGGTGTTCGCGCGACGGGTCGTTTTTCACGAACATCACCTGCGCCCCAACCTTCAGTTCAAGCTCAACTTTTGTAGGAAACGAATACTCCGGAAACGTACCTGTTACCTTGGCGGTGAAAGTCAACGTCTTGGTCTTCAACGCGTTGAGTTTGCTTTCGTTTATCTCATCAACCTGACGGTTATGTGTCATCAGGGTGATGAATCCGTCTTTCTCATCAGGCTCGAAATCGGGTTTACAATGGCTGTTGAGAACAGCAAGACTCTCATTATCAAGGCAATTGTTACGGACTTTATTCAAGATGCTGATGAACTCGGCGTCAGCCTGGCGGTAGATGTGTTCGAGTTCGATGCAGTAGTACGAAATCTTTTGAAGCACGTGGCTGTCGAAAAAATACACCGATTTGTAATAAGGCTCGAGCAGTTCCCACTCCTCCGGCTTGGCGACGGGTGCGAGCTGGTGGATGTCGCCTATCATGAGCACTTGCACGCCTCCGAAGGGCTTGCTGTTGTGTCGCACGCGGCGCAGCACGGCATCGACGGCGTCAAGGAGGTCGGCGCGCACCATCGAGATTTCGTCGATGATGAGAAGGTCGAGCGAGCGTATAATCTTCAGCTTCTCACCGCTGATCTTTTGATAATGTGCTGATTGTGAGCGCACCTGAAGGTTGTTGCCCGTCTCCGTCCCGACATCGGCGCCTTCCGGCAGCTGCGGGCCGAACGGCAGCTGGAAGAACGAGTGTATCGTCACGCCGCCCGCGTTGATGGCCGCCACACCCGTCGGCGCCACGATGACGTGACGTTTGTAGGTGTCCTTCACAAGGTTACGCAGAAAAGTGGTCTTGCCCGTACCCGCCTTACCCGTGAGGAAAATGTTCATGTTCGTGTAACGGACAAACCTGTCAACCATCTCAAGCTTCGGATTCTCAATTTTCTGCAACTGCATGACGTTCTTTTTTTCGGTGGCAAAATTATACATAAAAACTGAACATGCGGGCTTTTTTTTCTTAAAAGTTTTTTTTAAATTTTTGTAAAATTATTTAATAATTTTCGTTGTGGTTACAGTAAAATAGTCTAATTTTGCCGCCCGTTATGAAGAACATTCTGAAGTCAACACCTTTTCTCGCGATACTGACCTGCCTGCTGTGGGGCTCGAGCTTCGTCCCGACGAAGACAGGCCTTCAATATATGGACGCGCCGCTGCAATTCGCGGGCTACACCTTCGTCTTGGCCGGCATCTTCATGATGCCCTGGGCGAAAGTCGGGAGACATTACCTCAGACAGGTTGTTGACAACTTCGGAATAATGCTCAAAGTCGCAATATTCTCTATCTCAATACTTTACGGCTCATATTACACGGGCATGAGACTCACCGACGGCTCCATCGCCTCGATGATTGTGGGCTGTCAGCCTTTCTTCGTCGCCATCCTCGCGCATTTCATCCTGAAAAACGAGAGGTTCAGCACGGCGAAAATCATCGGGATGGCACTCGGCATCATCGGCATCGTGGTGGTGAGCTGGCCCGACTTCGCCAACATACAAGTCGTCGGTTTTGCCTCGGCGTTGGGAATAATACTGATTATAATCGACTGTCTTTCAGCGGCATACGGCAACATCATCGTCTCGCAAATCGACTTCACGAAAGTCGACATCAAGGTGTTGAACTCTGCGGCCTCGTTGTTGGGCGGCATAATCTTATTGCTTTTCGCCTACCCCGTTGAAGGCGTGGCGGCACTCCCGAAGGAGACGGATTTTTACATCTCGCTCGGCGCGATGGTGTTCATCACGGTGGTCACGACAATCATCTGGATGCGGCTGCTCTCGCGAAAGAATGTCGAGGTCTCGAGCCTGAACATGTGGAAATTCATCCTTCCGCTTGTCGGCAGCACCGAGAGCTGGCTGTTCCTGAAAGGCGACAACCCGAACGCGTATTCCATTGCAGGACTGATAGTTATCACCACATCGCTGCTGGTTTTCTTCAGGGATAAAAAAGTTAAGGCTGATTGAAAAGTCATATTAAATTATTCCGTATTTTTGCCGCCGAAATGAAAGACATACCAACGACATATCAATTACAGGTGACCCCGATGCATGAAATAGCGTTGAGGCGTTCGGGGATTACCCCCCCAAAAAATTATTGATAATCAATCAGTTGCATATTTTACATAACAGACACACAGCCACCACGGTCTATGGATACGCCAGAGACCGTGGTGGTTTTTTCTGTTTTAAGGTCACAAACCACCGGCAAATCTTTAAATCTTTGAATATTAAATCTTTAAATCTACTCAACTGAAACAAAACATAACATTAAAATTTGTAAAAAAGTAAAAACCGATAATAATAACTTAAGTTTTTTAACTATTCAATTAGAACCGAGGTGCCAGATGGGATATAACTTGGTAGAAAATGAAAAATGAAAAAGAGTATCAGATTATTTGCGACAGTGATGGTTTGCATGGCGATGGCGCTGTGCGTATCGTGCAAGAAAGACAACCCCGAACCGAGTGGCGGTGGCACGGGTGGCGGTAATACAGGTGGTGGCGGTGGCGGCACCGGCATAACTGGCACAATTGCCGGTCACGAGTACGTTGACCTCGGCCTGCCGAGCGGGTTGCTGTGGGCGACATGCAATATAGGGGCGGACTCTCCCGAGGACTACGGCGATTATTACGCCTGGGGCGAGACGGAGACCAAGAGCACGTACAACTTAGATACCTACAAATGGTGGAACTACGATTGGGATAATCATCACCTCATGATTACGAAGTACAACACGGATTCGGAGTACGGTACTGTTGACAACAAGACCGTTCTTGAACCGGAGGATGACGCAGCCCATGTGAACTGGGGCGGCGGCTGGCGGATGCCTACACTTGATGAGATGGAAGAACTGGTAAATTGCTGTACGTGGGAATGGACGACGCAGAATGGAGTGAATGGTAAAAGAGCGACTGGTCTTAACGGCAAGAGCATCTTCTTGCCGGCTACCGGCGAGTACCACGACGAATATGACAGTCTCTGCTTTGCCGGCTATTATGGTTACTTCTGGTCGAGTTCGCTCAAAACCGTCCACCCGAATGATGCATACGAATTGTCCTTGTCTTCCGACGATTTATGTATGGGTGATCCCAGTCGTTCCTTTGGGCTATCGGTTCGGCCAGTTTTTGGTACTCATGTTGTATCTGCACCTACTGTCACTACATCTTCCGTTTCAAAAATTACACAGACCACTGCCGTATGCGACGGCAAAGTGATATTTGGCGGTGGTTCGGTTGTGACGGCCCGCGGCGTGTGCTGGAGCACATCGCAGAACCCGACGGTGAGCGGAAACCACACTATTGACGGTAGCGGGATGGGATCGTTCATAAGCTTCATCACAGGACTGACAGCCAACACGACATATTACGTGAGGGCGTATGCTACCAACAATACAGGAACGAGCTATGGCGAGCAAAAGAGCTTCACCACACAGAGCGGTGGTGGTGGCGGTGGTGTTATCGCCGGTCACGAGTACGTTGACCTCGGCCTCCCGAGCGGGCTGCTGTGGGCGACATGCAACGTGGGCGCGGACTCTCCCGAGGACTACGGCAGTTACTTCGCATGGGGCGAGACGGAGACAAAGAGCACGTACGACTATAGTACCTACAAATGGTGCAACGGCGATTACGACAACCTAACCAAGTACAACACAGATTCAGATTACGGCACCGTTGACAACAAGACCGTCCTTGAACCTGAGGATGACGCGGCTCATGTGAACTGGGGCGGCGGCTGGCGTATGCCTACGGAAGATGAGTGGCGGGAGCTGGAAAACAACTGCACGTTGATATGGACGTTTCAGAACGGAAAGAACGGCTATTTCGTGATAGGATCCAACGGCAATAGCATATTCCTCCCTGCGGCGGGCGAGTATTACATCGTGCTCGGCGGAGCGGGTTCCTACGGCTACTACTGGTCGAGCTCGCTATACACCGACAGCCCGAGCAGCGCGTACTTTTTGGTCTTAACTTCCAACCACTTGGGCATGTACGACAACGGCCGCTGCAATGGGCTTTCGGTGCGGCCAGTCTGCCAGTCCCAGAAATAGCCTATGTCGGCGGGAGACGTGCAGACGGACGGTGTAGAGACGGGGCACCGCCAGCAAGGGCGCGTGGGCTTGTCGCAATCGGTATAATACATCAACAAGCCTCGTTTCGCTTAACTGCGGAGCGGGGCTTGCTTTTTTAGTCTTTAGTCTTTAGTTTTTAGTTTGGAGAGTTGAGAGTGGAGTTTATTTTAGTTTGGAGTTTGGAGAGTTGAGAGTGGAGTTTTTTTTAGTTTGGAGTTTTGAGAGTGGAGTTTTGTTTTTTATTGCTGTCAGATAAAACTTTTTTGAAGGCAAAAAAAACTAAAAATAACATGGGCGAAAGAATGAGTTTTTTCGGATAGAAATAAAAATCATCAAATAGTTATAAGTTGCATCAATAATTAAAAATCAAAAACAAATATCATTCATGTAAAACTAAAATCCGTATTTTTGCAGAATGAAAATTTTCAGAATAATAATCGCAGCAGTCATCTGCCTTT
This sequence comes from Bacteroidales bacterium, assembly GCA_045600605.1. Lineage (GTDB taxonomy): Bacteria > Bacteroidota > Bacteroidia > Bacteroidales > F082 > Limimorpha. The sequence goes on from JAZRYG010000030.1 coordinate 5,358, forward strand.
TCTGCCTGAATATCAACGCGCAGCAGAACAATAAGGCGCGGATTCACATCCTTCACGCCGATATGAGTCTGTATGACGACACGTATGGCGACGACGCCGACCGACTCATCGGCGACGTCAGGATGCGTCACGACTCGACATATTTCTTCAGCGACAGCGCACATTTCAACGACAAGGCGCAGCTCTTCAAGGGCTACAGCCGCGTCCACATCGAGGTGAACGACAGCACCGACATCTTCTGCGACAGCTGCAAATATCTCGGCGAGACAAGACTGGCCGAGCTTTTCCAACATGTGATTTTGAAAGACGACTCCACGGTTCTGAAAACCAATTACATGACATACGACCGTGCAAAACACCTCGCGACATACCCCAACCGCGGCACCATCGACCGCAACGACAAACACCTGAAAAGCAGGAAAGGCTATTACCGCGACGACATCGAACAGGCGTATTTCCGCAAGGACGTCGTCGTGACGACACCGAAATACAAGATGTTCACCGACTCGCTCGTCTATGACATCCCAAATGAGAAAATGACTTTCTACGGCCCGACGCGCATCATCAGCGATGACTACGAACTCGTCGGAAAACACGGATGGTACGACGGAATGAATGATGTCGCTTATATCGACAAAGACGCCGTCCTGACAAGCGAAGAGCACTCAATATCTTCAGACACAATGTATTACAATGCGTCTGTCGATTTCGCGAAAGCGATGGGCAACGTCGTGATGACCGACACCACAAACAACGCAATGGTGTTTGGCAATTACGCCGAGATGTGGAAGAGGCTCGGCAAGGGCTTTGTCACCGAAAAGGCGCAGGCTCTGTATTGGGAGAAGAACGACACGCTGTTTCTGCATTCCGACACTTTGTTTTTCTTCATGGACACCGTCACGCAGAAAACCGAAAAGATATTGGCTTACAGCAATGTGCGTTTCTTCCGCAAAGACCTTCAGGGCAAATGCGACACGCTGCGATATACCATCGCCGACTCGACTGCGAGGATGCGCGGAATACCGGTCATCTGGTCAGACAACAGCCAGCTGAAAGGCGATTCGATAAACATTGTCATTGCCAACAGCGAGATTGACAGCGTGCTGCTGCACCCGAACGGTTTCATCATCCAGAAAGACACTATTGATGGCTTCAACCAGATTAAAGGCAAGCAGCTCACGGCATATTTCAAGGAAAACGAACTCGACCATGTTTACAACGAAGGCAATGCCGAGACCGCTTATTGGCTCCGCGAAGAGGACGGCACGCTGATCGGCGTCAACTTCTCGCAAAGCCCGTCGATGGACATAAAGATTGAAGACAATCAGATTGTCAGGATAAAATATTTCAAGAAAAACACGGAGACACTCTACCCGAAGGAGAAGATGAAGCCCGGACAGGAGATACTGCGCGGCTTCGAGTGGTTGGAGGAATTCAGGCCCAAAGACAGATTCGACATCTTCCGAATACCCGAGAAAAAGGTGGAAACGGATGACAATCAGTCACATCGCAGGAAAAAGAGTGGCAAATAGTTAAAAATTTTGCAAAATTCGTTGCACGTATGAAAATATTTACTATTTTTGCGGCGAATTTCAAACGGGGTATTAGCTCAGTTGGTAGAGCGTTTGAATGGCATTCAAAAGGTCAGGAGTTCGATTCTCCTATGCTCCACAAAACTAAAACGCTATCACTTGATAATTAAGGTGATAGCGTTTTTTATGTTTTGTTTCTTGTCAGTTTCTCAAGGGCAAAATCCCGACAAAGGCTCGCATGGTTTTGAAGCTTGCTTCGTTGACTGCCGCCGGATTGCCGTCGCCGTACTTTAGAAACATTCGTGACTTAGTAGCCTTTTATGTTTTCTTTCAGCGACTCGGAGATCACCTTCTTCAGCTCGAGGATTTTCTCTTCCACGTGGTCGCGTTTCTCAGGTTTATAGATGTTCTTTATCTTTCCTCTCCTGAGTTTGAAATGCATGTCATCGAAGTCAGGGCCTTTGACTTCGAGACCTAACTTGTTGAGTATCGGAGGGTTGATGACCGAGAAGTTGTAGTCGTAGCTCATGTCAAGGTTATGGCGGCCATAGAGTGCCACCTGATATTTGTCGAGCGACACGAGGAACGGATACACGTCGATTTCGTTTCTGAAGAGGGTGAACTGCACATCGAGCGAGTCGATTTTGTTTGAGGTGTTCTTGTTGAACATCAGATAGCGTTTTATCTCGTTAAATGTCTCACTGTCAAGGACTACGAGGTCTTTGCCTTCGATGCTGCAGGCTGCTTTCAGGGTTGAATATTTCAGTGAATAGTCTGATTTGAGGTTGGTCTCCGCGGCGAGGTGGAACTCCGCTTTGCCGGCGAACGACTTAAGCATCGGGACGATGGTGTCGATGTCGGGCACGAGGTTTATCATCTCGGCGATGTCGATGTCAAGGAGGTGGAAGTCGAAGCCGACGTAGAGGTGGTTCTTGCGCGGTGACTTGTATATGGCGGTGAGCATCATGGTGGCAGCGTCGGTGGTGAAGCCGACCTGCTGCAGCACGAAGTTACCGTCCTTCACGGTGAAGTCGCCGCCTACGTTTCTGAGGTCGATGTTGTCGAATGTCGCCCTATTAATTAAGGTGTGGAGTATGATGTCTGTCCCGAGCGGCACGATGAACGGGTCGTCTTCCGCAACAACGGTGTCAACGACGGCCGTCTGTTCGGCCACGGTGTCGGTGCTGCCCATCCCGCTGAAAAGTCCGAGAAGCTGCGTGACATCGGTGTATCCGGATGTGAAGTCAAACTCGCCGCGCAGCAACTCGTCGTTCATGAAATGGTTGCTGAGGTTCGTCAGTGTGCCTTTAAGGCTGAAGTCGGAGTTGCCGATGACAACATGGCTGTCTTCAATCATCAGCCCTTCGTCGTCGTATTTCATGTTAATCTCGGGGATGAAGACCGTCTCGCTGAATTCATCGGAGTCGAAGACGGCTCTGCTCAGGTCGATGTCGAACTTGGGATTCCACTGGGCGAGGGTGTTCTCGGCTGTCTCATCGTAGTCGGCCGTCGCGTCAAGGGCAATCGACTCGGTGGCCAACGACAGGCCGTCCATCGAGAACGCAAGGTCATCGCTGTCGAAGACCATCGCGTACGAGATGTTGTTTTTGTTTGCCGAACGAAGCATCGCGACGCTTCCGTTGGAGTTGTTTCCTTCCAAATTGATGTCATCCATATTGAAAATCAAATGGTTGAATGCAAATTCGCCGATGGCGGAAGGCTGCGAGCTGTCTTTCAGGATGTTCGACAGGAATCCGCCGATGGCGAACTTGTCGAGTTTTACAGACATCATATCGGAGATGTCGGCGGTGAGGTTTGCGCCGTTGACGTTGCATTCAATGAAGTTGTCGGTCAATCCCTCTGAAGCGCGTCTCGGGAATGCGGCAGTCAGAGTCAGCCGGCTCGATGCCGCGTTGATGGTGTCGAAACAATTGACAGTCATGTCGTTGAGTGTGATTTCCGCGTCGAATTTGGTGTTGTCAAGGTTCATGTTGATGAAGTCGTCAACGCGGCCTTTCGCTGTGACATCGGCTGAGATGCCTGCCTCGAGCTTGATGTCATCGGGCAGGAACGACTTGATGTCGTCTGATTTCACGTCGGCTTTGACCCTGACATCGCAACGTTGCTTGCCGAGGACATCTCTCACCATACCGCTCGCACTGACCTTGCTGTTGTTCATCTTGGCATTCAACGAGTTAAGCGTGACATCGGTCTTGTCGTTCAGATTCACATTGGCCTTGACGGATGTGCTGATGCCGGTGACCGCGTAGGGCAGGGCTTCGGGCATTTTCAGGAAGCCCTCGTTGAGAATCACATCGGCTGTGACCAAAGGCATTGTCTCGTCGTTGTAAACGCCTGATACATCAGCATTTAGCTGTAGTTTTCCGTCAACGTCGATGCCGTTGAGCGCGTCTTCGAGAATAGATGCCGGAACCATCTTCATCGTTTTGCCGACTTCGATGTCGTTTGTCGCGACGTTGAGGTTCATGTTGATGTCATCGCCGTTCATTGCGACATTACCGGCGAGGTTGATGATTATATTGTTGATTATCAATGATATTTTTTCAAATGACGTTTCTTTTTTGCTGAGATTGACATTTAGTGTCGGCAGCGACTCTATCGTAATGTTTACGCTGTCGAGGTATTTCTCGTCGTCGAGGTTCATTGCGATGTCGTTGATTTTCAGTGATGTGGCATCGAGTGTCGCGTCATTGAGGTTGCGCATGACGCAGTTTGTCGCGAGCTCGAGTTTACTGAAGCCGGCGGCGAGAGTCGTGCTTCCGGTCATCTCAAACTTGGTGTTTCCGAGTCTTATTGACGGGTCTCCGGAGACGTTTTCGCTTGAGTAATTGAGTCTGCTGTCCATCTCAAAGTCTTCGATAACACCGCTCATTGAGGTCGAGTCATCGGCGATGCTTGCCGCCAAACCATTGATGTTCAATGAGATGTTGCCTTTTATGTTATCCTCGTTGAGGTTTCCTTTGAGGTTGAGGTTAAAGCCTTTGCAAACCGCCTCGGTGTTCGATGCCAAGTCGGTGTATGAGAGGTTTATATTATTGAGAATCAGCGATTTCAGGTCAATCATATAGGAAGTAGAATCGCTGTTTTCTTCGGTTTCTTTTTCTTCGGTTTCCGAACTCACAAAAATGTCGAAGTTGTTGTTTCCATCTCTGTCGAAGAATGCGTTGACGCTTCCTTTCTTTAGGCTCGCCTTATTGACGACGATGTTGTTGTTGAAAAGTAACTCTTTGATATTCAGTGAGATGATGCAATCGCCTATAGCTGCGAGCGTGTCGTTGGGGCAATCCTCTACCTTATTCACAAGTCTTAGGTTTTCGATTTCAACTCCGACATCGGGGAATGTCTTGAACAGTGAGATATCGACTTTTCCGATTTCGTAGTCGCAGGTGATAAACTCTTTTGCGTATTTGTTCACGAGTGCTGTCGCGCGTTTTGGTGTCAGTATGATGCCGAAAACGATTGCTAAAATAATGATAATCAAGCCTAATAATGATCCGAGGCTGATAAGTGATATTTTCAGAGGCTTTTTCATTTTGTCATTCATTTAGATGTTACAAAGAGACGGCTCTGATACCGTCTCTTCCTCGTATCATGTTGTTAATTAATGCGTTTCAGGTTTTCTGTACGACGCCAGCCATTGTTGTTATAGACAAACGACGACTCGTTCAGTGTCACGATGTTGCACATCTGCGGGAGATCCGCCGCGCCGGAGTGAAAATGGATGGTCTGGGTGAATTTAGTGCCATCGTTGCCATCGAACTCCCAGTTGAAGGTGTCGGCTTCGTCTTCGGTGACATCATCGTCTTCGTTCCACATCTTACCGGTCCCGTTTGAGTTGTAAACCTCGAAATAATTTCCGGTTGTTGACTGCCATCTTCCGACAATCAGACTTTTGTCTATTTCTTTGTTGTCTTTTTTCCCGTCGTCTTTTTTGCAGGAGGAAAACATCGTGACGACTGCGAGCAGCATCAGTAATAATAGTGATAACTTTTTCATACTCAATAAGTTGTTAAATTCATAATTACTCACATTACAATGCTGCGATCATTTCGATTTCGATGAGGGCGTCTTTAGGCAGTTGTTTGACGGCGAATGCTGCGCGTGCCGGGCAGTCGCCTGAGAAATACTTGCCATAGACCGCGTTCATCGCTCCGAAGTTAGCCATGTCGCTGAGGAGGCATGTTGACTTGACGACGTTGTCGAATGTGCAGCCCGCCTCGGTGAGGATGGCCTGGAGGTTCTTCATGCATTGTTCTGTCTGTTCCGTGATTCCGCCTTCCGGGAATGCGCCTGTGGCCGGGTCGATTGGGAGCTGGCCTGAGATGAACAACATTCCGTTAGCTGCGATGGCCTGGCTGTAAGGCCCGATTGCCCCTGGGACGTTTTTTGTTGCAATAGCTTTTTTCATTTTTTTACGTTTTTGTTAAACTTATTTTATTGTCTTCCAGACGTGCAGCGGCACGTCTCTACTTTTCACTTTTCACTTTCTACTAATAGTTGTCGCGGTAGTCTTTCTTCTTTGTCAGTTTCAGATCCTGCAACGCCGATGCCTTCACGTTGATTTGGAAGTTCCACGATTTGTATGTCCCGTAAGGGATGACGTTGAATCGCATCTCCCAGCAGTGGAGGTCGCGGTAGATTGTCAGAGAGGTGTATGACAGTTTCTTTTGCTCGAAGTCGTAGCCCGTCTGGGCTGAGAACTTCCATTTGGGCGAGAGGTTGATGTCACCTCGCAGACTCAGGGTCTGCACCGTTTTTCGGAAGTCCTTCGTCACATAGTTGATGTATGTCGGCGTGTTGGTGATGTTGAGGCTGTAGCTGAGCGACAGCGACCATTTCGTTGACCAATCGACGTATCCGTCGGGGTTGTTGACGATGTCAACCATCTCTTGTTCCGATGCGTTGGGTGAGGTCTGGGGCTTGTCGTCTTTCTTCTTGCCGTCTTTCTTTTTGAAGGTGTCGCTGTTCAGCGTGTAGCTCGCGCTCAGGTTCCAGTTGGTGCTTTTCTTTCTGAAGAGGCGGTGGTTGACGTCCCATTCAAATTTGTTGATGTTCCTTGTGCCTTCGGCGTTGAGGGCGTACGGGTCCCAGCTTCCGGAGAACTGCACCGAGACGGTCTTGAAGAGTGTGGTTCGTCCGCTCACCGACAGCATCGAGAAGTTCATTGAGTCTTTGGCCAAATCGTAGTTGCCCGAGACGGAGAAGCTCTCGAGGAGTGCTATCTTCCTCAAGCCTGTGATGGTGTCTTTTCTCGAAGGCACCTTGATTTCAAGGTTGTTGCCCAAGCTGACGTTGATGCGTCCCGACATCGCCGACGGCGGTGAACCGTAGATGCTCCCTTCGTAATAGCTATAGACTTTCTCCACGTAGTTGCCGTCGATATATCGCCCGTAGTTGTTCCAGAAGTCGGTGCTGAAGTCAGGGGTGTAGCTGAAACCCACCGTCGGGGTGAATACATGTCTGATGGCCCTGATGGGTCCGCGGCGGAACTTCAGCATACCGTATATCTTGGTGCTGAAGTTGCTCGACACGTCGAAAGAGAACGAGTTGTTGAACCCGTAGATGGTGTCGGTGACTGTCTTCCCGCCGCCCGAGAGCGTGGTGTCGGTCACCCAGTCTCTGTTGATGCGCTGGAAATACATCCTGTCGGTGAGGTTGACGGATGTCGTCCATGACAGGTATTTGAACAGCTTTACCGGGATGTTGATGGGTGCGCGGTGTTGTATCCCGTTCTGCATCTTCCGGTACCAGTCGTTCTTGAACATTATAGAGTCGGGGAGGCTGATGGTGTTCCTCGCGTTGAGGGAGTAGCTGATGTTGATGTCTTGATACCAGTGTTTCTTTCCTGCCTTGCCGAGTTTCTTGAACGGGTTGATGCGGTTCACCGTCAATGCCACCTCAGGCAGCGTCATCGTCATGATGTGCGTCAGCGTGTTCTGGCTGTGACTCGCGTTGGCGGTGAAGTGGAACATGTCGTTGCCGAACGACGTCTGGTAAGCGATACTCGACTGGAATGTGTTGCTCAGCTGCTCGTTTGTCGTGATGGCGTTGTATTTGTTGTAGTTGGAACTCACGATATAGACATCTGCCGAGAACGACGACTTCGGCCTTGCCTTCGGGTCTTGTTTGTGTAACCACCTGATTTTGAAGTCGGTGCTCTTCGAGTAGTCGGCGGAGCCTTCGTTTCCCACTTTGTTTACGGCGTAGCTTCCCGACAGCGACCCGTTGAATTTATAGCGTTTGTTGTATCTGAACGTGGGCTTCACCGCCCAGCTCCCGCGGGTGTAGATGTCGCCCAGCACCTCGAGGTCCATGTAGTCGTTGATGCCCCAGTAATAACCGAAGTTCTCGAAGTAGAAACCGCGGTTCGCCGACTCGCCGAACGAGGGTATCAGGACACCCGACCGCTGCCCTTTGGAGTTGGGTATCAACGCGAAAGGCACCGCAACGGGCATCGGGGTCTCCACAAGCTTGAAGTACGCCCATTTCGCCACAATCTTGTCGTCGGGTATCACTCTCGCCTTCTTGAACTGAAACTCGAAATGCGGATGCTCGCGGTTGTTGCACGTCGTGAACGAGCCTGTGCGGATGTTGATGGAACCGTCGTCCATCTTCTTCACCCTGTCGCCATGGATGTATCCCTGCGACTCCTCGGTGAAGACCTTCCTGATGATGCCTTTCTTGGTGTCGAAGTTGAATGTCATCTCGTCGGAGAAATACTTGCTCTCGCCCTGGCTGAAGACGGGCTTGCCCTGTATCTTGCCCACCGAATCGGGCATCCCCTTGGCATAAACCGTATGATTCTCAAAGTCAAAGACGATGCAGTCCGCCTCAATGGTGATGTCGTCATAAACCACCTTCGCCTCACCGTAATAATAAATCTTATTTCCCCTGAAATCCTGTATCGTGGAGTCGTTGCACGACCTGTCAATCTGAAACTCTATGCTTGACTTCTTCTCAACAGCCGTGGTGTCGATGGCTGCAATGGAGTCGTTATCAGCCACCACCATGAATAATGACGTGGTATCTCTTTGATTTACAATATTTTGTATAGAATCCTGACTTCTGCCTTCCATCGTCGAAAACAACAGGCAGAAGAAAAAAACAACAAAAATGTTATATGTTTGTGTCCTATACAAGTTTTTTTACCTAATTTTGTGAATTATTTCAGCTTGCAAAGATACGTTTTTATGCGCTATAAATTATTATTTTTTATAATATTGTGTGGTATTTTTAATGTAATGCCTGATATTCAGGCACAAACGGGGAAAATCAAGACCGTGGTGATTGATGCCGGTCATGGCGGAAAGGACTGTGGAGCCGTAGGGTTAAAGTCGAAAGAAAAGGATATCACGTTGAAAGTCGCGCTGAAAACCGGCGAATACATCAAGAAAGCCTATCCTGACGTCAAGGTGTATTACACTCGCATGAAGGACGCCTCCGTTGACCTGTACGCCCGCGCGAGTGTCGCAAACCGCAACAACGCCGACCTTTTCATTTCAATTCATTGCAACTCTGTCGCCAACGCGCCGAAGACCTGCGGCGCAGAGACTTTCGTGATGGGGCAGCACCGCGACGCGGCGAACCTCAACGTGGCGAAAAAGGAAAACGCATCAATACTCTTCGAAGAAAACGCCGATGAGCATTATGGCGGCTTCGACCCGAACAGCACCGAGACTTACATCGCGATGAGTTACATACAGAGTGAGTATAAGGAAGAGTCGCTGCGATTCGCCGAACTCGTTCAGAATGAATTGGTTAAAAATGCCAAGAGAAGCAATAGAGGCGTCCAGCAGGCTGGCTTCATGGTGCTTTACAAGACAGCGATGCCATCAATATTGGTCGAGCTCGGCTTCATCTCCAACCCGACGGAAGAAGCATTCATGATGAGCGAGGAAGGACAAAAGAAACTCGCCTCATCTATCTTCAACGCATTCAAGACCTACAAAACGGATTACGAAAAAGAAGCCGTCGCCGCATCTGAAGCAGTAGCTCAACCCGTTGATGAACAAATAATGAACCCGAACGTTGGAGTTGTCTATAAGGTGCAGTTTACGACACGAAACAGAAAGGTTGAAAACCCATCTTCGACATATAAAAATCTGAAAAACGTTGATTATTACGAACATAACGGCGTGTTTAAATATACAGCCGGCTGTTTCTTGAAACAGGAAGAAGCCGAAAACTATAGAAAAGAAGTCGTGGCAAAAGGCTATGAAGGTGCTTTTGTCGTGAAATTTGAAGACGGAAAAAGAAAGTGATTTATGGATAACAAAAGAAAATCAATTATCGTAGGGCTGTCGTTCGTGGCGGCGATAGTGTTGTTTGTTTGGGGTTATAATTTCCTGAAAGGCAAGTCGCTGCTGAAGGAGTACCCGTATTATTACGCTGTGTATCAAGATGTTAATGAGCTTGCTCCGGCAAACAAGGTCTTAATCAACGGGATGCTTGTCGGGCAGGTGGAGGAGTTGTTTTTCAACCCGAAGAACGACGGGACCATTGTCGTGAAATTCACTGCGAGCAAGGATGCGCGCATACCGAGAAACAGCGTGGCGTACATCACCCACGACCTCCTCGGCTCCAACTCCATAAAACTCGTGCTCGGCGACTCTAAGCTCGACGCCCAGCTCGGCGACACCCTCGTCTCCGGCAGTGAGGAAGGCCTCACCGATATGCTTGCCACGAAACTTATGCCGATGAAGGATAAATTAGAGATGCTCATGATGTCTATTGATACTCTTGTGGTTAGCATCAATTCAGTGTTCGACGACAAGATGCAGGCGGAGGTGAAAACAGGCGTCAGCGACCTGTCGGCGTCAATCAACAACCTGAAAGGCATCACCGACGACATCCAGAATGTCATCGACTCCGAGAAAGGCAAGATTTCCGGAATCGTCGATAACATCGACAATATCGCTGGGAATTTCTCATCGGTGAGCGATTCATTGGCGCAAATCAATTATAATCAAATCGTTGAATCGCTGAAGACAACGGTCGATAACCTCAATGCCATCACCACGAACCTGAAGAACGGCGAAGGCTCGGCGGGCCTGCTCCTGAGCGACGACTCGTTATACGTCAATGTCAATAAGACCGTCGAGAACCTCGGGCTCCTGATCAAGAAAATAGAGGAGAACCCGAAGAAGTATATCAGGGTTAAGGTATTTTAACCGTGTGAATTACAATTACTTAAAAAAGGAAGCGGACTGAAAATTTCCCGTCCGCTCCCTCTCTTTTAACTCTACTCTCTACTCTTTTAACTATCAAAGGTTTGCCTTGAAATAGTCTAAAATCTTCGTGATCATGTGCGCTCTGTCCATGCCGTGGACGTTGTGCTCATGACCGGGATAGACGAAGTAGTCGAGTTGTTTGCCGTTGTGGATGCAGTTCTCGACGAAGCTGAGGCTGTGTTGCCACACCACCGTCGGGTCGGTTGTGCAGTGGATGATGAGGAGTTTGCCTTCGAGCTTGTCGGTCTTGTTCTCGAGGCATGTCAGCTCGTAGCCTTCGGGGTTCTCCTCCGGCGTGTCCATGTAACGTTCGCCGTACATGACTTCATAATATTTCCAGTCGATGACGGGTCCGCCCGCCACGCTGACTTTTATCGACTCCGGATAGTTGATTTTCAATGATGTTGACATGAACCCGCCGTAGCTCCAGCCGTCTGTCCCGATGCGTTCTGCATCGACGAAAGGCAGCGACTTGAGGTATTCGACGCCCACCATCTGGTCGCGCATCTCGCACTGTCCGCACTGGCGGTGTATGACCTGTTCGAAGGCCTCGCCGCGGTCGGCGGAGCCTCTGTTGTCTAACGTGAAGACGATGAAGCCTTCCTGCGAATAATAATGCAGGTCGATGCCCGCGCCGGCTGTCCACGAGTCGGTGATCATTTGCGCGTGAGGGCCGCCATAGACATATATGATGACGGGGTATTTCTTGTTCGGGTTGAAGTCGTAAGGCTTGATGAGACGTGTGTAGAGCGTCTGCCCGTCTTCCGCCTTCAGCTCGCCAAGCTCGATGGTGCCGACGTTGTATTCCGTGAGCGGGTCGTCGGCTCTGTACAGCTTCTCGGTGAAGCCGCCCTTGACATATTGAAGGTCAACGCCTCTCGCCACATCGGTGCTCGTGAAGAAGTCAAGGAAGTAGTTGCCGCTTGCGCTCGGCAGCACGCTGTGAGTGCCGTGCTCCTTGGTGATCTGCGTCTTCTTGCCGTTCTTGATGTTAACCTTATAGAAATGACGTTGCAGCGGGCTGACTTCCGTCGAGGTGTAATAGACGTTGCCGTTTTTGTCGAAGCCGTCGAAAGATGTCACGACATAGTCGCCTTTCTCGAGCTGTTTCGCCTTGAGGCTCTTGGTGTTATGAAGCCAGAGATGATAGTAGCCGTCGCGTTGTGCGAGCCACACGAACTCCGTGGTGCTTCCCGGAAGGAAATGCGCCGGTCCGACCGGCTCGACGTACTGCTCATCCTCATCGTGGAAGATGGTCTTGGTGAACTCTCCTGTCAAGGCGTCGTACTCGTTGAAATCCAAGGAGTTCTGTCCGCGGTTCAGCTCGCCGATATAGACATGCTGGTTGTCGTTATTCCATGTGATGGCCGTGAGGTAATGGTCCTCGGGGCCGCCTGTCTGCATGACGACGTCGGTGCCTGTCGCGATGTCATAGACATGCAGTTTCACGACGTGTGATGTCATTCCCGCCATCGGGTATTTGATAGGTGTGGCGGTGGCGACGCGTGTGGTGATGTCAACAAGCGGATAGTCGGTCACCATGCTTTCGTCCATGAGGTAATATGCGAGTCTGTTGCCGTCGGGCGACCAGAAGATGCCGCCGTCGATGGCGAACTCATTGCGGTGCACCGACTGCCCTGCGATGACGTGCTCCGGGTTGTTGGTGAGGCGGAGCTGTTTGTCGCCGTCGGCGATGTACAGGTCGTTGCCTATGGTGTACGCCACGCGCAAGGTGGCATCGGTGATCGTGTGGTTCTCCGCCTCAGCAGGGATGGTGGTGATGCGTTTCATGCCCTTGGCTGTGAGACTCAACGAGTTGAGATTGATGCTGCCGTCGCTGTCCGCCTTGTAGAAATAACCGACGTTTTCGTTGGTCCATGTGATGTTGGGGATGCGCTTGAACTCTTCGTATCCGCTGTTTTTTGCCATGATGTTGACCTGGTCGATGTTGAGCAGCGGATTTGCCGACTTCGCTCCAGGGGCCTGTACCATAAGGACGCCGTCTTCCGTGAAGACGTATTTGTCAGTGTCGGCCAACCATTTGTAACTCTTGTTTTTAGGGTAGATGCTGCGGTTGTTGTAAGATGCATCTGCCGGCGTGAGCATCTTCTTTTCCTGCGCGAACGATGTCATCACGAACATCATCGCAAGTGCTGTTAAAATTAGTCTTTTCATTATGTAGGTGTTTTAGTTATCCATGTACTTAATATAGGTGTGATTTTTTAATTGACGGCGTGAATCATATCGGCGAAGCGTTGGAGCAGTTCGGGTTCTTCTTCGAATCTCGTCCCGATGCAGATCACATCGGCGCCGGCTTTGGCTTTCTCGGCTGCCATCTCGGGTGTGCTGATGCCTCCGCCGACGATGAGCGGGATGTCTATCATCTGCCTCACTTTTGAGATCATGCTGTCCGACACGGGGTTGACGGCGCCCGAGCCGCCTTCGAGGTAGATGAGTTTCAGTCCGAGCATCTCGCCGGCCATGGCGGTGCACATCGCGATGTCGTCCTTGTCGTGCGGTATCGGCGTCGTGTCGCTCATGTACGACACCGACGTCGGCCGTCCACTGTCGATGAGCATGTAGCCCGTCGGGATGATTTCGTTCCCGAATAGCTTCAGGTATGGCGCCGCTATGACATGCCGCCCAATGAGCATCTCCGAATTCCTCCCCGAAATGAGCGAGAGAAGCAGGAAACCGTCGCAGTACTTGCTGATCTGCAATGAGTTGCCCGGAAAAATCAACACGGGGATGTCGGAGTTTGCCTTGATGACTTTGATGCAGTGTTCGAGGCTGTCGGTGGTGAGCAGACTGCCTCCGACAAAGAAGAAATCGACATCGGCGGCGTTGGCCTTCGCCACAATCGACAGTATCTGCGCGTCTGTCGGCTTGTCGGGGTCTATCAGAACCGCTATCTTCTTGCGGCTTCTATCTTGAAATCTCTCGTAAATCGCCATTTCTGAAAATTTTTAGCTCGCAAAGATACAAAAAAGTTTTGAGGGAGACGTTTTTTTGTTAAAAGAGTAGAGAGTAAAGTTAAAAGATGGGGAAGCGTATAGTCAAACCAAAACCTTTTTAACCCAAACCCAACCCAAACCAAAACTGCTGGCGCGGAAAGGCTTGCTGGCTGCCCGCAGGGCAGTGCCTCAATAACCTGGTACGCGGCACGCGTGCCCGGACAAAAAAAACATCTTGTCGTATCGAAAATTTGTGTATCTTTGCCGCCGAAATGAAAAACATATCAACGACATACGGCTACATGACATCGGAGGCGCATGAAAATGCGCTTGTCGGTTTCATTAATTACCCCCCCGTGCGCAAGTTGTTGAAAATCAAGCAGTTAGCATAAATTTGAGAAAAAACGTGAGCCGTCGGTCATTGACCGGTGGCTTTTCGTGCATCCCATCTGTCCTTTTCATCGGCGGAGTGATCCGCAGTTTTTTATCATCATATACAGCCCCGCCATCGGATGGGAGTGGCGGGCGTTTTTTTTCAGTTTTTAGTTTTGAGGGTGGAGAGTGGAGTTGCGGGGGGCAATAGGCTCGAAGATTCGAAAATTTAAAGATTCAAGATTTAAAGATTCAAGATTTAAAGATTTAAAAATTTAAAAATTCAATATTAGGTATTTAAAAATTAAAAAAGTAAAAAGATGAAAAGAGTAATGTTAATGATGGTGTTGGCGGCATTGCTGCTCACGCAGTGCAGGAAGCCGTCGATTGAGTTCCCCACGCCGTCGGTGACGACCACGGTGAACATGACGATTACGGCCGGTCCGGGCAGCAAGACGGACATCACGACCGCGGGCGGCATCGTGTGGAGCGCGAACGACAAGATCTACGTGGGCGACGGCGAGAAATACATCGGCTGCCTCTCGATAGTGAGCGGCGTGGGCAACGCCACTGGCACGTTCACGGGCGAGGTGGCGGCGACCACTGGTAGTAATAAAACGTTCCACTTTTATTACTTGGGCAACGCCAAGGATTACAGCGCAGATCTGGCTTCCCACAACACCTCCGTTGACGTCGATTTCTCGAACCAGAATATCTACGAGGATAACAACCACAAGCTCAAGAACGCGAGCGGGCAGCACGTAGGTTACGGCAAGGTTGAAGGCGTTGACGTGGAGGCTGACAAGCCGATTACGGGCATCCAAGTGGACATGAAGAGCAAGGTTGCGATAGCGTATTTCTGCTTCCAGAAGGGTGAGGGAGAGAGTGCGACCCAATATACAGGCGCACTTACTCTGAGCGGCGAGCACATCTACAACAAGATGACGGTGCGCTTCAACGCAAGTGACTTCTACTTCACGCCCGTCAAGGATGGCAACATCCGCCTCACCAACACGACGACACACCTGAAGTACGCCATGCTCGTGCCGACCGGCTCGACAGCGGAGGAGACTCTGAACTTCGGCGGCGGTGCAACAGGTTCCACAACTCTCGCCAACGGCATAGAGGCGAACAAGTTCTACCGGATTGACGGCAACATGCCGATAGTGGTGAAGGTGAAAGGACCGTTCACCGTTGATGGTTCCGGCACTACTGTCGAGTTCTCTAAGGGTAACCTTCAGTACCTTGGCAAGTCGGACGGCACGGGCACGTGGCGTTTCGCGGAGCACCAGTGGGACTACATGGGCGACGGTCCGAATACCACAACGGGTAAGAAGGGCAACGTTGACCTCGGTACTGCTTACGCAGACAAATACAACACGGCTTCCTACGCCGCCGGCGGCAGCGAGACCGCGGCGGACAAGGCGGCTGCTCGCGACCTGTTCGGCTGGGGCGGCACGGGTGAGGGTAAGAGCTACCAGCGTGCGACGATAAACAGCAATGCGTCGGACGGGAGCAAGGTTTACGGCATGCTGCTGTACCCTGACGGCTACACGGCACAGACGACAGCGACGGAATACACGGAGGCGGAGTGGGCTGAGATGGAGTCTTCGGGCGTTATCTTCCTTCCGGCTGCCGGCGACCGCTTTACGAGTGGTCTCATCCTTGTCGGTTCTTACGGCTTCTATTGGTCGAGTGCGTGCAGCGATAGCTACGACGCGTACTACCTGAACTTCGGTTCGAGCGGTGTCGGTGCTAAGGGCAACAACAGTCGGTACTGCGGGTACTCGGTGCGCCTGGTCCGGTAGGCGTTCTTTGCAGAATTTATCTTCCCCCGAGGGAGGACGGAGAGCAAGATATTTCAAAAAAGAGAAAGCCTCACTTTTTCGTGAGGCTTTCCCTTTTAGTTTTTAGTTTTTAGTTTTGAGAGTGGAGTTGGCTGGCGCGTGCTGCCGGGCACATCTCGGCTTCGCCTCCATGTACCCGGTTATTGAGATAGTGCCTTACAGGCACCGCTGGGCTTGGCTGCCCGCAGGGCAGTACCTCAATAACCGGGCACGCGGCACGCGTGCCCGGCATCTACCCCGCATATCGAAAAAACTCCTCTCTCCTCTTTTAACTTTTAACTCTCCTCTTTTAACACTTTAAAAATTTTTTACTATCTTTGCACCCGAAAAAAATAATACCGTTATGAAATACCCCATCGGAACCCAGACGTTCAGCACCATCATCGAAGAAGGCATGGTGTATGTTGATAAGACAGACCTCGTTTATAACCTCGCGCAGAAACATGTGTGCTTTCTGTGCCGCCCGCGACGGTTCGGGAAATCGTTGTTAATCTCAACGCTCGAAAGCTATTTCAAAGGAGAAAAAGAACTCTTCAAAGGGTTGAAAATTGAAGAGTTGGAGAAAGAATGGAAACAATATCCGGTGTTCAGGATAGACTTTGCAAACGGAGATTATTCAAAACCTGAGACATTAGACAATATTTTAAACGGTCGCCTCGAACTTTGGGAGAGGGAATACGGCAGGCTTCTCGACACACCCGAACGTGGCATGCGTTTCCAGAATGTGCTGAAGATGGCGCACGAGAAGACCGGCCATAAATGCGTCGTCCTCATCGACGAATACGACAAGCCGTTGCTTGATGTGCTCATGGAACCGATGGAAGCCGAGAACCGCGCCGTACTGAAAGAGTTCTACGGCACGTTCAAGGCCGCCGACGAACACCTGCGCTTCGTGCTGCTCACGGGAGTCACCAAGTTCTCGCAAGTCAGCGTGTTCAGCGGCTTCAACCAGCCGGAGGACATCAGCATGGACCCTGATTTCGACGCGCTTTGCGGCATCACCAAAGATGAGCTTGTGAGCTATTTCGATTCGGAGATAGAAATAATGGCCAAGAAACTCGGATACTCCAAGGAAGAGATGTACATCCGCCTGAAAAAACAGTACGACGGCTACCATTTTTCGGAGGAGATGACAGACATCTTCAACCCTTTCAGCGTGCTCAACGCGATGTCGAAGAAGAAACTCGACGACTACTGGTTTGCGACGGCAACGCCGACATACCTCATAAAACTTTTGGACCGAAACAAGACAAATATTCAAGAGATTCTCGGCAAATCGTACGCGAAGAAATACTTCATGGACTACAAGGCCGACACCGAAGACCCATTGGCTATGATATACCAGAGCGGATACCTCACGATAAAAGGCTATGACGGGAGGAAGGGACTTTACAGACTGGACTTCCCGAACAACGAGGTGCAGAACGGCTTCATCGATCTGCTGGCCAACGACTACCTCAACGACAGTCACGGCGGTACGAATTGTTTGGTCATGGATATCAACGACATGCTCGACGAATGCCGCCTTGATGACATGCGCGACGCTCTCACGGGCTTCTTCGCAAGTATTCCTTACGACGCGAACTACCAGGAAAGGGAATGGAGCTACGAGAGCCATTACCACTACACTTTTTATCTGATATTCAGACTGCTGTCGTGCTACTCGACATTCACCGAGAAGGCGAACTCCCGCGGAAGAGCCGACATGGTCGTTGAGACCGCCGACTACGTCTATATCTTCGAGTTCAAGCTCGACGGGACAGCCGCCGAAGCACTGAAACAGATTGAAGATAAAGGCTATGCGGA
>JAZRYG010000031.1:0-2461 GCA_045600605.1 Bacteroidales bacterium
GTGTCGCCCGCGTCGCTTCGGAAAATCATTACTCATTTCAACACTTGAGAGTTATTTCAAGGGCGAGAAGGAACTGTTCAAAGGCTTGAAAATTGAAGAGTTGGAGAAGGAATGGAAGCAATATCCGGTGTTCAGGATAGACTTCTCACAAGGCGGTTACGATGTCGAAGACAATCTCAGTAAGGAACTCGATAAATATCTGACGCAGTGGGAACGCCAGTTTGGAATAGAGAAGCAGATAGACAAATTGGGGTCGAGGTTCTCTGACATCATTGCGGAAGCACACCGGCAGACTGGTCATAAGGCCGTCGTCCTCATCGACGAATACGACAAACCCCTGCTTGATGTCCTCATGGAGCCGATGGAGCAAGAGAACCGCGCAGTGCTGAAGGAGTTTTACGGCACATTCAAGAAATCCGACGAACACTTGCGCTTCGTGCTTCTCACGGGCGTCACCAAGTTCTCGCAGGTGAGTGTTTTCAGCGGCTTCAACCAGCCGGAGGACATCAGCATGAAGAGCGATTTCGACGCGCTGTGCGGCATCACGAAAGACGAACTCGTAAGCTATTTCGATGATGAGATTGCGGCGATGGCCGATGAATTGGAATACACCAAGGAAGAGATGTACATCGAACTGAAGAGACAATACGACGGCTACCACTTCTCCGAAGGATTGCGCGGAGAGGGGATGCTCGACATCTTCAACCCGTACAGCATACTCAACGCCCTGTCGGAAAAGAAGCTGAAGAACTATTGGTTCAGGTCGGGGACTCCGACGTACTTGGTGAAACTGCTCGACCGCAACAAGACGAACATGCAGGAGATATTGCGCAGGGAATACGAGGGTGACTATTTCATGGACTACAAGGCCGACGTCGAAGACCCGTTGGCGATGATATACCAGAGCGGCTACATCACGATAAAGGAATACAACAGGAAAAGAGGACTGTATAGGCTCGACTTCCCGAACAACGAGGTGAGGAACGGCTTCGTGGCACTTCTCGCAAATGATTACTGCGGCAGCAGGAACGACACGAAAAACCTCGTCCTCGACATCAACGACATGCTCGATGAGTGCCGCTTGGACGACATGCGCGACGCACTCTCGGGCTTCTTCGCCTCAATCCCCTACAACGCGTACTATCAGGAACGCGCGTGGAGCTACGAGAGCCATTACCACTACACTTTTTACCTGATTTTCAGACTGCTGTCGTGTTACTCGATATTCACGGAGAAAGAAAACTCCCGCGGCAGGGCCGACATGATTGTTGAGACTGCCGACTACGTCTATATCTTCGAGTTCAAGCTCGACGGCACAGCGGCAGAGGCGTTGAAGCAGATTGACGACAAAGGCTACGCCGAGCCGTACGCCGCGGATTCGAGGAAGCTGTTCAAGGTCGGAGTCGTGTTCTCGTCGGAGAAGCGGAACATCACGGAGTGGAGCGTGGTTTAAGTCTTTAGTCTTTAGTCTTTAGTTTTTAGTGTGGAGAGTTAAGAGTTGAGAGTGGAGTTGCTTTTGATGCGACAGCTAACTTCACTCTCAACTTTTCACTCTCAACTCTTGATTTGAAGTATTTTCATTTGTTGTATTGCGATTTGGTTCAGTTTCTCAAGGCGTTCGTTTTGCGGGAGGCCGTCGTTTATCAGCACCGAGTTGATGTTCTCGAGGTTCGACATGCAGATGAGTTGGTTTATCTCGGCGTAGTCGCGCATGTTGCCTTGCAGTTCGGGGTTGGCGTCGCGCCATTGTCTGGCGGTCTTGCCGAAGAGGGCCATGTTCAGCACGTCGGCTTCGGAGGCGTAGATGTAGTTGATCTGGCTTTTGTTCAGCCGTGGCGGGATGAGGTTCTGGCTTATCGCGCTGGTGTGGATGTGGTAGTTGACTTTCGCGAGTTCGCGTTTCGCGCTCCAGCCGAGATGTTTCTGCTCTTCGGCTTTGAGCCGCTGGAACTCTGAAATCAGATAGACCTTGAATCCCGGACTAATCCACATTGCAAATTCGAAAGCTATATCCTTATGGGCAAAAGTGCCACCATAACGTCCAGTTCGCGCCCTTAATCCGATGGCATTGGTTCTTTCTGCAAATTCCTTGACACCGATTTTAAAATTATTAAGTCCACAATTACTTTTAATTGCGGCAAATTCGCCATAATTAAAACTTGGATTGTACACATTTTCCCAAACTCCAAGAAATTCCATGGTGTTCCTGTTCCTGAGCCAGTCAGAAACGAAAAAATCACCATCTTTAGCTTTCAGCATGTCCGTCAGACTGATGTAGTCTTCTTCATTAACTTTCAATACGGTAATCTCTGTGTTTTCTACTGTTATTTTTGCCATGATGTAAAAAATTTGATTTGTAAAATGAATAAACTCACGTCGCAAAGATACAGTAAAGTTTTGGTACGGAGATGCGACTCTTGAAGAAAAAACTGATTTGTAAAAGGCTTTTAACACAATTCCG
>JAZRYG010000032.1:0-2234 GCA_045600605.1 Bacteroidales bacterium
GGATGAGTTCACCGAGCTCATCAACAACACCGACCGTACATGGTACGCCGAGGGCAACAAGGAGTTCAACGGCGTGGCCGGTTGGAAATGCGCTAACAAGTCCGATGCCACGAAATACATCTTCCTCCCTGCTGCGGGCTACCGCGGTGGGACGAGCCTCAGCAGTGCGGGCTCTTGCGGCTACTGCTGGTCGAGTTCGCTCATCACGAGCTATCCGGGCAACGGTCGCTACTTGTACTTCAACTCGAGCCTTTTCTACCTGAACTACAACTTTCGGTACTACGGTTACTCGGTGCGGCCCGTCTGCCCGTCACAGAACTGACCTTTGTCAGTCCGCGAGACGCGCAGACGTGAGTCGCAAAGAAATTCCTGGGTGTCGGCGCTCGCCCCCAGGCGAGCTACCGAGCCGACATCCCGGAATTTCTTTCGGGAAAAAACAAAGCCGCCGGAGGCGGCGAAATTTTAAAAACCAACAACAATGTCACAACTGGCAGAAATACTGGAGACAGAGAAAAAGAGAGACACGTCTGAGTCGCGACGCGTGGTCCACCTTTTCCAGGAGGGCACGTTCTACCGCGCGTACGAGTGGAGCGCGTGGCTGTGCTTCCGTTATATAAAACAATTCAAGCCGACACACAGACTGCTCAAGGACAGCGAAGACAGCATCGTCTTCGTGGGCTTCCCCGTCGCGAGCCTGCAGAAATACACTCCGCAGGACGCGGAGGTGTCGTTCAACGGCGACAAGAGCGTGAGCGTGCGCCTGCCGCAGTCGCTCACGGAAGAGTCGGGCGACGCCGAGACGATGGCCGAGGAGTTCGCCAACTGGAAGCGCAGCGTGCCGCTCACCGAGTCGTCGAAGAAGAAACTCGAGGATCAGCGGCTGTACCCGGACGGCGCCCCCATGAAGCTGACCGACATTGTGCACGGCATCCTCGCCTATCCGATAGAACAGCGCACCCCGATGGAGTGCATGATGTTCCTTGCGGAGCTGAAACAGCAGGTTTCAAAGATAATATGAGCGTCAAAAGGTAAAGAAAACAGACAAAGGTTAGTTCACAGGCAGCCGGCCTTCGACAAGGAAGGACATCAACATAGGGGATGGTTGGCTCAAAATACCCAAAGGCTCCTTCCGTCCCGCAAACAACAGGCTGCTGACGCCAGGCTTCCTCCCTGCTGCGGGCTACCGCAATGGGACGAGCCTCAACAATGCGGGCTCTAACGGCAACTACTGGTCGAGTTCGCTCAACACGAGCAATCCGAACAACGGTCGCAACTTGAACTTCAACTCGAGCAATTTCAACATGAACAACAACAATCGGTACAACGGTTACACGGTGCGGCCCGTCTGCCCGTCACAGCACTTGCCAATGTCTTATTCTTACGTTCTCACACGAGAACAGCTGCTGTCAGATTTGTACGACGCCTATATCGACGCGCGCCGCCACAAGCGCGGCAAGCCATACGTAAAACAGTTCGAGAGCCATCTCAACGAAAATCTGGAGGCCCTGTGCGACGAGCTGTACAGCAGGAATTATCGTCCTTGCCCGTCGTCGTGCTTCATCATCACCGACCCGAAACGCCGCGAGGTGTTCGCCGCCGAGTTCCGCGACAGGGTCGTCCACCATCTCTATTACAACTACACGCACGAGCTGTATGAGCGGACGTTCATCCACGACACGTACAGCTGCATCAAGGGCCGCGGCACGCACTTCGGAATATCGAGGCTCGAACGGCACATCCGGCAGGAGAGCCAGAACTACACGGTGCCTTGCTACATCATGAAGATGGACATCCGCGGCTACTTCATGCACATCGACAGACAGCGTCTGTTAGAGATATGCCTCCGTACGCTCCGCAGGATGTCCGCCCACAGGGTGTCGAAACACCGCCCTCAGCGCTGGCGCGACGTGGTGGACATGGGTTTTGTGGAGTACCTCACGCGCGAGATAGTGACGCTCAATCCCATCCACGGCTGTCACATCGTGGGCGAGCCGTCAGATTGGGCCGATTTGCCCCACGACAAGAGCCTCTTCAACAGTCCTGAGGGCTGCGGCCTGCCCATCGGCAACCTCACCTCGCAGCTGTTCAGCAACGTGTATCTCAACGAACTCGACCAGTATATGAAGCGGGTGCTGAAGTGCCGCCACTACGGGCGCTACGTCGATGACTTCTACGTGGTGAGTGCCGACAGGGAGTGGCTTGCGTCGGCAGTTCCATCCGTGCGTGCGTACCTC
>JAZRYG010000033.1:0-4637 GCA_045600605.1 Bacteroidales bacterium
GGCGCGGGCCTGCTCGCACTCACCGTGTCGGGACTGTGCTACGCGGGGCTGAAGCGGCGTAGAGATTCGAAGATTTAAAGATTCAAAAATTCAAAGATCAAGAAGGTGAAAAGTAAAATTAGAAGTAAAATGAAATCAAAACAAAAATCAACGACAATGAGAAGGACATTACTAATGATTATGGCTGTTGCGCTGCTGCTCACGCAGTGCAGGAAGCCTGAAGTGAAGTTCCCGACGCCGTCGGCGACGGAGGGCGTGACGGTGAGCATGACGGTTACGGCCGGCCCTGGCAGCAAGACGAACATCGACGCCGATGGCCGCATAACATGGAGCAGCGGCGACAAGCTCTACGTGGGCGACGGCAGCAAATGCATCGGTTGTCTCACGTTGACGAGCGGTGCTGACAACCCCACAGGCACATTCAGCGGCAACGTGACTCTGACGAAGGATACGAGAGGCGAGCAGACGTTCCACTTCTATTATCTTGGCCGCGCCGAGCGTACATTGGAAAATGACGGGACATCTGTTGAAGTTTCGTTCGCCGAGCAGACAGGCCTTCTTAATGACCTCGGTTCGTGCCACGTAGGCTACGGCAGCGCGAATGGTACGGTGACTAACGGCGTTGTGACAGGCATCAACGTGATGTTGGTGAGCAAGGTGGCGATAGCGTACTTCTACTTCAAGGATGGGACGACCCCATACACAGACGCACTTACGCTGAGCGGCGAGCACATCTACAACAAGATGACGGTAAACTTCAGCGCAAGTGACTTCAGCTTCGACGTCACACAAGGCGACATCAGACTCAGCGGCGGCAACGGTGAGCGTTACGTGATGCTCGTGCCGAGCGGTACGACACAGAGGAGGTGCTGAACTTCGGCGGCGACGATGGCGCTAAAGGCACGACGACCCTTGAAAACGGCATAGAGGCGAACAAGTTCTACCGTATGCCAGACGACGGTAGTGCGATAAAGGTGGATATCAAGATTCCCGCGTATTTCTCGGTGGCCGATGGCAGAAAAGTTAAGTTTTCTCGCGGCAACCTCTACTATGATAATTGGCTGGCATTTCGAGGCGAACCAATACGACTTCAGAACGCTCAATAATTATCCCAGATGCATTAATGGCGTCTATGGGGCCAGCAGCGGCACTGATGTTGGCCGTGGGATCTTCGGGTGGTCAACAGATGGACCAGGATGTAACTGGGGCATGTATAATTCCTCGACTGAAATCGGCGGAGACTTTGTGGAATGGGGCAATAACACCATTGATGGTGAGAATGGCTACCGCACACTCACATCATGGAGTGATCCTAAAGGCGAATGGGACTATCTGATGTCGGAACGCGAGGGTAAGTACAACGGCGCGGCGGCACAGGCCGCTGATCTGTTCGGATATGCGACGATAACCGTGGAAGTAGGCTCGGTCAAAGGCCTTATACTCCTTCCCGACATGTTCAAGTTGCCCGACGGAGTGTCGTTCGTCCCTTCTTCTACCACAGGATTTACGGCAAATGAATACGATAAAGATAAATGGTCGAAAATGGAAGAAGCCGGAGCCGTATTTCTCCCTTGCACAGGATACTATAATCAAGATTATTTTGGGGGGCCGACTTATCAATCCGCTCAGACACGTTACTGGTCCAGGACTAAATATGATCATCCATCATATCCAAGTAATTTTTATGCGAAAAACCTCTTGATTAATGATTCAGGTACGAGTTCTTCTTCTTTCGGTAAAGTGTGCAATTGTTATGCGGTCCGTTTGGTGGTGGATGTGACGGATTAAATGCTAGCTCAATGCTGTGATAACCACAGGGAGTCATACGCGATACATCGCGTCTCTACAAAGTTGATGGTTGTTGCAAATTTTCTCCACATATCGCACGTATCTCTGTAAAAGACAATACGATAGATACATGTGATATGTGGAGATTAACTTGCTGTCAGGATGGTTTCTGCATCATCGCTGCAAAATGTTTGCCGATTTGTGTGGAAATCGCAAAATTTTACAAAATCAAGTTAGTCGGCTGCAGGATGACTTTTTTAGCACCTCTGCACGCTTAAAATTTTTTCATTGCCATGCTCCAATCACCGTTGACAGGCTTGTCACTCTCGCATCAAAAGTCATGGCGCACACTGAGCGAAGCCGGGTGGTACTATCTGGTAAACACGAGGCAGGTCAAAGGTGAGACCGGCTGCGGCAAGCCATGCGTGTGGGCGGAACTTGAAAACGGAGTCGATGGTCTCATAATCTTTGTTGACAATTACACAGGAGCGACAACAGGCCTCGATGCGATTCCCGACGGCGCTGTCTTCCTCCCTGCCGCCGGCGCCCGCGTCAGTATGAGCGTGAGCTTTGTTGGCTCGGGCTACTACTGGTCGAGTACTCCCTACGAGAACCGCGCGTACTGCGTGTGCTTCAATTCGGGCAATGTGAACACGAACAACGACAATCGGAACAACGGAAATGCCGTCCGCCTCGTGCAGTAGTCTCCGTTTTGCAGGCTTACCCTTCCCGCGCCGCAGAGGAGCGACGCGCGGAGGGTGAAAAGCATCGGGCGCCGGCGCTCGCGGAGCGGGCTACCAAGCCGGCGTCCGGTGCTTTTCACCGGCAAACCCACAGGCGTAAGCTCCAATACCGCCGTAAGGCGGTTTTCTCCGGAATAAACCAGGTAAGACAACAAGAAAAAAGATACACCGACAGACAAACGACAGTGAGATGGCACAACTGAAAGACATACTCGAGACGGAAAGGCTCCGCGCAGACATGGCGCAGTGCTTGCGTATCAACCTGTTCAAAGAAGGTTCGTTCTACCGTGCGTACGAGTGGAGCGCGTGGCTGTGCGTGCGCTATGTGCAGGAGTTCAAGACCACACGCAGGCTTATGAAGAATACCGTCGGGCTGCGCCTCACCGACATCATGCACGACATCCTGTCGTACCCGATAGAGAGCAGGACGCCGATGGAGTCGATGTCGTTCCTGTCGGACCTCAAGACCAGACTGTCAAAACTGATATAACAAAACAAGAGATCAAGCAGAGAATTTCTGAAGGGTAAGTTCACAGGCAGCGGGCCCGCCGCGCAAGTGGCGGGACAACACAGACATGACGGTCGGCTCATATATACGAAGGCTCCCTCCGCCACAAGCGCAGCAAGCCCTACCAGCAGCGAGAGCCGCAACTACACCCGTCCGTGCTACATCATGAAGATGGACATCCGCGGCTACTTCATGCACATCGACAGGGAAAGACTTCTTGGAATATGCCTGCGCACGTTGCGGAAAATGGCGGCCCACAAGGTGTCGAAACACCGCCTCCGCCGCCTGATGCTCTCCGAGCCGGCGTTCACCAAGTATGGCGTGTTCGACATATGCTACCGACGCTATTTCTGCGCTTTTTAACCAAAACCATAACCAAAACTGTGGACATTCAGCCATCAACACTTCTTCTATTTGTTTTTATCGGACACCAATGTTAAAATTTTTTAACATCAGCTGCATTTTTATGAAGAAATCTTAAGAAGCTGTTTTGATTTATTCGATAGGGATTTGCATTAGATTTTCGAGCAGATTTTTCTTGTTTTGCGACGAAGAATAGCGGGCTATTCAAGGAGTGAAACGAGGAAAATCTGCCGGAAAGATATGCAAATCGCATCGAAATGACATACAATATAATTATCATTGTAAGAAATCAAAACAGTTTCTAAAATCTTTTAAGAAAAAAGTTCTTGACAAGAAGCTAAAAGCATTGTAATTTTGCGGCGTATTTTTTAAAAACAGAATTAGAGATTAATTTTTATGAGAAAGAAAAATGATCCAATTGCAGAGGCGAGACGCTACGTTGAAAATGCCCGCAGGACATTAAGTGAAAACGGCGAATTGAATATTGAGACAAAACGCTATGAAGATGAAAAATACGTCAGAGCTGCCGGTAATTATCTGTGGCTCGGCGTACTTATGGCTCTTGATGCGGTGTTTCATGTGCGGAAAGATCGCAGAACCCGTGTCGATATCAACACTTATCTCGAAGCCGTTGGCAAACGCGACAGAAAACTACTTGATTTTGTTAATGATGGTTATGATGTGATGCATCTTTATATGAATTATGACGGTAATCAGGCGAAAGGTGTAAGCGACGAAGGCTTCCGAATTGCGAATACAATCATCGACAGATGTGAAACAATGATGTAAAATGAAAAAACCTCGCCAAAACATCACACTCTGCCTGAATTTTATTATTTTTACAGCCTGAAAAACACAATAGTTATGAAATACCCAATCGGAACCCAGACATTCAAGACCCTCATTGAGGAAGGCATGGTTTACGTCGATAAGACCGACCTCGTTTACAACCTCGCACAGAAGCGCATCTGTTTCTTGTGCCGCCCGCGCAGGTTCGGAAAATCATTACTCATTTCAACACTTGAGAGTTATTTCAAAGGCGAAAAAGAGCTTTTCAAAGGCTTGAAAATTGAAGAGTTGGAGAAGGAATGGAAGCAATATCCGGTGTTCAGGATAGATTTCTCGACTGGGAGGTTCATCAAGCCTGACGCGCTTGAAAACATCATCGACACCAACCTCAGGCTGTGGGAAAAGGAGTATGGCCTGCTGATAGACACTCCGGAAATCGGTTCACG